>PLRU01000077.1:0-46410 GCA_003164045.1 Candidatus Lustribacter telmatis
CACCGGCGTGCGACCAGTACGCGCCGCGCCCGGCAACGATCAACGGACGTTTCGCGCCGGCCAGCAGCGCAACGGCACGCGCCGTGTCTTCCGCAGCAGGACCGGGCGCGTGCGCGCGGATCACGGGCCCGAGTGATGCTTGCGCGGCGGCCTCATCGACCGTGGCGTTGCAAACGTCGCGCGGAATTTCCAGCAGGACCGGACCCGGGTCGCCGGAGAGCGCGATGCGCGCCGCCGTCTCGATGTACTCACCGAGCCGCGCGGGATCGTGCACGACCTGCGCCCACTTCGTGATCGAGCGGACCAGCCGCACGTGATCGAGTTCTTGCTGCGGCCGGCCGTCGAGCATCGCGATCGGGTTGCGCCCGGCAAAAATGATCACCGGCGACCCGGCGTCGTACGCCGAGGCGATCCCACCGACCGCGTTGGCCAACCCCGGACCCGAGGTGACGCAAGCGAAGCCCAGCGAACGCCGTGTCTGCGCGTACGCGTCGGCGGCGAGAACGACCGGGCTCTCGTGGCGCATGTGGACGAGCCGCATGCCGCGCCGCTCGACCGCTCCGAAGAACGCCTCGAGATGGCCGGGCAGCCCGAAAACGGTGCGAACGCCCTGGCGTTCGACGGCTGCCGCCATAAGATCGGCTCCTAGCATAGTTTCTCCTCGGTGATCGCGAAAGGGTCGTTCAATGAGTAAACGAGCTCCCATCGACGTTCGGTCGATGCGTAACGAAGACTTTCTCAGCTACAAAGTCAGCGTCCTGAGCCGCATCCTCGACCGCGGCGTGGATAAGAAACTCGTCTCGGGGCTGAACCTGCCCCTCACATCGCTGCGGATCCTCGGCCACTTGCACGCCCACGGCGAAGGCCGCGTGCTCGCCATCGCGCGCAGCATGCATCTCCTCGGCTCCCAAGTGAGCCAAAGCATGATGGACCTCGTCGAGTACGGACACGTCGCAAAGAAGCCCGACCCCACCGACAAGCGCGGCACGCTCTTCCGCCTCACACCGAAGGGCCGCCGCCTCTACGAAGGCGTGCTCGACAAAGCGCAAGCCAAACAAGAAGCCGTCGCGACGCTAATCGGCCCGGCCAACTACACCATCGTAAGCGAAGCCCTCGACGCGCTCATCGCGCACTACGGCACACCCGGAACGTAGCGATCCCCTCTCATCTGTCATCCAGAGCGCAGCGCACGAAGTGCGCCCTTCGACTACGCTCAGGACAGGCTCCGTCGAAGGACAGCCACGATCACGCCCGTCAGGGACTCGGAAAAATCTCGCTAGCCGGAAACGTCTTCTTCAACGCCCCGTAACGCGCTGACGCATCAATAAGCGGCTGCGCTTCGCTCGGAATCATCCGCTCCGGATAAAGCACCCGCGCCATAGTCGGTGACACCGGCAGCTTCGTATATTTTTCAAGAATCTTGCCCGAAGCAACCGGATTCGCGTTCGCCCAACGCGCCGTCTCGAGCATCGCCGCCGCGAATTTCTTCACGAGATCCGGATGCTGCTGTGCCCAAACCGTAGTGCTGAACCAGCCGGCGAGCAGAAACCGCTTGGCGATCGCGTCGTACGGCGCGGCGATGGCTTTCATGCCGCCCGCTTTTACCGCGGCGTCAAGCGCGGGCTCCGAAATTTGCGCGGCATCGATGCGGCCCGCAGCAACTGCGCCCGGCATATCGGCAAACGGCAATTCCAGAAATTTCACGCTAGCGAGATTCCCGCCGCCTTGCTCGATCCACGCTTCCGGTCCAACTTGCGTCACGTTGCGTAAACCATTCACCGCGATCGTCTTGCCATCGAAGTCCTTGGCGCTCGCGAGCGGTGAGTTCTTCGCAACAACGAGCGCCGACGTCGGACGATCCGACGTCCACAGCGCCGCCGGCGCGATAATCACGAAGTTGATGCCACGCTCATGCGCGGATGCAACCGACGAAACCGCCGATTGTGCGACATCGAACGTTCCGGCAGCAACGCCGGCCGAAATGAGACCGCCGTTGTTGAGCGTCGTGATCTCAACGTCAAGCCCGGCTTTCTTGAAGAACCCCATGTCTTGTGCGTAAAAGACTTCGGCGCCGGAATCGTTCGGCGTAGTCGCGACTTGCAGCTTGACCAGCGTCTGAGCCGAAGCGGGACCGGCCAACAGAAGCAGCGCGAGGAGCGTTCTCAAGAGCGTCATCATCGCCGGTCGGGTTCGCCGGAAGGGCCGAAATTCAGCCTCCGGCAAAGAGAACGGCCATGCACGATACGCGCAGCGGCGCCGAGCTCGCGCGCTCGTTCGACCTGAGCGCCTTGCCGCCGGCGTTCTACGACGATCCGTTCCCGTACTATCATGCGCTGCGCACGTTCGATCCCGTGTTGCGTCTAGGCGACGGCTCGTACTTCCTCACGCGCTACGCCGATCTGCAAGCCGTGTACCGCGACACCAAGACGTTCAGCTCCGACAAGCACGTCGAGTACGGGCCGAAGTACGGCACCGATTCGCTACTGTACGAGCATCACACCACCAGTCTCGTCTTCAACGATCCACCGCTGCACACGCGCGTGCGCCGCATCATCATCGGCGCGCTCTCGCCAAAGGCCGTCACGGCGCTCGAACCCGGCCTCATCGCGATGGTCGACGCCTTGCTCGACGCACTGGCCGCCAAAGACGATGTCGATCTCATCGAAGACTTCGCCTCGACGATCCCGATCGAAGTGATCGGCAACCTGTTAGGCGTACCGCACGGCGAGCGCGCACCGCTACGCGACTGGTCGACCGCAATTCTAAGCGCGCTCGAACCATCGGTATCACCGGCAGCCCAAACCGCCGGCAACCGCGCCGTCGACGAGTTCCTCGCCTATCTGCGCATCCTCGTCGCGGACCGCCGCAAACACCCCGGCGATCCGGAAAGCGACGTGCTGACCCGGCTTCTTCACGGCGAAGACACCGGCGAACGGTTGACCGAAAGCGAGCTGTTGCACAACTGCATCTTCTTGCTCAACGCCGGCCACGAAACGACAACGAACCTGATCGGCAACGGGCTCGCGGCACTCCTCGATTGGCCCGAACAAAAGCAACGGCTCATCGACGAGTCCGCGCCGATCGAAAGCGCGATCGAGGAATTCTTGCGCTACGATAGTTCCAACCAGCTCGGCAACCGCATGACGGCGACCGACGCCATTGTCGGCGGCGTGCCGTTGCCGGCGGGCACGCCGATCACGTTGTGCATCGGCGCAGCGAATCGCGATCCCGAGCAGTTTCCCGATCCCGACACGCTCGACGTGCGGCGTTCACCGAATCGCCATCTCGCCTTTGCATCCGGACCGCATCAATGCGCCGGACTTCACATCGCCCGGCTGGAAGGGCGTATCGGCATCTCCCGCTTCCTGCGGCGTTTTCCGGCCTACCGGTTGCGCGGGCAACCCAAGCGCGGCGGGCGCGCGCGCTTTCGCGGCTTCCAAAGCATCCCCGTCCAACTCACCTGAACAGAAATCCGAGGCAACCATCTATGTTCTCGCGCATCGCGCTCGCGCTCGCATCGCTCGTTACGACGCTCGTGCTGATCCCCGCCGCGTCCGGCGCGGCCGATCAGCCGCCGATCCGCATCGGCATCGTGTACTCGTACACCGGTTCGTCACCGACGGCCGGTCCCGCGCTCGATGCGTCGATCTCCGCATGGCTCGCGCTGCATAACCAGCTCGTCGGCGGGCGCAAGGTGCAGATCATCCGGCGCGACGACACGGGCCCCGCGCCCGACGTCGCGGCCCGGCAAGCGCAAGAACTCGTCGTATCCGAACACGTGGATTTCCTGATGGGCAGCATCTTCACGCCCGATGCCATCGCGATCATGCGCGTTTCGACAGCGGCCAAGGTGCCGTTCTTTATCGTCAACGCCGCAACGAACGGCATCCTCACCAACGCGCCGTACAGCTTCCGCTTCGGCGCCTCGATCCAGCAGAACACGGCGCCGCTCGCGATCTGGGCCGGCCGTAGCGGCATCAAATCAGTCTACAACGTCACCTCCGACTACGCGCCGGGCATCGAATCCGATAAAGTCTTCAGCAGCGTATTCATCAGCAACGGCGGTGGGAAAGTCCTCGGCGATCTGCACGTTCCGGTTACCGCGAACGACTTCACCTCGTACATGCAACGCGTAAAGGATGCAAAACCCGAGGCGAACTTTGCCTTCATCGTGGCGGGTTCACCGTCCGTCGCGTTCTTTAAAGCCAGCAAGCTTGCCGGCTTCGAAGCTGCGGGCATTAAGACGATCGTCAACGGCGCAACGGTCGACGAGCTCGATCTCGACGCAATCGGCGACTACGCCCTTGGCGTGATCAGCTGCGCGCAATATTCATGGACCCACAAGTCGCGCTTGAACGAGGCCTACCTCGCCGCGTACCACCGCGTCGCCACCAACGGCGTCAAGAACCCCGACTTCATGGCCGAGGGCGGCTACGACATCATGTCGGCGATCGACCGCGTCGTCGCCGCGCAAGGCGGCGCGAACAGCGGCACGCTCGATTTGGACAAGACGCTCGCCACGCTCAAAGGGCTCAAGCTCGATAGCCCACGCGGCCCGATTCAAGTCGATCCGAAGACGCGCGAGCTGATCCAGAACATCTACATCCGCAAAGTGCAAAAGGTCGAGGGCATCCTCGCCAACGTTGAGTTCGAAACGTTCCCGCAGATTCCGGGAGACTATCCGTAGCCGCATGCGCATCCTCGCCTTCCACTTGATGCCCTACGTCGATCTGGACTTGTCGTTTGCCGACACGTATCCGGCGGCATGGGTGACGTTGCCGAACCGCTACTTCGACCGCAAAGCCGGCTATGCGCTCTACAACCGTTTTCTCGACGAACTGGAGTACGCCGACGCGAACGGCTTCGACGGCGTCTGCGTCAACGAGCACCATCAAAACGGCTACGGCCTCATGCCGGTACCCGGCGTGTTCGCCGGTGCGCTCGCGCGACGCACGAAAGGCTGGCTCGCACTACTCGGCCGCGCGCTCCCGCTGGTGAACAACCCCCTGAACATCGCCGAAGAGTTTGCCGAGATCGATCAACTCACCGGCGGCCGTCTCATCGCCGGGTTCGTGCGCGGCATCGGCTCGGAATATCACTCCTCGGGCGTCAACCCGACGGAATCGCACGACCGCTTTCACGAGGCGCACGACCTCATCGTGCGCGCCTGGACCGAACCCGGACCGTTTCGCTTTGAAGGCAAATACTACGATTACGAATACGTGAACACGTGGCCGCGCACGTATCAGGAACCGCACCCGCAAATCTGGATCCCCTCGCAGGGTTCGAGCGAGACGATCCGTTGGGCCGCCGCCAAAGAACATCGCTACACGTACTTGCAGACGTTCAGCCCGATCAGTGCCGTCGCGCGCTACATGCAGATGTACAAAGACGTCGCGCGCGAGCAAGGCTATGAGGCCACGCCCGATCAGCTCGGCTGGTCGGTGCCCGTCTACGTCGCGGAAACCGACGAACAGGCACGCGAAGAGGCGCGGCCGCACGCCGAAGCGTTCGTCAACAAGTTCCTCAAGAAACCGATGGAGATGCTCTTACCGCCCGGCTATCTCACGCTGACCTCGATGAAAGGCGTGATGCAGGCCAAAGCCGGCCTCGCCAAAGACCGCACGCTCGAGGAACTGCTGGACAGCGGCGCGTTCATCGTCGGTAGCCCGAAGACCGTGCGCGAAAAGCTGATCGACGCGCAGCGCCAAATCGGCTTCGGCAACTTGCTGATGACGATCCAGTTCGGCACGCTCCCGCACGACCTCACGATGAACAACATCCGCCTGCTCGGCAGCCAGGTCGTTCCCCAGATCAAGGCCGCCGTCGCCGGGTAAGGAACGGCCCTTAGCCCGTCAAAGTACCGGGGATGGCCCTGACCCAAACCCAGCAACAAACCCTGATCGAAACCGACCGCGGCACGCCCATGGGCGAGTTGTTCCGCCGTTATTGGATTCCGGCGATGCTCTCACGCGAATTGCCGGGCCCGGATTGCGATCCGGTGCAGATCAAATTGCTCGGTGAGGAGCTGCTCGGTTTCCGCGATTCCAACGGCGACTTTGGTCTCATCCAAGAATTCTGCCCGCACCGCGGCGTGTCGCTCTTTTACGGGCGCAACGAAGAGTGCGGCATCCGCTGCGCCTATCACGGCTGGAAGTTCGACATCAACGGCAAGTGCGTCGACATGCCCTCAGAGCCCGACGAGAGCAACTTCAAAGACAAGGTTCGCGTCGCGGCCTACAAGATGATCGAACGCGGCGGCGTGCTGTGGGCCTACATGGGGCCGCCCGAATTCGAACCGCCCGCGCCGGAACTCGAGTGGGCGCTGCTGCCCGAAGCGAACCGCTATGTATCGAAGCGCATTCAAGAGTGCAACTATCTACAAGCGCTCGAAGGCGGCATCGACTCGAGCCACGTCTCGACGCTGCATCGCTTCAACCTCGATGACGATCCGATGCACGAAGGCGCGCACGGCAACGTGTACCTCAAAGCCGATACGCGGCCGAAGTTCGAAATTCAGGATTCCAAGAGCGGACTCTTGATCGGCGCGCGCCGCGATGCGGACGACGCGAACGACTACTGGCGCATCACGCCCTTCATCATGCCGTGGTATACGATCATCCCGCCGTTCGGGGCCAACGTGATCGGCGCGCACGCCTTCGTGCCGATGGATGATGAGAATTGCTGGACGTGGAGCATCAATTACGAACCCTCACGTCCGCTATCGACCGAAGAGGTCGCCGCGATGGACGACGGCATGGGGATCCACGTCGAGTACATTCCCGGCACGTTCCGTCCGAAAGCTAATCGCGACAACCATTTCCTCATCGACCGCTCGGCGCAGCGCGCCAAGAAATCGTTTAGCGGCGTGAAGGGCATCTCGATGCAAGACGCCTCACTCCAAGAGAGCATGGGCCGCATCGTCGACCGCACGAACGAACGCCTCGGTACCAGCGACGCGGCGATCATCGCCGCGCGTCGCACGCTGTTGCGCGCGGCCGAAGCACTCGCCGACGGCGGCCAGCCGCCGATTGCGCTCGATCCCGAATCGCAATACGTGCGCTCGGCGTCGATCCTGATTCCGAAGGGCGTGCCGTTTGCCGAAGGTGCGGCCGAAGCACTGCGCGCGGCGCCCGGCAAACCGTTTGTCAGCGTCTAGAGTGTATTGATGTCCCGGCGACGGTTTGCTCGTCGTAGCCTGGTTAATGCAAAGCTCCGGCCGTACTTAGGACGCGCACGATGTGATGGTAGCCGTCCGAACTGACGACGTCGCTGATCGACTTCGGTGAAAAGTTGGCGTGGATGTTGTCCATCGCGTGCGGGTCGGCAAAGATGTACACCGGCTTCACCTTCTCCCACGCCGCATAGCGGTCGATGAACTCGCCGGGCCAGCCAGGCACGATCAGACGTGTTCCGAGTGACTGGTCGACGAATTCCGCGTATTCGAGCGGTGTCGCGTCGACCCAAATCGCGACGACGATCGCGCCGTCGGGAATGTCGCGCCGGACCGTGTCGATCGTGCCTTGCCCGCCACTGTCGTACCGCCCGTTCAGCGAGCTGCTGTTGTCCATCCACTGCAGCGCGACCGCTCCGAAGAGCACGATCGAGACAAAGATCGACCGAGCGCCTTGCTCCGTGCGTGGAATCGCCAGCCGCGAACTCGCCGCCGCCAACGCCGCCATCAACGCGAACGATGGTAAGAAGTAGCGATTCGGGTCGCCTTCGACCGCCTTGAAGGCGTAGACGAACGGCACGACACCGAACGTCCCGGCGAACACGACGGCCGCTAGCCGCCAGTCACGCACCAGCAAACCGATGGCGCCGATACCGCCGAGGATAATCGCGAACGGCGGGATCTGCGCGTACGACTGCTGCCACCAGTACGCAAATGCGGCCGGGTACTTGCGCACGTCGAAAAGCGTGAGCGCGGCATTCGATGCGCCGAACTGCCGCCCCGAAACTTCGTCGATAAACCCGGCCGGTGTGCTCGCGTGGTTCGCGTCCAATTCGCTCGGCACCGTGCCGAAGATCGGCGGCGCGGCGTTCGGATCGAGGTGATGCGCGACGACGTAAGCCGACCGCAGCGGCAAATACGCGTAGAACGCCAGCGGCAGCACGAGCACGGCAGCGGCGAACGCAATGACATTCCAGCGCGGCCAACGGCGGACGCAAACGGCAACGGCAATTGCCGGCAGGCTGTAGAGTACTTCGGGATGCGTGGCAAGGCCGAGGCCGCCGCACGCACATGCAGCGAGCAGATAGCGCGGCGCTCCGCGCCGCACGTAGAGCACGGCGAACGCAAGCACCAGCATGACGAACATCAGCGACATCGCGTGTGGGTCGGCATGCGATCCCTTGTTCCACACCGCCGAACACCACGCGAACAGCAGCGATCCAAGGCACGCCTCAACAGCACCAGCGCCGAGCAATAGGGCGATCAACGAAGTGGCCGCCGCCGCGACGCCCACGCACAATCCCGAGAGCACGTTCATCCGCCAAGCGATGCTGCCCACTGCAAACACGTGCGTGAACAGCCAACCCGCGAGCGTGTAGAACGGGAAACCGGTCGGGTGGGCGATGCCGAGGATGTACGGCACGGTCTGCAATTCGGCGGTGTCCCACGTCCCCGGACCCAGCGGCGCGGAATAGGCGTACGCCGCGAACGCCGCCGCAAACGAAAAGACGACGCTGCAAACCGCGGCGCGTTGGCTCACGGCTTCACCTATGCCTCGTGCTGTAGAAAGCCCTTGCGCCGGCTCCAGTCGACGAGCGTCTCGATGCACTGCCGCAACTGTTCGGGCTGGTTGAGATAGTAGTGCGTCGCGCCCTCGATGCGGACGTATTCTTTATCGCTGGTAGCGAGCGCGTCGCGAATGATCGGGTTGTGCGTCGCCGGCACGGCATCGTCGGCCATGTTTTCGATCTGCAGCACGGGCACGTGACGGACGTTGGTCGCATTGAGCGGCCCCTTGGCGTTCGAATCGTCGAACGACCACTGCGAGAGCCACGATCGCAGCGTCGAGAAGCGCGCGAGGCCAACCGGCCCGACGTTCACCGTCTTCGGATCGCCGAGATAGCACCAATTCGGTTTACGGCCGTTGGGATCGATGTGAGGATCGATCCAGCGGACGTCGCACATCGTGCGGTGGGTGACGAACGCGCGCTCGGTTTCCGAGTCGTTGCGCCGCGCGAGAAAATCCAGCGTGTCGCGCACCCAGCCCGTGATGCGCCGATTGCGTTCCAGCTGCCGTTCGCGAAAGCGCGCGACGAAAGCGGGCGTGAACGGCGGCTTGTTCGGGCAGCCGGCGGCGTAGATGTCGAAATCTTCATCACGCCGGTCGGGATCGAGTTCGTCGACGATGGAGGGATCGAGCCACTCCGTCAGCGTCTCCGCGCGGCTCAAATGCGCGGCGATGAAGATAACGCCGTCCGCTTGCGGCAACGCCGCCGCGGTGAGATCGTAGGGATCGCCGGCCGGCGTATGCGTGATCGTCGGCTTTTCCGACTGCGCCTGATAGAAGAGCGCAAGCGAACCGCCGCCCGACCAGCCGACGAGCACGACGGTACGGTAGTGCAGTTCCTCACGCGCGTGGCGAATATACGCGCCCAAATCATAGACGACTTTTTCCATGATCAGCGCGCTATCGTTCTTGGCGTAGCGGCTGCCGCAGCAGAGCACGTGATACCCGGCGGCCGCGAGCGCGGTGGGCATCGGCAAGAGTTGCAGCGTGGACGCCGGGTGCATGAACAGGAACACCGTATCCGAGGGCCGGTCGCGCGGAACGAGGCGCTGGCCCTCGAGAACCGTTTTTCCTTGACTGCCGCTGAACCCGTACGTCTCGGTCATCTTCAGCGTTTCGGAGAACGCCAGCACGACCGGTATGCGATCCCAGGCGTAGGTCATGCGAGGTTGCCCTTCACCTGTTGCAGCAGACGCCGCAACGTTGCAACGTCGTCCACCGAGATACCGGTGAGGGCGCGGTCGAGGACGTCGGCTGAATAACCGTGCAGCGTATCACGCAGCGTCCGCCCTTCAGGCGTGAGCTGCACGTGCGTCTTGCGACGGTCGGTCGTGCTGCGCACGCGGACGATCACGCCGCGGCGTTCGAGGGCATCGAGCGTGGTCACCATCGTCGGTTCGAGCACCCCGACCCGATTCGCCACCTCACGCTGCGTAAGCCCTTCTTCTTGCCACAATTCGCGCAAGACGAAATACTGCGGCAGGGTGATATCGTGCGTCTCCAAGCGGGCGGTGAGATCGTTGAGGATGCGCCGCGCCGTATCGCGCAGCAAATACCCGATGCTCTTGTCCGTATCCGCGTCGAAGCCGCGACCGGTCATTTCAGCGGAGCGCCGCCCGGTTTGCTCACGCCCTCGAACGTCGCATTCGATCCGTTCCAGTGAATGACGATCGCCGTATTTTCTGCTAGACCGCGCTGACTGCCGTCGCGGAAATCGTAGAGTCCGTTGATGCCCGCCCAACCATGCAGGCCTTCGAGATAGGCGCGCACGGCATCCGGTGTCGCGTCCGGGCCCACGTGTCGCAGCGCGTCGACGACGATCAGCGCAGGATCCCACGAGAACGAATGCGCGACGTCGGGCTTCACGCCGATCGCACCAAAGGAGCTGAAGAACAGATCCTGGGCCGAGCGGATCGGGCCTGGACGCACTTGCTCGCGCGCGAAGAAGCGCGGACTCGGGAAATACATTTGCTTGGGCGTGAAGTTCTTGTACTGCGCGAGCTGCGGATACGTCAGGTTGCCGTTGCCGCCCAATACCGGGATGTCGATGCCCGCATCGCTGATGCCGCGCAAGAGCGTACCGAACGGCGTACCGGTCGACCAGGCGATGATGGCATCGGGATGCGTCGATTGGATGCGCGCGATTTGCGCGCTGACCGTGACGTCGGTCGGATTGAAGTGCTCTTGAATGATCAGCGAAAGGCCCGCATTCTCACTCCGGTGCGCGGCCTCGACGAACGCGCGCTCGGCGTCCTGACCGCTCGCATCGGTCGACGTAATGATCGCGACGCGGTTCCAGCGCTTCCCGTGAAAATAGCGCAGCGATGCGGTCGCCAGATCGTCCGTGCTGACGCTCGATGAGAACGTGTAGCTGTTGGCAACCGGATGAATGCCGGGCGAAAAGCAAAACTGCACCGGACCCGTCGCCCGGACGATAGCCGCCATGGCGTTGCACATCGCGACCACGCTGCTGCCGAGGATGACCGGCGGCTTCTTGGCCACCGCGCCGTTGGTGAGCTGGACCGCGACTTGCGGATTGGACTGGTCGTCCTGGACCGCAAAGTGGATCGGCCGGCCCTTGATGCCACCCTGCTTGTTGACTAGCTTCTCGATGATCTGGAGCGACTGCAGCTCTGAGGTTCCGAGAAACGCACCGCCCCCGGTGAGCGGCATGATGACCGGAATGTCGAGCGGGTCGGCAGCGGTCGCCGGCGGCGCGGCCGCGGCGGTGACCAATGCGATAGCGACGGTCATGGCGCCGGCGTGACGCAAGGAGCGAGTGAACATATGATCGGTCTCCGGAAGAGGGCGACTGGTACTTTGCTTATCGAATGATTTGGTGTACTATGGGATAAATGCCGGAGAAACTCCTACGCCTCGGGGCCATCGGCTTGGGACGGGCGGCTGCTACGATGCTGCCCAGCCTGATCGCGCATCCGAACGTACGCCTCACGGCAGCAGCCGACCCCAATCCCGAGGCCCGCGCACGCTTCGAGGCCGACTTCGGCGGGCGCGCCTACGCGACGTCCGCAGAATTGTGCGCATCCCCGGATGTCGACGCCGTCTATATTGCCTCACCGCATCAGTTTCACGCAGCCGATGTCTTTGCGGCTGCCGGCAACGGCAAGCACGCCATCGTCGAGAAGCCCATGGCGCTCACGGTTGAAGAATGCCGCGCGATGACCGATGCCGCCGAGCGCAACGGCGTGGTACTCGTCGTCGGGCACAGTCACGGCTTCAACCCGACGATCAAGCTGATCCGCGAGTTGATCGCGAGCGGCGAGGTCGGACCGCTGCGCATGATCACCAACCTCGTGTACACCAACTTCTTATATCGTCCGCGGCGCCCCGAAGAATTGGACACGGCGCAGGGCGGCGGGATCATGTTCAATCAGATCCCCCATCAACTCGACATCATCCGCGTAATCGACGGCGGTCCGCTCGAGAGCGCCTACGCGATCACCGGCATTTGGGATCGCGCGCGGCCGACCGAAGGCGCGATGACCGCGCTGCTTCAGTTTACCGACGGCGTCGCCGCATCGCTCACCTACAGCGGCTACGATCACTTCGACACCGACGAGTTTCATCAGTGGGTCGGTGAAGGCGGCGCCGAACGTAAGCCATCCTATGGAAAACTGCGCCGCGAACTGCGCGCGTTTGCCACGTCCGCCGAGGAAGCGCGCGGCCGCACGGCCAGCGGCTTCGCGGGCCGCGGCATCGCGCGGCCGAGCGGCCCGATGCACCATCCGCACTTCGGCCTCGTCATCGTCAGTTGCGAGCAGGCCGACTTGCGCCCCTCGCCCGACGGTGTTCTCGTGTACGAGGAAGCCGGCGTCCGCGAACTGATCGCCCCGCCGCCGCGCACCTACCCGAACAAGGACGGCGTGATCGATGAATTCTATGATGCCATCGTGAGCGGCGAGCCGCCGCTGCACGACGGCCGCTGGGGAACCGACACGATGGCCGCCGCCATCGCCTTGCTTCAAAGCGCGCGCGAACGGCGCGTCGTCACTCTCACCAACGAGGATCGCCCGCATGCTCTCCGCTGAAGAAAACCAACTCCTCACGCACGTCACCGGCGATGCGCCGATGGGACAGATGATGCGTCGCTATTGGGTGCCGGCGTGTTTGAGCGAAGAAGTCGCCGAGCCGGACTGCACGCCCGTGCGCACGACGATCTTGGGCGAACGCCTCGTCGTGTTTCGCGACACCAACGGCACGTTGGCCGTGGTCGACGAGCGCTGTCCACATCGGCTAGCCTCCCTCGCGCTTGGACGCAACGAAGAGGGCGGCTTGCGCTGCATCTATCATGGGTGGAAGTTCAACACCGCCGGCGCATGCGTCGACATGCCGACGGAACCCGGCGCGTTCGGTTTCCGCGACCGCATGAAACTCACCAGCTATCCGACGCACGAAGCCGGCGGCATGGTGTGGACCTACATGGGGCCGGCGGCCGACATGCCGACCTTTCCCGAGTACGACTGGATGAAGCTTCCGCGTAATCAGTACGCGGTCATCAAAGTCGGCGAGCCCGTCAACTACGCGCAAGCGATCGAAGGCGCGATCGACTCATCGCACTCGTGGTTCCTCCATCAGGGCATCATCTGGGATTGGAAGAAGCGCGCCGAAACGTCGATGGACACCTCGCCGAAAATGGAAGCCGAGGACACCGACTACGGTTTCCGCTATGCCGCCATCCGCGTGCCGGTGCAGAATCCCGACACCGAGCGCTACATCCGCGTGACGCTCTTCCTCGTGCCCTACACGGCGTTCATTCCGCGTCCGCTCGAAAAATCGAAGACGGCGCACGTGCAGATCTTCGTGCCCGTCGATAACGAGCACAGCACGTTCTACGGCATCTTCTTCAGCCAAGACGGCAGCGTGGTGGACGAAGACGAAATACGCCGCGACCACCATACGGTTCCCGGCGTCGATCTCGATCGCAACTGGAACAAGTTCGCGAACGTCGAGAACTGGTTCAACCAGGATCGCGCAGCGATGAAGAACGGCAGTTTTACCGGTATCAACGGTTTCTCGAACCAAGACATGGCCTGTCAGGAATCGATGGGCCCGATCGTCGATCGCACGGCCGAACATCTCGGTACGTCGGACATCGCGATCATCCGCATGCGCAAACGCATGCTCGAAGCCGTCCGCCGCTTCCAAGACGGCAAGCCGCTCATCGGCCTCGATCCCGGCATGCCCTACGACAAGATCCGCAGCGAACAGCTCGTCGTCCCAGTCGAACAACCCTGGCAAAGCGTCGGCGCCTACGCCGGCGAGTACAAACCGAAAGCTGAAGCACGCACCTAAGAAAAGGTACGGAGTAAACGCCGCGCGCCTTCGCGCTTGCCACTCAAGCGAGCACCGGTATCGAACCAAGGGCAAAGCGCCGATTTTCATTTGTCAAGAGCGCAGCGCCGATTTTCATTTTGAAACAAACCCGCCGTCGCATTTGCGAAAACCGCGGAGGGCTTTAGCCCAACGCGGAGTCGTTCAATACAAATGCGGAGCGCAGCCCCTAGTGCCGGCGCCCGACAAGGATTAGCGTACCGTTACAGGCAGGTGCTCCAGGCCGCGCATGACGTTGTTGAGGCGGCGTACGGGGATGCCGGTGGTGAAGCGTTCGACCCGCTTTGCCAGCGCGCGGAAGATCGCGTGCGCTTCGAGGCGCGCGAGCGCTTGGCCGGCGCAGCCGTGAAGGCCGTAGCCGAAGGTAAGGTGATCGACCGGATTGCGCGTGACGTCGAAGCGCGTCGGGTCGGGGAACTTGCGCTCGTCGTGATTGCCTGAAGCGTAGATCAAGACGACGTTGGAATCGGCCGGGATCGGCGAGCCGCCGACCTCGACGTCGCGCACGCAGTAGCGGCGCACGAGTTGCAGCGGAGCATCGATCCGCAAGATTTCCTCGAAGGCGCTCGGGATCAGGTTGGGTTTTTCGCGCAACATGTCCCACTGATCCGGAAATTCTGCGAAGTAGGCGACGGCGTTGCCGATTGCATTGATCGTCGTATCGACGCCGGCAACGAGATAGCTCACGAACAGCGCCGGGCATTGATCGTGCGAGATGACGCCGCGATCCGCGGCCTCATAGATCGCCGCGCCCATGCTGCCGGGCGTGAGCTTATCGCGCGTCGCTTGGGTGACGATGTAGTCGATCAACCCGGCCCATACCGGCAGCGAGCGGATGTTGCGCTCGTTACGCGGGCCCCAGAGGTTGAACCCCGCGTCGGCCCATTCCAGGAGCCGCAGGCGGTCGGCTGCGGGTAAGCCGATCAGGTCGGCCACGATCGTCAGCGGGAACGCTTGCGCGAGATCGGTCACCGCGTCGAACGACGTCCGCGCCACGACGCCGGCCACGAGCGCTTCGGCCTTCTCGCTGATCTCGGCGCGAATGACGTTCATCGCCTTCGGCGACAAGCGTTCCGACAGCACCGAACGCAGCTGGTCGTGCAGCGGGTTATCGCTCGCAATGATCACGCCTTTGCGTGTCGCGTTGCCTTCATCGCTCAGGCCGATTCCGCGACCGGAGATAAACGTTTCGTGATCCCCGAGACCGGCGCGAACGTCATCATAACGCGAGAGTACGTAGGCATCGATCGCGGGCAGGTACACCACCGGCCCGGCAGCCCGGAAGCGCGCGTAAATCGGATACGGATCGGTCAGGTTCTCATCGCTGAAGAGGTCGAGTTCGAAACGCGGCACGTTCGAGCCGATCGTCGCTGTCATGCTTCCTCCTCAATCGTCAGTGCCGCTACCGGGCACACGCGGACCGCATCGCGAGCGGCTTCTTCCAGTTCTGCCGGTATCGTGCGGCCGTCGAAGTGAGCGATCAGTTCACCAGCTTCGTCGAGCGTGAACAGTTCCGGCGCCGCGGTCTCGCACATGCCGTGACCTTCGCAGCGCTTGCGATCGAGCGCGACCTTCATCCCTGGAACCGCGGCATGACGTCGGCGGCAAAGGTTTCCATGTTGCGCCGCGTCAGTTCGTCGCTCAGGGTGCCGAATTGGAACATTCCGACCACGATGTTGACGCCCGTTTTCTCGCGCATCATGTCCAGCTTCTCGATCACCGTCTTGCGGCTGCCGATAATCGCAGTACCGCTCGCAATGAGATCGGCCGCCGTTTGATTGCGCGCCCGCGTACCGATCGACTTGCGCATCCGTAACATCTTCTTCATCGAGGCGATCGACGTATACCCCGGCGGCACGAGCATTTCCCACGGGTTGGGCAGATAGACGTTGAACAGCGATTCGATCGCCGCTCCCGCCTCGGCCTGGGCTCGCTCGTCGGTATCGGCAACATAGATCGGCACCGCCCAGCCCAGTTGATCGCCGCTGGCTTCGTAACCGAAACGGTGCGCGGTTTCGGTATACTCGAGGTGATAGCGCGCGACGAGTTCCGAGGCCGCGAACGTGATCAGCATCGGGTATTTGCGCGCCGGGTCGGCCGCCCATTCGATCGTTTCCGTGGAACCTTGCGAGGGAATCCAGATCGGCGGATGCGGCGACTGATACGGACGCGGCCACGTGTTGACGTAGCGGAAGTTATAGTGCTCGCCCTCGAACGCGAACGGTCCCTCGCGCGTCCACGCTTGCACGATGAGATCGTGGGCTTCGTGAAATCGCTCGTGCGAGAACACCGGATTGACGCCGGTCGCGTGATACTCCGTGCCGATGCCGCGCACGAAGCCGGTGATGAGCCGGCCGCGCGAGAGGTTGTCGAGCATCGCAAACTCTTCCGCGATCGTCAACGGGTTCTCGGTGATGGGGAGCGCTCGCCCGAGCACGCAGATCTTTACCCGCTTCGTCCGCGCGATCAGCATGGCCGCGATGAGGTTCGGGGCGGGCATCAAGCCATAGGCCGTCTGATGGTGCTCGTTGACCGATATGCCGTCGAACCCAAGTTCTTCCGCGTACACCATGTTTTCGATGTGCCCGGCATAATCGTCGGCGCCGCGCACCGGATCGTAGAGGCTGTTCGGCAGCACCACCCACGCCGAGCGGTACTTGTCGCGCTCGGCAAAATCGAGCCCGCGATACGGCATGAGATCGAAACAGACGAACTTCATGCGTCGTGCTCGCGCAAAAACGCCAGCGTCGCCGCAGCCACGCGCGCGCACTGCTCGACGTGCGGCGCGTGGCCGGCCTCTTCGACGACCAGCCGGCGCGCATCCGGGAGCAGTTCGCACCACGCATCGGCATAGGCGGGCGGAAACAGGTTATCGTGGGCGCCCCAAATCACGTGTGCCGGGACGCGCGCGCGATGCAGCCACTTCGGTAAATTCGGATCGTACCAGCGTGGCTGCCAGGCGAGCTTCGCCGCCGCAAAGCGGTTCGCCACAACGATATCCGCTTCGTCATCGGTCGGAACCCAAGCCAGCACGCGCTCCGCCTGTGCGCGGTCGTAGTACAGGGCGTAGGCGGCTTCTTCGGGCGTCCAAATGAAGTTGTCGGCGATCGCTAGGCCTTTCACGCGCACGCCCGCCGGATCGAT
Organism: Candidatus Lustribacter telmatis; assembly: GCA_003164045.1. Classification (GTDB taxonomy): domain Bacteria; phylum Vulcanimicrobiota; class Vulcanimicrobiia; order Vulcanimicrobiales; family Vulcanimicrobiaceae; genus Lustribacter; species Lustribacter telmatis. Next base: position 17,238 of record PLRU01000077.1, read on the forward strand.
CAACGTTAGGCTCGCGATGCGCGAGCGGTCGCGAATCGCGAGTTCGGCGGCGATCCAGCCGCCGAGCGAGTATCCGATCAGGTGTACGCCGCGCAGGTCCAAGGCTTCGAGCGCATCGAGGTAGAGCATTGCGATGTCGTCGACCGTCCGTATCCAATCCGGATTATCCGAATAGCCGAACCCCGGATGATCGGGCAGCATCAAGGCGTAGGCGCCGGCCAGCGCGTCGTAGTAGGGCAGCGGGTGCATCGCGCCACCCGCACCGTGCAAGAAGATCACCGGCTTCCCGCTCCCGGCAGTCTGAGCGCTCAGCCGCACGCCGCTGACTTCGAGATCGATTCGCTTCACGAGATGACGATCGCCACAACACGCTCCGGAGGGAAGACTGGCCAACGTGTTCCATAAGGAACATCAATTTCCGGCTAACCTCGAGACAAGGATGCACCGCATGCGCCTCTTCGGTTTTATCGCCGCCATTATCGTCGCAGGACTCTTCGTCGCTCCTCCGCAGCGCGCTTCGGCCGATCCGATCGTGATGAAGATCGGTACCGCAACGCTCAACGACACGCAGCACGAGTGGATGAAACGCTACAAGGCGGCCGTCGAACGCGATAGCAAGGGCCGCATCGAAGTGCAGTTGTATCCGGCCAGCCAACTCGGATCGATTCCGCGCGAGATCGAGGGAACGCAATTCGGTGCGATCCAAGGCTGGATGGGCCCGCCGGAATTTCTCAACGGCGTCGACGAACGCTACCAAGTGCTGAGCGCGCCCGCCGTCTTCACCTCGCTCGAGCAAGCGCAACGCACCGCGCAAGATCCCGTCTTCAACAAACTCTTCCTCGGGCTCGGTGCGGATAAGGGCCTCAAAGGCGTGACCGTTTGGATTTCCGGCACGAACGCACTGATGACGCGCAAGCCGGTGCGCCGGCTCGCCGACGCCAAAGACCTCAAGATTCGCATCCTCGCGGGCCCGCTCCAAGAGGCGGTCATGCACGTCATGGGCGCGACCGGCATTCCGATGCCGCTCGACCAGGTTGCGCCGGCACTGCAGCAAGGTGCGATCGACGGCATCATCACGAACGTCAGCACCGGCGCGCCGCTGAAGTACTACACGAGCGCACCGTACGCGACCGAAATCGGACAACCGTACATCTTCAGCATTTGCGTCTTGAGCAAGACGTGGTTCGATAAGCTTCCGCCCGATCTGCAAAAGATTCTCACCGATGACGGCACCAAGACCGGGCGCGACATGCTCGGGTACGTGAACGTTTTTCTCAAAGAACAACGCGCCGCATGGACGGCGGGCGGCGGCGAATTGATCGCGCTGCCGCCGAGTGAGGAACAAGCACTCCTCACGAGCTTCGAGCCGATCGCAGCCGAAGTGATGAAAGGCAAGCCCGATATGCTCTCGATGTACGCGGCGATGATTGCCGCGCGCGCCCGGGCGAAGTGACTAGACGCGAACGGAGAGGATGAACCAGGCGGCGCCGAGCACGCGGCGCTGACCTTTGGTGAGCATGCCGAAAATTTCGGCGCGCACGTCGTCGGCGATGCTGCGGCCGAGACGCAGACCGATCAGCAGCTTGCGGATGCCGGTGAACTGCTCGCTGGTCAGGTTGAGAATCGCGGTCCCTTCGGTTGAGGGAAACGCGTCCTGCGAGGCGGTCGGCGGGGCCTGAAAACGGGGCAGCCGCGGGGCGGTTCCGCTGGGTGCGGCCCCTCCGGGGGTAACTCCGGTGGCCGGAAGGCCGACCTGATTCACGTTGCTCACATCATCTTCTTCGACAACCGGCGGGAAAACCCGAGGTGAATTTCAATTCCCGCCCATGCGGATTTGTAAAAATATGATCTTCACCGCGCTTATAGCCGCGGTGAGCTTTACGTTGGCCGGCTCCGCCTTCGCCGCAAGCAGGCCCGTGGTCACTCAAGATTGGTTCTACATCGGCGGCCATTACATCGAGACGCCGGAAGGCCAGGTGCTCACCGGCACGATGTACACTCAGGTCTTCACGCCGGTAAAAGTGACCCACCGCTACCCGATCGTGCTGATCCACGGCGGCGGCGGCACGGGCGCCACCTACGAAAAGACCGCCGACGGCCGGCCCGGCTGGGCCTACGATTACGCCGGCCGCGGCTTCAAGGTCTATGTGGTCGATCAGCCCGCCCGGGCCCGTTCGATCACCGACGCGTCGGTCGACGGCCCGCTCGTGCGCGATTCCGTGAAGTCGCTCGAACAGCGGCTGACCATTCCCGAGGCCTTCGATCTGTGGCCGCAGGCAAAGCTGCACAACCAATGGCCCGGCACCGGTAAGCCCGGCGACAAATACTTCGATGCCTTCATCGCGACGCGCTCGATGACGCTCGCCGACAACGCCACGATGGAAGCGCTCACCACGCACGCGCTGATCGCATTGCTCGACCGCATCGGGCCCGCGATCGTCGAAACGCACTCGCAATCCGGCACCACCGGCTGGCGCATCGCCGACGCGCGGCCCAAGCTCGTCAAAGCGCTGATCCAAGTCGAACCGAACGGACCGCCGTATAAAGAAACATCGTACGTCGGACCGCCGGACTACTTCGGTCCGGAAAAGGTCGGCCGCCCGTGGGGCCTCACCAACGGACCGCTGCAGTATTCCCCGGCCGTCGCCGATCCCGCGGAGCTCACGTTCGTGCAGCAGGCACAAGCCGATCGCCCCGACCTCGTGAAATGCTGGATGCAAGCGCCGCCGGCCCGCACGCTCCCGATGCTGCAGACCGTAACCATCCTCATGGTGACGACCGAGGCATCCTATCACGCGCCCTACGATCACTGCACCTCGCACTTCCTCACCCAAGCCGGCGTGAAGCACGATTGGATTCGCCTAGCCACGCTCGGCATCAAAGGCAACGCACACGACATGATGCTCGAGAAGAACAGCGCAGCAATCTCGAACGTGATGGCGAACTGGCTCGTCTCAAAGGGACTCTGACGACCCGAAAGGTGACATGAAGCGTTCGGAAGCCATCGGACTTCTCGGCACGGCCGCCGGTGCCGGTCTCATGGGAGGCCGCGCGTCGGCGGCCGACGCGGTGCGGTTTGCAACGATTCCGATCGACGGCGGCGCGCAAGCGTGGTATGCGCAGTCGCTCGGCTATTTTGCCGCCGCGGGCATCACGCCGACGATCGACTCGATTTCCAACGGCAGCGCGATTACCGCCGGCGTCGTCGGCGGCGCGATCGACGTCGGGTACTCCGCGCTGCTCACGCTCGCCGTCGCGCACGAGAAGGGCGTTCCGATCAGCGTGATCGCGCCGGCCGGAAGCTATCTCTCGAAGGCGCCGATCTCGACCCTGATGGTGCCGGCCGATTCGCCGGCCCGGACTGCCAAAGATCTCAACGGCAAGATCGTGGCCGTGAACGGCATCAAGAACATCACGCAGTTGGCAACGATGGCCTGGAGCGATCAGAACGGCGGCAACGCCAAGAGCCTGAATTTTGTCGAGATGGGCTTTCCGGAAATGCCCGCTGCCCTCGCGGCGCATCGCGTCGATGCCGCGTTCGTGAGCGAACCCATCGTCTCGAGCGCGCTGCGCAGCGGCGTTGCGCGCAACATCGGCACGCCCTACGATGCGATCGCGCCCGAATTCACGATCAGCGTGTGGTTCGTGGCGGGCAGCTGGTCGAAGGCGAACCCGGCGCTAGTGCGCCGGCTGAGCGCCGTCTTCCGCCAAACGTCGGCATGGGCCAACGGTCACGATGCTGAGAGCGCGCAGATCCTGTCCGGCATCACCAAGCTGCCGCTGGCGGTCGTGGGCGGGATGACGCGTTCGCGCTTCGATGAAACGATCACCGCGCGGCATCTCCAGCCGATCATCGATATCGGAGCGCGCTACGGTCTGCTCGCTAAATCATTCCCCGCTGCGGATCTCATCGATCCCAACGCGGTCCAATAGAGGCTTCCGGCAATGGGACTGACACCGACGAAATCCTACGACGATCTGCTCGCCGACGGCATCGAAGCGCTCACCGCGAAGGGCGCCGGCGAACTCGACGCCTACGTTTCCGGCCTCAACGAACTCGGCGTGCAAAGCCCGCGCGGAGCGCGCTGGACCGCGGCGATGTTGACGGACGAACTCCTTCGGCTCAGTGCGGGCGAAGGCGTCAGCGCGCGCGCGCCGCTTCATCCCGTGGTCGGGCGTCCGTTTACGGCCGCAAGCGCGTCGTCCGAAGATCTGCTGCGCGGCGGATTGCTCGATCTCTGGTATCTCGTCGCGAGCGCAAACGATGTCACCGACCGGCCGATCGGCCTTAAGCGGCTCGGCCGCAACCTCGTACTGTGGCGCGACGCTGCCGGCGCCGTGCGCGCACTCGAGGACTATTGTCCGCACCGCGGCGCGCCGCTCTCGCTCGGCCGCATCATCGAAGGCAACGTCAGCTGCGCGTATCACGGCTTCGAGATCGACGCCGCCGGCACGATCGTCGCCGTTCCCGCAACGCCGGATTGTCCGCTCGTCGGGCAAGCGGCGGTGCGCGTCTATCCGGTGCGCGAAATTGCCGGCGCCATCTACGTGTATTTCAGCGATAAGCTCGGGATTACACCGCCCGAACCGTCACTGCCCGAAGAATTGACCTCGCCGGAGTGGTCGAGCTTCTTGTTCACTACGGAGTGGAAGTGCAACTGGCAAGTGGCGCTCGACAATCGGGTCGACCCGTTGCACGGCAGCTTCTTGCACAGCGGCACGTTCACGCTCGGGTACGGCCGCCAAGATTCCGAACTCAAGGTCGAACCGGCACCGCACGGATTCTCGACCGTGCGCAACAACCAGCGCGGCGTGAACATCGATTGGCACGAGGTCGAATTCCGTCCCGGCAACATCCTCTGGGTGCGGACCGAGATTCCGTATCCGGCCAGCGCCGGCGGCGGCTCGTTCCGCATCAACGGTCATCCGACGCCGATCGACGACGATACCACCTTCGTCTGGTTCTACCGTTCGCGCAAGATCTCGGGCTGGCGGCGCGACATGTGGCGCTTTCTTTATCTCAACCGGCTCGAAGCCCGCGCGCAGACGGTCGTCGAGCAAGACCGCGTGCTGCTCGAGGCGATCTCGCTCGAAGCGCGCAATCGCGAAAAACTCGCGCAGTCCGACATCGCGGTCGGCCGCATGCGCCGACTGCTGCGCGAAGAAGCCGACCGGCAAATCGCTTGACGCGCGTCGGCTTCGCCGGGATGGGCCGCATGGGGCAACCGATGGCGCGGCGCATCCTTGCCGCCGGCTTCCCGCTCACCGTTATGGACCCGATCGCTGCCAACACCAGCGCGCCGCGCAGCGCCGGCGCCGCCGTCGCATCCGATGCCGCGGCACTCGTTGCGGATGCCGAGGTCATCATCACCTGCGTTCCGGGCCCGGCTGAAGTGGAAACGCTCTATTTTGCAGTCGGCGGACTCCTCGAATGCGCGCGTGCCGCAACGATTTTCATCGAGATGAGTACGATCGATGTTGCGCTTAGCCGGCGCATCGGCGCGGCGTGCGTGGAACGCGGTCTGCGCTATCTCGATGCGCCGATCAGCGGCGCCGTTGCCGGCGCGGAAGCCGGAACGCTGACGGTTATGGCCGGCGGCGATGCCGCAACCCTCGAAGCCGCGCGGCCCGTGCTTGCGAGTATGGCCGAACGCATCGTGCACGCCGGCGCGGCCGGCGCGGGGCACTTCACCAAGTTGATCAACCAAGTTGTCTATCTCGGCTACGTCGCGCTGTTCTGCGAAGCGACGGCCGCCGCAGATGCCTACGGCATTCCCCGCGCCGATTTGATCGAAATCCTGCGTCATTCCGTCGGCGGCGCGCCGCTCTCAACCAACTGGGAAGAACGGCTGCTCAGCGGCGATCGCACGCCCGGATTTCAACTTGCGCGGGTCTTGAAGGACCTGCGGCTCGGAGCGGCTGCGTACGCGGACGTCGCGGCTCCGGCGCCGATATTTGCTGCCGCCCTCGCTGCGTTCGAGAGCGCGGCGGCGAATGGCCACGCTCTCGACGACATGACGACCGTGGTCTAGAGTCGAGCGCCGCGCCCGGTGACGAGGTTGAAGACCAGCAGTATGACGGCGATGACCAGCAGCAAATGAATGAGTCCGCCGGCGATGTGGAGCGTAAACCCCAGCAGCCAGAAGACGAAAAGCACCACGATGATCGCCCAAATGATTCCAGCCATGAATATCCCCCTAGTGTACGACGCAAGCGCGTCCTTGCTAGGATACCCTTAGGACGGCCAATCAAACGCTCCTCGCCGAACGCTGCGCTACTTGCTATGATGGCAGTTCATGAACTTCGCGAGTCTCTTCGACCTCATTGATGCCCAACTCAAGACCAATTCACAACTCGCAGGCAGTCATTCATCGGAGGCCGACGACGAGCGCGTCTGGATGCGGGATGCCGTTGCCGCGCGCGTAACGCCCTCCGGAACGACCGGTATTGCGGTTGCTCTCCTCTCGGGTGAGCGTGTCGTGCACGAACGCATCTTTGCGGCGAGCCCGCTGAGCGTGACGCGAATCGTTCGCACGATCACCGAACACCTCACCGGCTACATAAACTAGCGCAGGCCATCCAGGAAGGCGAAGACGCGGCGTTCCGCTTGCAGCAGGCCCGCCGCATCCAAGGTTGGATAGCGGTAGATCTCGGTCGTCCCGAAGCCCTCGAGAGCACCTTTGATCGCGCGCACTTCCGCAAACGGCACCGCTTCGTCGTCGTCGGCGAAGTGAAAGGTCAACGGCTTTTTAACGCGCGCGGATTCATCGAGATGCGCGCCGATGTTTGCGCCCCCGACCGCGCCCGCCGCATCGGCGCCGAGCCGCGTGACGGCTAGGAACGCATACCGCCCCCCAAAGCCGTACCCGACGACGGCGATCTTTTCCACGCGCNNGGGACGCCGACGAGCACGACACCGGTCCCGGCCGGCGGGCGTTCTTCGCTGGTCATGATCGACCGCTCTTCGCCCCCGGAGGTAATGAACCGTGCGGAGCGCATTATCAAGCCGGAACCTGCGAACAGCACTTCGTCGAGGAATGAGAGACATGGGCAAAACGATTGAATTGAAGACGGCCGACGGCCACACCCTCTCGGCTTACGTGGCCGGACCGGACAATGCGACGCGCGGTGTCGTCGTCGTTCAAGAAATCTTCGGCGTGAACCACCACATCCGGGACATGGCCGACAAGTTTGGCGCCGCCGGCTACAAAGCGATCGCACCCGCAATGTTCGACCGCGCCAAGCGCGGCGTCGACCTCGGCTACGGACCGGACGATCGCAAAGAAGGCTTCGGCTTGCGCGGTCAAGTGACCGACGCGCAATCGATCGAGGACATCACGGCGGCGGCGAAAGCGCTCGGCACCGCCAAGACCGCCATCGTCGGCTATTGCTGGGGTGGTTCGCTCTCGTGGCTCGGCGCGACGCGCACGAAGCTCTTTGCGGCCGCATCGTGCTGGTACGGCGGCGGCATCGCCGCGACCAAGGACGAGAAACCGAATTGCCCGGTGCAAATGCACTTCGGCGAAACCGACGGCAGCATTCCGCTAACCGACATCGAGGCGATCAAGGCCGCGCAACCGGGCGTGGAAGTCTACGTCTATCCGGGCGCCGGCCACGGCTTCGGCTGCGACGAACGCGATAGCTGGAATCCCGAAGCGTTCGAACTGGCGCAAAAGCGCACGCTCGATTTCTTCGCCAAGAACCTGAAGTAACGGCCGTGCGGCGAGCGATGGTCCCATTTCTTCGAACCCTCCTCGCCGCGCTTCTGCTGACCGCCCTCGCGCCGTTGACGGCGCGCGCGGCGAGCGACGATCAGAAGACGTTCGCCAATAGCGTCGTCGACCGCAACACGCAAGCGATCAACGACATGGCCGATTCGCTGTACTTCTTTGGCGAACTCGGCATGCAAGAATTCGAGAGCACGAAGCTCGTCCGGGACACGATGACGGCGGCCGGGTTCACCGTAGAACTCGGCGGCGCCGGCATGCCCACCAACTTTTGGGCCAAGTGGGGCTCGGGCAAACCCTACATCGTGATCGAAACCGAAGTCGACGCCCTGCCCGGCGGTTCGCAAACGCCCGACGTGTTCACGCACAAGCCGCTCGTCGATGGTGCTCCGGGCCACATGGAGGGCCACAACACGCACTCCGGCGTCTCTACGGCTGCCGCGTTTGCGGTAAAGCAAACGCTCGAGAAATACCATCTGCCGGGCACGATCGCGGTACACTTCGGTCCCGCCGAAGAGTCCTTGGGCAGCCGGCCGTTCGTCGTACGCGCCGGCTATTTCAAAGACGTCGACGCCGTCATCTACTTGCACATCGGCGATAACTTCACGACCGGCGCCGGCCTGCAAGACTACGCCGCGATCAGCACCCGGTTTGCGTTCCACGGCAAAACGGCGCACGCCGCCATCGATCCGTGGGACGGTAAGAACGCGCTCGACGCCGCCGAGCTCATGGATAGCGGCGTTGCGTTTTTACGGGAGCAGCTCCTACCCTCGGCTCGCGTCCACCGCGCCATCACCAACGGCGGTTTGCAACCGAACATCATTCCGGAGCTCACCGAAGTCTGGTATTTCGTGCGCGATCGGACGATGCAATTAGCCAAGCAAACCCAAGACAAAATCGTCAACATCGCTAAGGGCGCAGCGCTGATGACCGGCACGACGGTCGACATCACCTACGACGCGTCCGGCTGGCCGCAGCTCTCGAACAAAGCACTTTCGCTCGTGGTGCAAAAGAACTTCGATGCCGTCGGCATGCCGGCGTGGACCGACACGGAACAAACCTACGCGAAGGGTTTGCAAAAGGCGCTCAACGTCAAGGAAGTCGGCCTCTACACGAAACCCACGCCGTACGGCGACCGCGTGCAGGTCGCCGCATCCAACGATAGCGGCGATATATCGTGGGTCGTGCCGGCGGTAACGTACACGTTTCCGGCCAGCGTGCCCGGCATCCAGTATCACAACTGGCAAGCCGGTGTAACGCCGGTGAGCAGCATCGCGCACAAGGGTGAAATCGTGGGCGCAAAAGCGCTCGCCGATACGATTCTCGACTTCATGACCGAACCCGACGTGCTGGCCGCGGCGCGTACGGAGTGGCTGCAAGTCACCAAAGATGCCGGGTATTTCTCGCTGCTGCCGCCGGATGCGCAACCGCAGGTCGACATGAACAAAGCGACGATGTCCAAGTACCGGCCCGCCATGAGCAAGTACTACCTGCACAAGACCCCCCGCTACCAATAAGCGGCGTCACGGACCGGCACGTTTGCAATTGCTTGCTCGAGGGGACACCTTGACGAGCAACCCACTCGAAAGGCCGGACTCATGACGCTTCTCATCATCATCATCGTACTGATCATCCTCTTCGGGGGCGGTGGTCACTATTACAACAACGGCGCGTACCGCGGCGGCGGCTTCAGCATTGCCGGTCTGCTCGTCATCGTGCTGCTGATCTTGCTCTTCACGGGCAATCTCCACGTCTAACGATGTCCCCTGAACGTATCGTACGTTCGTTCGCCGTGGGGGCCGCAACCGGTCTACGGACCATGACCGGTCCCGCGGCGGCTTTTGCCGTGCGTAAAAACGGCAACTGGAACTGGCCCGTGCTGCTCGGCGCCCTCGGCGAATACATCATCGACAAACTACCGGCCACGCCGCCCCGCACCCGCCCGGCCGGTCTTGCCGCGCGCGCAATTGCGGCAGGTTTTGCCGCAGCGTCGGTGGCCGAGTTCGATGAGGAGCGGTGGACGTGCGCCGCACTCGGCATTGCCGGAGCGATGGGGTCGGCCTTTGCCGGCCGCGCATTCCGCGCCGAAGCGGCGCGCCGTCACGTGCCCGACGTTCTCGCTGCGCTGCTGGAAGACGCGGCGGCCATCGCGCTTGCGCGCGCGGCCGTACCGCGACGTTAGCCGGGCTCGCTGCTCACGAGGTCGCGCGTCAAGCTGTTTGACGGCGACTCGTAGTTCATGGCGAAGTCTTCGGGCGGCATCGGGCCCCACATATAGAAGCCGTTTTCCGGCGCGTGCGCGCCCGACTTCCAGGTCGAGTTGATCGGCACGTAATCGATATCGTGCGAGTATTCGCAGTAGCTGCCCCACGGATCGCGCACGTAGTGAAAGTAATTCGAGCCGAGCACGTGACGTCCGAGGCCCCAACCGGCTATATGACCGGCGTCGGCCATCTGCATCGCGCCTTGGCCGACATCGTTGAACGATTCGACATCCCAACTGCAATGATGGAAACCCGTCGCATCCGACTTCGCGAACGCCACCAGGTGATGATCGCTGCCGTGCAGGCCGTGCAAGAAGGCGATGCCGTCGCCGGCGGTATCCGAGAGACCGAGGCCGAGTGCGCCCATGTAGAAGTCGATGGCCTTCGCAACGTCGCTGGTGAACACCAGCGCGTGCGACATGCGGCGCGGCCGAATGAACGGGGCCGCATCGCGCAACGGCATCGCCGCGACGCCGGCCGGGGCCACGATGTTGTTCGTCGTCGCCTTGGCATCCGGCGACGATTTTTCCGCAGCGCGAATCTCTACTAGCGCGCCGTCGAAGTCGCGAAACCAGAGTCCGGCGCCGTCGGAGCCCGCCGGCGCGGAAACGAGCGCGATGCCGAGGCGTTCGAGACGTTCGCGAAACGCCGGCATGTCGTCGGCAAAGGCGCCGAACGAGAGATGATTGAGCTTCTTCTGCGGACCCTCGCGGAACGTGCCCCAACGATGTTTGTGACCGGTCGTGTGCAGGTCGAAGCCGCTCCGCGCATTTCGCACGTCGAGTCCAAACGACGTGTAGAATTTCTGCGCTTGCGCGAGATCCGGCACGGTGAGACTGAAGTGATCGAGCGAGTGAACCCCGAGCACGTCGGCGCGGCGGTTGGAAGCGGAATGCGGCATCATCGACCTTTCAGCAGACGGGCACGGGGGCGCCTTCTAGAGCGTGGGCAGCACGATCGTGCCTTCGAGTTCTTCGCCCCGGGCAAAGCGTTCGACATTGCGCTCAAATTGTTCGGCCAAGCGCCGGCCGGTTGCGCGGCTGCCGAACGTCGAGATGTGCGGGGTGATGATGACGCCCGGCATGTGCCAGAGCGGGTCGGTTGCGGGCAGCGGCTCGGGATCGGTGACGTCGAGCCCTGCCCCCGCGAGGTGCCCGGCGGCGAGCGCGTGGTGCAGTGCGGCTCCATCGACGACCGGGCCGCGCGAGACGTTCACCAGCAGGGCGTTCGCCGGCATCGCGGCCAGCGCCGCCGCATCGATCAAGTGCCGCGTCTCTTCACTGAACGAGACCGTGAGGATGACGACGTCGCTTTGGGCGAGCGCGTCGTGCAAACGCGCGCTGGAGAACATTTCGTTGGCCCGCGGATCGGGGTTCCCGGCGCGCGATACGCCGACGATCCGTTTCGCGAGCGGCCGGAGGCGCTCGGCGACCGAGCCGCCGATCGAGCCGAAGCCGACGATCGCCACGGTGAGATCTTCCAGCGATCGCAAGCTGTTCATCATGGCGGGCGAATTCCAGTCGGCATTGACTTGCGCGAGAATCGCGCGCGGCAGTTGGCGCAGCAGCCCCAGCAGCAGCGCGATGGCATGTTCTGCGACGGCCGGTCCGTGCACCGTGACGGCGTAGGTCATCGTTACGCCGGGCGGCACGCCGGCGCGCAGCAGCACGTCGTAACCCGCGCTCGTAAGTCCGATCCACTTCAGCCGCCCGCGTTCGGCCTTCACCGCCTGGGGCACGGCCGGCAAATAATACGTCGGCGTAATCCACAACGCGTCGGCGCCGGGCAGTTCTTGCAGCAACTCTTGCTCGTCGCGAGCGACGACCAAATCGAACCCCTTCCGCCGGGCGGCGTCGATCAACTCGGACTCGAAGACCTGACCTCGATAGACGACGCGCATCAGCGCTCGAGTTGGACGCCGCGGGCGGAACGTCCCACGTTGGCAAAGGTGTGCCGCATGCTTCTCCGCACGCTCTTTGCCGGCGCGCTGTTCGCGCTCGCAGCACCCGTGCTCGCATCGGCCGCCTGCATGCCCCCCGCCGGCGACGCGGCGTTCCGGTACGACGCCCGGACGCCCGGCATGCATTCGGCGGCGGGGACGACGATCGTCCGTCCGCGTGCGGCGACGGGAACGCTGCACGGCGCGGGGATTCTCTGGGTGCACTGGCTCGGCGATCCGGCCACGACGAACCACACCGAGTTTGCCGCCGACGCGCGCGCGCTCGCCGAACGCGGCGCCACGTCGGTGCTCGTCGATGCGATGTGGGCGCAGCCGAATTGGTTCGAGACCGGACGCAGTCCGGCAACCGATGCCTGCGATGTTCCGCGCCAGGTGATCGCGCTGCGCCGGGCGCTCGATCTGCTCGTTGCGCAAGGCGTCGATCCAACGCGCATCGCCTACGTGGGGCACGACTTCGGTGCGATGTACGGCGCGCTCTTACTGGCCGTGGATCCGCGGCCGTCGCGCGCCGTGCTGATGACGCCGGCGTTGAGTTTCTGGGAATGGTTTCTGCTCGGCGCGCAGCCGGCCGACATGAACGCCTACCTCCGCGCGATGTCGCGCTACGATCTCCCGGCGTGGCTCGGACGCACGCATGCGACGGCGACCCTGCTGCAGTTCGCAAAGAACGACGGCTATGTGTCGAGCGCGACGGCGGCGGCATTCCTCAACGCGGTGCCGGCTCGCAATCGCACCTTCGTCAGCTATGCAAGCGATCACGCGCTGCACGTGGCCGCCGCCGTGAACGATCGGCGCGCGTGGCTCATTCGTCAACTTTCCAAGTAAGGACAACGGCATGGCACGGATCGTTTTGGGATTGGGAACCTCGCATAGTCCGCAAGTGAGCACGCAGCCGGAACAATGGTATCTGCACGCCGAGCGCGACTACAGCAACCCGCAGCTCGACATGCCGGCGCTGGAAAAAACGGCCCCGGCCGGTATCGCAGAACAGCTCGCAGTTGAGGTCTATCGCAAGAAGCACGACGAGTGCCAACGTGCGATCGCGCGGCTCTCCGCCGAGTTGATCGCCGCCAAGCCCGACGTCGTCGTCGTGGTCGGTGACGATCAGCGCGAACTCTTTCTCGATGAGTGCAGTCCGGCGTTCGCACTCTTCACCGGCGCCTCGATGCTCGATATCCCGCCCGATCCGGCGACGGTCTTGCCGTCGCACCAAGTGGCGCTGTGGTCGCGCCACGCTAGCGCCCTCGAGACGTATCCCGCCTACGCCGATTTCGGGCTGCACCTCGCCGCCTCGATGTCGGGCGAGGACTTCGATATCGCAACGGCTTCGAGGCAATTCGCCGGACGCAGCATCGGTCACGCCTACACGTTCGTCCGCCTGCGTTTGCTCGGCGACGCGGTGATTCCGATCGTGCCGGTCTTCATCAACTGTTACTATCCGCCGAACCAACCCTCGCCCGCGCGCTGCTTCGCATTCGGCCAGGCGCTCCGGCGTGCGATCGAGGGCTGGCGCGGCGATTTGCGCGTGGCGGTGGTCGCGTCGGGCGGTCTCTCGCATTTTGTGATCGACGAAGAGATGGACCGGCAGCTCTTGCGCGGCATCGCCGAAAAGCGCAGCGACCTGATCACCTCGATACCAGCGGCCAAACTCAACAGCGGCAGTTCGGAGATTCGCAACTGGATCGCGGTTTCCGCAACGATGGAAGCGGCCGAGGTCGCAAGCATCGACTATGCGCCGTGCTATCGGACGCCGTCGGGAACCGGCTGCGGGATGGCATTCGTCCTGTGGAACGCCTGAACGGAGTTAGGCCCAGAGAACAAGGAACATAGGTGTGCCTCACAATAATCTGAGGCGTGCTTAAATTTGCGGCCGTTGCCGGCGCCGTCCTCGTTCTGCTGGTGAGCTGGCGCCCCAGCCCCGGGACCGCCATTCCGATTTTCAGCCACCAGTACGACGTCTCGTGCTCGAAGTGCCACGCCGTCATCCCGCATCTCAACGAGTTCGGCGCGGCCTTCATGGCTAGCGGCTATCGCATCCCGGGCGTGAAGCCGGGCCCGGCGTTCCCCATCTCGGCCAAGGCCAACCTGGTCGACTCCAGCGAGAATCAGGGCGACGGCGAGAACGGCGCCGGGCTGCCCAAGGCGATCGTGGATGAGGTCGAGTTGTTTACCGCCGGCGGGCTCGGCAGCCGGGCCAGCTACCTCGTCGAGCAGTACGCGGTCGACGGCGGCCAACACGGGCTGCTGCGCGACGGCTGGGTCATCGACCGGCTGAACCCCTGGGACGCGAAGATCCCGCTGCAGGTCCAGGCCGGCTCGTTCACCCTGCCGCTGCCCGTCGATCCGGAAACGTTCCGCGAGACCTACGCCGGCTATACCGCGTACACGACGCCGGTCGGCACGAACCCGTTCACGTTCTTCGATCCGAAGATCGGCGCGCGGCTGCAGATCGGCGACCCGCTCAAAGGCCTCAACGTGCAGTTCTTCGGCGGCCAGGGTCACGATCGGCAAAGCGGCTTGACCACAATCGGCACCGATGTGATGTTTTCGGCCCAGGACAACATCGGGCCGCTCGCGCTCACCGCGTTTCGTTATTCCGGTACGCGCCCCGTAGCGGCGGGGGAACTTGACTCGTTCCAGCGCACCGGGTACGGCGTGGTGTTCGATCAGTGGGGCCGGCTGTCGCTTGAGAACGTGCTGATCAACGGCAACGATACCGATTGCGGCATCGGCGGCGCGTGCCAATCGAGCGGCGGCTTCACCCAACTGCGGTACGCGATCACGCGCCGGCTTTTCGCCCTTGGCCGGTACGAGGGGACGATGGATCCGGTGAACGGTTTCACGCGCGACGGCGTACTGCTCTTGGGCTATGGCCCGAGCGAACGCTCGCGCATCACGATCGAAGACGTCATCGCGCACACGCCGCAGACGACGCACACCATGAACATCCAATACACGATCGCGTATTGATGCGCATTCCGGTCATCGCGTTCGCTCTCTTCTTCGCGCTCGCTTCGGTCACGCGTGCGGACGGTGATTCGCACGCGATTGACGCAGCAAAATCCAAGGCGGCCTTCAGCGTACCGCACGTGTTCGTCGAACGCGTGACCGGAACGGTACCCATCGTCGGCGGTACGGTCGTTCTTGCGCCCGACTCCGAGATACCGGTGAGTCTAACGGCCGAACTCGATCCGAGCAAAATTTCCAGCGGCGACCACGATCGCGATGCGGCGCTGACCGGTCCGGATTTCTTCGACGCAAAAGCGGATCCGTCGTGGACCTTCACGAGCACCAAGATTACGCCCGTGAGCGCAACGTCGTTCGGTATCGACGGAACGTTGACGATGCACGGCGTGACGGTCCCCGAGCATCTCGACGCGACGATCCGCGGCGCCGCCGCACACCGCACGTATCATGCCGTCGGCCATATCGATCGCAAAGCCTTCCATATGTCCGTGACGCGGCTCGATCCGGTGATCGGAAATATCGTCGATGTGACCCTCGATATCGATCTGAAGTAGCGTGCACGGGCCGGGACGAAGGCTTCGGAGATGAGCAGCGGTGTGCGCGCAGCGCCGGTGGGTAGCGTCGAGCCCCGCCGTATGGTTTTCCTTGCGGCATGTCTAGCGATTTTCATGGTCTCGGTCGAAGCGACGATCGTCGCGACGGCCATTCCGACCATCGTCGGCGATCTCGGCGGCTTACGGCTCTTCAGCTGGGTGTTCGGGATCTATTTTCTCACGCAGGCCGTTGGAATACCGGTGTATGGGCGCCTAGCCGACATCTACGGCCGCAAGAACCTCATGATCGTCGCGGTGATCCTGTTCCTGGCCGGTTCGATCCTGAGCGGTTTCGCCCACAACATGCTCATGCTGATCGTCTATCGCGGTCTGCAGGGCCTAGGCGGCGGCGGCGTGCAGCCATTGGCCTCGACGATCGTCGGCGATCTCTACACGGGCAAAGAACGCGCGCGCGTTCAAGGCTACATGTCGAGCACGTGGGGCATCTCGGCCGTCGCCGGCCCGCTGCTGGGCGCATTCATCGTGCAGCACGTCGGCTGGCCGGCGATCTTCTGGGTCAACGTGCCGTTCGGCATTCTCTGCATCATCATCATCGCGCGTTTTTTTGACGAGCGCATCGAGCGGCAAGCGCACCGCATCGACTACGCGGGTTCCGTGTTGCTCGCCGCCGGCATCGGCACGCTGATGTTCGTTCTCGTCATGGCCGGCAATTTGCCCGGCACGCTAGCCGTCGCGCTCTCGGTGGTCGCCGCGATCCTCATCGCAGCACTGATCGCGCACGAATTGCATACCGCCGAGCCGATGATGCCGCTGCGCTTGTTCCGCATTCGCGTGATCGGCGTTGCCAACGCCGCTAACTTCGCGATCGGCGCGCTCGCAATGGGCATCACCGCGTTCTTGCCGACGTACGTGCAAGGAGCGATGGGACTCTCGGCCGTTTTGGCCGGTGCAACGCTCGGCGCCACCTCGGCGGCGTGGACCGTCGGCGCGCTCGTCGCTTCGCGCACGCTGGCGTGGATGACGTTTCGCGCTACGGCGCTTTCGGGCGGCGTGATGCTCGTCGCCGGCAGCGCGTTTCTCATCATGCTCACGCCGGCAAGCAGCATTTGGCTAGCGATCGCGGGTGCCGCGGTCATCGGCTTCGGGTTCGGGTATGCCAACCTCGTCTTTATCATTACGACGCAGGCCGCCGTCGGCTGGGAACAGCGCGGCGCCGTGACGGCCTCGAATCTGTTCATGCGTCAACTCGGCCAAGCGATCGGGACGGCCGCTTTCGGCGCGGTTTTCAACCTCGGCCTCTACACCCGCATTCCCGACGCCGGCGACGTGGTCACCAAAATGATGGATCCCGCCGCGCGCAGCCAAATGCCGGCGTTCGACGTCGCGCGTTACGCAACGGCCATCGCCGCATCGCTCCACGCCATCTACATCGTCGCCGGCCTGCTCGGCCTGACCATCTTTCTCCTAACCCTGGCCCTACCGTCAAAACACCGCGTGGACGACCCGGCGTAAACTCTGTCATCCCGAGCTTGTCGAGGGACCGCCACCATCGAGCCACGCAACGATATTCTTCACCGTATCGCCGTAGAAGATTTCGTACGTCTCTTGCGTGACGAAGCCGACGTGCGATGTCGCGACGACATTGGGGAGCGTGCGGAACGGATGATCCGCCGGTAACGGCTCGACCGCGAACACGTCGAGCGCGACGCCCGCAATGCGCTGATGATCGAGCACCTCGATGAGTGCCGCTTCGTCGACGAGCGGCCCGCGCGACGTGTTGACGAGCCAGGCCGTCGGTTTCATCAGCGCGAGTTCGGCTGCGCCGACGATGCCGCGCGAACTCTTGCCCAGCACCATGTGCACCGAGACGATATCGGCTTGAGCGAAGAGTTCGTCTTTGGTGACGAGCCGCGCGCCGGCCGCTTCGGCCCGCTCTTGCGTGAGGTTCGGACTCCAGGCGATCACGTGCATCCCAAACGCAGCGGCGATCCGCGCCCCGGCCGACCCGATGCGGCCAAGGCCGAGCATCCCGATCGTGCGGCGCTGGAGATCGCCGCCGACGGCAACTTGCCAGCCGCCGAGGCGAAACGACGTGGCCTCGTCGGGAATGCGGCGAACGGCGGCAAGGATGAGCGCCCACGTCAGTTCGATGGCACCGTGCGAGGTGTAGCCGGTATGCGCGACGGTGATCCCGCGCTCGCGCGCCGCTTCGAGGTCAATCGACGCGTTCATCGCACCGGTCGAAGCGATCAGGCGCAGCCGTGGGAGGCGTTCGAGAATCTCTCGCGTTAGCGGCGTGCGTTCGCGCATCACGCACACCACGTCGAACGGCGCGAGCCGCTCGACCAGCGCATCCGCATCGCCGAGGTGGTCGCGAAACACGGCGATATCGGCACGGCCTTCCAGCGGCGACCAATCCGCCATGCGCAGCGCTACGCCTTGGTAGTCGTCCAGGATTGCGACCCGGACGGGCTCGACGGGTCGTTGGGATTCGGACATCGCTCTCTCCTACCCGATTGTCGACAACGGCTCCCGTGTCGCAATGGCGCAATTTCGCGTATGATTGGCGGATGGGTGATACACACGAGCGCTGTACGAAGTGCGGCCATCTCCTCGCTTCGCACGAACCCGGCATCGGCTGCACGGAACGCGTCCCCGGCACGATGGAACGGATGCCCGGAACCTGCGACTGCGGCGCTCCCGAAGTCCTCGCGGACGTCCTCCCGTTCCGCACGCGCAGCGAACGCGACGCCGGCCGCAGCGCAGCTCCGCCGCCCGAAAGCTAGTGCGGCGGGTGGCTGTCGACCAGTACGGCCGTAACGGCAATCACCACGGTTAACAGCAGCACCTCGAGGCGAACCGTTCCGGCAACCGCAACGGCACCCTCGCTTACGCGCCGGCGCGACTGAAAGGCGATCGCAACGACGATTGCGAGCAGCACGATCTTTGCGCAGACCTCGAGGCCGTACGCCGAGGTCCAGAGCGCGCCCAGCGATGACACGTTCTGGAGGACTTGCTTGACGGCCGTGAGCACCAGGGCCACGACGGCAAAGGTCGCAACGTTTGAGGTGCGGCGCACGTCGACGATGTCGGTTACCATCAGCGTCGTTAGCAGCACGCCGATCCACGTTGCTGCGGCCAAGAGATGCACGGCATCAAAGATCACGCCCACCACCGGCTGCGCGCCGCCGGCCGCGTGGCCACCCAGCGATTCGCTGAGCAAAGCTACGATGGCCGCCGTGATGAGCAGTTCCCAGCGGCGGCGGCCACCACTCACCGCAATTGCGGCCAGGAGCGCCCCGAACGTCAGCGTGAGGTGCAAAACGCCGTACCGCGTGTTGAGCGCCGCGACGAGGCTGCCGCCGGTAATGACGCTTTGCACGCGGATGTCGACGAATGCAACGAACGCGACGACGAGCCACGACCCAAACTCCAACATCGAGACCGGTGCCGTCGCCGGCGCACGAACGACGAGCATCGCGCCGAGCGCGAGACCGGCGCCGATCAGTAAGGCCGCCAGCAGGGCAAAGCGCAGCACCGCGATTACGGCCGTCGTACCCGGTCCGAGCGCCGTCTCCCCGGTTGCCGGAAGAATTGCTGCGGGAACGCCGATGCCGAAGGCAAACCGGCCGTTGCCGATGTGCCCGTCGTCGGCGACGACTTGCCACACGACCGTGTACCCTCCCGGCGCGAGCGTGGGCGTGCGAACTTCAACGTTGTGCGTATTTCCGCCGGGATGGTAGGGCGCGCCCAGCGCGCGATCCACGCCGCCGGCGTCAAGGACATGCAGCGAGCCGAGCGATATTTCTACGTCGTCATCGAAGCGCAGCGTCACGAGCGCCGGCGCTTGC
Organism: Candidatus Lustribacter telmatis; assembly: GCA_003164045.1. Taxonomy (GTDB): domain Bacteria; phylum Vulcanimicrobiota; class Vulcanimicrobiia; order Vulcanimicrobiales; family Vulcanimicrobiaceae; genus Lustribacter; species Lustribacter telmatis. The sequence continues at coordinate 36,561 of PLRU01000077.1, forward strand.
TGGACCTCCGCGCCGGACGCCGGCGTGCTGCCTTCAAAGCGCGCATGCGCGCTCGCCGCGAGCGGAACGAGCGCAAGCCAGATGCCGAGGACGAAGAGCGCAAACCGGGTAGGTCGACGGATGATCAGGCGGCCTTCCCCGGATGGACCGTCCCGCAGTTCCCGCACGTGCGCTGCTCGACGCTGGCGTAGAACTGATCGAAGACGGGCGGCAAGTCATCGACGATGCTCTGGAGTTGGATCTCCGCCCGATGAATGCGCTGATGACACGCCGGGCAGTACCACTCGAACGCATCGATCGTACCGAGCGGGCGCCGGCGTTCGATCACCAGCCCCACGCTGCCGGGAATCGGCCGCTGCGGTGAGTGCCGCACGTGCGGCGGCAGCAAGAAGATGTCGCCTTCGTTGATCGGCACGTCGCGCGGTTTGCCGTCTTCCATGATGCGCAACACGATGTTGCCGCGAATCTGATAGAAGAATTCTTCAAACGGATCGTCGTGATAATCGGTGCGCACGTTGGGGCCGCCGACGACCGTGACGATGAAATCGGCATCGCTCCAAATCTGCGCGTTGCCGACCGGCGGACGGAGCAGCTCTTGATGCTCGTCGATCCACCGCATAAAATTGATCGGAAGCGAAACGGCCATGTTCATGGGGTACCACGGCGGCTTGGGGCGAACCTATGGGGATGGCCCAGGAGCTCTACGCGGACCGGATCGAGTCGCCGATCGGGACCATCCTCATCATCTCCGACGGCACGCGATTGTGCGCGCTCGATTATCGCGGCTACGACCACCGGATGAACGCTTTTCTTGCCGCGCGCTACGGCGCATACGACCTGCATGACGCCGAAGATCCCGGCCGCGCGACCTCGGCCGTACGCGCCTACCTCGGCGGCGACTTGCGGGCGCTCGATACGCTCGCGGTAGACACCGGCGGCACGCCGTTCCAAGAACGCGTGTGGGCGGAGCTGCGCCGCATTCCGGTGGGCACGACGATCACTTACGGCGAGCTCGCCATTCGCGTCACCGGCGGGATCAGCGCCAGCCGCGCGGTCGGCCACGCGAACTCCCTCAACCCGGTGGCGATCGTCGTGCCGTGTCATCGCGTGATCGGCGCCGACGCAACGCTCACGGGCTATGCGGGCGGCCTCGAGCGCAAGCGCTGGCTCTTGGAACACGAAGGCGTGCGCTTGCGCGAGGAACCGAAACGGCGCAACGATGCGCAGCTCTCACTGCTGACGTAGGCCGAGCTCCTCGAGCGCGGCGGCTTGGTCGCGGCCGATCGCACCGGCGGCGCGTTCGACCTTCAACGGACGTTCGGTGAAGCGGACCGGCGATGCGTACGTTGCGATCGGCGTTCCGTCGTCGTCGCGCGCGTACACGACCGCGTTGCGGGCGCGGAATTGCGGGTTGGCCACGATCTGCGCCACCGACATCACCGGACCCGCGGGCACGCCTGCTTGTGCGAGGATCGCGTCGGCGTCGGCCAAGTCGAGCGTTTTCGTCCACGCGCCGATCAACTCATCGAGCAACGCAACGTGCCGGCGGCGGCCTTGGTTACTGGCAAAGCGCGCGTCGTCGGCGAGTTCGGGTTGGCCCATCGCCGTGACCAATCGCCGGAAGATGCCCTGTCCGTTACCGCCGATCGCCAGCCACTCACCGTCGCGGGTGGGATAGACGTTGCTCGGCGCCGCGCTGTTGAGCGTGTTCCCCGTCCGGCGCGCAACGTGGCCCGCATGCGCGTACTCCGGCAACGCCCCTTGCAGCAAACTGAACGCGCTCTCGATCAACGACACGTCGATCGTTTCGCCGATGCGATCGCGGGCGCGTCCGTGGAGCGCGGCCAGCACGCCGACGACGGCGTAGAGCGCGGCGATTTCATCGCCGATGCTGATCCCCATGCGCATCGGCGGCCCGTCGCTCTCGCCCGTGATGTAGCGCAGGCCGCCCATCGATTCGGCAATGCTGCCGTAGCCGGGACGATCCGCGTACGGACCGGTCTGACCGTAACCGCTGATCGACAGATAGATCAGTTCCGGCTTCTTCTCGCGCAGCGTCGCGGCATCGAGACCCAACCGCGCGAGGTACCCGGGACGGAAATTCTCGACGACCACGTCGCATGCGAGCGCCATCGAAACGACCGTCGCGACGTCGTCGGCGTTGCGCAGATCGAACGTCAGCAATTGCTTGTCGCGGTTGTGCGACTTGAACCACCAGCCGGTGCCGTCGGGCGCGATCGCGCCCCACGTGCGCAACTGGTCGCCGTCGCCCGGTTCGATCTTGTAGACCGACGCACCGAGATCGGCCAGCAAACGGCACGCCGCCGGACCGGCGACCGTACTGCCTAACTCGAGCACGCGCACGCCGTCCAACGGTGGACGAAGAGTCATGCCTTAGCCGAGCGGGCCGAGGAGCGACTCTCCACCGTAAACGTCCGGCTGTTCCGCGAGCGCCGCCGGCCACGCATCCGCGCGCACGTCCGGACGCTGCGCGGCCGGGCGCGTCTGTCCGTCCCAGCCGATCTGCTCCATCGAAAAATAGATCTGCACGGCTTGCCCGTCCGGATCGAGCACGTGAAATGCGTAGTCGATGCCCGGATGCAGCTCGCTCGGGAGTTCGACGAACTTCGCGCCGCGGCTCTTGAAAAACTCGCGCGCTTCGCGCAGCTGGCGGTACGAGCCGACTTGGAAGCCGGCGGCGAGCGTGCTGGAGTCGTCGCGCAGGCCGAGCGTTTCGCGCAGTTCGATCGGGCACAGCACGATCGTGTGATGTTCCGTATTGGCGCGCAAGAACACGCACCGATGACCCCGCCAAACCGTCTCTTCGGAAACACGTAAGCCGAGCTGGTGGGTGTAGAAGCGCGTTGCCGCATCGAGGTCGCGCACGAACAAACTGATCGGGCCGCACTTGATGATCTTGAACGGTCGCGGCAGCATGATGCCTTCGACGTCGTACTCGGCGCCGGAGAGCGCGTCGCGCAGCGCCGAACCGGAGACGAGGTCGTCGCCGCGCTGGGCCGAGCTTCGCACTTCTTCGTCTTCGGGAATCTGCGGCAGTTGCGGCTTCTGATGGAAACCGCGGTCGTGCATCGAGAACGGCTTGCTCTTCCCGTCCCAGCCGATCTGCTCCATCCCGTAGTACAGTTCGTTCGTGTGACCGTCGGGATCGTAGAAATAGGTGTGCCAATTCGAGCCGGGCATATCGCGGCCGCTGCGCTGGATCTCCATTCCTTGGGAGGCTTGCCACTCGCCGCCGCGCACGACTTCTTCGAGACTGCCGACTTGCCACGAAATTTGATTCATCGTGACGCCCGGCGCAAAGCGTCGCAGTTTGTCCAGATGCTCGCGCACGCGTTTGTTGAAGAGCACGAAGCTGTGGTGGTCGGAGCCGTGGCGCATGAAGTAGCCGCCCGCGTCGCCGAAGCCCGCGATATCTTCTTTGCGCTCGGCACGCGCGCCGAAGTCCAACCGGTCGGAGATGCGAAACCCGAGATCCTCGGTGTAGAAGCGCAGGCACTCTTCCATCCGCATCGCGTTCAAGCCGTAATGGCCCAAGCGTCGAATTTTGAACGGCCGTTCGAGCAGCACGCCGCCCACGTCGTAGGTGGCCGTCGTCGATTCGATCATGCTCGTCTCTCCGCTATTTCAGGGCTTCGGCTGCAAAGGATGGGTCGTAGAGATCTTTCATCGGCGGCAAGGCCGGTATGATGCCGAAGCCCACCTGATACTTCCCAATGGTCGCAACGCCCGTCGGCGAGAGTTTGAGGTTGGGATCGAAGGCTTTCCACTTGCCGAAATCGATGTCCCACGCGCGGGCGGCGATCGCCGGATCGGCGTGCGTCTGTGCCACTAGTGCCGCCACGGCCGCGTCTTTGTGCGTGTAACCGTATTGAATACCCTTATGCATCGCACGCAAGAACTTGACCACGAGCGGGCGATTCTTTGCCGCCCAATCGTTGTTAACGGCGACGCACGTGAACGCCCAGTCCTTGATCGTGTCGCTGGCGGTTCCCAGAATCATGTCGCCCTTGGACTCGGCGATGAGGTCGAACGGCTGGGCGAGCATCGCTCCCTGCACGTTCCCGCTCTGAAGACCGGCGAACCGAGCGGTGCTGTTGCCCCCGATAACGATCTGGAAATCGTCGAGCTTGAGGTTGTGCGCGGACGCCATTGAATTCAGGGCGATCGCCGTGACGTCTTGCTTGGTGCCCAGCATGACCGACTTGCCCTTGAGGTCGGTCCAGCTCTTGATGCCCGGCCCGACGACCAGCGAATACGGGTTCACGTTGAACATCGAGCTGACGATCTTGATCGGCAGCCCGTGCGCGATCGCCACGAACTCCGAGTCGCAGCCGTTGTCGACCATGTTCGCGCCGTTTGTCGACACCATGTTTATCACGTTCGGCGGCGACGATCCCTGAACGATCGTCACCGAGATGCCCTCCTCTTTATAGAAGCCTTGGGCCTCGGCGATAAAGAGCGGCCACTCGGCCGACGTCGGGGTCAGGATTCCGAAGGTGATTTCGGCCGGGGCGGTTTGGGCGCCCGCGGGGCCGGGGACCACGAACGACACCATTGCCGCCAGCAACACGAGCGCTAGCGCGCGGACGGGGAATCTCAGTTGCATCACGCCGACCGAATTTTGCGCGAGGAACCCGCTTCCCCCCGCCGTACCGTACGAGGCGAAAGAAAGTCCCACCGAGGTACCCATTGGCCCTGATCGAGTTCGTCGATGTCGGCGTGTGCTACCAGCGCCGCGGCGGCGGAGAAACCGTCGCACTCGAGCGAACGTCGCTGACGATCGCGCCGGGTGAGTTCATCTGCATCGTCGGCCCCAGCGGCTGCGGCAAGACGACGCTGCTGCATTGCCTCGACGGCTTGCACGCGCCGACGAGCGGCAGCATCCTCATCGACGGGCGCGAGATCACGGCGCCCGGCCGCGACCGCGCGATGGTGTTTCAAAGCGCCTCGCTGATGCCGTGGCGGACGGTCGTGCGGAACGTCACCTACGGCCTCGAGCTGCAAGGCGTGCCTTTGCGAGTGGCGATTCCCCGCGCGCAAGCGATGATCGAACTCGTCGGGTTAGCCGGCTTCGAAGACCGTCATCCGGGCGAACTCTCCGGCGGCATGCAGCAGCGCGTCAACCTCGCGCGCGCGCTCGTGATCGATCCCGAGGTGATCCTGCTCGACGAACCGTTTGCGGCGCTCGACGCGCAGACGCGCGAACTGATGCAGACCGAACTGCTGCGCGTGTGGGACGCGACGAAAAAGACCGCGGTGTTCATCACGCATCAGATCAGCGAGGCGGTGTATCTCGCCGACCGCGTCGTGGTGATGTCGGCGCGCCCCGGCCGCGTCAAAGCGATCGTTCCCGTACCGATTCCGCGGCCGCGCCCCGCCAGCGCCCGGCGCGATCCGCAGATGCACGCACTCGAAAACGACGTCGCGGCGCTGATCGAAGGCGCGCACACCGAGATCGTGACCGTATGACGCAGCTCACCCAAACGACGAGCGGGCTCGTTACCGACGACATCGCCCTTCCGCGCCGGGCGAAGACCGAGCGCACCGGTCTTTTTTCGACGCGCCGCATCACCGAGCTCACGTCGATTATCGGCGGGCTCGCGTTGTGGGAACTCGCCGCGCGCTTTGCCATTCATAACACGGCCTTTCTCGCGCCGCCCTCGCTCGTAGCCGTGCGCGCTTGGCAAATGCTGCTCGACGGCACACTGTTGTATAACGGCTGGATCAGTTTTCAAGAACTGATCATCGGCTTCGTGCTCGGCGTCGTCGTCGGCATTGCCATCGGCGCCGCAATGGTGCAGTGGAAGCCGGTCGACCATGCGCTCGAAGTGTGGATCTCCGCCCTCTACGCCGCGCCCATCGTTGCGCTCGCGCCGATCCTGATCATCTGGTTCGGATTCGGCACGGCGTCGAAAGTTGCGGTCGTCTTCATCATGGTCGTCTTCCCGATGATCATCAGCACGCAAGCGGGCCTCGAGTCGGTCGACCGGCGCCTGTTACTCGTGGCACGATCGTTCTGCGGTTCGCGCTGGAAAACGTTCGTCACCGTCGCGCTTCCGTCGGCCGCGCCGTTCATCGTCTCGGGCATGCGGCAGTCGGTGGGCCGCGGACTCGTCGGCGTCGTCGTCGGCGAACTCTTCGGCGCCAAAGCGGGTCTTGGGAACATCATTACGACCGCCAGCAGCGTCTTCGACATGCCGACGCTCTTCGTCGCCGTCGTCACGCTGGCGCTGGCCGGCGTGATCCTTACCGGTATTCTTCGCTCGTTCGAACTGCGTCTCGCCGCCTGGCGCGACGTCGCATAGGGAGATCTCGATGCCCGACACCGCCGCGGTTGCCAAGACGACGCCGATCAACGTTCGCAAACTCGGTCATCTCGTTTATGAAGTCAGCGACATCGAACGAACGACCGCGTTTTGGACGGAGATCCTCGGCTTCACCGTCTCCGATCGCAACGAGTTCGGCATGGTCTTCCTGCGCTGCGCCGGCGACCATCATTCGATCGCACTGGTACCGTCAAAGAAGCACGCTCGGCCGGCCGCCGATGCCGGTTTGCGCTTCCACCATCTCGCGATGGAAGTCGATGACATGGACGTGCTCTTTCGCGCGCGCGACTTCTTGCAAGAACGCGGCATTCCGATCGATTTCGAAGGCCGGCGCGGACCGGGCGGCAACGTCGGCGTCGAGTTCATGGATCCCGACGGCTATATGTTCGAGATCTACGCCAAGATGGATCAAGTCGGTCCCGACGGCCACACCCGGCCGGCGGAACAATTCAATCGCGTTACGACGCTCGAAGACGCGCTCGCACAACCGCTGCCCGAGAGCTGGTAAACCGATGAAGGCCGTGATCATCGAACGCTTCGGCGGCCCCGAAGTGATGGAGTACCGTGACGTGCCGACGCCCGAGTGCGGTCCGGATGACGTGCTGGTGGAAGTGCACGCGGTTACCGTGAATCGCGCGCTCGATATCCACGTGCGCGAAACCGGCGACGGCCGCCACCCCGTGCTGCCGCTGGTGCTCGGCGTCGACCCGACCGGGATCATCGTTGCTGTAGGCGCCAACGTTCCGCAATCGCGTATCGGCGAACGCGTCGCGGTCATCTCACCACTGCGCTGCGGCATCTGCACGCCGTGCAAGAACGGCAATCCCGCTGACTGCATCACACCGGTGCATCTCGGAATTCACCGCTGGGGCGGCTACGCCGAGTACGTGCGCGTGCCGGCGGAAAATACCACGCCCATCCCCGACAATCTGGCCTTCCCCGAAGCGAGCGTGATCTTCCGCCACTTCCCGACGGCATTTCATTTACTCGAATGCAAAGCCGGACTCACCAAGGGCGAGACCGTGCTGATCATGGGCGCCGCCGGCGGCCTCGGCAACGCCGGCATTCAAGTTGCGAAGTATCGCGGCGCGACGGTGATTGCAGCCGCCGGAACCGATGCGGGCACGGCGCTCGCGCGCGACCTCGGCGCCGACGAAGCGATCAACTATCGCACCGAGAATCTCGAAGCGCGCGTGAACGAGATCACGCACAACCGCGGCGTGAACATCGTGTTCGAGAACATAGGCGCGCCCGATCTGTGGCCGGCCGCGTTTAACAGTCTCGGCGGTGGCGGACGTCTCGTCACCGCGGGCGCGCATGGCGGCGGTACGGTAACGCTCGATGTGAAGCGGCTCTACCGTCGCAAGCTGCAGCTCATCGGTGGCGCGGGTTCCGATCCGCGCGATGTCGAGGCGACGACGAAAGGCGCGGCGAGCGGAAAGCTACGCGCGGCGATCGATCGCGTGCTGCCGCTCTCGGAAGTTGCCGAAGCACATCGGCTCGTGAACGAACGCGTGGTCACCGGCAAGGTCGTGCTTGTTCCCGAGCGCGTCCTCGCGCTAAACTAGCCGGTCGCCCGGTTCGGGCGGCGGGTCGGGGACCGCTGGGATCGTCGGCATCTCGTGGTTGGCGTAGAGCGCCATGCGCTCGATCCGTCCATCGTTGCCGCTGATGATCGCGATCCCGTGCTGCCAGCGCGCCTGATACGCGTGCTGGTACACGATCGAGCGCGCACCGCCCTCGCGCCCGGCTTGCGATATGAAATACTCCGGCAGCGACGTGATGCGATTGCCGATTCCGATCTCGCCCGGCATGATCTTGAAGATCCCGTTCGCCGGCGGCGTATCGCGCGGCAAGTTCTCCGTCTTCGCGAGATAGTGCTCGATCCCGATCAACACTTGGCCGCGATAGATCGCCGATAACACCCAACGCTGATTGCGCAACCCCGCTGCAGCCCACGTGCGCCAGCCCGGCGCAGGATACTCGATCGCCGGCCCCATGCGCCGCTCGATCGCGCGACGTGTGGTAAATCCGGGCACGAAACTCACCAGGCCGCTCTCGAGCGTCATCGGCCCGGCAACCGGTTTGTCGGGCACAACAACGGGCTTCTTCTTCCCGAAAAGTCCGGCGAACATCGCGCTGAACTTCGCCTTAGTCCAGCGCGATCCGCCCCAACAACTTCATGAAGTGATCGCGCTCCGCAGGTGTAAGCGGTTCGAGCGTTTCTTCCGCCGAGAGTCCGCTGACCCGCGCGATCTCAGCAGCGTGGCGCTCGCCCTCAACGGAAAGCGCGACGCGCACCTGACGCTGATCGGTCGGATGCGCCTCGACGCTGATCAGCGAGCGCTTCTTCAAGCGCTCCACGAGGCCGTGGACGTTCGCCGGCTCCATCCCGATCGCGCGGCCCAAGTCGGCTTGCGAAAGCGAACCCTGCTGATGCAGGGTCATGATGGTCGCCGCCTGCATCGGCGTGATCCCCAGACCCTTGAGCATCCGCGTGGTGTTGCTCTTCGCGCGATAGTAGGCGCGGCGGAGCAAGTGCCCAACACGATGCTCTGCCGCGAAGTCGAGTTCGGGGTTGATCTTCAGCGCGCCAAGGCGACGGCTTCTTCGAACGCGCCGGCGCCGACTTTGTCGCCATCGAAAATGCCGCGTTCTTCAACCCAAAGATGCGTCTCTTCGTACATCGTCTTCGAATACGGTTCGAACACGAGCCGTTCGCCCGGGCCGAAGCGCTTCACATCGACGAGACCCTTGAAACGATCCGCTAACTCGTTCTGATAGTAGTGCACGTACCGCTGATGGCGCACGTCGATATCGGCTTGCGCGCGGCGCAGCGCCGCATAGTACTTCCGCACGTCGTCGAGGTTCGCGTCTTTGGCAACCATGCCGGCGATCATGAACGTCGTATCCGTGATCACGCGGAAACCGAGCTGTTCGAGAATATAGCGCTGCATGCCGAAGACGTTGGCAGCCTTTGCTTCGCGCGAAATCATCGCATCGACACGCTCGTCCGGCAATCCGCCGAACCGCAGTTTGATCTGATCGCCCGGCAGATACTCTTCGAGCGATTGGATCGTGGCGTAGTGGCTGCCGGAGTGGTAGCCGACGTACACTTCGACGCCCGCCAGTTGCTCGGGCTTCGTGATCGTCGATTCCGGCGGCACCATGATCGCGCCGGGCGAGATCGAGTAGCACTCACCCCAGAGGGTGCCGTGGTCGGCCGACGCGGCCATGTTCACGGTCCAGTGGCAAGCACAGCTCACCGTGGCATCGCGGCCCTCTTCGTACGACTCGTACGCGCCGTGCTTTTTACCCTCGGCGGTCATGACCTTAGCCGGATCGGGCTTGCCGAGGTCGTTTTTCTTGAGGACGTAGTCCGTCAGCCCCTCAGCCGCGTAGTAGCCCTTCTCTTCCGCGACCCATTCCTGAAGACGACCGTGCGTGTGAATGACAAACGTTCCCATGCATCTCTCCTAAGCGGCAAGCCCGGGCCGAGCCGG
>PLRU01000077.1:46448-78096 GCA_003164045.1 Candidatus Lustribacter telmatis
CGGGCCGCCGCCGCCACCAGCTCCACGGTCAGATCTTCAGGCGCATCGAGCATCACGTCGTGGCCGGCGGGAATCGCCTCAACAACCCACCCCGGCTTTCCGATGAACCGCTCGCGAGCCGCATCAAACGGCACCGACGGATACGCTCCCGCCCGCAGATACGTCTTGTGCGCGACCCGTTCGCGCGCGCCGGTCTGCGCCAACCGATCGCGCATCGTAGCGAACGGATGCGGCACGCACTGCGCATCCACATACGCCTGATCCGCCTCGTTCACCCGAAACACCGCCGAAGGAATCGGCGGAATAAACCGGCTGCCGCCGGCCGCATCGATCTGCCGCGTGCGCTGAGCCTCCGGGACGAGATCGTGCAGCGACTGCCCATCTTCGGGCACGAACGCATCGAGATACACGAGCGCCGCGATGCGCTCCGGCACCACCTCGACCGCGCCCGAAATCACCATGCCGCCATACGAATGCCCGCACAAGACGACGTCGTGCAGATCTTCATACTTCAACACGTTGACGATGTCGGTGATGTGCGTATGGAGCGAAATATCCAGATCGGCGAGGTGCGCGCGCTCGCCGAGGCCCGTCAGCGTGGGCGTGAACACGCGATATCCGCGCGCCCGCAACAACTCCGCGACGCGCGCATAACACCAGCCGCCATGCCACGCACCGTGAACGAGAACGAAGGTTGCGGGCATACGCGGAACTCCTTAGCCGACCTGCGGTCCGCCGAAGAACTGCATGAGAATCGGTTTGAGCTGACGGGTGAGTTTAAAGTCTGCCGGCGGCGCCTGCAGCGGAATGCGGCGATCGTGACGCGCGAACGGATCGTCGCGAACCGGATAGTGGAACGGCCACGGAATATCATCCTCCTCAACGTGGCCGTCGCCGTACATATATTCGTAATGCGTGAAGTACCATATCGTATCGCCGCGGCGGTCGCCGACGCCGATGACGCTGATGATGCCGTCGCCCGGATTCATGCCCTCGTGGATGCCGTTGAAGTTCATCTGGTAGTGGCGCGTGGTCACTTGCGGCGCGGTCGCCATCGCCTGATTTGCCTGCTGCGCCGTTTGGTGCGATGAATCGATGGCTTGCTGAAATTGGCCGTTGAGCTGCGCGATCTGATTTTCCGAATAGTATTGCTGTTTTGGCGTTTTGGGCGCGGCAGCGGGCTTGACCACGTGCGGCATCTCGGCCACGCCCTCGCCCCGCGAAGGCGCCGTCTGCCGCGGCGCGTGGACGGTGATGTGGGCGATCTCGTGGTGGTTTTCGACCGGGGCGATCACCGGCTGCGGCAAGACGTGCGGGGAAGGCGGCGGGGGCGGCGGCGGCTTCACTTGGGGTTTTTTCGGTGCGACCGCGATGACCGCGGGCTTCGGCTGGGCCTTCTCGAGCCGGATGATGTCGGACTTCGCCACCGTTTGGCTTTGCTTGCTGGCCCACGGCGTGATGCGGTTGACGGCGCGCGCTAATAGCCCGTACAACGAACCACCGGCAAGGTGGACCATTAACGAGAGCATGAGTCCGATGAGCAGAAAACGCCGCGTACGCGCGCGGCCACGCGCGCTGATCATGTCCTGGAGATAACGTTCCTCGGACTACCAAAGTCCCATGAGAGTCAACGGCCAGGATAGGCGGCTCGCCTTGGATGCCCCTGTGTCTGAACGCCGTCTGAAGTACAACGCCGAAGCGGCCTGCCGAGATGACAGTGGCCAAACCAAGCGAGCGGGCAAAACGAAGGGCACCCGGCGCAAGCGAGGTGCCCTTCGGCTATCCGTAGGACGCCGGAGCGACTACTTGATATCGACCTTGGCGCCGGCTTCTTCGACCTTTTTCTTGATCGTTTCGGCTTCGTCTTTGGTGATGCCGGTCTTGATCGCCTTGGGGGCGCTCTCGACGAACGACTTCGCTTCGGTCAGACCGAGCGAGGTGACTTCGCGGACGGCCTTGATGACCTTGATCTTCTCGGCACCGATGTCGGTGAGGATGACGTCAAATTCCGTCTGCTCGGCGGCCGGGCCGGCGGCTGCGGCGGCACCCGGGGCTGCGGCGGCCGCAACCGGGGCGGCGGCGCTGACGCCGTATTTTTCTTCGAGGGTCTTCACCAGCTCGGAGAGCTCGAGGACCGTGAGTTTATCGATTTGATCGATGAGTTCGGCTACTGCCATGTTGTTCGATTATCTCCTAAGCTGCTGATCCGGCGGCTTCTTTTTGCTCGCGGACCTGATTGAGGACGCGGACGAGGCCGCTTTGATTGCCCGAAAGGACGTACACCAGTCCGGAAAGTGGGCTCTTGAGCGAGCCGACGAGCCGGGAGAGGAGCTCGATCTTCGGGGGTAGCGCGGCCAGTTGGGCGACGCCCTTGGCATCGACGATCTGACCGTCGATGTAGGCCGCTTTGATCTCGACGGGCTTGTTAGCGTCGCCGAAGGTCTTGAGGGCCTTGGCCGGTGCGACGGGATCTTCGCCTGCAAAGACGATGGCCGTCGGGCCGGCGAGGTAGCTTTCGAATTTTTTCGCTAGATCGTCACCGGCAGCGATCGAGAACAGAGTGTTCTTGACCACGCCGTAGGTCGAGGTTCCGTCTTTGCGGAGCTCGTTACGGAGCTTGGTGATGTCTTCGACGGTCAGCCCGGCGTAGTTCGTGAAGAACAAGTTCTTCGACGCGCCCAGCTTCTGCCGGAGTTCTTCGATCGTCGCTTCTTTTTTCGCGGTCGGCATGGTGGCTTTCTTAGAATGAAAAAGCGCCTCCGCCGAACTTTGGCGAGGCGCATCGAAAGCCGATACCCGCGGGTATCAGAAGTCTCGTCTGCATCCTCGGTAGGCGCCGGGCGCTCGCACGCTCTGCATTACCCCCTCACGGGGACCCACGGTCATTGGAGCCATCGACTAGTTTACCCGAAAGCGCCTTGAGCGGTCAAGGTCACCCCTTTCGGGGGAAGGCAGCGGGAGTTGCCCTCAGGCCGAGTTTGTGGAAGAGGGCGAGATCCAGGTGTTGCCCTCCGGCCCGAGCGCTGTGGAGAAAGGGAGATCCGGGAGTTGCCCTCCGCCCCCTCCCCTGTCATCCCGAGCGTAGTCGAGGGACCGCCACGATCGCCGTGGCTGCGCGATCCCTTGTCACACGGATTCGTCGTGGTGAACGCTCACCGTGCGCACCTATTACGTCTACATGCTCCAGTGTTTTGACGGAACGTTCTACGTCGGCGTCACGAACGATGTCGCTCGTCGCTACTACGAACATTGCGCTGGGACGAACGAGACCTCGTATACGCATTCTCGTCGACCCCTGCAACTCGTATATGCCGGAGAGTTCGAGCGGATCGTCGACGCAATCGATTTCGAGAAACAGCTCAAGGGTTGGGGCCATCGAAAGAAGCGCGAGTTTGCGCAGCGTGATTGGCCGCTGCTAAAGCGGCTTGCTATCGGTCCAATAACGGTGCCTCAATAGCAGAGATCGTGGCTGTCCCTCGACTACGCTCGGGATGACAGGGGTAGTGCGGTGGCGCGGCGCTTGGGTGCATAAAAAAGCAGCGCTGTTAAGCGCTGCTTCCTTTCCTTACCGATCCTTAGCGAAGGCCCGAGGCTTATTGTTCGTTCGGGTCCTTGGTTAGCGGGGTGCGTTCGAACTCGTAGTTGCCGAGCAGGCCGTTCTTGCGTTCGACTTTGCGGAAGTAGACCCACTGGACGATGTCGCGCGTCGCCGGATCGATTTCGATGTTGCCGCGCGGGCTCTCGAATTTCAGGGTTTTGACGATTTCCATCGTCTTGTCCGGATCGATGACGCCCTTCTGCGCGATCAGTACTTTGTACGCCGCGGCCATGCAGTCGTAGGCCTGAACCGCTTCAAACGTCGGGAGTTGGTCGCTGCCGTACGCGACCTTAAAAGCCTTGACGAAATCGCGGTTCATCTGCGAATCGTGCATCGCCGAGTAGTCGAACGTCGTCACGATACCCAGCGCCGAGTCGCCCTCCACCGGCAGCAGCGCCTCATCGACGAGGTCGCCCGTGGCGAGAAACTTGATGCCCGATTTATCGAAACCCGCCGACTTCAGCGCTTTGATGAAGTCGATGCCGCCGCCGCTCGCGTTGAGGAACAGGAACATGACGTCGGGCTTCGCGTCTTTGACTCTTTGGATGTACGCGGTGAAGTCTTTCGCACCGACGGGGATGCGCGATTCGCCGAGCATTTTTCCGCCCGCCGCGGTGAACGTCTTCTCGAACGTTGCGCCGGCGTCGAGCCCGGGACCGTAGTCCTGGAAGACCGCGTACGCCGTCTTGGCGCCGCCTTCGTAGGCCCACTTCGCGAACGGCTGCGTGATCTGCCCCGTCGTGAAGGCGAAGCGCGCGGTATACGGTTGCGTCTTGAAGATGTTCGATGTCGCCGCGTTGACGATGAAGTACGGCACCTTGGCCCGCGTCGATACCTGCGCGATCGCGATCGCGTTCGGCGTATACGAGGCGCCGATCAAGAGATCGACGTGCTCTTGCACGATCAGCTCCTGGGCGAGGCGAGTCGCGGTTTCCGGCGCGATGCCCGTGTCGTCGCGTTTGATCAGCACGACCTTGCGGCCGGCGATCGTGTCGCCGTGTTGTTTCATGTAGGCGGCAAACGCCGCGTCGGCCATCTTACCGAGGATGACGTTGTCACCGCCGGAGTACGAAAGCACGATGCCGATCTTGATCGGCCCTTGCGGTTGCTGCGCCATCGCCGGGACGGATGCCGTCACCAGCAGGACGGCCATTGCAGTCAGAATAGAGTGCTTAATGAAGCGGAAACTCAAGGCAGTTCTCCTAGTAACAGAATAACTTTGCGTCGTTACCGATGAGAACGCAAACATTCCTCCGAACATTGCTGCCGTGACCTCGGCCTTCATCGCCACGGCTTTTGCGACGGCGTTCACGATCATCGACCCGGTCGGCATGATCCCGCTGACCGTCTCCGTCACCGCCAATGCCAGCCCAGCGCAACACTCGGCGATCGTCGACCGGGCGATCGTTGTCGCGGCCATCGTCATCCTGGTGATGGGGATCCTCGGAAAACCGCTCCTCGACTCGCTCGGCATCACCTTGCCGGCCTTCACCATCGCGGGCGGCGCGTTGCTGTTCCTGATCGCCGTCGACATGCTCTTCGGCCGCAAAACCGGGACGAAGCAGACCGCCGAAGAGGAGCGCGAAGGCGCCGAGAGTACCAACCCGGCCGTCTTTCCGCTAGCGGTCCCGATGATCGCCGGACCTGGAACGATTGCGACCGTCCTCGTGCTGGTGACGCTCGCCGGCGGCGATGGGCAGAAGCTGACCGTCGTGTTCGCCGCCTACGCAAGCGCGCTGGCGGTGACCTGGCTCTGCATGCGCCTCTCGACGCAGATTCTGCGCGTGATCGGCACGACCGGCACCCACGTCGTGACCCGGCTCTTCGGCATCTTGCTCTCCGCCCTCGCCGTGCAGTTCGTCCTCAACGGCCTCGCCGAGACGCCGCTACTCCATCATTAGAGCTACGGAAAGAGCTACGGAAACGCAGCCGTAAATCCGTTCCAGCAGGCGTCGTAGTCCGTCTGCAGTGACGGCGTGGCAAGCGCGAATGCCGTCGGCGCGAGCACGTAGCACGTTTCGAGCATGAACGCGAGACTGTTCTCGATCTTGTGGGGCTTCAGCTCGGCGGCGACGGCTTGTTCGTATGACGCGACGTCGGGGCCGTGTGCCGAGTGGCAGTTGTGCAGGCTCGCGCCGCCGGGCACGAAGCCGCCGGCTTTGGCGTCGTACGAGCCTTCGATGAGACCCATGTATTCGTTCATCACGTTGCGGTGAAACCACGGCGGACGAAACGTGTGCTCTGCGACGAGCCAGCGCGGAGGAAAGATCACAAAATCGAGGTTCGCCGTACCCGGCGTCGCCGATGGTGACGTGAGCACGGTAAAGATCGACGGATCGGGATGATCGAAGCTGACCGTGCCGATCACGTGGAAGCGCGCGAGGTCGTACTTATAGGGAACGTAGTTTCCGTGCCAGGCCACGACGTCGAACGGCGAACGATCGAGCTGCGTCGACCACAGTCCGCCGGCGAACTTCTGCACGATCTCCGTCGGTTCGGCATCTTCGAACGCCGCTACCGGCGTAAGAAAATCGCGCGCGTTGGCAAGGCCGTTGGAGCCGATCGGGCCGAGTTCGGGCAAACGCAGCAGGGCGCCGTAGTTTTCACAGACGTAGCCGCGCGCCGTGCCGTCGAGCACCTCGACGCGAAAGCGTATGCCGCGCGGAACGACCGCAATTTCGCCGGGGTGCAGCGTCAAGCGGCCGAGCTCCGTAACGATCAGCAAACCGCCGTGTTCGGGAACGAACAGCATTTCCGCATCGGCATTAAAGAATGCGCGGCCGTGCATCGAGCGGTTGACGGCGTAGTGATGGATCGCGATCCCCACGTGCAGCGCCGGGTCGCCGTTGCCCGCCATCGTGTGCAATCCGTCGATAAAATCCGTCGGTTCGCTCGGGAGGGGCAGCGGATCCCAGCGCATGCGGTTCGGTGACGGCGGCACCTCGGTGAACGGCCCGCTGCGCAGCCCCTTCGCATCGATGCGCCGATAGGCGCGATGGTCGGCGGACGGCCGTTGGCGATAGAGCCACGTCCGGCGATTTTCCGCGCGCGGCGCGGTGAACGGCGTCCCCGAAATGCCCTCGGCATACAACCCGAGCGGCACGTGCTGCGGCGAGTTTTGGCCCACCGGCAACGCGCCGGTAATGGCTTCGCTCGCGAATTCGTTGCCGAAACCGCTACTGTAGGTTCCCACTCGTTCTTCGATCACGGTGACGTCCTCCACNNGCACTGCCGCCGTCGGGGCCGGCCCCGGCGATCGTGATCGTGCCCTCGATCTTCGGGATCACCGACGCCTTCAAAGTCTCCCTCGATCGCTACGCGAGCAAGGGCTTTGTCGTTGTCGCCCCCGACGTTTTTTGGCGCACGCATTCGGGTGGGCTCGATCACGCGCGCATGGCCGAAGCGCAGGCGCGCATGAAGGCCTACGATTGGGATGACGGCCTCGACGATTTGCGCCGCACGGTCGACGCGCTCAAGAACGTGCCGGAGTGGAACGGCAAGTTCGGCATCTTCGGCTTCTGCTTCGGCGGCAAGCACGCGATCCTGGGCATCACCCAGCTCGGAGCCGAGGCCGGCGCGACGTTCCACGGCACGCAAATGCACACCGTACTCGACGAAGCCGTAAAGGTCGACAAACCGTTCAGCTTCCACTACGGCAAAGACGATCACGTGGTGCCGATGGACACGGTCGACGCGATCAAAGCAGCGTTCGCCGGTAAAGACGGCGAGATCTACGTGTATGAAGGCGTCGGGCACAGCTTCGCATTGCCGGACAATCCGGGCTATCACGCGGAGGCCGCGCGCCTCTCCGAAGAGCGCGCGCTGGCCGTGTTCGACCGCCTGAAAGAAACCGCGCTTGCCTAAATACATCGGCGCAGCGCTCCCGCGTCTCGAAGACAAACGCCTCATCACGGGAACCGGCCGCTACACCGATGACGTGCGGATGCCCGGATCGGCGCACGCCGCCTTCATCCGCTCGCCCTACCCGCACGCGCGCATCGGGGCGATTCATATCGAGGCCGCGCTTGCCGCAACCGGCGTCATTGCCGTGCTGACCGCTGCCGACTATCTCGCCGACGGCCATCGCGCCGTCGCGCACGTACCGAACCCGGCCGACGCGATCGAGTGGCAACGCCCCGGTTTCGTTTCTCCCGAAGGCACACCGCCGGTTGCCGACGTTCCCCAACTGCCGCTGGCGTACGACCGCGCGCGGCATGCCGGCGAAGCCGTGGCCGTCATCATCGCCGAAACGGCGGCCCAGGCGCGGGATGCCGTGGAACTCGTCGACGTCGACTACGAACCGCTGCGCGCCGTCGTCAACGCCATCGATGCGCTCGAACCCGATGCTCCGCAGATTTGGGATCAGGTCGCGGGCAACCAGTGTCTCGATCTCACGTTCGGCGACGAAACAGCGACCGATGCTGCGTTCGCCCGCGCCGATCTCGTGGTCGAGCGCACCTTCGAGAACCATCGCATCGTCACGTGCCATATGGAGCCGCGCGCTGCGGTTGCGTCATACGATGCGGCGAGCGGCGACTACACGATCGTCGCCGGTAACCAGGGCGTGATGAAGTACCGCGTCTCGATCGCCGCGGCGCTCGGCGTCGATGCGGCGCACGTACACGTTACGTCGCCCGACGTCGGCGGCGGCTTCGGTTCGCGGACGAACTTGCATCCCGAACCGCTCGTCCTTGCCTGGGCCGCCAAGCGTCTCGGCCGCGCGGTGCGCTGGACGAGCGACCGCAGCGAAGCCTTCGTCACCGACTTCCAGGGGCGCGACATCATCGATCGGGCTTCGATCGCGCTTGACGCACGCGGCCGCGTGCTCGCCATGCGCGCGACCATGACCGGCAATATCGGCGCCTACACCGTCGGCTACGCGCCGCTGCAAAACGCGTACCGCATCGCGACCGGCGTCTACGACATCCCGCAAGCCGTCATCCGCGCGCGCGGCGCGCTGACCAACACGACGCCGACCGCACCGTTCCGCGGCGCNNGAGATCCGCCGCCGCAACATCGTGCGCACGACGCAACTGCCGTATCGCACGGCCGTCGGGCTAACGCTCGATTCCGGCGACTTCGAAGACAACATGAATCGCGCGCTCGCGCATGCCGGCTGGGCGAATTTCGAATCGCGCCGGGCAGCGAGTGCAGCGCAGCACAAATTACGCGGGATCGGCTTTGCCAATTACGTCGAAGCGCCGGTCGGCGCGCCGCGCGAGCGGCTCGTACTCAGCGTCCACGGCGACGGTCGCGTCGAGATCGCAACCGGGACGCAGTCGACGGGCCAGGGTCACGAGACGTCATTCGCGCAGGTTGCCGCCGATTTGCTCGACGTACCGATCGAAACGGTAAAGCTCGTGCAGGGCGACTCGCGCGCGATCACCGTCGGCGGCGGGACGCACTCGAACCGCTCGATGCGCATCGTCGGGACGCTGCTGGTCGAAACGTGCACCGAATTACGCGAGCGCGCGCGCGCGATTACCGCCGCGCATCCCGGCACGCCGGACGATCTTTTCGCCATTGCTGCGGTGGCCGAACGGATCGGCGAACCGCTCGTTGCCGATGCCGACTTTAGCGGACGGATCGCCGCGCACCCGACCG
The DNA here is from genome assembly GCA_003164045.1 of Candidatus Lustribacter telmatis. GTDB lineage: Bacteria > Vulcanimicrobiota > Vulcanimicrobiia > Vulcanimicrobiales > Vulcanimicrobiaceae > Lustribacter > Lustribacter telmatis. The sequence goes on from PLRU01000077.1 coordinate 55,651, forward strand.
GCTGCGCCGTCTGCGAACTCGAAATCGATCCGCTCACCGGCGTCGTAACCGTCGAACGCTACGCGCAAGTCGATGATGTGGGCCAGCCGATCAACCCGCTCATTCTCGACGGTCAAACGCACGGCGGCATCGCCATGGGAATCGGACAGACGCTCTACGAGCAGTTGCACTTCGACCGCGAGTCGGGGATGGTCTCGGGCGGCACGTTCATGGAATACGCCGTGCCGCGCTCGTTCCACGTTCCGAACTATACCGTCGAACTCCGCGAACATCCGACGGCCGGCAATCCGCTGCGCGTGAAGGGCGGCGGCGAAGGCGGCGTGACGCCGGCGCCGGCAGCAATCATCAGCGCGATCTGCGATGCCTTACGCGATTACGGCATCGACCATATCGAAACGCCGGCGACGCCGGAGAAGATCTGGCGCGCGATGAACGCCGCGCGCGCATCAACGCCAGATCTTCGCATCGCTGCGCCGGTTTAAGCGGCGACGACGCCTTCTTCGGCGTCTTGCTTGTCGAGGCTCGGCTGCTTCTCGACGATCACCCAGGTATTCGCCGTTTCGCGCTGCGCATCCGAGATGTGGCTCTTCGCCCAGGCGAGAATCGCTTCGTCGGTATCGATCGTCTTCAGCGCGGCGTCGAACTGCTCCGAGGTGATGCCCCAACGTTCGAACACGCCACGGTCGATCGGACAGGGATAGATATAATCGAAGATCGTGTCGTCGCGTTTAGCACGCGCCTTGTCGAACACGCGGGCAAGCCAATAGAAATCGCCGATGCGATCGCGCCCACGGCGCGGGAAGTCTTTTCCACTGCGAAAATCGGTAGCCATATGATCCTCTCCTGTAGGTCGTAGTCGCTTGAACCGAGGCCGCCGTCAGCGGGGTTGCAGTGCCGCCTCGACCGCCCGCCGGACGAAGACGTCCGCCATGGCGGCGCGGTACTCACCCGAAGCAAACGTGTCGCCCCGCGCATCGATGCCCGCAGCCGCATCCCGGCAGGCGGCATCGAGGGCCGTTGCGTCGCCCGTCTTCACGCCCGCCAGCGCCGCCTCGACGCCGTGGGCGCGGAACGGTGCGTCGCCGACCCCGGTGAACGCGACGCGCGCCGCATCGATGCGGCCGGCGGCAAGGGTCAGCTTGACGGCGGCGCCGACGACCGCGTAGCCCGATGCCGGATGATGGAACTTCGCGTACGCGGAATTGGGAGCTGCAGCAAACGCGATGGACGTGAGCACTTCGCGCGGGTCGAGTGCCGTTTCGAACATGCCGATGAAGAACGCGTCGGCGCCGACGTCGCGCGTCCCGTTATCGCCGGTCAGCGTAAACGTTGCATCGAGCGCGAGCATCACCGCCGGATAGTCGGCTGAGGGGTCGCCGTGCGCACACGCGCCGCCGACCGTACCGCGGTTGCGCACTTGCGGATCGCCGAGTTCGTTCGCGGCTTGCCAGAGAACGCGTGCGTGTTCGGCGAGTTCGCGGCTGGCGGCGAGCGCGGCGTGCGTCGTGAGCGCGCCGATGTCGATGCGTTTACCGTCGTGCGCGATACCGGTAAGGCCGGGGATCGAGCCGATGTCGATGATCGTGCCCGGCGTTGCGAGACGTAGCTTCATCATCGGGATCAAGCTGTGTCCGCCGGCAAGCAGCTTCGCCTCGTCGCCGTGTTCTTCGAGTAGACGCAGCGCATCGGGAACGTCGCGCGCGCGAACGTAGTTGAAAGCGACGGGAATCATGCGCCGCGCACCGCGGCCGCCGCTACCGTCACGGCCTTGACGATGTTTTCATAGCCCGTGCAGCGGCAGATGTTGCCCTCGATGCCGGCGCGTATCTCCGCATCCGACGGATCGGGATTGCGTTCGATCAAATCGATCGCGCTCATGATCATGCCCGGCGTGCAGAAACCGCACTGCAAGCCGTGCTGCGTCCAAAACGCTTCCTGCATCGGATGCAAGTCCTCGCGCGTGCCGATCCCCTCGATCGTCGTCACCGCGCGGCCTTCGGCTTGCACCGCGAACATCGTGCAGCTCTTCACCGACACGCCGTCCAGCAGCACCGTACACGCGCCGCAGCTCGACGTGTCGCAGCCGACGTGCGTGCCGGTCAAGCCGAGCCCTTCGCGCAGCGCCTGCACGAGTAAGAGGCGCGGCTCGACGTCGAGCGTGCGCTCGTCGCCGTTCACGCGGAAAGTAACGTTCATTCATTGACCGTTCTCCGCAACGGCGGCGGGATCATGGGTCCGGTACGCGAAGCCCGATTCGCCATGCAAACAGCCTCCCGGCCCCCGGTCCACGGCGTGGACACCGAGCGCTTCCGCTTGCGTTCTTTCATCGAATCGCTCGAGGGGACGGACGAACTTCAAATCCACGACGCGCCGATCGACTTGGTCGACGTTGCGGCCGTGGTCGACGGCAACCCGAAGGCCGTCTACTTCCGGAGCGTCGGCCCCGAAGGCGCCGAACTGGTCGCCAGCGTTACCGCGAGCCGGGCCCGGCTAGCCAAGGCGTTCGGCGTGCCCGAAGAGGGACTACGGGCCGAACTCTCGCGCCGCCTGACGGTCGCGCCGCAGCTCGTCGATGTGAGCCGCGAAGACGCACCGGTCCAGCAAGTGGTCCTGTTGGGCGACGACGCGGATCTGACCAAACTTCCGGTCCATTTACAGCACGGCTACGACGGCGCGCCGTTCATCTCGGCCTCGATCGACTATGCTGTCGACCGGCTCACCGGCTTCACCAACGTCGGCATCCGCCGCCTGATGCTGCGCGGCCGGCGCGAGACCGGCATCGATCTCCATTCGCCGAGCGATCTCAAGGCGATCTATGAGGCCAGCGCCGCGCGCGGCGAACGGCTGCCGATCAGCTTCGTCGTCGGCGCGCATCCGATCGACTACGTCGCCTCGATGATGCGCCTGCCGGGCGACGAACTCGGCCTCGTCTCGTCGCTGCGCGATGCACCGGTGGCGGTCGTGAAGGGCGTGACGAACGACGTGCGCGTGCCGGCCGACGCCGAGTACGTGCTCGAAGGCTACATCGACGAACGCGGACACGTCGAACCCGAAGGTCCGTACGGCGAATTTCTCGGCTACTACGGCGGCGTGAAAAACAACCCGGTGTTCCACCTCACCGCGATCACGCATCGCCGCGATGCGCTCTTCCAAACGGCCAGCATCAGCGGCCGGCTTCTCGCCACCACCGACACCTCGCAGCTCGGCGCGCTGCGCAGCGAAGTGATCATCTGGAATGCGTTGACGACCGCGGTACGCGAACCGCGCGCCGTGCACTGCACGCCCTCGAGCGGCGGTAACTACAACGTGCGCATCCAGATGAAGCAGCGCGTTCCGGGCGAAGCGCAAAACGCCATCGCCGCCGCGTTCGGCTGTCTTGCCAACGTGAAGAACGTCTTCGTCGTCGATCCCGACATCGACATCACCAGCGACGCGGAGATGGACTGGGCGCTCGCGACGCGCTTCCAGGCCGATCGCGATCTCGTGATTCACAAGGGAATGCGCGCGCTGCCGCTCGACCCTTCGCTCGATCCGGGAAAGCGATCGGGCGCAAAGGCCGGCTTCGATCTGACCGTACCGATCGGCCGCAGCGGCATGGACTCCCTGATCCCGGCCGTCCCGACGTACGGCGACAAACGTTTTCCCTCAATCCGGGCCGCGCTCGAAGACGGTCCGAAGCGCTTCGAAGAGCTGATCGCCGCGGTCGGCAGCCGCGACGGCCGCGAGATCGTGCTCGAACTCGAGCGGCTGCGCGGGGAACTTTCCATCGGACGCGATGCGTTCGGCAGGTACACGCTCGAAAAACGCGGATGAGCATGCTCGAATCGCTTTGCGGAGGCTCCCCATGACGAACTTGCGGAAGATATTTGTTCCTGCGCTCGCCGGAATGTTCGCGCTCTCCACGCTCGGTGCCGGCGCCGACGCGCCGCCGCTCAAGATCGGAATGGTGTATTCGTATACCGGCTCGACCGCGGCGGCCGGACCGATCGTCGACGCGGCAATGAATGCCTGGCTAGCGCAGCACAACGGAATGATCGCGGGCCGCAAGGTCGAGATCATCCGCCGAGACGATACCGGTCCGGCGCCCGACATCGCTCGCCGCTTGGCGACCGAACTCGTGGTTCAAGACCACGTCGATTTCCTCGTGGGTGCCACCTACACGCCGAACGGCGTCGCGATCGCCAGCGCATCGACCCAATCGAAAACACCGTACTGCATGGTCAATGCCGCCGGGCAAGGGTTGCTCGCCAAGGCACCGTACTCGACGCGCCTCGGCGTCAGCATGGCGCAAATCGCGGACCCGCTAGCAAAGTGGGCGGCGAAGAGCGGCGTGAAAACCGTCTATAACGTGCTGGCCAACTATCAGCCGGGCATCGACGGCGGTAAGGCGTTCTCCGATACGTTCACCGCGGCGGGCGGCAAGATGATCGGCGAGGTGCTCGTGCCGATCAACAACACCGAGTTCACGGCATACATCCAGCGCGTAAAAGATGCCAAGCCCGATGCGGTCTTCGTCTTCGTGGGTGCGGGCATTCCCGCGGTCGCGTTCTTCAAGGGCTTCCATCAAGCCGGGCTCGACAAGATGGGCATCCGCATCCTCGCGTCCGGCGACGCACTCGAAGAGGACTCGCTCCCACAGATGGGCGACGAGCCCGCCGGCGTGATCAACTCGCTCAACTACTCCGCCGTTCACCCCGGCAAGCTGAATCGCGATTTCGTGAACGCGTTTCACGCCGCAGACACCACGAAAACCCTCGAGCCGGACTTCTTCGCGGTCTCAGCCTACGATTGTATGACGGCAATCGACAAGGCCGTCACCGCACAAAAGGGCACGCTCGATCCCGACAAGACGATGGCGATTTGGGCCGGTTTGAAATGGGAGAGCCCGCGTGGCCCGATCCAGATCGACCCGCAAACGCGCGACATCACCCAAGACATGTACATGCGTAAGGTGACGAAGCAAGGCGCGAAATACCAGAATGTGGAGTTTTCCACGATCCCGGCGGTCAAGGCCGACGGAACCTAGCAATCTCGATGTTTGAGGTCCGGGATCGCGTCGCGTTCGTTACCGGCGCGGCCTCGGGACTCGGACTCGCCTATGCCGAGGTGATGGCTGAGAACGGCGCGCGCGTCGTTCTGAGCGACATCGACGGCGCCGGCGCCGAACGCGAGAGTGCGCGTCTGCGCGCGGCCGGCCATAGCGTCGAGGCGCTGACGCTCGATGTCGCCGACTTGCCGGCCATTCGCACGGCGATCGACGCGACGGTCGCCAAGCACGGGCGGCTCGATGCGTGTTTTGCCAACGCCGGCATCTCGGCCGGACCCGGCCCGTTCACCGAAACCGGACAGATCGCGAACGTTTCGCTCGAAGCGTTTGAGCGCGTCGTGCACATCAACCTCACCAGCGTGTTCGCGACGATGCAGGCGGCTGCGGTGCACATGCAGCGGCAGCGCGCCGGCCGCATCATCGTCACCGCATCGATCAGCGGGCTCCGCTCGGAATCCGTCAGCGGATACGGCTATGCCGCGACCAAGGCCGCGATTATCAACCTCGTGCGGCACGCGGCCACCGAACTCGCGCAGTATAACGTCTTGATCAACGCCATCGCGCCCGGGCCGTTCCGCACCAACATTGCCGACGGCATCTTGCGGCGACGACCCGAGGTCGTACGCGATTTCGAAGAAGCCGTACCGCTGCACCGCATCGCCGAACCGGACGAAATCAAAGGTCTGGCGCTCTATCTCGCCTCGGATGCGTCGAGCTACGTCACGGGAACCGTGATTCCCATCGATGGGGGAGCCACCGCATGGTGAAACGTTTTCGCATCTACGCCGCGCTTGCGGCGTGGACGATCGCAGCCCTGTGCTTTGCGCCGAGCGGTGCGCCGGCGCAGACCGTACTGCACGGACGCGCGCTCGCGCTGACCGGTGGCGGCGCTACGGGAACGGCTTGGGAGACCGGTGTCCTGCTCGGCCTTCAACGCAGCGGCATCGACGTGAACGCGGCCGACGTGGTCATCGGCACGTCGGCCGGCTCGATCGTCGGCGCGGAGATGCGCAGCGGAACGTCGCTCGACGATCTCTATCGCGCGCAGGTGACGGCCGATGCGAGCGTGCTCGCGACGTGGTCGAAGAACGTCGACCCGGCCTACATGCAGGCTACGCGCGCGCTCTACGTGACCGATCATGCGCTCTCGCAAGCCGAACGTGCTGCCGTCGGAGCGCGCGCGCTCGCCGCCAAACTACCGAGCGAAGCGGAATGGCTGCCGAACTTCTATCGCGCGTCAGGCATCGCCGTACTCGACGCGTGGCCCGCAAAGCCGCTCTCGATCGTCGCGGTCGACGCGGCCGACGGCTCGGTCGCGGTGTTCAACAAGACGCAGAACGTGCCGATCAAGCTGGCCATAGCGGCCAGCGCAGCCGTGCCCGCATTCACGCCGCCGATTACCATTAACGGTCACCGCTATACCGACGGCGGCGTCGCCGGAGCAAACCTGCTCGTCGCCCGCGGCTTCGCGACCGTGCTCGCCGTCGTGCCCAATCCCGCTAGCGGAACGACGGCCGATATCGCCGCGCTCCAAGCCGCCGGTGCGCGCGTCATCTTCATCACGCCCGACGCCGATACCAAAGCCGCTATGGGTCCCAACTCGCTCGACGCATCCCGCAAACCGGCATCCGCCGACGCGGGCATCCGTCAAGGATTGGCCGCAGCGGCCCAACTTAAGAGCGTATGGTTTCCGTAGCGAGATCCTGGGCGCTTTCGCGCAGCTCTTTCTTGAGCGCTTTGCCCTGTGCGTTTTTCGGGAAGCCGTCGAAGAACACGTATTTGGGTTTCTTGTAACCCGCGATCAGCGCGCGGCAGTGTTCGATGATTTCATCTTGCGTTGCCCGTTCGTCGCGCTTGAGCTCGATGAAGGCGACGACGGCTTCGCCGAACTGCGGGTCGGCCGTGCCGACGACCGCAACGTCGGCGACGGACGGATGACTGAGAATCGCCTGCTCGACTTCTTTTGAATAGATGTTCAGGCCGCCGCTGAGGATCATGTCTTTCTTGCGGTCGACGACGTAGAGATAGCCCTCCGCATCGAAGCGCCCCATGTCGCCGGTGTGCAGCCAGCCACCGCGAAACGCCTCGGCCGTTTCCTCGGGCCGGTTCCAATACGCGCGCATCATCAGTTGCGTCCCCGGCACGCCGCAGCGCACGAGGATCTCACCGATCTCGCCATTCGGAACGCTCTTGCCGTCGTCGTCGGCGCAGATCACCTCGACGCCGGGAACCGGGCGCCCCGCCGCGCCGGCATGCGTGATCTGATCGTCCGATTTGAGCACGGCCGCGCCGAACGCTTCGGTCATCGCCAAGGCCGACGAAAGCTTGATGTTGGGCAACGTCGCGAAGAGCCGCTTCTTCAGCTCGATCGGAAACGCTTCACCGACCGAGATCATCATGCGCAGGTTCGCATACGGCGCCGCATCGCCATCGATCGCGTCGAGCAGCATGCGCGCCACCGTCGGGACGAGGCCCGTCACGCTAACGCGCTCGCGCACGATCGTCGCGAGCGTTTCCGCCGCGTCGAACTTCTCCATGATCACGAGCGTCGCACCGAGCGTAAGCGTATTGTAGAGCCGCGCGATCGCCGTCCGGTGCGCGAACGGCGTCGTCACGAGAACCCGATCGTGCTCGGTGAGGTTATAGTCGGAATTGTTGAGCAGCGCGGTGAGCACCAGGTTGGCGTGCGTCGTGATCGCGCCCTTGGGCGTGCCCGACGTGCCCGACGTATACCCGATCATGCAGTCGTCGAAGTCGCGCGGGTCGTCGATGACGTCGCCGGAAGCGCGATCCGCGAGCGCGGCTGCTTCGCGCACCGTGAGCACACCTGCGGTGGAGTCCGCCGACGCGCGCACGGCAACATCGCGCAGATCATCCGAAACGACGACCGTATGCGGCTGCGCGTCGCCGATAATGAACGCGATTTCGTGCGCCGTCAGCCGCGTGCTGACCGGCACAACGAGCGCGCCGAGCTTCATCACAGCGATGCACGCCATCGGCCACGGGATGCCGTTGTGCAGCAATAGCACGATGCGATCTCCGGCGCGCACGCCTCGGTCGCGCAGCACGGCAGCGATCTGGTTCGTGCGGCGTTCGACTTGGGCGTAGGTGAAGCGCACGTCGCCGCATACGAACGCTTCGCGATCGGGCACGCGCTCGGCGAACGCGCGCAAGAGGACCTGAGTTTTCATGCGCGTGCGTTAGCTTTTCTTGTACGCCCCAAGACCCGGCTTGAACGTCTTGTCATCGAGGAATTGCTTCATGCCCTCCGAGCGGCCGTCAGAGCGGTCTTGCACCGAGACCTGGTCCATTTTGGAGGCAAGATAATCGGCCGATTGTTCCCAGTTCATGTGCCGCACGTGTTTGTAGGCTTGCTTCGCGGCCCGCAGCACGACCGGATTCTTCTCCAGTAGCGTGCGCGCGAGCTTGCGCGTGCGCTCGCGCAGCTGATCCTTGGGAACCGCGTCGTTGACGAGCCCCATCTCCTTCGCGCGTTTGCCGTCGAACGTCTCGCCCGTCATGATGTAGTAGAGGCAGTCGCGCTGATTCATCACTTGCTCGACCGCCTTGGTGACGATGCCGGCCGGAATGATGCCCCAGTTGATCTCGGAGAGACCGAAGGTCGCTTCTTCCGCCGCAATCGCCAAGTCGCACGAGATCAGCGGTGTGAACGCACCGCCGAAACACCAGCCGTTGACCATGGCGATCGTCGGTTTCGGATACGGCGCGAGCAAGCGCCATTGCCAGAGCGCGTTCGTGCGATAGACCTTGAGGCGTTCGAGAACCGGCAATCCGTCGGTCGCGCGAAAGTAGTCCTTCAAATCCATGCCGGCCGAAAAGGCATCGCCGGTTCCCGTGAGGACGAGCACGCCGGCACGATCGTCGATCTCGAGCGCCTCGAGTACGGCCAGCATCTCGTAGGCGAGCTCCGCGCTCATCGCATTGCGCTTTTCGGGCCGGTTGAGGGAAACCCACGCGATGCCGTCCTCGAATTCGACGAGAACGTTCTTTCCGCCGGGGACGGGCTTATCGGTCGATGGTGTGCTCATGCGAGATGCTCCTTACGGTATGATTGGCGTCCGGAAATGAGGGCGGGCAGGACGACGGGCGGTGCGGCGATATCGGTTAGCGCCGGTAAAATGCGGTCGCGAATAGCATCGGTTCCGAATTCGGTCATCGGCCCGACGACGTTCATCGCCGCGACGACGCGGCCGTCGCTATCGCGCAGCGGAACGGCGAGCGTTGCCGACGCGCTATCGATCATCCCGAACGAGAAAGCGAACTTCTTCTGGCGAATCTCACGCAAGTCGGCGAGCAGCAGCGGGAGCGACGTGATCGTCGACGGTGTGTAGGCCGTTAAATCGTGATCGGCATAGCGCCGCGTGACGTTGGCCTCGGACTCGAACGCAAGCAACACCCGGCCGAGCGACGTGGCGTGCGCGGGCAGCGCGGAGCCGATCTCGACGTTGAACGGGCCGTACCGTCCCTCGTTGCGCGCAACGTGCAGCACGAGCGGGCCGTCGAGCACGCCGACGTTCGAGGTGAGGCCGAGCGTCTTGAACACTTGGCGCAGCCGCGCATCCAAATCGGGATTATCGAGGGCCGCGCGCACTTGCATGCCCGTCCATAAAAGTTTGAGTCCGGCGCGATAGACCTTGCGCTCGGAATCAAAGTTCAGGTAGTGCAACGACGTCCACGTCTGGAGGATGCGGTGGGCGACCGTGTGCCCCAACCCCAGCTTGCGCTGGACGTCTTTGAGGGTGGTCGAACCCGAGCGTATGACGAGTTCGAGGACGTCGGCCGAGCGGGCCACTGTCCGTAGTTGATCGTCAGTTTTCCCGTTTTTCGGGCTTTGTTTCCCGGTATTAATCACAACCGCCCTTACTATAGCGACACCAGATCGAGTGGGTCAATCGTTCAGCCGCGAACGGCCCGAATCACCAGCCCGACGGCGGCACAGGCAAGCATGACCAGCACGGCTCGTTTGAAAATCACGTCGTCGATGCGCTTTTGGACCGCGAACCCGACACCCATGCCGGCGAAGACGAGCACGAGCACCACGAGCGCAGATTGCCAGATCGCGGCGGTGGTGAGGTGCAACTGCTGCAGCGAAACGAATTGCGTCCAATCCAGCACAAAGAAGACCGCATTGATTGCAAACAAGAAGCCGTCACGTGAGAGCTGCGAGCTGACGAGGTAGGTTGTGACGATCGGTCCCGAAGCGCCCGCGCTGCCCTGAATGAGGCCGCAAACGAGGCCGATGAGCGGGCCGACGCGACGCGCAACGACGCTGCTCATCGTCGGCACCCGGCCGAACCACGAGACGGCGATGAACGCAATCACCACGGCCGCGAGGATCCCACTCAAGACCGCAACTTTGACGTAGAGCAGAATACGCGTCCCGATCACGATGCCGATCAGTCCGCAAATCAAGAATCCAACGAGAATCGACGCCTCGCGATAATTCTTGCGATATTTCCAGAGCATCGGAATGTCCGAAACGGCGGTGGCTAGGACGGTCGTCAGCAGAACGAGGCGCAAGTCGCCGTAGAGTGCGACGAGAATCGGCACGCCGGCAACCGGCAAGCCCATGCCGGTGACGCCTTTTGCGACGCCGGCCAGGAAAATTGCGGCGATCGCGACGGCAACCCGGATGTCGATCGGAATGGAGCCGTCAATCACGGGCCGTCTCGTTCATCACGGCCTCATCCGTTAGCCGCCAAGCGAAACGTTCTTGCAGCAGGGGTCATTGGGACGTGGAGTTGTACTACCGGGCATGGCAGATGTAACGATTAAAGTCCGGCCCAACGGCCCCTACCTGGTCACGGGACCCATCGAAATCAGCGACGCCGACGGCAACCCCGTCGCGATCCCCGAAGGCAAAACCACGGTGGCGCTGTGCCGCTGCGGCGCCTCGGTTACGAAGCCGTTCTGCGACGGCACCCACAGCAAAATCGGCTTCGACGCAGCAGCCGCAGCCGTCCCCGGCAGCGCCTAGCTAGTTCTTCGCGATTCCCGCCTGCGCCATTGCGGCGTGGATCTTTTCGGTGTTGCCCTCTTGACCGGCTTGCGCGATCGCACTGGTCTGGGGCGGCATCGTGAAGACTTCGCTGATGCTGGTGTAGTCGTGATAGCCCATGCGTGCCAGCGGGCGGATGCGCTCGATGTCGAGCCGTCCGTCGGCGCGTACGCAGCCGTCCGCGATGTGCACGGCCACGACGCGGCCGACGATCAGGGTGAAGTTGCCCATCGGCGTGTCCCCCGGAATGAAGAGCGTCGTGTGCAACTTGCACTCGAAGTTCACCGGTGACTCGGCGACGCGCGGCGGCTTGACCAAGCGCGACGGCGCTTTGGTAAGCCCGGTGACCTCGAACTCGTCGACCTCTGGTCCAAATTCGCGTGACGACGTCACGACGGCATCGCGCAGATCGAACGTCGCCATGTTCCAGACGAACTCGCCGGTGCGCTCGATGTTGACGACCGTATCTTTTTCGCGCCCGTCGAAGTGCGCGTTGCACGCCGCCATAACGTACGGCGGGTCGAACGTCGCGTTGTTGAACTGACTGAACGGCGCAAGGTTCGCGACGCCGTCGACCGAGAGCGTCGAGAGCCAGCCGATCGGCCGCGGTACGACGCACGACTTGAACGGATCGAACGGCAAGCCGTGGTGCGATGTGCCGGGTTCGTAGTACATCCAAGAACCTCGCTTTTGCCCCATTTGTCATCCCGAGCGTAGTCGAGGGACAGCCACAATCGCGCACGGCCGTGGCGGCCCTTCGACTACGCTCAGGGTGACAGAACGGGTTTGTTTAGGCGGTGGAGGCGGTTGCCTTGACGCGGGTCGGATCGATCTTGACGCCCGGGCCCATCGTGCTCGCGAGCGTGATCGAGCGCAGGTAGGTGCCCTTCGCCGCGGACGGCTTGGCACGTACGATCGCGTCGATGAGCGTGTCGATGTTCTCGAGCAGCGCCTTCTCTTCGAAGTTCGCTTTGCCGACCAGCGTGTGCACGATCGCCGTCTTGTCGAGACGATATTCGACCTTACCGGCCTTGATGTCGCGGATCGCGTTGCCGATGTTCGGCGTCACGGTACCCGACTTCGGGTTCGGCATCTTCTGCGCGAGAATACGGCCGAGCTCTTTACCGATCGTCGCCATCATGTCGGGCGTCGCCACGGCGACGTCGAAATCGGTGAAGCCGGCTTTGACCTTTTCGACCAAGTCGTTTTCGCCCACGAAATCGGCGCCGGCCGCTTCCGCTTCGCGCAGTTTATCGCCGCGCGCAAACGCGATCACGCGCACCGAACGGCCCGTGCCGTGCGGCAGGCTGACCGTGCCGCGCACGTTCTGATCGGACTTCTTCGGGTCGACGCCCAAGCGGACGTGAATCTCGATCGTCTCGTTGAACTTCGCGTTAGCGTTCTTCTTGACGAGAGCGACCGCTTCGCTCGTGCCGTGCAGCGCTTCGAAATCGAACGCTGCGACGAGGTTGCGGAAACGCTTACCGTGCTTCTTCACGATGCGACCTCGACGCCCATCGAGCGGGCCGTACCGGCGATGATCTTCACCGCGTGGTCGATGTCGTTCGCATTGAGGTCGGCCATCTTGGTCGTCGCGATCTCGCGGATCTGCGCGTCCGTCAGCTTGCCGACTTTATTGCGATTCGGTTCTTTCGAGCCGGATTCGATGCCCAGTGCGCGCTTGATCAAGAACGACGCCGGCGGCGTCTTCGTGATGAACGTGAACGTGCGGTCTTCGAACACGGTGATTTCGACCGGGATGATCATCCCGGGCTGGCTCGCGGTACGGTCGTTGTACTGCTTGCAGAAATCCATGATGTTGAGCGAGTACGGCCCGAGTGCGGGCCCAACCGGCGGTGCCGGCGTCGCTTTACCAGCCGGCAAGGCTAAGCCAATTTTGCCGACGACTTTCTTCGCCATTTTTTCTCCTAGCGAGCCACTTGCGTGGTTCTGCCCCTATGGTCGGTCCGGCGGCGGGGTCGCCCTCCGGATCGGTGCGCCGAGCGGCGCACAACCCACGAATTATACCCTAGCCAGGCCCGTGCCGTCCACCCTCGGAACGAGCTCCCCCTCGATGGTCACCGCCGCGGCATAGCGCGAGGCCACCCCCGTGAACCACCCGGCAAGCAGAGCAAGCAAGGCAACATCGTCGAACAGCCCGAGAAACGGGATGTCCCCGAGGATGTTCAACGGCGAGAGAATCAGCAGCGCCGCCGCCGCAGCCATCAGCTTGAGGTGCATCGGCACGCCCGGATGGCGCATCAGCCGCAGCGCCGACCCGAACGAGCGCCAGGCCCGGAAGAGCCGGAAAAAGCGAAGGATCCTCATGCGATCCTTCTACCCCATCCCGCCCCAATGGTTTCCCCCCATTTGTCATCCAGAGCGCAGCGCCGCAGGCGCGCAGTCGAAGGACCGCCGCAGTCATCAACGATATTGGCGGTCCTTCGACTCCGGTTCGCTTCGCGAACCTGCGCTCTGGATGACAAATGGGGGGGAGGCGCGGCTAAGAGACGCCCGCTCGGGATTTCACTCCATTAAACGCGGTGATGGCGTTGGCGACGATTTGCTTCTCGTCGAGGTGGGTGAAGACGCCTTTGCGACGCACGATCGCACCATCGACGATCACGGTGTCGACGTTGTGCGGGCGGGCCGAACGCACGATCGCTTCGAGCGGATCGCTGACCGGCGCCATGTTGAGGTCGTCGCTGCGCAGCAAGATGATGTCGGCGCGCTTGCCGACGGTCAGCGAGCCCGTTCTATCGGCGATGCCGAGCGCCTTGGCGCCGTTGATGGTGGCGATCTGCAGCAACTGCAGCGGGGTCATGCCGTCTTCGGCTTTGTAGGTCGTGTTTTGGTTCGCGTACATGGCACGGATCTCGGTGAACATGTCCATCGATCCGGTGACGCCCGCGGTGTCGATCGACATCGCCAGGACGATGTCGCGTTTGGTGATGTCGCGCAGCGGAATCGGGCCGAAGTACATCCGCGTGTCGGTGGTCGGGGCGCTGCACGCGGTGGCTTTCGTCTTTGCGACGGCCTCGACGTCGGCCGGCGTCCAGTTGCACGGATGCACGAGTTGCACGTCGGATGCGAGCATGCCGAGTTTGTCGAGGTTCTCCATCATGCCGGGGATCTGTGAGTGCACGGTGAGCGGCAGCCCGAGTTTACGCGCGAAGTCCCACTCGATCTTCAACGTATCGACGGTGATCGGGCCCTTCGAGGCAAATCCCGGACTGCGCGAAGCGACGCCGAGCGTGATGAGCCCGCCGTTGGAATGCGCCGGCCAATCGCCCGCGAGGCGCTCGATCGCGCGCAGGTCGATCGGCACGTCCGGCGGTGGTCCGCCTTGAAACGAGCCGTACGAGAAACGTGCGCGAATGCCGGCGTCGCGCAGCGCGCGGATATCCGCGTTGGCATATTCCGGCGTGATGAGGTTGTGCGACCAGCTGTTCACGGTCGTCACGCCGCAGCTGAGCAGCTCGGCCGCGCCGAGCATCGCACTGTGGTAGGTGTCGGTAGGCATGTATTGTTTGCCGAGCGCGAGCGTGATCGGGAAGTAGCCTTTTCCCGCAATCGTCTCGCGGATGATGCTGCGCTCCATCGTGTTCCACAGATGGTTGTGGGCATCGATCAAGCCGGGCATCGCGATCATCTTGGAAGCGTCGATCACGGTTGCGGCCGGCGCTTGCAAGTGTGGCCCGATCGCCACGATCGCGCCGTTGCGTACGTGGATATCGCAGCTCGTCTGAATGCCGACTTGCGGATCCATCGAGACGACCGTGGCGCCCTTCAGCAAAAGTTCTTGCTTCTTCAGCGGCGTCGTGACGGCGTCGGCAGCCAGCGCCCCCGCGCCGTCCGTGGCGGCGACGATGGCGCCCGCGGCGCCGCTCGCTAAGAGTCCACGGCGCGAGATGTTCATGCGCGCACCGCTAAACGCTGATCAGTTCCCACGGAAAATCTTCTATGCATTCTTTACCGCTCTCTGTGACGATGAACGTGTGACCAAGGAAGATGCCGAACATTCCGTCGGCCGTGACCGGGTTGGGTTCTGCCATGACGACCATGCCGGGTTTGAGGATCTCTTCGAACGGCTCGACGTCGATGTGATCCTGGAACACGTGCGGACCGTCGGTGACGAGATCGATGCCGTGACAGTGAATGGGCCGCGACTGTTCGCCGTGCGCGCGGAAGTACTGCGCCGCGATGCGCATATTTTCCACCGGCTTGCCCGGGCCGATCTCCGCTGCAATCGCCTCGAATCCCGGCAGCGCGATCTCATCCCAGAAGCGCTTCACGCGATCGTTCGGCGGCCCGATGCAGATCGGCGAGCCGATTTGCGCCGCGTACCCGCGGTAGCCGACCGCGAGCTCGTTGATGATGATGTCGCCGCGCTGCAGCACGCGGTTCGAGGGCCGCGGGTTGCCGAAGATCACCGAGGGGTCGTCCATCGGCGTCGATGCGAGGATGGTGAAATCCAGCTCGCCGCCTTTATCCATCACCGCGCCGGCGATGGCCGCGCGAAGCTGCTGTTCGGTGACGCCGGGTTTGGCTCGCTCCGCCAGCGCCTCGAGCGCGATCTGACAGAGTTTCCCGGACATGCGGATGGCATCGAGTTCTTCCGCGCTGTGCACCGAGAGCAACTCGTGCATGATTCCGACGGTGAACACGAACTCCGCGTTCGGCAAACCCGTGCGCAGCGTATTGTACTGGTTGACCGGCAAGTAGTCTTCGTGCCGCGGATCGATCTCGAGCAGGCCGATGCGCCCGTTCTCGAGACCCAGCTCCTTGAGCCGCTCGACCATCACTTCGGCATACTTGCCGCTCCGGCTCGAACGCACGTCGCTCAGCGCGTTGGAGGTCGCGCGCCGCACCGCTTCGATGTGCGTGCCGCCCATCGAGTAGATCAACGTCGGTTCGCCTTCGAGCGGAACGAGCACGTACGCGGCGATCGCGTGCCATTCCCAATGCCCGCTCAACCACAGCATGCCGCCGCCGAAGCTCCAGTGACTCGGGCCGCCCGGCGCGATGACCGCATCGAGTTTGAGTTCGCGCATCTTGCCGCGCATCGCCGCATAGCGCCGCGCGTATTCTTCGCGCGAGAACTGATCGTACACCGCATCGCGGAAGTACGGCGTCCCGCTCATGTTATTGAACGCCTTGTTGTTGTCGATCTTCGTGGAGAGCTCGCTCCAGAGCATGGCCATCAGTCTTTGCAGCCGTTGATCGTTACCGGGCCGCCTAGCGAGGCGATCGCGTCTTTGCTGATTTTGGTGTCGACGATGTCGTCGAAGGTCAGCTTGCGCGGCGCGCCGTCGAGGTCGCCGTCGGCCAGATCGTGCTGATAGGTCCACATCGTGCGTTTCGGCGAGAAGCCGGAATTCACGGCCCAAATGCAGCCCTTGGTGAGCGAATCGTAGGCGTACTCGACCGCTTCCTTCGACTTGTGCGTCGCATCCATCATGATCGGCACGACTTTGGCCTTGTCGCGATAGATCGTACGGTCGGCTTCGATCAGCGCCGCGACCGTATCGGTCAGCAGTTTGGGATCCTTGGCGATGAAGTCTTCCGATGCGCCGAACGCGTTAAACGCGAAGTCGGGCAAGAGCGTGGAAAGCTGCACGAGCACGTGCGCACCCGGCTTCTCTTGCAGGGCGAGATACGAGTCTTCCGGATGCAGCACCACGCCGTCAACTTGGCCGGCGACGAAACCGGGAAGACGGCCGGCGGTATCCTGCGCCACAAACTCCGCATCATTTTCGGTCAGCTTGGCCGACTTGAGCACTTCACGCCCCATCAGCCAATTGAAGCTGCCGACGCCGCCGCCGGCCGCGCTCAAACGGTGCCCTTTGAGATCCTTCGCCGTCTTGATGTCCGCGGGGACGACGTAGGCCTGCGGCGGACGCGGCGCGAGCTGCCAGATCTGCTTCGCTTTCAAGCCGCGCGCGATCGAGATGTCGGTGAGGTTCGCGATCGTCGTGCCCTGCTGGATCGCCGCGACGATCGTGCCGACGGTGCCGCCGTTGAACTCGACGATGTTCGCATCGATGCAGCGCTTGGCGAAATAGCCGAGCGCTTTCGCAACGTACGGCGAGGTGTGCACGACGTTGGGCGGCGAGACGGCGATGCCGACGTCGATCTTGCGCATAGTCGCGCATTTCGGCGGCGTTTGCGCGAGCGCCGCATGCGAGGTTGGAACGATGCCGGCCAGCAAAGCCGCGAGGGCCGTACCGGTGATAAGACGACGAAACATGAGTCCTCCGTTGTTAGTCGCGGTCGACGGCGCCGGCCCAAGGCACGAGCCGCTTTTCGAGTTGCGCGACGATCCCAGTGAAAACGATTCCGAGTATGCCGAGGGTCACGATCGGGACGAACATGCGGTCGACCCGATACGTCGCGGCGCTGCGCACGATGAGGTAGCCGATGCCCGAGATTGCCGTATAGAGGTCGGCGAGAACCATCCCGATGAGGCCGCGGCCGACGGCGAGCCGTAAACCGGCGACGATGAACGGCAGCGCCGCCGGCAACACGATATGCCGCCAGAGCGCGGCCTCCGAACAGCGGAACGCCTTGCCGACCTCGAGCAACTCGCTGCTGACGTTCTTGACGCCTTGATACGTATTGATCGCCATCGGAAAGAATGCGAACAGCACGAGGATGATCGTCTTGGCCTGGAACTGATAGCCGGCCCAAAGCACGATGAGCGGTACGAGCGCCACGGCCGGCGTCGAGTAGAGGAACGTCACGTACGGTCCGAGCGCAACGTCGGCGATCCAGTACCGGGCGAGAACGAGACCGACCGCGATGCCGCTCACGACCGATATCGCGAGACCGACGATCAAAACGACCAGACTCGGCTCCAGATACTTCCAGAGTTCGCCGCTGCCGATCATCTCGATCGCAGCCGCGGCGACGGCGCTCGGCGGCGTGAAGAGCGCGGGGTTGGAATGCACGCCGACGGCTTGCCAGATGCCGAGTACGACGACCAGCGATATCGCCTGAATGCCGAGCATCTTGAGGCGGCGCTGCCGCGCGCGTATGCCGGCCCGTTCTTTGGCGCGATCTTGATCGCCGAGCGTATCTTCTTCTTCGTCTTCGTAACCGATCGGCTCAACCACGACGTTAATGTTCATAAAGCGCTCCCCGCGGCGGCCTTCTTCGGCGGCGATTGCAGCTGGCGCCAAACGTGCGAGCGCAGCTCGGCAAAGCGCGGATCGGAACGAACCGTCTCGACATCGCGCGGCCAGCCAAACGGGATGTCCAGCATTTCCTTGACGCGCGCCGGACGCGCCTTCATGATCGCAACGCGGTCGGCGAGCAAGATCGCCTCGTCGATCGAGTGGGTAACGAACACCATCGTCTTGCGTTCCTCGGGCAACTGCATGATGCGCAGCAGTTCTTCTTGCAGCGTCTCGCGCGTCTGCGCGTCGAGCGCGGCAAACGGCTCATCCATCAGCAGCACGGACGGGTTCATCGCGAGGGCGCGCACGAGACCGACGCGCTGCTGCATGCCGCCCGAGAGCTGATAGGGATACCGCCGCTCGAAGCCTTGCAGACCGACGAGGTTGATGTAGTGCATCACCCGCTCCTCGATCTTCGCGGCCGGCGCGCCGGCCATGGCGAGACCGAACGCGCAGTTCTCATACACCGTCTTCCACGGTAAAAGACCGAAGTGCTGAAACACCATCGCAACGCCGTCGGGCGGACCATCGACGGACTTGCCGTGCACGGTCAGCTCGCCTTCGCTGATCTCGGTGAGTCCGGCGATGCAGCGCAAGAACGTGGTCTTTCCGCAGCCGCTGGGCCCCACGATGCAGAGTACTTCTTGTTCGGCGATCTCGATGTTCAGCTCGCGAAACGCGACGACCGCGCCGTCGAGAAAGAGTTTGCTCGCCTTTTTGGCGACGATGACGGACGTCATCGCATGGCCTCGACGATCCACGGCAGCGTAATTTTCTCGAAGATCACCGGGTCGATCCAGCCTTTCGCTTCACGCCCCATGTGGCCGCCGTTGGGATTGATCCAGGCGTGCTTCGGGCTGCCGGATTTCAGCAGCAAATCGATGTCGGCGATGGGCACTTGCGTATCGTGCACGCCCGCGACGATCAGCATCGGCTCGACGCTCGGCTTCTCGAGCCAACCCTGCTCGACGAGCGAGTTGCGTTGCGCGGCTTCGAGGAATTGCTCCGGCGTCTCGACGTCGACGTACATTGATGCCAGCGCCGGTCCGCGATCGAAGAGATATTCCTTGGTCACGAAGGCCGTATGCAAGAAGTCGGGCATGAACGCGTCGTGCACCGGCGGCGACTGCGCGACGACCGCGCACACCCGCTCGCGCTCGGTCACGGCAAGCTTCGCCGCCCAATGCGCGCCGAAGCTGCCGCCGTACACGGCGATCTTCGCGGAGTCGACGTCCGCACGTTCGCGTAAATAATCGATCGCGCGCGAGAACATGCGCTCGGAGCCCGGCGCGAGCGGAACCGGCGCTTCACCCGTACCCGGCTGATCGAAGCCGAAGCAGCCGATGCCGTGCGGCAAGAGCGCACTGAAGCGTTCGACCATATCTTCTTTGCGGCTGTCGAGTCCGCCGATCGCGATGATCACCGGGACCGGTCCATGCGCCCCTTTCGGCAAGCGCAGGTAGCCGACGATCTCGCTGCCTTCGAACGGAATGCGCACGGCCTCGATTTTCGGGTCGAGCGATTCGGCGGCCGCCAGAAACGCGAGTATCGCCTTGCCGTACGCGCGTTCTTTGCCCGCTGAGAGCGGAACGGGCCAGCGTGCGAACGAGTAGTAACGCCAGGCGGCCAGGAACTTCTCGCGCGCTTGCGGCGTGCCGCGTCCCAGCGCTTCGCCTGCGCTCATATAGCGATCGCCGATCTGCGACCACGACGCCGCCCACTCATCGCGATCGAGCGACGTGAGACGCGCTAGCGCTTCGCGCACTTCGGCGGGCACGAGTCCGGCGAGCGGATAGGCGTTGCGGTCCGCGCGCGCCTGGCACTCCGTTTTGACTTCGTCGAGCGTCCGCATCACCGGGAAAAGTTCCGGATGAACGGCGCTGCCGTGCCGCAGGGTTACTTCGTTCAAGCCGGCGAGCCTTTCGTTTGAGAGAGACCGCGTAAGAACCAAGGCGTGGTGACCCGGGCGAAGATGACCGGATCGCGCCACGTGACCGCATCGCGTCCCATGTGACCGCCGCCGCCGTGGATCCACGCTTCTTTCGGCGTGTTGCCGGAACGCAGCCACAGCTCGACGTCGGAAATCGGCACTTGCGTATCGAGCGCGCCGGCGATCACGAGCATCGGCGCCGTGGGCTTTCCGACGAACCCTTGTGCGACGAGCGAATGTTCCGGCGAGATGCGCACGTAGTCGGCGTACGATTCGACGCCGTCGTAGAGCGACATCATGGCGTCGCCCAACTCGAAAAGATATTCGGTGTTGGTGAAATTTCCGCGCGCGTAGCCGGCGCTGAACGCCTCGTGCACCGGCGGCGCCTGCGCGACGACGCCGATGAGCCGCTCGCGCTCCGCAACCGCGAGCTTGCACGCCCAATAGCCGCCGAAACTTCCGCCGTAGAGCGCGACTCGCGCCGTGTCGACATCCCCGCGCGCAACGAGCCAGTCGATGGCGCGCGAAAACATGCGCTCGGCGCCGGGACCGATCTTTATCGGCGCTTCACCGGTACCGGGCATATCGAAGCTCAGCGAGCCGATGCCGTTCGCCAGCAGCGGCGCGAAGCGTTCGGCCAGATCTTCTTTGCGGCTATCGAGTCCGCCGATCGCCACGATAACGGGCGCCCTCGCAACGCCGGGCGGCATCTGCAGATAGCCGACGATTTCGCGCCCTTCAAACGGAATGCGGATGACTTCGAGCGGCAGCCCCTTGGCGCGAGCATAGGCAAGAAAGGCGTCGACCGCTTTGCGATACGCGCGTTGTTTGCCCGCGGAGAGCGGTACCGGCCAGCGCGCGAACGAGTACACGCGCCACGCGCGCAGGTGATCGCCTTGGGCTGTGTAGCGATCGCCGATCGCACTCCACGCAGCTGCCCATTCGTCACGGTCGTTCGACGCGATCGCGTCGAACGCGGAACGCACGTCGGCGGGGTCGAGTCCGATCAGCGGGTACGACCCGCGCTCCGCTCGCGCCAACGCTTCAGCCTTGACTTCCGCGAGCGTGCGGAGCGGTGCCGGCTGTTCGACCGCGGCTTGCTGCAAAGCGACATCTCCCGAAACGTTTCAACTCGTGCCGAGCGTCCTACGCGCGCCTCGCAGCAAGTCCCTTCCGGAATGAGCGCGTTCAACGCAGCCGAAAGTTCTACCAACGCGCGCATGCAAAAAAGAGCCGCGACATGCATCGCGGCTCTTCGGTAAGCGGTACGAAAAACGCTTAGACTTTTTCGATCTGGTAGAACTCGAGTTCGACCGGCGTTTCGCGGCCGAAGATCGAGATGAGCGCGCGGACCTTTTCTTTTTCCGGCTGGATGTCGTCGACGATGCCGGTGAAGTCGAAGAACGGACCCGAGGTAACCTTGATGCGGTCGCCCTTGGCGAAATCGATCTTGAGCTTGGGCGTTTCGATGCCCATCTGCTTGAGGATCGTCTTCACTTCTTTTTCTTGCAGCGGAACCGGCTTCTCACCCGAGCCGGGCGAGCCGACGAAGCCCGTGACGCCGCTCGTGTTGCGCACGACGTACCAGGAAGCGTCATCCATGTCCATCTCGACGAGCACGTAGCCCGGAAAGACTTTCTTCGGAGTGATCTTGCGCTTGCCGTCCTTGAACTCGACTTCGTCTTCCATCGGGACGAGCACGCGGAAAATCTTGTCCTGCATGTTCATCGAATGGATGCGGCGCTCGAGATTCGCCTTCACCTTGTTCTCGTAACCCGAGTACGTGTGGATGACGAACCAGTTCTTGTTCGATTTTGCCTTGGCAGCTGCGGGTGCCGAGCCCTCGACGGCGTCAACCGCCTCGACGTCTTCGACGGTCTCGGTATTCTCGACCGTAGTCTGATCCATTAACGTGCTCCGCCCGTGAGAAGGCTGAAGATCCAGCCGAACGCCAGATCGACGACGTAGGTGAAGACCCCGACTCCGACCACCAGGACGACCGTCAGGATCGTCGCAGCGACCCATTCTTCGCGGGACGGCCACGTGACGCGGCGCATTTCCGAGACGATGCCGCGGAAAAACTCTTGCGTCGCGCGGGAATTCCGGGCACGCACGGCCGTCGCGGCCGGCTTGCCGGGCGCGGTCCGCGTGGGACCCTTAGGAGTCGATTTCATCGTTTCTCATACCGCAAAAATCTGGCAGGGCGGACAGGACTCGAACCTGCAACCGACGGTTTTGGAGACCGCAACTCTACCAATTGAGCTACCACCCT
>PLRU01000066.1 GCA_003164045.1 Candidatus Lustribacter telmatis
TGACCGTCTCCCCGATGCGGCCCTGGCAAAACGCTCTGGCGATCGTCGCGGCTTTCCTCGTGGCCGGGGCTCTGCTGCCCTGGGAGCTGCGGCTGGCCTGTGCCTTTGGGGCGATCGGGATCGCGCTGCTGCTCTTCGTGATCCGGATCCGCTCGCACAAGATCACCCTCACCAAGAAGAAGACGGCCGGCGTGTACACCCAAATCGAGCAGATCCGCGCGGCCCGCAAAGACCGCCTCCAACGGAAGATACGCTAAATGATCACCGCCTTCGTGATGCTCAACGTCGAACCGGGCCGGGTGCCCTCGCTCGCGGAGGAGCTGCTGACGATCAAGGGCGTGACCGAGGTCTACAGCGTGACGGGGCCGTTCGACCTCATCGCGGTTGTACGGGTACGCGAACATGACGAGTTGAGCGACCTCGTCACCGGACGGATCGGCGCACTCGGCGGCATCGAGAGCACCGAGACGCTGATTGCCTTCCGCGCGTTCGCTAAGCGCGACTTGGACGCGCTGTGGGATATTGGGACGGACTGACGCCTTCGCGGAGGACGCCGCCGCCGTCGCCGCGATCGGTGGCGGCGAAGGCGGCGATCGCCCGCAGATGGAGCAGTAAGTCGAACGCCGACCGCGCGGGCTCATCAGGCCAGCGTACCGCGCCGCCCAGTTGCCCGTCGCGTAGTGCGAGCTCGAACGAATAGCGCACGTCCCCTACCTCGATTGCGCCGCGGTACGTTCCGGCTGCCGGATTCGCCCCATCTGCGCGCGGCTCGAGGGTGAAGCCGCCGGCCGACGCCGCGATCACATTGACGGCATACTGCGTGTGCGGATCGCCGGCCGGCGTCAGCGTTGCGGGCAGCCATTCCGCGAAGCGCGTCGCGCTGCGACGGTCCCCCTCGCAGCGCCGTTCGAGCAGCAACAGTCGAATTGCGGTGACGACGTGGTACGCGGCCCACGCGACGACGACGGCCAGCGTGCTCCACGGAAGCGGCGAACGTCCAACGAAGGCCTCGCCGCCGGCAAAAGCGATTGCCGCGAGCGTGACGAGCATGAGACCTTCGGTAAACGCGCTCAGCGGCAAGCGGCGGCGCGCTTCGCGCGTCTTCGGCGTCACGCGAAAACGCCGTTCGCGCCAGGCCGTGAAGGCGGCGACGAGTGACGCCGGACAACGCGCGAGGTTGTAGACGGCGCTTTCGTCCGGGCGCCCGTGCCCGCGAGAGAGTTCGCTGCATGCGAGCGTGATGATGATGAAGTACGGCACGAAATGCACGAGGAAGCTTGCGGCATCCGTTTGCACCGGCAGAACGCCCGTGATGAGTATGACGATCGGCAGCGCGTAGATGAACAGGTGGCGCCAGCCTTCGATATTGCTCGCGATGTGAACGAGATAGGCGATGCGCTGTTGCGCCGTCAGGCCGGGATTGCCGAAGACGTTTTCGCGCAGCAGCAGTTGCAGCGAATCTTGGGCCCAGCGCAAGCGCTGCCCGCAATACGCCGCGGAGTCGAGCGGCGCGAGTCCGGCCGAGAGAACCTCCGGATGAAAGAGCGAGCGCCAGCCGGCGGCGTGGAGGCGGAACGAGGTTTGCACGTCCTCGCTGATCGTGGCCGTGGTGAAGCCGCCGATGTCGTCGAGTGCGCGCCGGCGCAGCACCGCGGACGATCCGGTGAAGATCGTCGAGTTCGAGGCATCGCGGCTGCGCTGCACGACGCGGTGAAAAAATGACGCACCGTTCGAGGTTGCGCGCTTGCGGATCAGGTGTTCGAACGAATCGACGTTGAAGAATTCTTGCGGCGTCTGCACGAACGCCAAGCCCGCATCGGCGAAATACCCGAGCGTTCGATCGAGAAAGCGTGGATCGGCGACGTGGTCGGCGTCGAAAATCGCGATGAACTCACCGTGCGCTTGGGCGAGCGCGTGGTTGAGATTGCCGGCCTTCGCGTCGGCATGTTCGGTGCGGCCGGCGTAGCGGCAACCGGTTTCTGCCGCAAGCTGCCGCATCTCCGGGCGCTCGCCGTCGTCGAGCAGCCAGGTTTCGTGCGGGTAGTGGATCGCGTGCGCGGCGAGGAGCGTCCGGCGTACGATGTCGACCGGTTCGTTTAGGGTGGTGACGAACACATCAACGGTAAGCCCCGCTGGCGCGGCCGGCGTTTCGTGGTGCGGCACGCGCACGGCCAAGAGCAGAAACATCAGCGAGCGCACGAAGCCGACGATCTCCGCGGCGAACACGATCCAGGCATACGCGAGGAACGACGGGTTCATCACCCCGAGGCGCCATTGGAAATAGAACAGCGCGGTCGCGCACGAGAGCAGCAGCAGGGCGTAGCGCGCGGTCACGAGGGACGCCGACGCCGGCGTGTTCATCCTAGCGCTCATTCGCGGCCCAGTAGCGCTCAAGCCCGCTAGCGGCACGTTCGATGTAGCGCTGGAAGCCGTCGAGGAGCCGCACTTCATCGTCGCTGAGGTCGGGGTGCCACAGATCGACGACGAGCACGATCCGCTCGCGGTCGCTCTCGTTCCACACGTCGTGCGGGAACGAATCGTCGAACACGATGCACGTGCCGGTGTGCCAGGTCGTGCTGACCTCGCCCACGCGAATGCCGCACTCCGGCGGAATCTCGATTCCGAGATGTGCGCGCACGCGCATGTTGGTCGGGCCGCGATGCGGGGCGACGCGCGAATGCGGTGCTAACCGCGAGAAGTAGACGAGGCCCGCGAGCGTGCGAATCGTGCGCTGCTGCTCGAGGATTGCCGTGACCGTCGGAAAGAGCCGGCACCGCTCGTCGTGCCGCCGGCCACGTTCGTAGAGTAGAAAGACGTCCCACGAGCCGCTGCGCGCGATCGGCTCCGCTTCCGGAACGAACGCGCTCGGATCGAGCTGCCGGAATTCCGCAATGATCTGCGGCGCCGCGCGCTCGAGCGCCACCGCAGCCGGAAGCGCGGCCGCGTCGTACCAGGGTTGCGAGGGCAAGCCGGGATAGCGGCTCATCGAGGGCGCCTCGCCGGCGTCGCGCAGCGTGGCAATGTATTCAGCGAAGCGCTCGGGCAGCGCCGACATCAGTGTGTCACGCCTTCGCGTTCGATCATCTCGGCGTAGATTTCGTTGACGCGTTCGAGGGTGTCCGCCTGGGCGGCGGGTTTATCCGGACGCAAGCGGACGATGCGCGGGAAGCGTAAGGAGAAGCCGCTGGCGTGCAGCTCGCTGCGCTGGATGATGTCGAACGCAATCTCGACCACGATTGCCGGTTCGACGACGATCTCGTGTCTGCCCAGACGGAGTTCGGCATAGGCGCGCGCCGCGTCGGCTTCGGGTAAGCGATGGGCAAGAAACCACTGCGTCATCTCCGCGATCTCGGCGTCGGTGAGGCCGCTGAACGCTTTGCCGATCGGCACGAGTCCACGTTCGCTGCGCACCGCAAACGTATAATCGGAGAGCACCTGCGCGCGCCGGCCGTGGCCCCATTCGACGCCGACGACGACGCAATCCAGCGTGGAGAGTTCGCGTTTGAGTTTCAGCCACCACTTGCCGCGCCGCCCCGGCGCGTACGGCGCATCGCTGCGCTTGAACATGATGCCCTCATTGCCGCGTTCGCGCGCCGCGGCAAACAACGTGTTGACGGTCTCGCTTCCCCCTCTGTCATCCCGAGCGTAGTCGAGGGACCGCCACTCAGCGTCGACGATTGTGGCTGTCCCTCGACAAGCTCGGGATGACAAGGGAAGAACTTCCGCTAGAAGCGAGCGCCGCGTTGTAAGCGGTTCGTCGAGCAAGAACTGGTCGTCTCGTGCGAGCAGGTCAAATACGACGTACCTTACCGGAACCTCGGCGAGCAGCTCGGCGGAGACGTCCTTGCGTTGCAAGCGCGCCTGCAAATAGCGAAAGGGCAGCACGCGGCCGTCGCGTTCGGCAACGATCTCCCCGTCGAGCGCGAACGAACCCGGCAGTTCGCTCAGCGCGGCGACGACTTCCGGATACGATGCCGATACGTCGTTGAGCGTGCGCGAGAACAGCGAGACGCGGCCGGGCGTAACGTGCGCCTGTACCCGGATGCCGTCGTACTTATCCTCGACGAGCCACGTGCCGGAGGCGAGGTCTTTGTAGTCGCTGCCGTACGCGATCGGCGTGGCGAGCATGAACGCAATCGGCGCGTGATACGCGATCTCGATCTGATCGAGCGTGCCGTGCTTGGCTGCCAGCGCGATCGCGCCCACATCTCCGGCGGCGCTCGCCGCGCGCCGCACCGCCACCGGTTCCGCCGCAAACGCCTGCGCGATCGCATCGATGATCAACCCTTCGCGCAAACCGATTCGCAGCTCGCCGGTGACGATCTTGATCACGTACGTCGCTTCAAGTGGGTCAGTGCATGCGCCGAGGATGCGCTCGCACGACACCTGCCGCCGTTTCTGCGCACTCTTCCCGGATGCAGCAGCAATTTCGACGAGGTAACCGTACAACACCGCGGGCGTCAACGTCTCGCGAAACAACCCGAGATCCGCGGTGGGCCGAACGAACGGCCCGAGCGACGCACCGAGATCGCCGGTCTCACGATACGCTGCTCGCAGCGCGTCGCTCTCCACGCCCCACGCCACATGCGCCGCCGGCACCAGCGTGCGGCCGCCGACCCCGAGCGAACGTTCGTCCGAGTGCGCAAACGGATTCCCGGTAAAGAACCGTGCCGCCGGCGCAAGATCGGCATCGTCGAGCTTGCGCAAGTATTCCGCAACCAGTGCGA
>PLRU01000056.1:0-1153 GCA_003164045.1 Candidatus Lustribacter telmatis
GCTTTAAAGTAAGCGAAGGCTCATATGATGATCCGTACATTCATTGCGTTCCTGACGGCATTGACGCTGATGACATCAACAGCGTCTGCTGCAGGTCCAGGCGACCACTTCAAGTTTCTTCCAAGCTTGGACCCGCACAGGCCCCTCATTTCGTATCGTGTAGGAGAGGGCTACATCCTTATTATTACGCCGGTGGGTCCCACTGACGTCGTGACCGTCCATCCGGGCCACTGCAAAGATGTGGGCATCCTCATGCAAGAAGACCATCTTGCCGGCGGCCGTGTGAGGTTGCACTTTCATGGGGGACGGGCTGCAGTAGCGTGCAGCGTGTGGATCGGCCGCCCGTATGATCGCGAAACGAGTGTAGATCTCTTCATCTCACTTTACTAGCGCCGGGGTGTCTGAAATATGCCATAGTCGCCCTACGATGTTACGATGCGCTCGCTCGGCGCTAGAACGCGTGATTTCGGGTAAACCTGTTTGACGTAACTCGATTCCGCAAGGAGCCGCACGATCGTGAACAGTGATTCGGAAATTGCACGGGGCGAGATCGCCGAGCGCGCCCTGGTTGCCGCCTTCAGCAATCGCGAGAGCGCGCACGCTGCCGCGAAGAACCTGCACGAGGAAGGCTTCCACAAGATTTGGCTCGGCGTGACCTCTGAGGAGACGACGATCAAGAGCGAAGACGATTCGCTCCCGGCGCGGCTCGGTCGCTTCTTCAAGGGTGAATCGGACGGGAAGTCGCTCGTCCAGACGCTCGCGCTCCACGGCGTGGGCGGTGCGGATGCGCAGCGCGTCGAGCGGCAGCTCGAACCGAACGAAGTGATCCTCACGGTCGATGGGAGCAACCATCCCGAACTGGCCGCGCGGATCATCGAGAGCAGGCAAGGCGACGTACTCTCGGGCGAATCGTTCGTCTTCACAACGGTGGAGTGGACGGCGCTGGAGGAAGTGCCCGGATCGGTGACGCTCGGCTACGAGGATCCGACCGAATATGCGCGCGGAATGCGCGTCGATGACGCGGAGCTTTTGCGCCTGCGCAGCGAACGGCTATTGACCGGCGCGGTGCCGACACTCCGGGAAGAGCTCTTCGTCATGCACTTCGACACCGAAGATGCCGATGACGGAACGAGCAGCATGGGCGGCGCGATCG
>PLRU01000056.1:1206-3562 GCA_003164045.1 Candidatus Lustribacter telmatis
GATCAAGCGGCTCGTGATCGACAAAGTGAGCGGGCGCGTCGTGTACACCGTGGCGTCATTCGGCGGCTTCCTCGGCATGGGTGGCGACGAATACACCATTCCTTGGAACAAGCTCAACTACGATACGAGCCTCGGCGGCTACCTCACCGACATTACCGGCGAACAATTGCGCGGTGCGCCGGCCTTCGGCCGCAATACGGACGACGAATGGTTCGACCGAGAAAACGAACGCACGTTGTACGACTACTACGACTCTCCGTACTACTGGTCGACGTGAACCTCCGGTAAGCGGCGGGCTCTCTGCGGGGCCCGCCGTCTGTCCGGCCTTGGCCATTGGGACGGCAAACGTCCGCAGATGCGTCAGTCGTACACAAAACGGCCAGACACGCGCTGGGAATAGGTCAACATGGAAGATCCGCTGTCACGGGCGCTCGAGGCGCCGCACGAGCATCTTCAGCCGGCGCCGGAGCGCGTCGACCGGCACACGTCGCGCCCGCGCACGATCGCGGATGTGCTCAACGACGTGACGCAGCAAGCGCTCGCGGCGTTCGATATGCCGTTTTTTGACGGCGGGGGCGCATCCAATTGCGAGCCCATCCTCAAAGCCGGGTCGGCCGAGGCCGGCACCGTGCATATTTCGGCGCAGCGTCACGATCCGCCGTACCGGGCCGAGCTGACGCTCTATGTGCGCAGCGATCTCGTACCTCCCGACGACGCGCACTCTCACGTGCGTGGCCGCTGTTCGATGTCGCGCAACACCACTAATGCCGCACCGCTGCACCACGATTTCGCCATCGCTGTGGCAATTGGTGACGACGGGACGCTGACGATCGACGTCGCGCAACTCCGCGCAGAGCTCGCAGAAGCCGTTCGCGCCTTCGGCTAACGCAGGCCTTACTTCACGTACGGCGCGGCGGCCGTGACGATCTCGTTCGTGTCGAAGGGCGCCTTGAGCGCACCGTAACGCGCGGCGGCGTCGATACCGGGCTGCATCAGCGCGCGGGTGAGCTGGTCGGTGTACGTCGTTCGTTCCATTGCGGCGAATGTCGGCAGCGGAACGCCGGAGAGCGGCGCGAGAATCTTTGCCGTATCGGCGGGATGCGTATTGGCCCAGCGGCCGGTTTCGTGCATCGCGGCAACGAAGCGCCGCGCCGCGTCGGGGTTGGCCGTGACCCACGCTTTCGAGGCGACGAAGACGGCGCTGATCCACTGCGGGGCGATCGCGCCGAAGGCGTCGGCGAGCGGCTCGATGTCGGCCTTTTCTTCGGTGAGGAACGGCTCGGAGATCATCGCTGCGTCGATGCGGCCTTGCTTGAGCGCGGCCGCCATGTTGGAGGTGGGGATCTCGACGAAGTGCGACGTCTTCGAATCGCCGCCGTTCTTGTCGATCCACGCCTCCGCGCCGAGCTGCAGCGTACCGCCAAGCGTGGTCACCGCGATGATCTTGCCGTTGAGGTCGGCGCCGGTCTTGAGCTTGGAGCCGCGCGCTTTCATCAGGAGCGCGTCGGCGTGGCCCGTAGATGTGAGGTTCGCTGGCGTAAGCACGACGACCGGGATCCCGCGCTGGATCGCCGACACGGCCGAGGTGATGTTCGAAAAGCCCGCGTCGAGCGATCCGCCGGCGATCGCCGCGAGGATCGCGCCGCCGCCGTTGAACGTGGTGACTGTTGCGTCGATCCCGTATTTCTTGAAGATGCCGGCCTGTTGCGCGTACACCGGCAACGCGCTCGCTTCGGTGTAGCCGAGGTTGGCGATGCGCATCGGCGTCAGCGGTGTGGTCTGCGCGAGCGTCGGTACCGGCACCGCCAAGACAAGCGCACAGGCCAGAAAGCGGATAGTCGTCGATAGCATCGCTGTCGTCCTTACGGGCAGTCCGGGTTTACGCCTGGGGTGACGGCGCGGCGTTCGGCGGTTGCGGCGAACCACGGCTCGTCGGCTGGGATGATCACGGCGTCGGAGCGGGCCTGGTACCAATCTGGATTGGCGATCTCCGCCGGCACCGTTCCGTTATCACGTAGCTCCTTCACTGCAGTGAGGAGCCGCTTGCGCACGGCGATGATCGCCTGGTCGCTCGTTCCGAGATGTTCTTGCGAGCGGTCGCAGATCGCGCCCATGCTCACTTGCACGGCGGCGTCTTGCGCCCAGAATTCGGGGATGCCGGAATATGTCGTCGTGCGTTGGAGTTCGCGGTCTTGGAAGAAGTCGTTCTCGAGCGATGCCTTCGGGCGGTAGCGGCCGAATGGCTTCGAGGAGACGGGCTCGCGCAGTTCGGGTGCGATGTTCGAGACGCTTGAGCGCGTGAGTTCATGCGTGCGCTCTGCCTCGGTCAGTGGGCGCAGCGGATGATACTGCACGC
>PLRU01000094.1:0-564 GCA_003164045.1 Candidatus Lustribacter telmatis
AACTGCATAGCCTCTTCGGCCAAGGATTCATCTCGGAAGAAGAACGCTATCAGAAGACGATCGAAGTCTGGCAGAAGACCTCGGACGACGTCACGCACGCCATGCAGACCGCCCAGAACCCGCTCAACCCGGTGTTCATGATGGCGACCTCGGGCGCACGTGGTTCGATCGCCCAGGTCAAGCAGCTCGGCGGTATGCGCGGACTGATGTCCGATCCGTCGGGTCGCATTCTGGAGATCCCGGTCAAGGCGTCGCTCAAAGAAGGCCTCACCGTTCTCGAGTACTTCATCTCGACGCACGGTGCACGTAAGGGTCTGGCCGATACGGCACTCCGTACCGCTGACTCCGGCTACCTCACGCGTCGTTTGGTCGACGTAGCGCAAGACGTGATCATCCGCGAGGAAGATTGCGCCACCACGCGCGGCATCACCGTGTACGACATCCGCGTCGGCAAAGAAACGATCGAACCGCTCTACGACCGGATCATCGGCCGCCGCGCGGCGGAAGACATCAAGGATCCCGAAACGCCCAACTCGCGCAAGAAGCTGGTTGCGCGCGATGAAG
>PLRU01000094.1:575-8944 GCA_003164045.1 Candidatus Lustribacter telmatis
GAACCGGGCACGCAGCTCACGCTGCGCACGTTCCACACCGGCGGCGTCGCAACCGAAGACATCATCACCGGTCTCCCGCGCGTCGAAGAAATCTTCGAAGCCCGGAAGCCCAAGGGTGAAGCGCCGGTGTCGGAACACAACGGCGTGATCAAGATGGGCGAAGAGAAGGGCAAACGCGTCGTCTACGTCACCGACGAGACCGGCGAAGATCACGAGATCGAAGCCCCGATCGGAACCCATCTCTCGGTCCACGACGGCGACCCGATCAAGGCCGGCCAACCGATTGCGGACGGCAGTCTGAACCCCCACGACATCCTGCGGATCAGCGGCGAAACCGCGCTGCAGAATTACCTCGTGCAAGAAGTTCAGAAAGTCTATCGTTCGCAAGGCGTGGACATCAACGACAAGCACATCGAAGTCATCGTGCGCAGCATGCTGCGTAAGGTGAAGATCATCGATGGCGGCGACACGCGCTTCCTCCCGGGACAGCTCGTGGAAGCCTCGGCGTTCAACGAAGCCAACGAAGGCCTAACGCGGGACCAGAAAAAAGCCGAAGGCGGCGCGGTACTGCTCGGTGTAACGAAGGCGTCGCTCGCGACCGAATCGTTCCTCTCCGCAGCGTCGTTCCAAGAGACCACCCGCGTCCTCACCGACGCGGCGATCAAGGGCAAACACGATCCCCTCTTGGGCCTCAAGGAAAACGTCATCATCGGGAAACTGATCCCGGCCGGTACGGGGATGTCGCGTTATCGCAACATCACGATCGAGCCCGAAGGTCAGGACCTCGACGAAGAAGGCCGTCCGAAGAACATGATCGTCGACTACAATCTGAATTCAGATCTGGAAGAAGACGCACTCACAACCTACGGTGAAGTCGTGGCCCCCAACGGCCANNCCCACCGCGCGCACGCAATACAAGCCCAAGGGCATCAACCCCGAAGACCTGTAGACCCCCGCGCGGCCGGCAGCAACGCACGGCCCAAAAAGGAAGAGCCCCGCTAACGCGGGGCTCTTTTGTTTTATCCGCCGCAATCGCCCGAGATAGGAAGCGAACACCTCGCGCCGGAGCCTGCACTGAGCGAAGTCGAAGTGCGCTCGGCCAGACACCTCGCGCCTTCGCGCTCGCTATCTCGCGACACCGTTTTTTATTTGTCATCCAGAGCGCAGCGCCGCAGGCGCGTAGTCGAAGGACAGCCCCGATCCCGATTCACAGCCACTAGCCGTCGCGCCATTTGTCGTGACGGGAAAGGGAATGCTAAGTCAAGCCGGAAACCTAACGTTAGGTTTTATAGCACCCTGAATGGGCTCGTGTACCGTTCGCGGTGTGCGATTCCAGGTGTATGCCGGCGACCACCAGGGCGCAGTCACACCGCACGTGCACGCATGCTTTCCCGATGGCGACATCGTTATCGAGATCTACAACGATAACACCGTCGAACTATCGAGCAGCCACAAGAACCCCGTCGACCCCGGAGTGAAAAAGCCACAAGTCAAACGGGCGCTAAAAATCGCCGGCGCAGAAATTGATGCGTTACTTGCACTCTGGAACGAAAGTCGAATCAGATGAAGTCATCATCCCGCGTCCGAACGACCGATGCCCAAATCGACATTGCGATCAAGCGCGCACGTAAGAGCAATCTTGCTACGACTCGGATTGTTGCGGCGCATTTCGATCGTGCGTCAGACTCCATCGTCGTCAAGCTGTCGACGAAGGCAACTATTATCGTTCCGCGTGCGGCCCTCCCAGGACTCAAAGCGATCGACCCTGCCCGTCTAGTAGATCTTTCTCCACAGGCGTCAGGTTTTTCGATCTGGTCCGAAGCGGCGGATACCGGTCTGCGCATTGAAGTACTCTTGCAAATCGCCGCGGGACCCGCACTGGCGAACATCGCCGCTCGAATCCTCGGACAAACATCAACCGTGGCCAAAGCTTCTGCATCTCGTGCGAATGGTGCCAAAGGTGGTCGGCCTCGGAAGAGTGTCGCAGTGCGGAGTGATTTACCAACCTAGGTGACCAAACACGTAGCGACGGGGCCAATTGCTGCGGAGCCATTCCACATAGAGTTCGCAGACACGATTTAAAGACCGTCGCGCCCTGGATGTTCTTCGAAGTATCGCAAGTCCGGTGCCAAGGGCATGTTGTCAGGTCGAGAGATCGCCCCATGAACGATCACACAGATGTGCACAAATAGCGTGTGACCGGATCCGCCGGGACGTATGACATCACCGGGCCGTTCCGCTGATCACCGGGCGACCAACGATGCCGTCGGCTATCATTTTGTCGGTCCGTTCAAAAAGTAACCGGCTACTCTCGCGAACTTGCCTCCGCGCCATTCGTCGTGAATGGACGCAAACGATCCTACCGTGGTAGCATAATAAGGACATGGGCGTTATGAAAGTCTCCGTGACGCTGGATGCGGACACGTTGCGCGAGGTCCGGCGGATCGCCGGCAAGGGCGTAAGCTTGTCCTCGATTGTGGACGAGGGTCTTCGGCTACAACTGCACCGCATGCGAATGCTGGCGCTTCTCGACGAAATGGACGCGCGAAATCCCGTTAGCGCAAGCGAACAAAAGGCTGGGGAGAAACTGTGGGCGGAGATCGAATCATCCTTGACTCGAGCGCGGTCTCGGCGCTCGCGGCGGAAGAAGGCCGCCTCCGCATAGCATTACGAAAGGCCGTCGTTAGCGGGGCAGCGATCCTCGTCCCAGCGCCCGTGGTTACGGAAACGACTTCGGGCAGCGGTCCGCGTGATGCACGAGTCAACCAGGTACTGAAATCATGCATGGTGATCGCCTTGGATGAAGCGCTAGCGCGCGCCGCCGGTGCGTTGCGTTACCGGCGCCCGGGCGCCGGAGCAATCGACGCTATGGTGGTGGCGTGCGCAGATGTCGTCCCCGATTCAATTATCATTACGGGCGACTCGGGCGATTTGAAATTGCTTGCGGATGAACGTCGCCGAAGCATTGTGAGCGATTTGAATCAGGTGCGCCCTTGACAAGTCGACCCAAAGTCCTATGATAATGTGACTTTTAGTCGCTTGCAGAGGTGTGCATGCCAATCGTTATGACGAAGGGCCGTTTGACGGCGCGCGTATTTGCAGTTGCGGCCGTCATGCTGGCTGCGTGCGTCGCCGACGCAGGGCTTGCCACGGAGACCGGCTCGCGCCCGATATATCCGCAGATCCCGTCGGGGACGTACGTCCGATTGTCGACGGTGCAGCCGCGCGCACATCATTTGAGCGGCCTGTTCTCCGCAAACACAGCTGTATCAAATATCTACGTCAATGCAAATGGCGACCAGATTACCGGACCGCCGATCGACACGGGCAAGCCGGCGCCGAAAAATACAGTCGCCCACCCATTCAGTGCGCCGGTGATCAATGCAGTGACATCAACCGGACCGTACCGTCGCGTCTATTCGACACCCGGCCACAATTATTTGTATGCGCGACTCGTCTTGCCGTGTCGCGCCGCACACCTATTCGGCGATGCGAACAACCACGACGTTGAGAGCGGCTACGTGTATACCGGCGGTTGGGGTTCGACCGGTGCGGGTCAAGGCATCGATGCGGGCTTCATGAAGAGTTCGTGGCAGGACGGTTCGGACAAAGACGCTTATTCGTTGTTCATTCTGTATAAGGGCACGATGATCGTCAAGCAAAAGAAGACGGATCTGGATCTGCCGCGCTATAAGTGCGACGCCGAAGTCGACATGGTTTTCGCACCGGAATCGAATCAAGTCATCGGCGTTACGGCGGTGGGAACCGACGTCGACGGCAATGCTCGAACCGAGCACCTGTCCGTTCCGCTAGCGGCGGGTGACGGCTGGGGCACATCGTCTGCCGGTTCGGAAACCGACGGTGCCGTCGTCAAGCGCATGACCACGATCGGGCAACCCGACCGTCCCGGCGGGCTTCCGAAATCGCCGTTCGACCTGCATCTGACGTCGGCAAATGCGACATGGGAAACGGACGGCTCGTATTTCGGAGTTGCGCCCGACACCTCAAAGCCGACGGTCGCCTGGGAACGAGTCATGATCGGCAGCATCGTCAACGGCGTGCTTCGGCGACGCAGCTGGGATAAGGGCGATACCTCCGGCTGCCACAACGTTCCTAGTCGTAAAAAAACGCTCGTCCGATACATCGACGCCGCCGATGAATACGACGGAATCACCCTCTCAGGCGGACCAACGCTCCCAACCGACGATCGTTTCTCGTGCACGTGAAGAAGACGAAGCTTTGTGGCGATTGATAAGGACGCGCTATTGGGTTTCCTCGGCTATGGAAATGCCGCCGCACCGATCGTCTTTCTCGGGATGGAAGAGGGCTTGNNAGACCTTGCCGGCGGTCTAGACAGGTGGCATAACGCAGCATAGGCTGGGTCAATCCGAAATCAGACCACCGCTTCGTTGTGGAAGCAACTTCGGAACTCAAAGTGCGCGCCCAACCGCGGAAAACCGAGAGTTGCGCTGGCGACCAAGCCCAGGACGTTGCAATTACGGAGGCCGGTATCCACGATGACCAACCGCTGTCCGCAACCTTACATATTTTGAATGGCAAGTACGCNNGTAGATGACGTCGGCTGCCGTGAAACGCACGCCATCCTGCCACCGGACATCGCGCCGCAGACCGACCCAAGAATGCGGTGCTTGCGAGCGAGAATTCGGTTCCGAATCACCAGGCACCCGGCGCCCTGCCACCCACCGCATCCGCCATTCCAGCAGGCGCCCCACAACGCATCCGGTAAGCCCGGCATGCAACGACGAGCTCCGGCAAAGATGCCGCCGGCTATCATTTCACCGGTCCGTTCGGAAAATAGCAAGGACGTTTTACAATGACCACAATCAAACGCCTCAATATTCTCGCAGTCGCCACCATGTGCGCGCTGTTCGGTGCGTTCGCCCCCACGCCGGCCTTGGCGTGGGAAGCTCACATCTACACGCACAACACGAGCGACGCGTATGCCTGGGTCACGGCGTACTCCGGTTCGTTTCACTCCGGGGTCCAAGGCGCGTGGTGCGTGCCGCCCGGGAAGTATGACAAGCACGGTCTCAGCGCGCTGGTTCGGTACGTCTTCATCGAGGTATCGCAAGGCCGCTGCCAAGGGCACATCATTGCGAAGAACGAGCTCGGCGTAAACAACCGCACGAACGTTCACGAGTACCGCGTGACCGGATCTGCTGGAAACTACGGCATCCATGGACCGTTCCACGTCTGATGAAATACATGATGACGGCGCTCTGCGCCCTACTGCTGGGCGCGTTCGGCGCCGGCACCGCATCGGCTGCCGAGTCGCATATCTACACAGATAACAAGAGCGATGCGTATGCCTGGATCACCGTGTACCCGGGAGCATCGCACAGCGGTGCGCTCGGAGCGTGGTGCGTTCCGCCCGGAAAATATGACCAGCACGGCCTCACAACGCACGTGACCGACGTGCAAATCGAAGTCTCAAGCACCGGCTGCCAGCATAATCCGATCATTCTCAAAACCTTTCTGCTCACGCATTTGACCAAGCCCGGTTTGGTGAGGAACGAGTTCACTGTGACCGGAGCCAAAGGCCGCTATTTTTTCGCCCGCACCAAAGTGAACTAAGGAAGAACGTATGAAATTTGCCACCCGGCTCGCAGCGCTGCTTCTAGCCTCGATCGCAACCGCACTCGCGCCGCTCGCGGCGTCGGCCGCTGACGAAAGCCACGTCTACGTGAAAAACCTCACCAAAGCGTGGGTGTGGATTACGGTCTACAGCCGGCCCTATACCGGTGGTGGCCAGTATCACGGCGCGGAGGGCGCGTGGTGCGTGCCGCCCGGCAAGTACGACCAGCACGGTCTGAAAGTGCGCATTCATGAAGTACGTGCGGAGATCTCGGAAAATCCGAATTGCCGTGTCGTGATCAAGGATACCGGATACGAGTTCGGCCTGAAGACCGTCGAGGAATTCACGGTCGAGCACAGCGCACTCCACGGCTACAGCTTCTACCGATCGAAGTAAGGACAGACAATGAACTACAAGAAACTCGCCGCAGCAGTGATACTCGGCGCTGCAATGCTCGCGCCGTTTGCCGCGACGTCGGCTGCCGACTCCGACTACGAAGGCCACGTGTATGTCGATAATCGAGCCGACGTGGGGATTTGGATCACCGCCATCGGCCTTACGAAGAATTCGACGGTGCACAACGTCGGCGCGTGGTGCGTACGGCCAAAGACGTTCGACAAGCACGGATTGAGTGCCGATATCCGTAACGTCCGCGGCGAAGTCGCGCACGGCGGCTGCCAAGCGCATCCGATAATTCTCGACACGGTGTTGCCGTTCAAGAAGACGGAGAAAGTCTGGAAGTACACGCTCACCCAAAACGGCGCCGCCTACCAGTTCATCGGCCCAGCAGCCCCATAACCCCCGCCATCCACCATCTGTCATCCCGAGCCTGTCGAGGGACAGCCACATGAAGAACTTCTCCGCGACCGCACTCTGCGCGCTNNTGCGTTCGTGTGGGTCAGCGTCGACAGCACCGCTCGAGGCGGCTGGTGCGTACCGGCGAGAGGCCGCATCCAGCATAGCCCGCAGACGATCCCAACCGAAGTGCGCGCCGAGTTCTTCAAGGCGGCCTGCAAACGCGGAGCACGTCTCTACGAGCAGGTTCTGCCGTTCCCGCAAACAGGCGGCCTTGCCGTCTATCGCGCGACGAGCGATACCGGCGGCTATCATTTCACGGGTCCGTTCAAAAAATAGCTAACATTAATATGGACGGGTCGCCCGAAGGCCGTACGTTCCCTTGGCATCGCAATGGCAATAGAATGGCAACATAAAAAATCGCCAAGGGGATATACTGGTAAGGCCATGCCGGACCTAAAGTTCAATCTCGAAGACGACATCAGCATAAGCGACCTTCGCAAGGTCGATGAATGGGAAGCGCGCCTTTCTAAAGCTGGAAAACTCCGAGTGCAACGTAGCGGCAAGGTCCTCGGCGTGCTGATCTCCCCCGACGCGTGGCGGGCGTTCAAAGCACAGACGGAACTGCACGTACGCTTACTTCGCCTGGTCGAAGACGAACGAGATATGCAGATGATCGCTGAGCGCGAGGGCCAAGAGCCGCTCTTGCGCGGCGCCGAGCTGAGCGCAGCGCTTGAGCGAGAGTTGAAAGCAGACGGGCTGCTCTAACGTTCGGGCAACTTACGCCGCGTACGCGCGTTGCGTGCGGACGGCGTCCCAGTCGGCGAGATCGTTATGGAGAAACCCGCCCCGGCCCGACTACGGAACTCCTAATATCCAGCCTTCAGTCTCAGCCACTCGGTGCTCGTCAGGCGACAACGACGGGATAAACAGACTCTCCAAACGTCCATCGAGATCGGCGCCCTGCATCCACCTTGCCACGGAATAAGCGTCGTGTTGGTCGGATGTGCGATCCTCTCTCGGGAAGCCCGAACTGCACAGTCTGGGATAGACCTCAGCGATGACTGACCGCCCCAGCGGAATCTCCCATCCATCGAAGGGCCAAAAGTGGACGCGGTCGCCCAACGCGCGTTGGAGATATCGTAACCACGGCAAGCCGGCATGGGTCGACTTCGCTACGGAGCCGGGTACGTCGAAATGAAAGACCGACTTTGCCGCTCCGGCACGAGATTCTGTCAGACGTCGCCAGCGCGTGTTACCGCCGCGAGCTGCACCGTTGCCGTGCAGACCATCACGGACAAAATCGACATACATATAGTCATCGTCGGTAGGCCAGTGCTTCTGAAAGTCGTCGAGGAACGACGGCCAATCGTGCGGCAGCCGATGCTTATCGAAATACCGCAACGGGAAAGAAAAGCCGTGATCGATGCCAACGATCGTCCGGCGTTCTTCGGAAAGAACCTCGCCCAGCCATTCGGCAACGCCCCGTCGCGTCCAGTACATGCGTGGGCTCGGCGGCGGTCCTACTTCCATCGGCAGAGCAAAGCGATCCGCTCGGTAGACCCGAAGCCCTTTGTTGCTGCACGTAGGCGATTTGGCGCCTGAGTAATCGATCCCGATGTACTGCTCGAAAAGCATGATGTTGACTACGTCCGAGGCGCGTGCGTCACGACGATGGCGGAACGCGAGGAATCGGTCCAGGTTGCCGTGCAGACTCGCGGATTGGTGAGATAGGCGAAGGCTTGTCGAATTTCGTCCCGCGTACACGGTGTGTGAGATCCATGTGTCCGGAGATACTCGTCCACAAGCAGCATGCCCGCATCCTCGGTAAGAAGCGGAGCCTGATCCGGCGCGTGAAAGTCGACCGCCGAGAGCTGCGCATTCCAGCCGGTCTCGCAAATAGCATCGCAAATCACAGCCGCACGCTTAGCGCTTCCATGATGCCGCTGCCATTCCAACTCAGCCCGCGCATTCTCCG
>PLRU01000086.1:0-4040 GCA_003164045.1 Candidatus Lustribacter telmatis
CCGGGCACGATGTTGTGGTGATCGATAACCTGTGGTCGCATGGTGGCGGACGTCGCGAAAATATTCATGCGCGCGCGTCGTTCGTGCACATGGATATTCGGGACGAAGCCGTGAAGCGGATCTTCCACGAAGTGAAGCCCGANNGGCCTGCTCAACGTGCTCGACGCCGCCGTCGCGGCGGGAACGCGCAAAGTGATTTTCGCATCGAGCGCAGCCACGTACGGCGATGTGACGCAGATGCCGGTGGATGAAAATGTACCGCAGCGTCCGGTGTCACCGTACGGCATCTCGAAGATGGCAAGCGAACACTACCTGCGCTTCTATCAAAGCGAGCACGGTCTCGATTACACGGCGCTGCGCTATGGCAACGTCTACGGCCCGCGCCAAGACCCCAGCGGCGAAGCCGGCGTGATCGCGATCTTCGCTGCAAAGTTTCTCGCCCACGACGGTGTGCGTATCGACTCAGACGGTGAACAATCGCGCGATTACGTCTACGTCGGCGACGTGGTGCGCGTCAACCTGGCGGCGCTCACGCGTGGTTCGGGCGAGGCTTACGTCATCGGCACCGGCAAGAAAACGACCGTGAACGACGTCTACAAAGCACTCGCCGCCGCCACGGGCTTCGAAGCGCCGATCACCCATGCGCCCCGGCGTGCCGGCGACGCCCGCGAGATCTACTTCAACCCGGCTAAGGCCGCCCGGGAACTCGGCTGGAAGGCTGAGGTAAATCTTAAGACCGGCATGGCCGAGACCGTCGCCTACTTCCGCGAACGCAGCGCGACGGCACCCGCTTCGATCGCGTAAGCGACCGCGAAGCTGACGAAATAGCTCAGATCGCCGAGCTGCGGGTGCGCGGCGGCGACCGGTCCGGTGAACCACGACTGCTGCCAGAACGGCAGACCGGCCGCGATGCCGGCGCCCCAGGCAATGAGTGCCGCCCGGCCGTAGCGCTCGGCCGTCGCGTCGCGCGAGGCGATCAGGATCGCCGCCCAGGGCGCGGCCCACGTGCTGAGCAGCCCGAGAAAATTGCCGTACACGTGGGCGGTGGCGTCGGGGTCGGCGCCGATCACGGCCAGCGCCCCGCCGACCAGGCCGACGGTGAGCGCGGCCTGCCAGCGCACGAGCGTCCAGCGCACTGCCGCGAACGTGAGGGCGCCGGCGGCGAGGGCGACCAGCGCGATCGTGATGACGGGATAGTGTGCCGTGGGGTCGTTGACGCCCGCGAGCACGAGGAACGCTGCGGCGAGGGCGGCGACTGCCGCACCGGTTGCGAGGGCGAACGGCAGCCGGCGCTGCGGATCGTACGCGACGAGCGCACTCAATGCACCGGAGTAGAGGTTCATCACGTTGCCGTTCATCGTACCGATGAGCACGGTGAGCAAGCCGATATTCGCTAGCAGTGCGTTCGTGCCGAAGAGCAGCCCGACGGTTTCGGCCGGCGTTGCGCTCGCGATGCCGGGCCCACGTACGGCCGTCGCGGCGGCGGCGCCGAGCATCTCGAGACTCAGCGATGCGAGGAAGCCGCCGCCGAACGCCCACAGGCCGACGGCGCGACGCGAAACGTTCGCCGGTAAGTAACGCGCGTAGTCGGAGGCGCACGGCGTCCAGCCGATCGAGTACGCGAACGCGAGCGATGCGGAGAACGCGATTCCGCCGATTTCACCGCCGGCCGCGAACGGCGCATGCGGATCGAACGGCGCGTTGAGGTGCGCGCGCCCGAGCACGGCGACC
The DNA here is from genome assembly GCA_003164045.1 of Candidatus Lustribacter telmatis. Classification (GTDB taxonomy): domain Bacteria; phylum Vulcanimicrobiota; class Vulcanimicrobiia; order Vulcanimicrobiales; family Vulcanimicrobiaceae; genus Lustribacter; species Lustribacter telmatis. Next base: position 1,732 of record PLRU01000086.1, read on the forward strand.
GCAATCGTTGCGAAACCGGCGAGCATCGCGATCGCCGCGAAGCGTTCGAATGCGTGGATCGCGTTGTAGCCGTAGACGGCGATCACGATCGAACCGGCGAGTGTGATCGTCAACGCGACGGGATACGCAACGTGCAGCAGCGCGCCGAGCGCCTGTGCGCCGAAGATGCAGTCGATCGAAAACCAGCCGACGCCGGCGAGAAAGGCGAAGATCGCGGGCAGCACGTTGCCGTCGCGGCCGAACGCGCGACGCGAGATCACCATTTGCGGCAAACCAAAGCGCGGGCCGGCTACCGATACGAGCGAGATCGCGATGTAACCGAGCACGCTGCCGGCCAGCAAGCCGATGCACGCCCCCACAAGCGATGTGCCATACAGCGATACGGCGAGAATGCCGACGGCGAAATTCGCCGTCTCCGAGTTTGCGCCGAACCACAAGCCGAACAGATCGCGCGGCAAACCGTGACGCTCGTCCTCGGTGATCGCTTCGAGCCCGTGGGGCTCGACGACCGCGACGTTAGACCCGTACACGCGCGTTGCCGGTGATATCCTCACTTCGTACGACATCGATGCCCGCCCGGCGCAGTTCGTCGAGCGCGCGCGCTTCGTCGCCGGGCTGCACGTCGACCGGCGCGGACGCATCCGCCACGACGACCGTTGCGAATCCCGCCGCGTGCGCGTCGAGAGCCGTGGCTTTCACGCAATAGTCGGTGGCGAGTCCGCACACGAACACGCGCTTCACGCCGTGAATGCGCAGATCGCTCGCGAGCTGCGTGGCGGCGAAGCCGCTGTAGCCGTCGGTCGCGCGATCGACACCCTTGTCGATCACTTCATCGACCTTCTCGAGATCGAGCCGCGCGTCGAACGCGGCGCCGCGCGTGCCGGCGACGCAATGCACGGGCCACGGTCCGCCGTACTGCGCGTACGACGAGTGGTCGAGCGGATGCCAATCGCGCGTGGCATAGACGCGGCGGAAGCGCGGCGCCAGCGCATCGATCGGCGCGAAAATGCGGTCGCCGGTCGCGACTGCGAGCGCACCGCCGGGCAAGAAATCGTGCTGTACGTCGACGACGATCAGCGCGTCGTCCGGCCCGACCGTCACGCTCACGATACGACGATGTTCAACAGCTTATCGGGCACGAAGATCTTCTTGCGCACAGTCTTTCCGCCGGTGTGCGTTAGCACGCCGCTCTCGGCCATGGCGAGTGCATAGAGCGCGTCCTCGGCGATGCCCGGCGCCACTTGCACGCGGCCGCGCACTTTACCGTTGACCTGGATCACGAGCGTGATCTCATCGACCGCGAGCGCCGCCGGATCGGCATCGAGCGAGCGTTCGACGTGGACCGACGTCGCGTGGCCCATGCGCTGCCACAGTTCGTCCGCGATGTGCGGGGCGAACGGTGCGAGCGCGAGCGGCAGCGCGTGGATCGCGTAGAGCACCGCGGGATCGCCCTCGAGCGTGGCGTCGCGCACGGCGGCGGTGAGGAGGTTGACCAGCTCGTCGAGCCGCGCCGTCGTGACGTTATAGTGGAAGCGTCGCGTCGCCGTCTCGTCGTGCGCCGACTTTAGCGCCATATGCAGGGCGCGAACCAGCGCGCGCTGCGCCTCGCCGGCGCAGGCCGGCAACCGGTCGAGCGGCATGCGGCCGGCCTCGGCAGCGAGCGGTTCGCACGCGCGCCAGACGCGTTGAATGAAGCGCACGCGCCCGACGATGCCCTCATCGGTCCACTCGAGCGCATCTTCAGGCGGCGCCGCCTTGAGCAAGAACAAGCGCATCGCATCGACGCCGTACGTCTCGACCGTTTCGTCGATGCCGACCACGTTGCCGCGGCTCTTCGACATCTTCTCACCGCCGCGCAGTAAGGTGCCTTGGTTGAAGAGCCGCGTGAACGGCTCGTCATCTCCGCTCACGTAGCCGGCGTCGATCATGAAGTAGTAGAAGAAGCGCGCGTAGAGCAGATGCATCACCGCATGCTCGGCGCCGCCGATGTACTGGTCGACGGGCATCCACGCGGAGGCCTTCGCTTTGTCGAACGGCTCCTGCTCGTTGTGCGGATCGAGATAGCGCACGTAGTACCACGATGAATCGACGAACGTATCCATCGTGTCGGGATCGCGTTTCGCCGGACCGCCGCACTTCGGACAGGTCGCGTTGATGAACGCCTCATCGTTTGCAAGGGGCGAACCTTGGCCGGTGAACGCGACGCCGCGCGGCAGCACGACCGGCAGTTGATCGTCCGGAACCGCCACCATGCCGTCGCGCTCGCAATACAAGATCGGGATCGGCGTGCCCCAGTAGCGCTGGCGCGA
>PLRU01000086.1:4096-36083 GCA_003164045.1 Candidatus Lustribacter telmatis
CGTGCGCGGGCACGCCCATCACGGCACCCGTACCGTACTCGGCGAGCACGTAGTTCGTCACCCAAATCGGCACGCGCGCGCCGGAGAGCGGATTGATCGCGTATGCGCCGGTCGGCACGCCGGTCTTTTCCATCAGCTGCGTGCGTTCGAGTTCCGACTTCGACGCGAGACTCTCGGCAAACGCCTCAACGCGCGCCTTCTCCGCCGGCAGTGCGGCGAGAATCTTCGCCACGATCGGATGTTCCGGCGCAATCGCCATGAACGTCACGCCGTACGCCGTATCCACGCGCGTGGTGAACACATCGATGCGTGCATCGACGTCCTCGATGTCAAACGAAAACGTCACGCCTTCGCTGCGGCCGATCCAATTGCGCTGCATCGTCTTGATGCGTTCGGGCCAGCCTTCGAGCCGGTCGATCCCCGCCAGCAGCCGATCCGCGTAATCGGTAATCTTGAAGTTCCACTGCGAGAGGTTGCGGCGCTCGACCAGATGTCCGCAGCGCCAGCACTTGCCGTCGTGGACTTGTTCGTTGGCGAGCACGGTCTGATCGTTCGGGCACCAGTTTACCGGCGTTTCGCGCTTGTAGGCCAGCCCGCGCTCGAACATGCGCAAGAAGAACCACTGGTTCCATTTATAGTACGCGGGATCGCAGGTCGCGAACTCGCGCGTCCAATCGTAGCCCGTGCCCATCAGCTTGATCTGCCGGCGCATGTTGTCGATGTTCGAGCGCGTCCAGGTGTCGGGCTCGATCCCGCGCTGGATCGCCGCGTTCTCTGCGGGCAGGCCGAATGCATCCCAGCCCATCGGGTGGACGACGTTGTTGCCGCGCATGCGCATCATCCGCGCTACGGCGTCGCCGAGCGTGTAGTTTTTCGCGTGGCCGACGTGCAGATCGCCCGACGGATACGGCAGCATCTCCAGGACGTAGTACTTCGGGCGCGGGTCGGCGTCGTCGGCACGGTAGATCCCGTCCGCTTCCCAGCGGGCTTGCCAGGCTTGTTCGACCGTACGATGGTCGTACGTCAGCGGCCGTTCTTCGAGCATTTTGTTATTGTACCAAGCCCCGGCCTCGGGTGCCACCAGGGACATGGCCGATGGTCAACACTTGTATTGGTAAGACGGTGTGCGCTCTCTCACTCAAGGTATTTAGAGGAGAAGCGCTTGGTTGCGCCTGACTTATCTCGGCTCGCTCTTGGTGCTTGACCAGGAGGGCAACGGTTTCCCTACTCAGGGAGGCGTCTTTGGCGTCCCCCGCACGCTCATTTGGAGCAGCAACTCGATGAAGAATCTTGGATTCGTCGGCATCGCGATAGCGGCGTTGGCGGTCAGCGGATGCGGCGGAGGCGGGTCGTCGACCCCGGCCGTCACAACGCCCACCACGGCCCCGACGGCCGCCCCGACGCCCGGCGTCCTCGCCGTAGCCTACTCGAGCGCCGCCAACGTCGGCGTTTCGGGCGCTGCCCCCGCCGCTCTGACCTTCACAGCGGCCACGGAAACCGTCACGCTCACGGCAACGCAAGCAAACAATGCCGGCACGTATGGAGCCACATCGAGCTGCGCGCAGGTGACCGTAACCCCGGCCACTTCGACGACCGGCGTCTTTACCGCGACGTCGGTCGCCCCGGCCGCCGCGGGCTGCACGGTCACGATCACCGGAGCCACCGGTACGACCGCGGTCGCCGTGACCTCGACCGTGCCCGCGCCGGGCGGTGTTATCTTACGCTGGTACACGCCAAATTACGTCACCCAGTCTCCGCCGGTCCCCGTGACCAGCGGGCCCATCAACCTGATCGGCCTCGGAGCGCTCTTCGCAAGCGTTTTGCAGATTAGCGAACAGAACTATATCGGCGGCTTCGCACCCGCGAACGTCAAGACGTCAGCGGGTTGTGCCGGCGTACCTCCGTTCGCGACGATCGCTGCCAACGGCACCGTCCCGACCGGCCTGCCCACGGCCGCCCCCGGGACGTCGGTGATCTACTACACCGTCACGGGCGGTGCGGCAGTCAATACGACCGGCGGCTGCACGATCAGCGCGACCGACTCATACACGACGCCCTCCACCGCGAACATCGGCGTCTCCATAACGACCGTCTCGGGGGTGTTCCAGTGATGTTCCGCCAGACAACGTTGCGCGCCGCGATGGCTCTCGCCGTCCTGGGCGCCATGGCCCTCGCCGGTTGCGGCGGCGGTAGCTCCAAGAGCATGGGCGCCCTCCCGGCTGTGGGATCAACGCCCCAAGCCTCCAGCGGACCGACGACGGGATACCTGTCGGTCACGCTTCCGAACCACACCGGCGCGCAGGCGCAATCGACGCAGCGTACTACCATCCTGAGCTCGTCGAAGAAGCCGGCGTACATCGATACGACGACGCCAAATTCTGCGCTCGTCGTTTCGGTTACGCCTCAAGACCCGCAGGAAGCGGCCGCGTTCGGCAACCTCACGGTCTGCTATAACCTCTACGTCGGCGGTACCCTTGCCGCGGCAAACCCGCCGAACTTCACGTACACCAACGTCGGAAATACCGCCACGACCGTTACTGTGGCGATCCCGGCGCCGCCGGGTACCGACGGCTTCCAGATCACGCAGTACTCGGGACTCTGCGGGAGCACGCCGTACACGATTCCGACGCCCCCGCCGGGCAATACCGGCGCGAGTAACATAATCGCTCAAACGCCGGTGACGCTGGCCTACATGGCGCCGGGCGTACCGAACAATCTCAACGTCCAGATTGCCAATTGCACGCCGGCTCCGCTGCCGGGTGCGCCCTGCCCGCTCACCGTCGGGGGCCTGCCGCCCGGCGCGACGCTAGCCGCGTCGGTGGCGATCGCGAGCGTTGCGTTCGGCACGGTTCCTATACCGAACCCCGTCCGCGAACAGGGCGCGTTCCTAGTAGCCGGCGGAAAAATCGGCGTACCGATACCGCTGGAAGCTAAGGATGCGGCCGGCGCGGTTATTCCGGGCCTCACGACCTTCGCCGTTCCGGCCGGTGGCGCGGGACCGTTCCCGTCCGGCGTCACCGTTACCGACGGCGACGCGAGCGGCCACACGAAACTCGTTCTCGTTGATGCGACGAACGGGGCGATCGCGCAAGGTCCCGCTACCAGCATCACGATCCACGAGTTCAACGCCCTTTCGGACAACACGACTCCGGGCTTGATCAGCACGTGCGGCACTGGAGCCCAGACGTGCAATGACAATCCCGTCGCCGGTGGCGCCGCGAATGGGGATCCTTGGATCCTCATGCTTACTTCGGACGGAGTCGATGCAACGTTGCTCTCGTCCGCGACCATCACTGCGTCGGCCCAAGCTCCAAACGCCGCGTTGCCGACGCCGATCACCCTAACCATCTCGCCGCAGTCGTCCGTGTACTCGGCCGGCGGCACGGGATATGCGGACCTCTCAGCTCCGGCTGCGCCGCTCTCGCTGCTACAGCCGATTGCTGCGGGTGCCATCTACTTCACCGACGGAAACGTGGTCAAGGTCGACGGAGTCAATACGCCGTCCGCGGCTACGGGCACGACGTTAACCGGATTGTCCTACGCTCCGGTCGCCGCACCGATGCTGTATGCCGTTGACAATACGGCAGCCGGCGGAACGGTAGCACCCTCTGGGTTGTATGCCTTCGCGGTTCCAGGACTTGCGGTAACGCCGGTCACGACCTCCGACGGCAACGGCCACGAAGTGACGTTCAAGGCGCCGGTTGCGTCGGTCTTTGCAAACGACCTCGGAACTGGTTCACCGAAACTGTTCGTCATCGACGCAAACGGCATCGAAGAGGTCGACATTTCACAGGCTGGCCAAATCGCTACGAATGTCGGTCCGCTGGGATGCACCGGCACGGCATTGGCAGCACCGCCGGCGGGCGTGAAGCTCTTCGGTACGGTTGCCGTAAACAGCGCATCGGTATCGTTCCTGGTTGCTGATCCTGGAAACGCCCGTGTTGCGGCGATTGCAGTCAATCAGTTCAACTGCACGATCACGACCTACGCAACGGGTGGTTCGTTCACGGGTCTGGCTCCGCTCGCCGCCGGCGCATTGTACGCGACGTCGACGACGGGACAGATCTACTACATCTCCGGTAGTGGTGCGACTGCGGTTTCTCTCGGTCTGACGACCGCTGCCGCAGCATCCACGAAGGACGGACCGATCGGACAGCTCTCGGCGCTGGGCGCAGCCCCAACCGGGGCGTTGGCTCCGGTTAGTTACAAGACGCAGTTCCAGGCGGGCAGCTTCTTCGACACCGTTGGTCCGACGACGGGTCTGGTAGCTCCGTACACCCTAGCGCCGTTCAACGGCGTGAAGGCTGTCGCTGCTGTGCCGGCACCGCTGGTCGGATTCCCCGACACCAGCAGTGCGCAAGCGGCAAGTGTCGGCTTGGTCAACGCCACCGGTGGGATCATTCTCGTACCTGCCTCCGCCGGAGCTGCCGCGACGATAACGCCGGACAGCCTGCTGTTCGTCGATTCCGCCGGTACGGCGAGCGCGAAGCTGCGAACGCTGGTTCGCTAAAAGCACGCCGGAAACACCGGCGGAAACATGGAAGGGCGGCTTGCGAGCCGCCCTTTCTTTTTTTGCCGTGTGCGCAGATGGGTGGCATGACCATCACGCCGTCGCTCGCCGCCATCGCGGGCGCATCTCTCGTTGCCGTAACCGTTGCGTTCGTACTTCGCCCAACCCAACTCGCGCCGCACGCGCCGCCCGAACTCACGGCTTCGCAGGAGCCTGCTCATGTTGCACCGCCCACCCCGACGCGGTCGCTCGTCTACGTTGCGGGCGCGGTCGCGCATCCCGGCGTGTACGCGCTCTCCGGCGACGCTCGCGCGCAGGATGCGCTCGCAAAGGCGGGCGGACCCACACACGATGCCGATCTCGTCGCGGTGAACCTCGCCGCGCATGTCGCGGATGGTGACGAGATCGCGGTGCCGCGCCAGGGCGATGTTCGCGCGCTTCCGTCTGCGCGGTCGGCGCACCGGCCATCGTCTGCGGCGGCGCGGCGCACCCGGCGGCGTCCGCGCCGCGACGAACGGAGCGCCGGCGGCGGTACCGCAGCCGGCGAGGCGGTTGTCGACATTAACGTCGCAGATGAACGCGCGCTTGCCGAACTGCCCGGAATCGGACCAACGTTGGCCCAGCGCATCGTGGAATTCCGCGCGCTCAACGGTCCGTTTAGCTCGGTTGATGGGCTAGCTGACGTCGCGGGGATCACGCCGCAGCGCCTCGAGATACTCACGCCGCTCATTAGCGCGGGACGCTGAGGAGAAGAGTGACCGCACGAGTGGAGGCACCCGCCTGCTTGCTGCCGTACCCCGAAGGTCCTGGGGGAGCATGGAAGAGACTCGGACTTTGGAAGCGCCGGACCAGCGCGACCGCCACGTCATTCGCCGAACCGCTGAACTCCTCGCGTCCGACGTCCCTCTGCGCGATGTCTTTTCCCAATTCTGCAGGCTGCTTTCGTCGGTCATCGATGCATCGCGCGTGTTTATCGCGCTGCACGAAAAATCGTCGTTGCGCATCGTCTACATGCTCGTCGACGGCACCGTCGGCGTTCCGAAAAACGCCGACATTCACGGCGGATCGGAAAGTTCGGCCGTTCTCCAAAGCGGACAATCGATCATCAAACGCACGGCGTCGGATTGGAGCGAGCCGCGGACGACGAAGCAGCTAGAAGGCGCGAGCGACGGCGCCGACGCCGTCTCCGCGATCTACGTTCCGCTGAAGTTCGGGCCCGACATCATCGGCGTGCTCTCCGTCCAAAGCCCCGTGGCCGATGCGTACGACAACGCCGACGTGGAATTGTTGGAAACGTGCGCGCTCTATCTCGCGGTTCGCGTACACGATGCACGCCAAGAAAATCTCAACCGCGCGCTGCAAGGGCTCGTGTCGAGCGACGGACTCACCGGTGTCGCCAACCGCCGCACGTTCGACGAGCGCCTCGTCACCGAGTGGAAGCGCTGCATCAAGGCCAAGTCGCAGCTGGCGATCGTGTTCGTCGATGTCGATTACTTCAAGGCGTTCAACGATAGTTACGGTCACATCGCGGGCGACGCGTGTTTGCAGCAGGTAGCCCATGCGCTCAGTGCGTGCGTCAAGCGCACGAACGACGTGCTGGCGCGATATGGTGGTGAAGAGTTCGCCGCGATCTTGCCGTCGACGACTTTGGAAGAAGCGATCATCGTGGCCGAACGCATGCGCGAGGCGGTCGAAGCGATGCACATCGATCACGACGGCTCGACGCTCGGCCGCGTGTCGATCAGTTTGGGCGTCGCGTCGGTTATGGCGAATTCGCACCTCGAACCCATGAGCGTCGTCAAGCTCGCCGACGAAGCCGCGTATCAAGCAAAAGAAGGCGGCCGCAACCGCGTCGCCGCTCCGCCGGACTACGAATCGAACTCGCTGCCGGCGTTGCGCCGTCAAGCGGCGCGCCATAACTTGCCGCTGCAGCTCACGCGCTTTCTCGGGCGCGAACGCGAGCTCGCCGAAGTGCGCAAGCTGCTCGGCGACATTCGGTTAGTCACGCTCTCCGGTTCGGGCGGTATCGGCAAGACGCGGCTCGCACTCGAAGCCGCGCGCGGACGCATCGGCACCTTCGGCGAGGGCGTGTGGCTCGTCGATCTCGCGCGGCTCGAAGATCCGGCCCTCGTCCCCGCGGCACTTGCCGCGGCGATGGAACTCGACGCTACCGAACAAACGCCGTCGATGGATCTCGTCGTCACGGCGCTGCGTTCGAAACATGCGTTGCTGATCTTTGACAATTGCGAACACCTCAGCGATGCGTGCGGACGGCTGGTCGAAGCGTTGCTGCTCGAAGCGCCGGGCATTCACGTGCTTGCCACGAGCCGCGAACCGCTGGGCATTATCGGCGAACGCATCTACCGCGTCTCCTCGCTCGCGCTGCCGCCCGATGAAAAGCCGATCACCGCCGACGATGCGCTCGCCTATGACGGCGTGAGATTTTTCGTTACCCGTGCGGAAGAAGCGTCGTCGTTCGTGCTCGACGACGCCAACGCAAAAACGGTCATACACATCGCGCGCCGGCTCGACGGTATTCCGCTCGCGATCGAGCTCGCCACGGCGCGTTTGCGCGCGATGACCGTGCAGCAGCTGGCCGAACGCCTCGATGCGAGTTTCCGCGTGCTCTCGGGCGGCAGCCGCACCGCGCTGCCGCGCCAGCAAACGCTGCGCGCGCTGATCGACTGGAGCTACCAGCTTCTCAGTCCGTCCGAACGGCTGCTTTTCGCGCGCCTATCGGTGTTCGCCGGCACGTGGACGCTCGACGGCGCGATGGCCGTGTGCGCCGGGCCCGAGTTGCCGCAGGCCATGATCGACGAACAGGTCGCCCAGCTCGTCGACAAGTCGCTCGTGCTGATGGAAACGCACGGCGCGCACAATCGCTACCGCTTTCTGCAATCGACGCGCGAGTACGCGCGCGAACGTCTCTCGCTCAACACGGGCGAAGCGTCCGACGTACACGACCGCTGCGTTGCGTACTATCGCGAACTGGCCGAACGCATTGGTTCCTCACCGGTTACGAAGCCGACGCGCGTGTGGCTTCCGCCGGCGTTGCCCGAGTGGGATAACTTGCGCATGGTGCTCACGTGGACGTTGCTCGACGGCGGCGATCGCGTGTCCGGTGCTGCGATCGTCGCCGGCCTCGTTCCCTATTGGGAGGCGGTCAGCAAAGCGTCCGACGCGCTGTACTGGCTCGGCCAAGCGGTCGATGCGCCCGGCTTGCCGGAAGCCCTGGCCGCGCGGCTCGCGATCGGAACGGCGTTCTTCCTCCGCCTCACCGGCGATAACCCCGCCCGCGTCACGGCGCTCAGCCGGCGCGCGCTCAACATCGCGATTCAAACGAGCGACAAGCGCTTGCGNNCTCGCCATCTGCGCCGACTACGCCGGCGACTCCGCTCGCGCGCTTTCGCTCTACGAAGCCTCGCTTGCGATCGCGCGGGGCCTCGGCCACGATCGCAAAACCGCACGCGCATTGCACAACCTCGCCGCCGTTGCGCAAGACTCGCACGACCTCGATACCGCCGTGCGGTACGAACGCGAAGCCGTCGCCATTCTCGAACGCTACGGTACGCCGCGCCAGTTTCTCATCGACCTCGCCGATCTCGAATTGATTCGCGGGAACCTCGAAGTCGCCGATCGCATTTGCCGCGAGATCATTTCGGGACTCGTGCTCGAAAACGCGATGTGGCTGGTGCGCGAATGTCTGTTCGTGTTCGCTCAAGTGCATGCGCGTGCGGGACACGACGAGCGCGCCGCGTGCCTGCTCGGTTTCATGGAAACGCTCGACTCGCGCTTAGCGCCGCGCCAGCCGGCCATCGGCGAACTCTACGCGACGTTCGTAGCCGACGTGATGGCTCGGCTCTCGCCACAGAAATACATGCGCGCATACGGAAGCGGCATCGCGCTTACGCTCGATGCCGCCGTGAATGAGGCCCGCCTGCCGATCTAGCCGATTACCAACCGCCGCCTGAGTCGCCGCCGCCGCCGCCGAAGTCGCCACCGCCGCCGCCGCCGCCGGTATCACCCCAGCCGCCGCCACCGCCCGAATCGCCGCCCCAGCCTCCGGAACTCGCGTTGCCCATGTCGGCTTGACCGGCATCGTTCTGGAAGCCGCTCGCGTCGCCGCCGCCTTGATTGCCGTCACCGCCGAACCCGGCTTGCTGGCCGCCTTGACCGAACATCTCGTTGCGGCCGCCGCCGAAGAGTTCGTTGCCGAGAAATGCGCCGCCGAGGCCGCCGAGCATGCCGCTCCAGAAGCTGCCGCCACCGCCGCCGCCGCCATAACCACCGCCGTATCCCGGACCGTAGCCGCCACCCATCGGGCCGCCCATTTGCCCGCCGCCGTAACCCGGCGGCATCATACGCGGGCCCGCGATGGCGCGGAAGATGCCGCGCACGATGAAGAAGATCACCAATAGGGCGATCAGCCAGAAAATCCAGCTCATGTTGAAACCTCCTCCGGTTTCGCTACGCACCACCGGTGCGGAATACGTGTTGACGTTGGTGCGCAGGCTGCCTAAGTGGCTGCGATACTCGGCCAGCGTCAGATCGACGCCGTTGTTGATGCCGCCGTTGAAATCGCCTGAGTTAAACGCGCTCTGAATTGCCGTGCGAATCGCCGACGTCGATCCGGCCGGAAAGAAATGCCCGGAAACGCGATCGGGAATCACCGCAATCGTCTTCGGCGATTTGGCGATGTAGATCAACACGCCGTTGACCTGTTGCTGCGCGAACGCGCGTTCTTCCGCATCGCGCGGCGTTCCGGTGAACGACGGCTCGGTAAGAACGACGACTTCCTTGTGCGCTTGCGCGTTGAAGTCGGAGACTTTCGCGTTGATCTGCGACACCGTTGCCGGCGAGAACAGATTCGCGTTGTCGATGACGTACGAATCGCGCGCCTGCGCCGGTGCAAACCCGGCGGCAACGGCAATGACGAGTGCGGCGGCTGCCGCGAGCAATTTCTTCAAAAGGTCCTCCGCGCTATGCTACCCGGTACGGGCGCGGAATGTTTCCGCGAACCCTTCATTTACCGGAGAAGTTGACCAGGGCGACGCCGACGCTGGTGAGGATGAAGACCGCTAAAACGACCCACACGAACGTGCGCAGCAACAGGCGTCGCAAGCGCTCGTTCCGGCGCGAGCGTTGGTGCGCGTTCATCCTTCGACCGCCCGCGCCTCCGCGACGCGTCCCCAGAGACGCTCGAGGTTATAGAACGAACGCTGATCGGGCGTGAACACGTGCGCCACGATATCGCCGAGATCGATCAGGATCCAGCCGCCGTCGGCGTATCCCTCCGTACGGGCGACCTTGAAGCCGTTCTCGCGGACCGCGTCGGTGATCGCATCGGCAATCGAGCGGGTCTGGATTTTCGAGCGGCCGGTCACGACGACGAACGCATCGGCAACGATGGTCCGGCCATCGAGGTCCAGGACGGCGATATCCTCGCCTTTCTTGTCTTCGGCGGCGGCGCGGACGATGTCGACGAGTTCAGGCAGAACGTTTCTCCCGGAGCCCTTCGCATTCGCTCAGGGCAGGCTCCATGTGTGCGTAGTGATCGAGTGCCGCCAGCATTTGCGGCGCGGGGGTGAATTGACGCTCCCGTTGGTACGCGAGCGCTTCGGAAAGATGGGCCTTCATGGCCGTGGCGAGGTCGTCGAACGCCAGCGCCAACATCTCGGCGCGCCCGGCGTACGCTCGGCCCGGCTCGAGCCCGTCGGCAAGATAGAGAATCTCATCCAGGGGGCTCATCGTTGCAGCCGCCACCGTGTGCTTGCGGATTGCCGAGAGAATCGCCTCGTCGCCGACCCCAAACCAGTCGCGGGCGAGCTCGGCCCCCAGGCGCGCGTGGAGTACGATCGGGTTCGCGTGCTCGAAGCCGTCGATCGGCATCCCGCGCTCCGCACATTCGCGGAGCAAGCGCTCGGCGGGGTAGAGGCGCGCCAGGTCGTGGAACAGGCCCGCGGTCCGGGCCTGCGTGGGATCGGCGCCGTGGACGCGGGCGAGGCGCACCGCGGTGCGGGCGACGTTCAGGATGTGGATGTAGCGGTGACGCTGGCCGATGTGCTCGCGCACGCGCCGCGCCGCCCGCACGAAGTCGATGCCGGTGGCGATCAATGGCGCAATTCCCGGAAGATGCTCGCCGCGACGTCGCGCCCGGCGAGCCGCGCCGGCTCGTAGCTGTCGTCGTCGAGTCGCGCCGGCAATGCCGCGTCGAAGACGTCGTCGTCGCTCGCTACGACGACCGTTACGTTGCGCACGATGCCGAAACGATCGAGGTCGACGCGCACGATCGTGGCTTGCGCACCGCTCCCGTCGGCAACGCCGGTGTGTTTGGCAACGGGCGCGATGTAGGTGAACGGCTTGCGGTCGATCGGCTCGCGCAGCAGATGCATCCGTTCGAGCGTAGCGCGTTCGCCGATCGAGACGCGCGCGAGTTTCTTCGTTGCGGGATTGAACGACAACACGAGTTCGTGCACGGTATCGAGCCGGTACGCCCGTCCGGCGGCGAATGAATAGTCGGCGGCGGATGCAAGCTCGACGTCGGCTTGCGCCATATCGTAGCTGCCGAACGCAAACGCGTGCGTCACGCCGTCGATCGTTGCGGCCACGGTTGCCGGAGCGCTCGCATAGGTGTCGAGCGCGTGCACGACCGCCGTATCGGGATCGACCAGCGCGTCGGTCGTTGCGCCGTCGTCGAGAAACGTGAAGTGGTTCCCGTCGTTGCGCGACGAAACGCGCGCCGGCGCGCCGCAGCGCCGAACGAGGGCGGCGACCGGTGCGGCGAGCGCATCGGCCGTCACGCACATCACCGCAGCGCGGCCTTCAGCGCCGCAAGGCGGTTGGCGTAGAGCGTTCCGCGCAAGTTGCCGGCCCACATCACGAGCGCGCTCTCGTTGTTGTCGCTGTAGTAACCGCGGCGCGTCGACACCACCGTGAAGCCGTATTTGCGGTACAGCTTTTGCGCCACGTCGTTCGTTTCGCGTACTTCGAGCGTGATCCACGATGCGTCGCGTTCGATCGCTTCGTCGAGCAGATGCACGAGGATCTCTTCCCCGAGCCGTTGACCGCGCACGTCGGGATGCACGGCGATGGTCGTCACGTGCGAATCTTCGAGAATCACCCAGATGCCGCCGTAGGCAACGATGCGGCCGTCGAGGCGGCCGACGAAATAGTACGCGAGCTTGTTGTCGCGCAGTTCGTTCATGAACGCGTTGGGCGGCCACGCCGACTGAAACGACAGCGTTTCGATCTGCAGCACCGCCGGGATGTCTTCGAGAGTCATCTTGGAAATTTCGAGCCGGCGGGGTGCATCGGCCGTGGGCCGGAGGTCGGCCTTCACGTTAACCCTCGTAGCATGACCGCGGGCAACTCGCCGTAGTCGGGCGCGACGGCGTGCGGCGACGGGCTCGGGACGGCGGTGAGCGCAAGACGCGCCACGGCGCGCGCGGGGCTTTCGGCGCCGCGGGGGAGCGTTCGAATGACGATGCCGCGTTCGGCAATCGCAAAATACACGTCTTCCGTATTCCCCGCCAGCGCAAGTTCGCCGCTTCGAAAATCGTCGAGTAGCGTCGCCAGCACGTTGGCCACCGGGCCCGCGGCCGCGCGCGTCTCTGTCCCGACGCGCAGCCGGGCCGAGATCACGCCGGGGCGCCCGTGGACGACCGTCAGCACGGTGGGCGGCGCATCGGGGGGCGTCAGCACGTCGTATGACGAGATGCCGGTCAGCGGCAGGCCCGCGGCCAGGGCGAGGCCCTTAGCGTAGGAGACCGCGATCCGCACGCCCGTGAACGAGCCCGGGCCGATTCCGACGGCCAGCCGGTCGAGGTCGCGCAGGGCGAGGCCGCGCTCGGCCAGGACGCCGGCGATACGCCCGAGGCCGGCTTCCAGGGCATCGGGAACGTCGGAGCCGGCCTCGCTGACGGCGTCGCCGTCGAGGAGCGCTGCGGAAAAGCCGCCCAAGGCGCCGTCGATCCCGAGAACGCGCACCCTAACGCTCGATCTGCAGCCGGCGCGGCTCGTCGCCCGCGCCCTCGATCCGGATCCGGATCGCGCCGGCCGGGAGCAGGCCGGGCAGCCGCTCGGGCCACTCCACAACGGTGATCCGATCGGGGCCGAAGGCCTCCTCAAGCCCCAGTTCCGCAGCGTCGGCCGGGTCGTCGATCCGGTAGAGGTCGAGGTGCTCGATCGGCGGCGTGCCATCGTACCGTTGGCGGAAGATAAACGTGGGGCTCGAGACGGGTACATCACTGCCATGCATGGCCCGGACGAGCGCTCGAACGAAGGTAGTTTTGCCCGCGCCAAGGTCGCCGGACAGCGCCAGCGCATCGCCCGGACGCAGCGTTTTAGCGATCCGGGCGGCCGCCGCGCCGAGCTGATCGCGGTCGAGAAAATCCAGAACGTCCGAGGCCACGCTTTATCGTTCGACGAAAGAATCGAGGTGCTTGTGCGTGCGTCCGACGTTGTCGTCGGTATCATCGCCGGCGCCGTCTGCGCCGTTCTCTCGGCAGCATTTGAAGGCGGCATCCTGGCCTTCCGTTTCTTCTCCATCGATCATCTCGGCGGCCACTTCGGCAGCGGATTTGCTCTCCTCGCATTGGCGGGCGGGGCAATCGGCGGGATCGTTGCATTCGGCACCGGGACGCTGTTTCGCCGTGAGCCCGCGACGCGATGAACGACCATCAAAGTGCGCTCCGGCAACAGCTCGATGCGGCGCTCGCCGAGATCGGCACGGCCGCCGACACATCGCGTGCGGTTATCGATGGCGACATCGAAGCGCTCCACGAACTCGGGCAGAGCGTCGGGCGGCCGCCCCTCATCGCCAACGTGCCGATCGACGAGCCCCCGCCGTACGTCCCGCCGCCGTCTGCGCCCTCGGTGCACGCACTGATTCCGGATACGCCGCTGGTCGACGCGCCGCTGGCGGCGTTCGACGACGACGCGCCGCTCTGGCAGAGCTGAATCCATCGCGCACGCTCGCTAGCCGGCGCCCGGCCAAACTCCGTATTTCCTTTTGCCGTTTCCCACATATTGAGAGCATCGTCTGAGTAACACGAACGAACCCCGCCGTAATACGACCATCGCGGTCGAAGATGAAATGCGTACGAGTTATCTCGCGTACGCCATGTCGGTCATCGCCTCGCGCGCGCTGCCCGACGTGCGCGATGGACTCAAGCCCGTGCAGCGCCGCATCCTCTACGCGATGCGCGAAATGGGCATGACGCCCGACAAGCAGCATCGCAAAAGTGCCGGTGTCATCGGCGAAGTGCTCAAGAGCTATCACCCGCACGGCGACTCGTCGGTGTACGACGCACTCGTGCGCATGGCGCAAGATTTTTCGCTGCGCTATCCGCTCATCGACGGCCACGGAAACTTCGGTTCGATCGATCCGAATCCGCCGGCCGCCTACCGGTATACCGAAGCGCGTCTCGGCCGGCCCTCGATGGATTTGTTGGCCGACATCGACAAAGACACGGTCGATTTCGTCCCCAACTTCGACGGACAAACCGAAGAGCCGGTAGTCCTCCCCGGCCGCTTGCCGCAGCTGCTCGTCAACGGTTCGAGCGGCATCGCGGTCGGCATGGCGACGAACATTCCGCCGCACAACATCACCGAAATTTGCGATGCGATCATCAAGCTCGTCGACGAACCGGATGCCGACGACGACGCGATCATCGATATCGTCAAAGGCCCCGACTTTCCGACCGGCGGCGTACTGCTCGGACGCGAAGCGATCCGCACCGCGTATAAAACGGGCCGTGGCTCGGTGGCCGTACGCGGCCGCGCCGAGATCGTGGAAGAAAAAGGCAAGTATCGCATCGAGATCAGCGAGCTGCCGTATCAGATCACGATCGAACGCGTGATGCAGTCGATCAAAGAAGCGTATCAGGAAAAGCGCATTACCGGCATCACCGATCTCAACGATCTCTCGAACCGCCACGGGATGAAGATCGTCGTGGACCTCAACCGCACGGCCGTTCCCAACGTGGTGCTCAACCAGCTCTACAAACAGACGCCGCTGCAATCGTCGTTTGCGTTCAACATGCTCGCGCTCGTGCCGGTGCTCAACCGCGACGGCTCGCTCGCGACCGACGGCAACCCGCTCGAACCGCAAGTGCTCTCGCTGCGCGAGATGCTCAACCACTTCATCGCGCATCGGAAAGTCGTCGTCACGCGGCGCACGAAGTACGATCTGCGCAAGGCCGAAGAGCGCGCCCATCTGCTCGAAGGCTTCCGGATCGCCCTCGACAACATCGACGAAGTCATCAAGATCGTGCGCGAAAGCGACACGGTCGAGACGGCGCGCAACAGCCTGAGCGCTCGCTTCGGCCTCTCCGACATCCAAGCCGCCGCCATCGTCGACATGCGCCTGCGCACGTTGACCGGTCTCGAACGGCAGAAGATCGAGGATGAGTACGCCGGCCTGCTCAAGACGATCGCCGAGCTGCAGGACATCTTAGCGAGCGAGCGGCGCCTGCTCGGCGTCGTGCGGTCGGAAACGGAAGACCTCAAGAAACGTCTGGGCGATGCGCGCAAGACCCCGGTCGAAGCGCTCGAGGGCGAACTCTCGATCGAAGACATCATCGAGGATACCGAAGTCGTCGTGACCGTCACGGTCGGCGGCTACATCAAGCGCGTGTCGGTCGACACCTTCCGCGCGCAGAACCGCGGCGGCCGCGGCGTGATCGGCATCTCGAACCTCAAGAAAGAAGACGTCGTCCAGAACTTCTTCGTCGCGACGACGCACCAGCACGTCTTGTTCTTCACGAACAAGGGCCGGGCGTTCCGTCTGCGCGCGTACGAGATCCCGGATTCCACGCGTCAAGCGCGCGGCACGGCGCTCGTCAACCTGCTCACGCTCCCGCCGGGCGAGAACGTGACCGCGAACTTCCCGGTGCGCAATTTCGAGACCGACGAGTATCTCGTGATGGTCACGAAAAAGGGCGTCATCAAGAAGACGAAGCTCGATGAGTTCGCCAACGTGCGCCGCAACGGCCTGATCGCCATCGGGCTCGACGACGACGACGAACTGCTCGGCGTCGCGCTCTCGACCGGCGATCGCGACATCATCCTCGCGACGCACGACGGTATGGCCGTTCACTTCAACGAGAAGGGCGTCCGCCCGATGGGCCGTCCGGCCCGCGGCGTTCGCGCGATGTCGCTCGCACCGGGCGATACGGTCGTAGCGATGGACGTCGTCGACGATCGTCGCGAGGTACTCATCGTTACCTCGCAAGCGTTTGGTAAGCGCACCGACATCGATCAGTACCGCCATACCTCACGCGGCGGTAAGGGCGTCAAGGCGTTCGCCAAGGAGAAAGAGATCGGTCACGTGGTCGATCAGATCTTGGTGAACAACGAAGACGAACTGCTGATGATGACGTCGGCCAATCAGGTCATCCGCATCCCCGTCAGCCAGATCCGCCGCGCCGGCCGCTCCACCAAGGGCGTCCGTCTGCAACGGTTGGCTGAAGGCGATGAAGTGATCGCGATTGCCAATCTCGGTCAGCTCTCGAAGCGCGTCAGCGACGTCACCGGCGAGGCTGCCGAACCGGTCTAGGTCCGGCGGCTTAGGCCCGCGTCTTCCTCCGGGGTTCGGTGATCCAGCGGCCGAGCGCCCGGATGAGGCTTTTGGGGTCGACGGGCTTCGTGAGGTGATCGTTCATCCCGGCTTCGAGGCAGAGCTGGCGCTCTTGCTCCATCGCGTGCGCGGTCATCGCGATGATCGGCAGCTGTTCGGCCGTCACGTGGCGGCGGATGAGCCGCGTCGCCTCGAGTCCGTCCATCACCGGCATTTGGACGTCCATGATCACCGCGTCGAAACGGGTGTAGTCGGCGATAACCGCGTCGACCGCCTCGCGGCCGTTGGCGGCAAACTCGACGGTGATGCCCTGACGCTGCAACAGATGTTCGACGATCTGCTGGTTGATCGCGTTGTCCTCGGCGACGAGTACGTGGCTGCCGGCCAACTGCGTCGTCGAGGCTTCCGCCGGTGCCGCTTCACGCGCGCCCGCGGACGTCGCGAAGAGTGACCGGATCGTTTCCAGCAGCAGCGACGGGTCGACCGGTTTGACGAGGAAGCTCTCGACGCCGGCGCGCTTTGCCGCTTCAAAGACGTCCGCGCGTCCGAAAGCACTCACCATGATCATGATCGGCGGTTTGGCGATGCCGGCATCGTTACGCATGGCCGAAGCGACCTCATCGCCGTTTTGGCCGGGCATCTTCCAGTCCATCAGGACCAGTTCGAACGGCGCGTTGGCGCCCGCTGCGTCGCGAATTGCCGCTAGCGCGGCCGTGCCCGAGGTGGCCTCGGAAACGTTCAGCGACCAGCCGCGCAACGTGGTCGTCAGCAGTTCGCGCGCGATGGGATCGTCATCGACGACGAGGACGCGCCGGTCGCGCAGTTCCTCGATTGCCCGCGGCGTCGCGCGCCGTTCCGGCCGATGCATCATCACGGTGAATGTAAACGTGCTGCCGGTGCCGCGCACGCTATCCACGCCGATGCTCCCGCCCATCCGCTCAGAGAGCGCCTTGCTGATCGCGAGGCCCAGGCCCGTGCCGCCAAAGCGCCGCGTGATCGACGTATCGGCCTGCGAAAACGACTCGAAGAGATGGGACTGTTCGGCTTGGGTCATGCCGATGCCGGTGTCGCGTACCGAGGTGATCAGCTCGACGTCGCGCGCGGTTTGTCTGCCGACGGTAATGGAGACGATGACCTCGCCCGCTTCGGTAAACTTGATCGCATTGGATGTGAGGTTGAGCAGAATCTGTCCGTAGCGCACCGGGTCGCCGACGAGCTCGGGCGGAACGTCGGCTGCCGTGTGAATTCCGAACGTCAAACCTTTTTCGCTCGCGCGCATCGTCGAGACGCTGCCGATATTCTCCAGCACGGAGTTCAGATCGAAGGTGACGTTTTCGAGCTCGAGCTTACCGGCTTCGATCTTCGAGAAATCTAGAATATCGTTGATGATGTTGAGCAGCGACTTGGCGGAATATTCGATTTTGTTGAGATAATCGCGCTGCTTTGCCGTCAGTTCTGTCATCAAGGCCAGATGCGTGAGTCCGATGACGCCATTCATGGGCGTCCGGATCTCGTGGCTCATGTTGGCGAGGAACTCGCTCTTGGCCCGATTCGCGTTGAGCGCTTCCTCTTTGGCGGCCGCCTCGATTTCCCGATGCTTGTGCAACTCTTTATGCACGCTCAATTGCTGCAGCCACGCGATCAGCACGAGCAGAACGATGATGGTCGCACCGCCGGCACGAATCAACTGCGTGCGGCGAATGCCTTGCGTGCGCGCGTTGATGTCATCGAGGGCTAAGCCTGCCTCCACGACCAGCGGATACTGCGGAAGCTTGCGGTATGCGAATATGCGCACCACGCGGTCGAGCGAGCTTACCGTCACATACGACCCCGCCGAGTTCGCTGCGAGCAAGCGCCACAGCGGTGACGTCGGCGCGATCTTTCCGCCGACTAACGCGCTCGAGCGGCCGCCCGAAAAGCGCACCAATGAAACGCGGTCGTTCATCCCGAGGACGGTGACCAGCCCCCGTGCGCCGTAGTCGTTGGTGTCGAAGCCGTACGCGAATCCCTCAACGTTGATGACGGCCGAGACGATACCGGCCAGCGTCCCATCCGGCCGGCGCACGGCGCGCGCAAATGGGACGCTCATTTGTTTGGTAACGCGGGCCAGAATCGGCGCACCGATGACCAGCTGGTTCGTGCGCACGGCGTCGCGGAGATATTGGCGGTCACCGATCGCGATCGGCCCGCTCTTGGCATCGCCGAACGCCATGCCGGTGCCGTGCGCGTCCACGATCGCGATGTTTCCTAGCAGGCCGCGGTAGAGGTGGTTCCGGCGAACCATCGCTTGCGTGCGGGCGGTGCCGTTCTCGACGTCATATTGACCGATGAAGCTCAGTACGTTATCGATTAGCGTTACCGTCGATGAAACGTCGCTTTGATATGATGCGGCGAGCTGCGTCGCATGTGCAAACGCGTCGGCCTTCGTGCGATCGTTCACCTCGTGAATTTCGCCGAAAGCGACGGCCCAAGCGACGACGATCAAAACGACGGCGACCAGGACGGACGCCCACTGATCGGTGCTCGAGAAGATTCTACGCAACTTGCAGAGCCTCCAACCTACCGCGTTCTCGCAACGGCGATGCGCCCCTTCGGGCGGTCGCCGATCTGACGACGGCGGTCACCGCGCCGATGTTGTCGACGAGAAGGATCGCAGACGACGCGTCGTTCTCGTACGATGCGGTGAGTTGAATGACGCGCGACGAAGCAGCGGCCGCTGCCAAAATTGCCGCTGCGATGAGAATGGGTAGCCAGCGATCCGCCGTAGAGAAGAACCTACGCACCCAAAGCGCCTCCCCGGAGGTGGGACACTTGGTCTGTGCCCAGGTGGGAGCCCGGCCAACCGAAACCGCGTCAACCCCCGCAGGGTCTAAGGAGACACTATGAGCGCAATTCCCGAGGTTTCCCAGAGCACGTTCCAAGCCGACGTGCTGGCGTCCGATCTGCCGGTGCTGGTCGATTTCTGGGCACCCTGGTGCGGGCCGTGCAAAATGCTCGCGCCCGTGATCGAGGAAGTCGCCGGGTCGCTGGTCGGCAAGGCGAATTTCGTCAAGCTGAACACCGACGAAAACCCCAACATCGCCGGACAGTACGGCATCTCGGGCATCCCGACGCTGATCCTGTTCAAGGGCGGCGAGGTTGTCGACCGCATCGTCGGCTTCGTACCGAAGTCAGCGATCACGTCGATGATCTCCAAGCATCTCGTCACCGCCTAAGAACGGCCGGCCTCCGGCCGTCCACCGCGTCCTCGACGAACCGCGCATCGCGCGGTTCGTTCCCGTTCTCGGCGCGGATGCGGTGAAGGCCCACGTCGTTGCGGTGCTCGACGAGCAGCGCGCGGCGTTTCTCGCCGGTGACGGCGACGCCGGCAGTGAAGCCGTCGTTGCGGCCGCGACGGCGCGATTAGCGCGCGATGCAGCGCGCAATCTCACCGGCGTGCTGAACGGCACCGGCGTGCTGTTGCACACGAACCTGGGGCGCGCGCCGCTCGCGGATGCCGCGCTCGACGCCGTGCGCGAAGTATCCGCCGGTTACGTGAACCTCGAGTTTGATTTGACGAGCGGCGAACGCGGTTCGCGCTACGACCGTCTCGCGGGCCCATTGCGCGCGGCAACCGGCGCACAGGCGTCGCTCGTGGTGAACAATTGCGCCGCGGCGATGCTGCTGATTTTCGATACGTTCGCGCGCGGGCGCGAAGCGATCGTCGCGCGCAACGCGCTGATCGAGATCGGCGGTGGCTTCCGGCTGCCGGACGTGCTGGCGCGCAGCGGGGCGACGCTGGTTGAAGTGGGTGCAACGAACAAAGTATATGCCGCGGATTTCGCGCGGGCGCTCTCGCCGGATACCGGGATCATCTTGCGCGCGCATCCGTCGAACTACCGCATCAGCGGCTTCGTTGCCGATGTTGCGCCGGCCGATCTCGTCGCACTGGGGCGGCGGGCCGGCGTTCCGGTTGTCGAAGACCTCGGCACCGGCGCGTTATTCGATTTGCGGCCCTATGGGTTGCCGCATGAGCGCACGGTGAACGAGGCGGTCGCCGACGGCATGGATTTGGTCGCGTTTTCGGGCGATAAATTGCTCGGCGGCCCGCAGGCCGGGATCATCGTGGGCAGTACTGCGGCGGTCGCGCGTTTGCGCGCGAACCCGCTGTTGCGCGCGCTGCGCGTCGATAAAGCGACGCTGGCGGCACTCGGCGTAACGTTGCGGTTGCACGCGGACGCAGCGACGCGCGAACAGATCCCGCTCTATAAGATGCTCGCGATGCCGGTCGAGGCGCTGCGCGATCGGGCACGTGCGCTACAGCGTCAGTTTCCGGCGCTCGAAGTTATCGACACGCAAGCATATGCCGGCGGCGGCACGCTGCCGCTCGATCCGATTGCCTCGGCCGGCGTCGCCTTTCTGCCGGCGGGCGGCGCGACTGCCGCGCTCGCGCGTTTGCGAGCCGCTACGCCGCCGCTGGTCGCGCGCATCGATAACGCGCGCGTCGTGATCGACTTGCGCACGATCGACGTTGCCGACGACGTGCGCGTTGCCGGTGCGCTCGCCGCGTTGTTCGCCGCGAACTGATGCGGGTCGTCGGCACCGCCGGCCACGTCGATCACGGCAAGTCGGCCCTGGTTCGCGCGCTGACCGGAACCGAGCCCGACCGCTGGGAAGAAGAACGTCGCCGCGGCATGACGCTCGATCTCGGCTTCGCACGGCTACGTTTCGATGACGGCGTCGAGGCGGGCATCGTCGACGTGCCCGGGCACGAGCGGTTCGTGCACAACATGCTTGCCGGCGCCACCGGCATGGACGTGCTGTTGCTCGTCATCGCCGCAAACGAAGGACCGCGTCCGCAGACCTTCGAGCACCTAGCGATTCTCTCGCTGCTCGCCGTGCCGGCGGCGATCGTCGTGCTGACGAAAGCCGACCTCGTCGATGCGAACGAACTTGCTGCCGTGCGCGAGGACGTGCAGATCGCGGTGGCTGGAACGGTCGCGGAGGGCGCGCCGGTCGTGCCGGTGTGCGCGCTTGACGGTACGGGCCTCGAGGAATTGCGCGCGTTCATTCACACGGCGTTGGTGGGATTGCCGCCGCGCGCGCAGCATGCGCCCGCGTATCTGCCGGTCGACCGCGCATTCACGATGACCGGACACGGAACGGTTGTGACCGGGACGCTGATGCAAGGGTCGATCGCGGTCGACGATGTACTCGCTGTTCGGCCGGGCGATGTCGAGGCGCGCGTCCGCAGCCTCGAAGTGTTCGGGGAAGCGCGGCAACGCATCGACGCCGGCTCGCGCGTCGCGGCCAACCTTGGCGGCGTCTCGTTGCAGCAGATCGTTCGCGGCAGCGCGCTCACCGCCGCCGAGATCGCCGCGCAGACGAGCTTCGCCGTGCGCTTTCAGCCGCTGCCGGACGCGCTGGAGATGCTGCGCCGGCGCATGCCGGTGCGCGTGCATCTCGGTGCCGGCGAGGTGTTCGGCACCTTGGTGTTTGCCGAATGTCCCCGCGATGTGCGGCCGCTGGATGCAATCTTGCACTTGCGCGAGCCCGCTGCGGCGGTACCCGGGCAGCGATTCGTCGTGCGCCGCATGTCGCCGAAGACCGTTCTCGGGGGCGGCACCGTCGGCGCACCGGCCGCCTACGAAGGCACACCGTCCGTTTCCACCGATGTGATTGCGGTACGGAGCGCCGTAGCCGCGATGGGCCTCGCTGCGAATAGCGCCGGCGCCATTGCCGCCAGCGCCAATGTCACGCTCGAACGGGCGGAAGAGATCCTCGCCGATGAAGCCGCCGGCGAGGGGCTCTGGGCACTTGCGCGTCCGCTCGCGTATGTCGATGCCGCGATCGTGGAGGCGGTTGTCGAGCGAATCGTCGCATCGCTGACGCGGCGGGAGACGGACACGCCATGGATGCTCGGGGCAACGTCGCTGGCGCTCGCGCGCGAACTCGACGTGGCCGAGCCGCTGCTCGTGAGTATCCTCGCCGCCGCGGCAGAGCGCCAACGGATAACGGCGCGCAGCGGCTACTACGCGAACAACGGCTTCGAGCCGCAGCTCACGGCCGAGCAGGCGGCGTTCTTCAAGCAATTCGTCGTGGTCGATCCGGCGCAGCCGCTCGTTCCGGCGCCCTTCGAACCGCTCGTCACCGAGATCCGTCGCTCGCGCATCGCCGGCATCTCCGGTGCGCTCGACACACTCACCGCAACCGGCCGCCTCGTGCGCGTCGGCGAGCACGTCTACCGCGGCGAACAACTCGGCGAGATCCGCACGCGTCTCGTACGTACGCTGCGCGCCGAGCAGCGCATTACCGCCGCACGCTTCCGCGACGTCGTCGGCACGTCGCGGAAGTACATCGTGCCGTTGCTGGAGTTCTTCGATGCCACCGGCGTCACCGTGCGCGACGGCGACCAGCGCGCATTACGGGCGGCTCATTAGCCGCTATTTGTCTTGAAGGGCGCGCTTTGTCATGTCGCGCGGCGTGAGATAGATGCGGCCGTTCGTATAATCGAGGCCCACGGTAAAGAGCTCCATCATCGCTCCGCCAACGAGGCCGTCCGCATCCATGCGCTCGTAGGTCGTCGATGGAAATTCGGCTGCGTAGAAGTCCTGAAAATGCAGCCTGCCTATCCCGACATCGTGCAATGTAAATAGCGGAGCCTCAAAAGGACGGCCGCCGATCCCGCTCGCTCTGACCTTCCCTACTTCGTCTTTAAACGCTTTCGGATAGCGTCGTGAAAAGTAGTCGAAGAAATCCAATTCGAAATCTGAGCCGCTGTCCAAAACCATACGCTCGGCGACGGCATCGCCGACAGTAATCGTTAGCATTGGCACGCGATGGCCGAGACGAACATCGAGGGCCAAGGTTGACGGATCTGTTGGCGGAGCATAGTCCGCTGCCGGCACGACATGTAGCATTTTTCGGCTGTAATCCAGCGTCACACCGAGCTGGGCGAGGAAGTCGAAGCCGAGCAAGCCGTACATCTTTACGCCATAGTCGGTGAACGTCGGCAGCGGTGTGACATCTACCATGATGTTGTGCATGTGGAGCGGGCCGATCCCGATGTCAGGAACAATCGCGCGCGCAATTGTCGTGCGCTTCGCGATCAGTACGTCCGTCTTGTCTTCCAGCGGCAGGGCGAGGTCTCGTGCGAGTTCGGGTGAGATAACGATGCCGGACGCTCCGGTGTCCAGTTTGAAGTCAACGGTCCGCGAGCCGATCGTCACGCGCACGTAAACGGAGTGGTCGACGACGGTAAGCGGAAGGTCGGCGCTCCGGACGCCGGACGGAAACTCGACGAGCTGCCGTCGGGTGGCCGGAGGCACCACGTCGGCATCGGTCGTACCGCCCGCAACGTACTCCGTGCGCTCGTAGTGTGCCGTTCCCACGGTCCAGCGTTTGGGCAGCGTGCGCGTGCCGAACTGGCCGAAGTCGTCGTAGTTCGTGACGGTCGTCCCGCCGGCGCCGAAATCCTCGATGCGGCGACGCTGGAAGGTTGTGGAATCATAATACGATCGCGTGCCGGCAGCGCGCGGGTTCGTTTCGGAAATCACATACGCATCGAAGGGCGCCGTGACGTGCGTAATAGTCGTCGTGATATATTCAGTTTTGGCTTTACCCGGATCGTCGGGGACAACCAACGTCAGACCGTTTTCGGTCTGCTCCCAGTCGTCGCCGTGAAATGTTCCCGACTCCGAATGGAGCGCGCCGCGATCGTACGTTCGCCGGACGTTTTTCCCGCCACGAAAAATCACGCTCTTGCTCTCGCCGAACGGTCCCGTACCGACGATCGTCTCGCGATAGTTGAACGGCTCGGCCCCGGCGGCCGCAGCGGCTTTATTACGGATTTCTTGCGCCGTCAGCACGGTATCGGCTCCGGCCGTGACTTGAACGAAGCACGCCGAGAATAGAAAAAAAGCCGCTAGCATCACCCGCATGACGTCGCCTTTCGAGAGAGGTCCTTGAAAAAGCTGCCGCCTTCTTAGCGGCTTTCTTGTGCGTGTCTTGCTGCGGCGTTCGGCGTGAGGTAAATTCTCCCGTGTAAGTAGTCCAGATCGAGAGTGAAGAGCGATAAGAGATTATTGCCGATCAGACCATCGGCATTGTACGAGTAACTATGCGGCGAAAAGCGCATCCCAGTGCCATCGTTGAAGAGGATCGGCCCGAGGTGAATCTCGTGAAACCGAAAGAGTTCACTCGCTACGCGGCCGCCGACACCATAGCTGGACGAATAGCCCATCCCATGTTGGAACGCTTTCGGATAACGTCGCGCAAAATAGTCGAAAAATGCGAACGTACACGAGCATCCCGTATCGATGATCGCACGTTCGGCGACCGCGTCCGGAATCGTGACGGTGACCATTGGGACGAGGGCACCGAGACGTACGTCGAATGGATAGGTTGACTGCTCGGCCGGAGGAACGTATTTCTCCGCGGGCATGACATGAACGCTGTTGTGCTGATAATCGATCGTAACACCAAGCTGCGCCAGGAAATCGAATCCAAGCAGTCCCAGAACCTTCACGTCGATGCCGCTTCCTTCTGAGAGTGGAGCAACATAGACGGCGATGTCATGCATACGCAAAGAGCCGACGCGCATTTCCGGTATGATAGCCTCCGCGCCCACGTAGCGCTGAGCCGTCGTCTGGGCGCTCCGGTTAATGAGATGAACTCCGAGATCTCTTGCCAGTTCCGGATCGATAACGATCCTGCTCGATCCGGTATCGAGTGCAAAGTCGACAAGTTTTGAGCCGACGCTTACGCGCACGAAGAACTGATTGCCAATTCTGGTTATTGGCAGATCGACACGATCGACGCCGGGCGGGAATTCGACGAGCATGCGCCGGGTCGGCGGCTCTTGCACGTCGGCGTCGGTCGTAACGCCGGCGACGTACTCGACCCGTTCGTATGGCGTCTCTTCGTGCGGCCGCTGTGAGATCACCGTCCAGCGTTTCGGCAGCGTACGGTCTCCGAAAGTCGCAAATGCGTCAACCGTCTCGGTCGTCGTTTCATCGACGCTTACATCATCGACCCGTCGCCGCTGAAACGTCGTCGAATCGTAATACGTTCGCCGCCCGGCGCCGCGGGCATTGAGTTCTGCAATCACATATGCGTCAAACGGCTGAGTCACATGTGTAACGGTCGTCGAAATCGGATCTTTGATCGCGTTGCCGGGGTCCTTTTCGGAAATCACCGTTAAGCCGTTGTTGCCCTGTTCCCAGGCTTCGCCGTGATACGTTCCCTGTTCCGAGTGAAGGCCGTTATGATCGAACGTCTGTCGTTGCTCGGCGCCCAAATGATAGGTCACCCGTTTAAAATCGCCGCCGATTTGGATCGTTTCGCGGTAGTTCTCCGGCACGGGGCCGGCCGCTGCGGCTGAACGATCGCGGATTTCCTTTGCCGTCGGCATTTCGTCCGCGCTGCTCGCGCTCGGCGCGACATACGCGCACAATAGAAAAAGGAGCGCCAGCATCACCCGCATGGCGCTCCTCTTTCGAGAAAGGCTAGAAGAAAAGCTGCTTGCGCAGTTCGTCGAGGTCTTCGACCATGTTCAAGCGCACCGCGTCGCCGACGGTATGGTCGGCGATGCCGCTCACGCCGCGCATCTTGCCGCCGAGTTCGTCCGAATGGTTGTAGCCGCTGATGGCATCGTTGTGCTTCTTGATGGCCTCGGGCGTGACGTTGCCGTTCTGCTTCACGTACGCTTCGAATTGCGCGTACGTCGGGTGATTCTCGTTCACGAACGCGATCGTTTTTGCGCGATCGAGGCCGAACGCGCCGAGCGTCATGCCGTCGAAGCCGTCGCCGCAAAGATCGTAGCCGGGGAACAGGCGACCGGCTGCCCCGAGGGACAGTTTGGTCCAAAGACGCGGCAAGTGTTTGATGCCGAGCGGGCCGGTTGCATCCGAGCTAATGAGCGGAACGATTGGGTCTGCCATGGTTTTCTCCTAAATCTTACTGAAAGCGCTCCGCTTCGTTCGCGCCTAGCGGTACGCGTCCTGGATGCCGTGGAAGCGCCCGGTGTCGTAAACGTCGGCGGTGGTTAACGGCGGCTTATCCCCGAGGACGAGATCGTCGAACGCCGCGCGCTGCGTCTGATAGATGATCCCGAGCGGAATCTTTCCTTCGGCCGTGAGCGCTTCGAATGCGTGCTGTTTGTTGGTGTTGTCGTAACCTTCGATCTGGGTCACGTCGAACACGTTCTCTTTGAACCACGCAAACGTGTTGTGCTTGTTGTACGTCACGCAGGGCGACATCACTTCGACCACCGAGAAGCCGGGGTGTTCCACAGCGGCCTTGATCAGCTCGATGAGTTTCTTCGGCTGCGCGGAGAAGCCGCGCGCGATGAACGTGCCGCCGGCGGCGAGTGCCACGGCCATGCCGTTGAGCGGCGCGTCGGGATTGCCGCCCGGACTCGTGCCGGTAACGTAGCCGAGATCGCTCGTCGGCGACGACTGGCCTTTCGTGAGACCGTACGTTTGGTTGTCCATCACGATGTAGGTGATGTTCGCGTTGCGCCGCACGGCGTGCAAGAAGTGGCCCGCGCCGATGGCGAAGCCGTCGCCGTCACCGCCTGCGGCGATCACGGTGAGGCCGTTGTTCGCAAGCTTCACGGCCGTTGCGACCGGCAGCGCGCGACCGTGCACGCCGTGGAACGCGTAGGAGTGCAGGTAGCCCGAGATCTTCCCCGAGCAGCCGATGCCGGAGATGAACGCGACGTCTTTCGGATTGAGCGCGAGTTCCGCGCACGCCGATTTGAGCGACGCGAGCACGCCGAAGTCGCCGCAGCCGGGGCACCACCACGACGGCGTCGCCGTTGCGAAGTCTTTGGGGCTCATCACTAACGCCATGGTTACACTCCCACCAGTTGAACCGCGCTGCCCATGCGGACGGCGTCGATGATCTCGATCGGTCGGAATGGCCGGCCGTTATATTTGCGTACGTCATGCAATTTGTCGAGCGGGCCGACGACGACGCGAATCAAGCGTCCGAGTTGGCCCGTGTAACTGTTTTCTACCACGAACACCTCGTCGTTCTCTTCGAAGAACGTCTTGATGTCCTCATCGGGGAACGGCCACAGCGTTTTGAGCTGTAGGAAATTCACCGACTCGCCCATCTTGTTGAGGCGGTCTTGCGCCTCGGCGATCGGACCGCGGTTGCTGCCATAGCCGATGATGCCGACGCGGGCGCCTTCGGTGCGGAAGAATTTCGCCTTGGGCAGATCGGGCCCGGCCGTGATCATCTTGCCCATACGCTTTTCCATCATGCGCTTGCGATTCTTCGGATTTTCCGTGATCACGCCGCCGTCGTTGTGCTCGGAACCCGGCGCGAGATGCATGCCGCCCTCGATGCCCGGAATCACGCGCGGTGAGACGTGGTCTTCGGTGAACGCGAAGCGGCGATACTCGCCGAAGACCACGGGCTCCGTGATGAGCTTGCCGCGGTCGACTTCCACACCCTCGAACGTGAGGTGCTTCAACGTCGCTTTGCTTTGGCAGAGTGCTTGTTCGGAGAGGATGAACACCGGGCACTGATACTTCTCGGCCAAGTTTTGCGCGTCGATCGCGAGGTAGAACGATTCTTCGACCGTTCCCGGTGCGAGCACGATCTTCGGGAACTCGCCGTGTCCGCCGAAGATGATGTGGTTCAAGTTGCTCTGTTCGGTTTTCGTCGGCAAACCGGTCGACGGTCCCGCGCGCGCGCACTCGACGATCACGATCGGAATTTCGAGCGAACTCGCAAGGCCGATGCCTTCGGTCATCAGCGAAAGACCCGGACCGCTGGTTGCCGTCATCGAGCGCACGCCGGTGAAGGCCGCACCGATGATCATGTTGATGGCGGCGAGTTCGTCTTCGGCTTGAACCGCAACGCCGCCGTACTCCGGCAAATGCTTGGCCATCCATTCGAGCACGTCGGTTGCCGGCGTGATCGGATAGCCGGCCATGAAGCGGCAGCCGCCCACGAGGGAACCATAGGCGATCGCGTCGTTACCCATCATGATCAAACGATCGCCGTCGACACCGGCCGTCAAGCCGTAGCCCGACGGCGTCGATGCGAAGTGCTCGTGAATGTATTTCTCGCCCGCTTCGATCGCGCGAATATTGATATCGACGACTTTCTCGCCTTTGCGCTTGTAGACGTTCGTCACGTCGCGCCGCACGATCGCCGGGTCCATGCCGATCAGCGCGGCGATGACGCCGAGCGAAACCGTGTTGCGCACGATCTCAAGCCCGAGCTCTTCTTTCGCGATCTTGCCGATCGGGATCTCATACCAGTTGATGTCGTTGCGCCGCAGGTCGTCGGGAATCTTTTCATCGGTGTTGTCGAACACGATGAAGCCGCCGGGCCGCATCTCCTCGATGTGCAGTTGAACCGCTTCGAGATCGAAGGCGACGAGGCAATCGACGAAGTCGGCCATGCCGTAATTCTCCGTCGTGCCCGCGCGGATCACGTAATTGGTGTGACCGCCGCGAATGCGTGAGGGGAAGTCTTTGTAGGTGTAGACCTCGAGCCCCATCCGTTTGAAGACGCCGGCGATCAGGTCGCCGGTCGTGAGGCTGCCATCGCCGGCCTGTCCGCCGAACATCACTTCGATATTATTGAGAATCATGGTCGCTCCGAGCGTCACAGCACCGCTATCCAAGAAGCGGGCAATCTTTCTGCCGATTCCTCAGCCGAGGCCGGAAACGCCTGCCGGATGAGCCTAAAAGGCTAGTGGTGTAACGCGAGTATCCCGATGACGGCTTCCACCGCAATCAGCGCGATGATGATCAGCTCGAGAAATTCGCTCCGCGCGTATTGCGCCTGGTCCTGAAACACGCGGTAGATTTCGGAGACGCTGCGGAGTTTCGTGTCGATCTGCCGTTGCCAGTCGGCGAGGCCGAGCCGGCTCGAAGCGGCGCGGTAGAGACGCGCGTAGTATGCGTCCCCGATGATTTTGAGGGCGTTGGATGTGCGGTCGGTCAGTTCGAGGATGTCGACGAGCAGGTAACGGACCCGGTCGGCGCGCCCTGCGGCTTCACGGCCGCGCTGGAATCGGCGGACCGACCGGCCCGGCTGCAGCGCGTAGATCGCGTCGAGCTCTTCGTCGAGGCGGGCATCGTAGGTGCGGAATTCAGCCAATTGCGAGTTCGCGAACTCAAGGATATCCATGATCGCCTCGCCGCCTTCCCCGCGATCGTAGATGAAGGCCGCATCCCACTGAACGATCGCCAGATCGTCGGGATAGTAGGAAAACGCGACCCGCAGCGCTTCCGCTTCCTCGGCCGCCACGAGCTCGCGTTCCTCAAAGAGCAGCAGCTGCGCGAGCGCAGCGGAGAAGCCCCCGGTCAGCGCGCTCGCGTCGACCGGCTCGGCGAAACGATCCACGTCGAAGACGAAGTAGTCTTCCATCAGCGCATCGTGGGGCTCATCGAGCGCCGGACCGATCTCGGTGAGCACGTCCTCGAGGGCGGTTCGTGCCCGGGCTTCGAGCTTCGGATCGCGCCGCAGCCGCCGCGCGAGCGCCGCATAGGCGTCCCAGCTGCCACCGAACGGAACGGTGATGCGAATCGAAACGACCCCGAAGTCGAAGATCTTCGCCCGCATTCCGGCCTCATATTCGGCGATGTCGGGCAGGCGGACGATCAGCGGAGCGATGGGGTACTGGATGAATTCGGAGCTCGCTTCCGGCCGAAGCTGCAGCGGCGCGCGCGCGACGCCCTCGCCGCCGACGGTCTGCAAGCGGCGCAGATCGATCGTGTCCGCCACGTCGTAGACGAAGAAGGCGCGGAAGTACCCCTTCTCAATTCCGGGCGCGCGGCTCGAAGCGGGCATGCCGGGCTTATTAGCGCCATGCTCCGAGTGACACTCCTAAAAGGCGGGGAAAGGGATAGTGCAACCGAGGCCTTAGCACTCTCGGTTGTAGACTGCGAATATGAACGTTGAACGGATGACCCAGCGCGTTCAGGANNATCCTCGATCAGCCGGAAGGCGTCGCCGCGCCGATTCTCCAGAAGGCCGGCCTCGATCCGACCACGATCGGCAATAAGGTCGATGCCGCAATTGCGGCGTTGCCGCGCCACAGCGGCGCCAATGCCGACCAGGGCCAAGTGACCGTTTCCCCGGCGCTGACTCGTCTTTTAGCCGCCGCGGACGCCGAGGCCAAGGCGCTCAACGACGACTTCGTGTCGGTCGAGCATCTCTTGCTTGCTATGGCAGCCGATACGGGCGGCGTGGGACGGCTCTTCCGCGATGCGGGCCTGACGCGCGAGAAGCTGCTCGGCGCGCTGCGTGAGGTGCGCGGTAACCAGCGCGTGACCACGCAGAATCCCGAGGGCACCTACCAGACGCTCGAGCGTTACGGCATCGACCTTACGCGCGCTGCGACGGCGGGCAAACTCGATCCGGTCATCGGCCGCGATGAAGAGATCCGGCGCGTCGTGCAAGTGCTCTCGCGCCGTACGAAAAACAACCCGGTGCTCATCGGCGAACCCGGCGTCGGCAAAACGGCCATCGTCGAGGGACTCGCGCAGCGCATCGTGCGCGGCGACGTGCCCGAGGGCCTCAAAGACAAGAAGATCATCTCGCTCGACATGGGCGCGCTGATCGCCGGCGCGAAGTATCGCGGCGAGTTCGAAGAGCGCCTCAAGGCGGTGCTCAAGGAAGTGCAGAGTTCCAACGGTACCGTGCTGCTGTTCGTCGATGAACTGCACACTGTCGTCGGCGCCGGGAAGACCGAAGGCTCGATGGACGCCGGCAACCTGCTCAAGCCGTTGCTCGCGCGCGGCGAATTGCACATGATCGGTGCGACGACGCTCGACGAATACCGCAAGTATATCGAGAAGGACGCCGCGCTCGAGCGCCGCTTCCAGCCGGTCATGGTCGATCAGCCGTCGGTTGAAGATACGATCTCGATTTTGCGCGGATTGCGCGACCGCTACGAAATGCATCACGGCGTGCGGATCAAAGATTCGGCGCTGGTTGCCGCAGCCGTGCTTTCGAACCGCTACATCACCGACCGCTTCTTGCCCGACAAGGCGATCGATCTGGTCGATGAAGCCGGCGCGAAACTGCGCACGGAGATCGACTCGATGCCGACCGAACTCGACGAAGCGTCACGCCGCATGATGCAGCTCGAGATCGAACGCGAAGCGCTGCGCAAAGAAAGCGACGACGCCTCCAAACAACGGCTCGAAAAGATCGATGCCGAACTCGCCGATCTGCGCGAAGAGACCGGCGGCCTGCGCGCGCGCTGGCAAAAGGAAAAGGACGCGGTCGATTCGCTGCGTTCGCTGCGCGAACAGATCGATACGATCAAGCTCGAAATCGATCGTGCCTCGCAGAGCGCGGATTACGCGAAAGCCTCGGAGCTCAAGTACGGACGCCTAGCCGAACTCGAACGCGAACTCAAAGACAAAGAATCCGCGCTCGGTTCGTCGGAATCGCGGCTACTCAAAGAAGAAGTCGACGAGCAAGATATCGCCGACGTGGTGAGCCGTTGGACCGGCGTGCCGGTATCGAAGCTGCTCGAAGGCGAGTTGCAGAAGCTGCTCAACCTCGATAAAGAACTGCACAAGCGCGTGATCGGTCAAGACGAAGGCGTGACGCTCGTTGCAGAAGCGATCGTGCGCGCGCGTTCGGGTCTGGGCGATCCGAACAAGCCGCTCGGCTCGTTCCTCTTCCTCGGTCCGACCGGCGTGGGCAAAACGGAACTCGCGCGCGCGCTCGCCATCGTGCTCTTCGACGACGAACGCGCAATGATCCGTATCGACATGTCGGAATATCAGGAGAAACATACCGTCGCGCGTCTGCTCGGCGCACCGCCGGGATACGTCGGCTACGATGAAGGCGGTCAGCTCACGGAAGCCGTGCGGCGCCGTCCGTTCTCAGTGATCCTTTTCGACGAAGTCGAGAAGGCGCACCCCGACGTGTTCAAC
>PLRU01000019.1 GCA_003164045.1 Candidatus Lustribacter telmatis
GGCGGCATCGCGATGCTGCGCTCGATCGCCGACGCGTTCGCCCACGAGGGCAATGGTGATTTCCTCGATGAGGCGTTCGATCTCAAGGAGTTCGACCCGTCGGAGCCGTTGGCAATCGGACACGGGCGCCTGCGCTTCGCACCGACCACGCACTTCATCACCTCGTTCGCGATGCGCTACGAACGCAACGGGACGAGCATCACCTACTCGGCCGACACCGCGCCCGATCCGCGGGTGGTGGAACTGGCCCGCGGCACCGATTTGTTTTTGTGCGAAGCCACGCTGCTGGCGGATGAAAAAGAGCACGGTGGCATTCGCGGCCATTCCTCATCGCGAGAAGCCGCGCAAATGGCCTCCGACGCCGGCGTAAAACGCCTGGTCCTCACGCACTACACGCAAGACGCCACCTCGCACGACCTCGAAGATGGCGCCCGCACGATCTACAAAGGCGAGATCAGCGTCGCCGACGACCACACCATCCTCACCGTAGGCTGAGTCTGCGGCTCGGTTCCCAGGAAATACTCCGCGTAGAAAACCGTGGGGAACCGAACGCGAAGCATTCGCTTGAAGCGAATGCTCTAGTTGTCGGTTTTCGCTTCTCCGCGGGGGAGCGAGAACTGGATGAGCGAGTTGATCGGGGCGAGGCCGCGCGAGACGATCGCGTAGAGCGTGACCTTGAGGTTGAGTTCTTCGAGGCGCGCGCGGGCGGCGAGGACCTCGCGTCCGCTGGTGACGACGTCCTCGAGCAAGAGCACGTGCTGTCCGCCTTCGAACGGACCCTCGACGTACTCGTCGGCAAAGGCGCCGTACTGCTTGGGTTTCTTGCGCACCACGATCATCGGAATGCCGGTCATCTGCGAGACGGCGGTCGCGATGATCACGCCGCCGAGTTCCGTGCCGCCGATCAGATCGGGGCTGATCTCCGAGACGATCGGGGCGAACAGGCGCGCGATGCGGCGCAGCACGTGCGGGTCGGCGAAGAGCCGGAACTTATCGATGTAGTAGTCGCTGCGCGCGCCGCCCGAGAGCAGATATTCGCCGCGCGTGATCGCACGTTCGACGATGATCTTGTGGAGCCAGCGCAATTCCGGGATGCGCGCAATCGGCGAGTTCTCGTCGGGCATCGGCTTACAACTCCCAGAGAAAGGCGTTCCAAGCTTCGTTCATCGGATTCGGAGCGAAGTTCTTGAACGCCGGATTGATCGGTTGCAGAAACCGAAAGTAGAACAAGTCGATGTCGGGTACGTCGTGAGCGAGCAGTTTCTGAATCCCCGAATAGGCTTTCTTGCGCGTTTCCTCGTCGTACGAACCCAGGGCCTGGCGCTGCAGCCGTTGCATCTCCGGCGAACAGTAGCGCGTGTAGTTCGAACCGGCCGGCGGAAACTGATCGCAGCCGTAGAGCGAATAATCGTCCGGATCGTATCCGGCGGTCCACCCGGAGATATTCAAATCGTATTTCGCGTTGGTCAAAATCCCGCCTTGTCCAAACGTGGCGAACATCAGGTTGGCGGGATAACTTTTGAGGGGTGCGTCGATCCCGATGCCTTTGAGCTCGGCCTGCACTTGGACGGCGATCGCGCGGCGGGTCGCATTTTCAACGTTGTAGGACACCTGAAGCGACAGCTGCTTCCCATTCTTCTGTGCGCTGCCGTCGGCGCCGAAGGTGTAGCCTGCGGCGCGCAGGAGCGCCTTGGCCTTCTGCGGGTCGACGGAATACGTCTGGACGTTGGGTTCGTAGAACGGCGAGAAGTTGGGCTGGTCGGCGGTGGCGACCACCGCGGTGCCGCCGGTGAGGCGGTCGACCAGTAGCTTTTTGTCGACCGTATAGGCGATTGCTTGGCGGACCCGCACATCGTGCAGCGCCGGCCGCGACGTGTTCATGTACATCCGGTACGTTGACGGTGCGGCATCGTAGAGGAGCTTGATCGTGCCGGCCGCATCGAGCGGGCGCAGCTCGTTGACCGTCTCGGGCGAGGCTTCGAAGATCCAGTCGATCTCGTGCGTGCGCAGCAAGTTGATCGACGTGTTTTCATCGGGAACATCGCGCACGATGATGCGCCGCAGTTTGGGCTTGCCGCGGAAGTAGTCGTCGTTGGCAACCAGCTCGACGCGGTCGCCGTGGAGCCACTTCACGACTCTGAACGGACCGGTGCCGATGGGCATGTTGTTGAACGGCACGTGGTTGAGGTCGTGATACGCGGCCAGCAGGTGCGCCGGCAGAATGCAGTACGCGCTGTCGCTTTCGGCAAACACGGTGCCGACGAACGGAGCGAACTTCGCTTTGAGGTGGAACACGACCGTCAGCGGGTTCGGCGTGTCGACCGACGCAACGCGTTCGTAGCCGTTGCGGCTGTTCACGTTGTTGTTGTCGTTCATGATCGCTTGCCAGGTAAACTTCACGTCGCGGCTGGTGAACGGCGCGCCGTCTTGCCAGCGCACGCCCGGGCGAAGATGATACGTAATGGCCGTGCCGCTGGCGCTGATGCCGCCGTTGGCAAGCGTCGGAATCGCAGCGGCCAGCATCGGCAGCAAATGTTTGCCCGATGCGTCGACCGAGATCAGCAGGTCGAACGAGAGGCGGTTGATCATCCCTTCGGTCGTGTTCGCCGAGAGGATCGGGTTGAGCGTGTTGGGCGAGCGTTGCGTTGCAATGCGCAACGTCCCCGCGTCCGTCGAGGCGGCTGTGTCACCGACTCGCGTACACGCGGCGAGCGCGATGGCGAAGAGCAGCGCGCCGAAGCGCAGGATCGTTAGCGTCGCTTCGGCGCCGGTTTTTTGGCCGAGGATTTTTTCACCGGGGCCTTTGGTTTAGCTGCTTTTTTGGGCGCGGCTTTCTTCACCGGCGCGGCTTTTTTCGGCGGCGCGGCTTTCTTGGGCGGAGCCTTCTTCGCAGGCGCTTTTTTGGGCGGCGCTTTCTTAGCCGGCGCGGCCTTCTTCGCGGGAGCGGCCTTCTTCGCAGGCGCCTTTTTCACGGCTGCTTTTTTGACCGGCGCCGCTTTTTTGGGCGGCGCCTTCTTGGCCGGAGCGGGCGCGGCTTTTTTGGCCGGAACGGCGGCGGCTTTTTTGGCCGGGGCAGGTTTGGCCGGAGCCGGTTTGGGGGTGGCTTTCACCGGTGCAGCCTTGACCGCCGCGGCAGCCTTGGCCGGCGCCGGTTTGGCCGGTGCGGCCACCTTGACGGCGGGAGCGGGCTTTACTTCAGCGGTCGTTTTCGGCGGCTTCGCTGCGGGGGAGTCGGCCTTGGCAGGCTCCGCCTTCGCTGCGGGCTCGGGCTTCGGCGCTGGAGCAGCCTTGGGCGCGGCGGACTTTGGTGCCGCTTTGGGCGCGGCGGGCGCGGCGGGCTCGGCGGGCTCGGCCGGTGGTTCGAAGGGCGTCTCGTCGGCGGCGCGTTCGGGCGCGCTCTCCTTGGGACGGGCCGACGACGCAGCCGGCCGGGCTTTGCGGACGGGCTTCGCGGCCGCCGGGGCGGCTTCGACCGGGACGTGTGCGGGCGCGGGCGCGGGCGGCGGTTCGGGCGGCGGTGGTGCCGGTTCCGGCTCGGGTGGCTTCACGTACCGCAGGGCGACGCGCGCGAGGCGGCCTCCGATCGGGAAAACGATTTCGTTGATCTCGAGCTCGTCGAGCACGCCGAGAACGGTCTCAAAAGCACCGGCCTGGTCGCGCGGGCTGTGGGCGTCGGAGCCGATCGCGATCCCGATGCCGCGCTCCTTGGCCTTGCGCAACAGCCGCCGGTTGGCGTCGATATAGCGCTGCTTTTCTTCGTCGGTGTGGTCGCGGTACAGGAAGCGGGTGTTGAACTCCACCGCCATCCCCTGTTTTTCCACGATGTCGAGCATCTTGTCTTCGTAGCCCTCAAGCGTCGCTTGGTCGGGCCAATGGCCGAAATTCGCCGGCACGTAGAAGTGGCCGACGATGTTGCCGGGCAGCCGCTCGAGCGCGTCGAGCAGCACGCCCATGTAGAGCTCCCACGTTTTTTCGGTGCCGACGTGGTCGTAGAGCGAGAGAAATTCCGGGTTATCGAAGGGCCAATTCCAGTTGGGCCCATGCACGGGATGATCGATCGGGATGAAGTGGACCGAGCGGATGAGGCCGTCCGGGCGCATGGCCTCGACGATGTTCTGCGCATCGGGCCGGGCACGGGGGTCGTTATCGACCTCGGCCCCGATCGAGTAGCGCATGCCGCGGCGCAGGCCTTCAGAAACAACTTGAGCGTGCCCGACATCGACGTTCGCGGTCTCCGCGGCGCCGTAGAGGTCGCCGGCCTGCGCCAGTTTGAGGGCGCGGCGAACCAAGTTCACCGAGGCCGGATCTTCAAACGTGAGCGAGTTCATGTGGTCGGTGACCATCATGAAGCGCGGAAATCCGCGGCGGCAAGCGTGGTAGAACCACAGGAACAGCATGCGTGCTGTCAGGGGAAGGGGACGCTCCTCGGTGTACGGCTTGTGTTCGCCCTTGGCGTGGCCGTGGATATCCGGGATGGCGTTCACGCGCGGATCGCGCTCGGTGTGCACGAAACCGGCGTTCTTTCTGAGAATTCGCGGGGACGCCCTCCCCCGGCCAGCAGGCAAGGACAAAAAAAACCGGCTGACGATCAGCCGGCGGACAAGGGTTTGTCTCTAGGGAGAGGCTCGGACTAGGTCCGAGCACCTCCAGTCATCGTTGTTAAACCAGGTTTGGAACAGTCACTAGTAACGATAACCACCTCCTCTTGCCCGCCTGTTATCCTTCGCTACATCTGTTGTCTGAAGGGGCCGCGGACGTAATGTGCTGGCGATATTTGCGAACGCTTCTCGACGTCCTCCCGCCGCGCGGCCGGCGCTGAAGGTGACAGACCGCCGAATGTTCGAGGAGACGGCATGGAAAAAATTGTTCCCCTCGCGAGCGCGCCCGTGAAGGGGCCGCTCGGCGTCGCCCATCTTCCGCGCTTGTGGCTCAAGTGCGTCCTGGCTGCCGCCGGCGCTGCTCCCGAGGCGTATCACACCGGCAGCGATATGGGCTCGAACAAAACCGTCATCGAAGGTCTGGGACTCGATCCCGGCGCGACGCTGGCGTACCTCGCTACCGGCCCGTCCTACATACAGTTCGAGGCCTGGGTGCGTGAACACGCGAGTAAGCTCGACGCCGCCTCGATCGCCGCGGTGAACGCCGCTATCGACGCGCAGCAAAAGCCGGCCGACAACGCCGCCAAAGCGCGCGCGTTCGTAGGTCTGCGCGATGAGAACGAACGCGGCTCGTCGCTGCTCAACGCGCTCGACGATTGGGAGACCGTGCACGCCGACGTGAAGGCGCGCCGCGGCATGAAGATCCAGCCGATCGTGCCGGCGGTGAGTTCGCAGAGTACCGGACCGCT
This sequence comes from Candidatus Lustribacter telmatis, assembly GCA_003164045.1. Lineage (GTDB taxonomy): Bacteria > Vulcanimicrobiota > Vulcanimicrobiia > Vulcanimicrobiales > Vulcanimicrobiaceae > Lustribacter > Lustribacter telmatis. The sequence goes on from PLRU01000019.1 coordinate 5,348, forward strand.
AGGCTTGATGCACTTGCCGCGTTTTTGGATGAAAGCGACGCTCGATGCAACCGGCGCGCTGTACGACACCTGGAACTCGGGCCACAAGAGCGGCTTCGATGTGTGGTTTTGCGAAACGATCGGCATCGATCTCGACGCGGCCAAGGCCCACATCGAAACCGAATTGCCGACGTATTTGGAATTCGAAGCGTGGGTCGCATCACACGCAACGCACGTTTCCCCCGCCGAGATCGCCGCGCACAACGTTGCAATGCGCGCGCGACAGAAACCGGCCGAGCCGGCCGCGCGCGAGCGAGCGCTCCTGGGCATCACTGACCGGCCGGATTATCAGCCGTCGATCGAGCTCAACGATTTGGTCGATTGGCACACGATCCACCAGCAAGCATTCTCATCAAACGCTCCTCAAATCGCCAGCAAAACGTAAACCGTCAGGACTAGCCTGTGAGTGGAGGTTCTCTCATGAACAAACTCACCACCGGCATCACTGCCCTCGCACTGAGCGCAGCCTTTAGTTTCGCAGCGATCGCACCGGCGAGCGCGGATCAAGCTGCGGCCACGCGCAACGAAATCATCGGCGGCATAGCGCTCGTCGCCGGCATCGCGACCGCGATTAACGTGTCGAACAAGAACGCGGAAGCGAACGCCGAGTTCGGCAATCAGACATACTACACGCCCGCCGGCCGCCAGAACTATTCGAACGATGACAACGGCTACCGCAACCGTGAAAACCAGAACGATAACCGCGACAACGAGCGCCGCTGGACGGAAGACCACCGCTAAGAGAAAACGCCCCCGGATTCGGGGGCGTTTTTTTTTGATAGCGTCTAGCGGCTAGCGTTTGTAGCTGTGGCAGCCTTCGAGTTCGAGGATGCGGGCCTTCACGTCGATGCCGTATTCGTAGTTGTGCAGGCGTCCTTCGCAGTCGACGACGCGATGGCACGGATACAGTAGCGGCACGGGATTGCGCGCCATGACGCCGCCGACGGCGCGGGCCGCGTTGGGCTGACCGATCGCCGCGGCAACCCAGCCGTAGCTGCGCACTTCGCCGGCGGGAATCTTCGCGGTTGCGCGCAGCGTGGCTTGTTCGAACGGCGTGAGGGCGCTGATGTCGACGCGTTCGAAGTTGGTGACGTGCGTGTTGAAGAACGCGCTCAGGGTGTCGCTGACCCAGCCCGGTGCAGTCGACGGTATGACGCTGCGGCCGAGGCGCGCCTTGATGCGCTGGAAGGCGGCTTCGTCGCCTTCGTTGCGATCGAGCGCGACGTAGGTGATCCCGCTTTCACGGAACGCGACGAACAGCAATCCGAGCGGTGAATGCATCTTGGCGACGCTATCCGGCAACGTCGCCTTTACGGCGGTGCGGATGTGGTCGATGATTTTCGGCACGAGCGTTGCCGAGGGTTCCGGCGGGGGCAAGCACGTCAGGCAGTATGCGATACCTTCGTACTGTTCGTAGAGCTCCTGGCATGGCGGGCATTCGCGCAGATGTTTGATAACTTGCGTGCGGTGGGGCTCCAGCGCATCGCGCATGTCATCCCAAAGTTTTTCGACGTCACAGCAGCGCATCTAGTCTTCCTCCTCGATCGCGGAATTCTCGGACGCCACGATACGGCCGACTTGGGGGCCTAAGATCCGGCGGAGGATGCGCACGGCGCGATGGACGTGCGATTTGACGGTCCCGATCGGCTGATTGAGAATCTCGGCGATCTCCGGGTGGCTACGCCCCTCGACGAAGCGCAACGTTGCCGCCGCACGCAAGTGCATCGGCAGTTGGAGCAACGCTTGTTCGACCAGCACCATGTCGGCGGCGCGGTCGACGATCGCTTCCGGCTGATCGGGCCCCTCCTGGGTTTCGTTGAGGAGTGCGTCGGGATCGGCCAAAGAGTCGAGCGCAACGTTGGTCGGGCGCTTGGAACGCAGCCGGTTGCGCGTGACGTTGAGCGTGATCGTGTAGAGCCACGGCTGCAGCCGCAGCTCGGCCCGCTGTTGCGGATCCATCTTGGCGAGCGCCCGATAGGCACGCACGAACGAATCCTGGACGATCTCCTCGGCGTCTTCCCGGTTGCCCGTCATGCGCAGGGCAAAGCCATAGAGACGCCGCTGGTAGTCATCGACGATTACTTCAAAGTTCTCAGGACCCGGCACGCCCTTGGTTTGGCGGGCCGGTTGCGGCATCATCGCCGGAGCGGACAATCGGTAATCCCCAAGGATTGGCGCGAGCGCACTCATCACGAGCCCTAACCGCGCTCGCAGGAGCGGCGGTTTCGCAATTTCGGAAAGAACGCTTGATCTTCCCCGTAATTAGGGTGTCTGCGGACGAATCGTCCGTTTATAGACGATCGTGACCGGGTCGCTTTGGCCGCTATTGGCCACCCGGCCCTCGATCTGGAGGGTTGCGTCGAGCGCCAGCAACAGCGCGTCGGCGTAGGCGTAGTAGGCGGTGCCGTTCATGGTAATCGTGCCGCTGAGCGCCATATCCGGCCGGTCGGGCAGCGAGCCGTTGAGCGGACCGCGTGCCGCAAATGCGATGCCGAGCACACGGCGGCCGTTGAGCGTACCGTCGGGCAGCCGCCGCAACGAACCGTGCAAGGGAGCGCCCGTCATCGGTGAAGGAAAATCGAACGGTACGGCGCGCACGAGCGAGCGCAGATCGCGCAGCGTCGGCGCGTCGAGTTCGATCGAAAACGGCTGGTTGAGAATCGTGAGGTAGTCCGGATCGCCGTCGGATTCGTCGTGCTGCTCGCCGTTGGCCAGGATTTTCGTCGAAAACGCGCCGGTGGAGTGTGTTGCCGCGCCGCCTTCATGCCGATCGTACGTAACGGTAGCGGTGAAGCGCGTTACCTTTCCTTGACGTTGGATCGCCAAGCGCTGTGTGCCCGCATACACAATGTCGGTTCGCACCGCGTGACCGGCAACTTGGAACGAGTCCTCACCGTCGATCGTATATGTTTGTACCGGTATTTCCGCCAACGCCGGTGTCGCAAGCGTGATCAGGAACGCAAAGATGATCGATCCGGTTAAGAGGCGGGCTGACATGCCGATCCTTATGATGTGATGAGGCGCGTATCGAACGCTCTCTTGATAGGGTATAACGAAATCGTGCGGATGGATATGCCGTTGTGTTAAAGCGAGTCGCGGTCGGCATAATGGTGCTGGCATTGCTGGCATTGAGCTCCGGCGGCCCCGCGGCCGCGACCGAGACAGCGTTCCCACCCTTGCTCTCCTCGAAACTCGATACGCTCTACGCGACCGCCTACGACGAAACGATCGGGCGGCACGTCAAATCGCAGCGCGACGGGACGACCTACGTGTCGACCGGCGACATCCGGGCCGAGTGGCTGCGCGATGCGAGCGCCATCGTGAGACCCTACATCGGGCTCTCCCGCAACCACGCAGCGGTCGCTAAATCGTTGCGCGGAGTCGTCGAGCGCCAGGCGCGCTACATCCTCATCGATCCCTACGCGAACGCGTTTTCCGATAATTACAAGGTCGTCGAGGAGAAGTTCGAGGTCGATTCGCTGCTCTATCCGATCTGGTTTGCGTCGGACTATTACCGGCAGACCAAAGACGCGTCGGTCTTCACGCCCACCGTGCGCGCCGCGTTCAAGCGCGTGCTTCACATCATGCACGTCGAGCAGCACCACGATACGCGCTCGCACTACACGAACAAGCAGCTCGCGCGCGGCGGGCGCGGCAGCGCGGTTCGGTACACCGGGATGGTCTGGACCGGCTTCCGGCCCTCGGACGATCCGGTGCGCTATCACTACAACATTCCGGTGAACATGTTCGCCGTGGTCGTGCTGCGCGATCTCAGCAAGATCGCGAACGACGTGTGGCACGACGGTCATACGGCGGCCGACGCGTGGGGGCTTTCGTCCGAGATCCAGCGCGGCATCGAGCAGAACGGCACCCTGATCCTCGAGCCGTTCGGGCGCATCTACGCCTACGAAGTGGACGGCCGCGGCCACGTCAACGCGATGGATGACGCCAACGTCCCCTCGCTCTTGTCGATTCCATACTTCGGCTATCTGCCGAAAGACAATTCCCTCTACCTCGCAACGCGGCGCTTCGTGCTCTCAGACCGCAATCCGTATTTCTTCCGCGGCAGCTACGCCGAGGGAGAAGGCAGTCCGCACACGCCGCACGGCTACGTATGGCCGCTAGCGCTGTGCGTGCAAGCGCTGACGTCGGACGATCCGGATGAGATCGACAAAGTCTTCGGCTACATCGCGGTCGCCGATGTGGGCGATCACCGCCTGCACGAATCGTTCGATGCGAATTGGCCCGAGTCGTTCACGCGCGACGATTTTGCGTGGCCCAATGCGCTCTATACCGAACTCGTCCTCACGCGCCGCGGCGAACTCTACGCCGCCCCGTAATTCTTCTCAGCGGTGGGCGCGGCGGAGGAAATCTACGTAGAGGACGGTTGCGAGCGCCTGGAGCGGGCCGATGGTAATGGCATCGAGCGGTATGGCCGCCCAGAAGCCGGCCTCGAACACACCGCGCCGGATCAGTTGCAGTTCGAGGAACGTTTCCGCGATCATCGGCAGCATCAGCAGCACGGAGAACATCATCAGCCGGCCGAGGTTCACGAATTGCGCCGAGACGACGAACCCTTTGGCGAGCGCGACCAGCGGCAGCGTGAGACGGCTCTTCGCCGGGTCGATCGCCGCAACCACGGTGGCCAAGGTAATCGCGCCCAGCAATAAGACGAACGGGATCAGCAAGAAACCATAGCCCGTCTCCTCGGGCGGCGCAAATAGGCTCGGCCAAAACAGCCGGTAGAGCACGTAATAAACGCCGTTGACGATGACGACGACGCCCCAGCGCAGCGAGGCCGAATTGAAGATCGTGCTCCAATCGGCGTCCTTCTGCGCGAGATCGAAGGCCACGCCGATCGACACGGCCGCCATGACGAACGAACCGACGATGATGTTGAGGCCGATGGCGAGACCGTCGTCGCGCATGACGGCTAGATCGACGATCGCCTGCACGGCGAACGCCGCGATCGCAAGCGAAACGTAGAGGCCGACGCGGTGCACGTAGAGCCGGTAGGCCGTGGCGAACAGGCCGGTGAGCGAAGCCGGCGGGCCTTTCTCGTCGCCGATCACGTCATGCCGCGGTATCGCGGCGTTCGCGTCGGTAAAAGCGCAGGTTGGCGACGCCGGCGACCACCGTGACGTCGTCGCAGTGTTCGTAGATCCGCCCATCGATCTCGACGATGAACGCGCCTTCGTTTAGGCCCGCGTGCGTACTGGCCACCATGCGTTCGCGCTTGTCTTGCGGCGCGCGCGGGCCGAGGGCGTCGAGCACGGCGTGCGTGAGCAATTCACCGACGCGTAACGGTGTGGCGAGAGCGAATGCAATCGAATCGGCGCACAAGACGGCGTTGACATCGATCGGGACGCGGACCCGAATCATGGACGGCGCATTCGCGTGTGGCGGCAAGGCCTCTTGCCGGATGCGCGGAAAGCGCGATGCGATGTCCGATCCCGAACCGCGCCGTCGCCGCCCCTCTACGCCGCAGCAACCCTCACGCGGCGGTGGGACCGGCGGCGGACCCTTGCCGATGGCGGCGCTGATCATCGGCGTCATCGTCGCGGGCCTGGGGATCGGCGCCCTCGTCTCGGCGTTCCAGAACCGGGCGACGGTCCCGGAGCTCGGCGCAACGTCGATCCCGCAGGTCACGCCCGTCCCGCAGCCCCCGGTGACCCCGCTCGTGCGGCTGACGCCCACCCCCGAAGCGAGCCCCTCGCCGACCGACTCGCCCTCATCCACGCCCTCGCCCTCCCCGGCGCCCAGCCGCACCCCGTCCCCGTCGCCCACGCCGATCCCGTCGGCGACGGTTGCTCCGACGGCGACGGCCGCTTCCAGCCCGTCTCCATCCCCACTCGCCAGCAACTCGGTTCCGAGCTACGCGAAACCGGCAGCCGCCGTGACGGCAGCCCCGAGGCCGATCGTTGTCGCGACCGTCGTCCCGGCGTCGCCTCCGGCCGTTCGCCCGACGCTCGCGCCGGTAGTGCGTCCGGTGGTGGCGCCGCCGAACCCACCCGACGCGGCCACGGCGCTGGTGCGGCGCTACATCGACGACCTCATCGCGGGCGATGAGTCCGGGGCCTACGCGGCGCTCGGCGGCACGAGCAGCGACCGGTCCCTGAGCCTCAAGGAAGAAGCGTTCCTCGACAAGGATGCGCACATCACGTCGATCCACGTCAGCCGGGCCGACGCCTCGGGCGCGACGATCGATGCGGAGATCACCTCGACGCGCGGCTCCTACGTCGCAACGTTCCACGTCACCAGCGGTCCAAACGGGGCTATCATCAACCAACACGATTACATCAAAATCTAAGAAGCGCATGATGGGGTTCGCATGACGGCTTTCATCGAAGGACTGCTTAGCGGCGGTGAAGCCTACGCGCCGCCGGCCGCAACGTTCAACTGGTTCGGCATTCCCGACCACGATGAATGGGTGGCCGATGCGCTCGCCGATCCGCTGGATTGGTGGCACTCGCAAGCGGCGGCCATCGCCTGGGACCGCGTGCCGAAGACAACGTTCACCGGCACGATGGACGACCCGCACTGGTTTCCCGACGGCCGCCTGAACGTGACGGTCAGCTGCCTCGATCGCAACGCGTCGTCGCACCCGCACGCGATCGCCTACGAGTTCGTGGGCGAAGACGGCAGCGAGCGGACGATCACCTACGCGCAACTGCTCGCCCGCGTGTGTCAGCTCGCAAACGCGCTGCGCCTCGACGGCGTGGTCGGCGGCGATCGCGTCTGCATCTACATGCCGCTCTCGATCGAGGGAATCGTTGCGATGCTGGCCTGCGCGCGCATCGGCGCGATCCATTCCGTCGTCTACGCAGGTCTCGGCGCGACCGCGCTATGCGATCGTGTCGATGATGCCGGCGCGACCGTGATGATCGTTGGCGACGTGACGTACCGGCGCGGGAAGGCAATCGATCTGAAGTCGATCGTCGATGACGCGGTCACGCGTCTGCCGCAGATCCGGCGCGTCATCGTCTGGCGCCGGGAAGCGGGGACGCTCGTCGATGATCGCGAGGTCGACTTCGAGGCGTACTGCGATCAGCAGCCGGCAACGTGTGCCCCGGTGATCGTCGATGCCGAACACCCACTGTTCATTCTCTATACCAGCGGCACGACGGGGAAGCCGAAGGGCGTCGTGCTGCCGCATGGCGGGTACCTGGTCGGTTGCAGCACGCTGCTGCGCTTGACCACCGGTATCACGCCCGACGACGTGTATTGGTGCACGAGCGATATCGGCTGGATCGTCGGGCATTCGATCATGGTCTACGGTGCGCTCGCGAACCGTTATCGCATCGTGCTCCGCGAAGGGTCGCCGGATTTCCCGAACACCTCGGTGGTCTACGATGTGATCGCGCGCAAACGCGTGACGAAATTCTACACGGCGCCGACGCTCGCGCGCATGTTGATGCGCTTCGGGCCGGCTAACGCCGAAGCGCACGATCTCTCGTCGCTGCAGGCCATGTTTTGCGCCGGCGAGCCGCTCAATCCGGAAGCCTGGCACTTTCTCTACGACGTGATGGGCCGTGGAAACGCACCGGTCTGCAACCAGTGGTGGCAGACGGAGCTCGCCGGACCGAGCATCGGCTACTTGCCGACCGATACGATCCGGCCCGATCGCAGCGGCAAACCGTTCGGTCCGTTGCGTTTCTCGATCCGTGCAGCCGACGGTACCGTGCTGCCCGCGAATCAAGGCGGGTTGCTCGTCCTCGAAACGCCGGCGCCGCATATGTTCTGCGGTGTGTGGGGCGATAAATCGCGCTTTGCGAGTTACTTCCAACAGATTGCGGGCGTTTATACGGCCGGCGACGTGTCGACGATCGACGACGACGGCTCGATCAGCGTGCTCGGCCGGGCCGACGACGTGCTCAAGGTGGCGGGGCACCGGTTAGCGACCGCGGATGTGGAAAGCGCGCTCGTCTCGCATCCGGCGTGCGGCGAGGCGGCGGCCATCGGCGTTCCTGACGAGATCAAAGGCGAAGTCATCGTCGTGTTCGTGATCTTGCGTGTCGGCCATACGGCATCCGATGCGCTGGCGAACGAATTGATCGCACACGTTCGCCGCGAAATCGGCCCGATTGCGACGCCGAAGAGCGTCGAAATCGTCGCGAAACTCCCCAAAACGCGCAGTGGTAAGATCATGCGCCGCGTCTTACGCGCCCAACACTTGGGTATGGACCTTGGTGATCTCACGACTCTGGACGATTAACTGCAGCCTCGTTGCTGAAAGGGTCCCCTAACCAATGACACAGACCGCACTCCAAGAAATCGTGGAACTCCGTCGCATCGATTCACCGACATTGCGGCCGCAAGCGATTGCCTTCGACGGCACGAACCTCTGGCTCGGCTCGATCGAAACCGAACGCCTCTACGCGATCGCTCCGCAAACCTGGACCGTCACCGACGAAATGAGCGTTTCGGGCAAGCCGTGGGGCATGACCGTCGCCGGCGACGAGTTGCTCGTGCTGCTCGGTCAGACCGATGAAGATCATCGCACGATTTTTCGCGCCGTTCCCGGACATGGGCTGCGCAAGAGCAGTGCGATTCCCTGTCCCGACGACACCGGCTCGCACCTCTCCTACGATGGCGACCGTCTCTACGTTAGCCAGTGGTACAACAAGCGCATCATCGCGCTCGACGATGCGGGCACGCCCGGAACGATCGTCGATGTGCCCCATCAGATCTGCGGCCACACGATCGTCGGCGGGTGCTTTTACTGCGTGACCACCGACGATGAAACGACCGGCCCCTACTATCTCACTCGCGTCGACGCACGCGGCTCGTCGCCGGCCTCGGTGGACCTAGCGACGATTCCGTTCCATGCCCGTGGTCTTGCGTTCGACGGCGAGCGTTTCTGGACGAACGACCGCGAGATTCACCAAACCGTTTCGTTCGAACGACCGGATTGAGTGACGCGCTACGGGTGCAGCACGATCGGCACCGTTAGCCACAGCATCGATTTCCACTGCGGACCACCGGAGGCACCGGCAAGCGACGAGTTTCCGCCGAGGTTCGCTTCGACGTAACCGTGCAGGTAGGGAAAGTTCCGAAGCGGGACGTTGAACGCGAGGTTCACGGAGTTCCCGTTCGTCACGCCGCCGGTGATGCCGGCGTTGTTCAGATCGTGGCGATAGGAAAGTAAGGCGTTTCCGTTGAGCAGCGACTCGAAAATCTCCGCACTCCAGCCCGCGCTTGCTGCGGCCGAGTACTGATTGCCGTTCGCATCCATGCCCGCGTTGCTGTCGCTTTGACGCTGATAGATGAGCAGCGCTCCGGGGCGGTAGTTCTTGCCGGGATCGAGTTGGATGTAGCCGGCCTGCGATTGATAGACATCGGTGCCGGTACTGACCGGAATCGTGCCGTTACTTCCGAACACGCCGACTTCGAGCGGTGACTTTGCTTGGGCGAGGGCGACCTTCCACTGGAACGTTTTGTCGCCCGGCGAAAAATCGGTCAAGCCGTTGAGGTCTTCACTCGTGAGGTAGTAGCCGGCTTCGACATCGAGGCTCTTGCCGACGTATGCGGCTCGTGTGCCCCAGCGATTGCCGTACGTAGCGCCCCAGTCGTGTTCGCCGACGACCGTACTCGAAGCGAGTGGGCCGTCGAGATCCGAGGTCTGGCTGTACGGCGAGGGTGCCGGGTTGAGAACCTTACCGACGAACAGGTGGAGGTCAGGTGCGAAGGCCGGATGATAGGCGAGCCACGCCGTGTCGAGTCCGCCGGACTGGCTCCCTTGCGTGATCCATTGCTGAACGTGATAGGTGACGTCCGGCAGCGCGTAGCCGATGGCATGGATCGCAAGGTTCCCGAAGTCGTCGCGCGGCGTCCCGGTGCCGGCACCGGCGGTTGAGTCGGTGGCGAGTGCTTCGTCGATCCAAAGCGGAAAGGTCTTGTCGAGCGAGGCTCGTTCGATCGCCGCATAACCCGTGCGCTGCACGTACCGGCCATAGGCGTTGAGAAGCGGCACCATCGTATGACATGCACTGCATTGCAATCCCGTCGCTTGCGCGAACTCCGGCATCGCACTGGACGGCCGCGGTGCATAGAACAGACTCGATAGCAACAATGCAAGCACCGCGGTCACGATGACCGTGGGAAGGCGACGGAACGACACGGTGAGACCTCCAAACAACCTGTAAGGTGCTCACCGTACCCAACAATTGCGAATGTCCGTTGAAGATTCGACGAATGCGTAATTATTTGATCGCAGCAACGTCGCTTTCGCTGACGGGTCCGCCTTTGTTCCCCCAGGCCGAACGGATATACGTGGCTACCGCCGCGATGTCGGCGGCGGAAAGTTGTCCCTTCCACGCGGGCATGACGTTCTTGCCGTGCTCGATCGTTCCCAGGATCGGGGTCGGGTCGACCGCATTTACGTGCGCATCGCCGGCCAGCGCAGGAAAGAGGCCGCCGCCGCCGCCTTTGCCGCTGGCCTGGTGACACGCCGCGCATTTATTTCCATATACCGACATGCCGACGGCGCTCAGCACCACCGGGCCTGCACTAGCGACTTGCTGCTCGGTGACGCCGGCGGCTTTATTCGACCATGCTCCGCGCACGTAGGTCGCAACGGCGGCGATGTCGGCGTTTGAGAGTTGCCCCTTCCATGCCGGCATCTTGCCGTTGAAGCTCGCGCTTGCGACCGTCAACGGGCCGGTGCGGCCATTGACGATCGTAGCGATGATCGATTTCGGGTCGGCTAGCGTGACGTCGGCATTGCCCGCCAGAGGCGGATAGGCCGCAGTTCCTTGGCCGTTGGCCTGGTGACACGTCGCGCACTTCGCTACAAAGAGATCCGCGCCGCTCAAAGCGACTGGCCGTGCTGCCGCCGCGACTTGGTCTTCGGAAACCGCCGGGCTCTTGTTCGTCCAGGCGGAACGAACGTAGGTCAGCACCGCGGCGATCTCCGCGTTGGTGAGCTGATCGCGCCATGCGGGCATGTTGCCGCTATACGCGTGACCGAGGATCGTGATCGGTCCGCTCCGGCCGTGGAGCACGGTTGCGATCAAAGCCGCCGTGTCGGAACCGTTGACATCGGGATTTCCGGCTAGCGGCGGGTAGGGTCCGTTCCCCAACCCCGTCGCTTGATGGCACGCCGAACACTTCGTCGCAAAGATGGCCTTCCCGTCGGGTGCGACGGGGGCCGCCCCCGCCGATCCGGCGTGCGTCAAGGCAAAGGCGGCAACTGCGGCTGCGGCAAGGCACGCGATGATGTAGCGCATGTTCCGGGCTCCCTAACGTGCGGTGGGAGCGTTACATTGCCCATTCGGCGGGATGTCCCCGCCGGTCGAACTCGGTTCTATCGTTACACGTGCAGGTAACGGCGCATGACGTCTTCGTTCCCGCGTAGGTCGTCGGGAACCCCGGCGTAGACGACTTCGCCTTGGTCGAGGATATAGCAGCGGTCGGCGACGCCGAGGGCGGAATAGAGATTTTGCTCGACGAGCAGAATCGTCATGCCCGCGGCCTTGATCTCGCGGATCACCGCCTCGACCTCGCGCACGATCAGCGGCGCGAGGCCTTCGGTCGGCTCGTCGAGCAGCAGCACGCGCGTATGTTGCACGAGTGCGCGCGCGATCGCGAGCATTTGCTTCTCACCGCCGGAAATCTCGTCGCCCTTGTTGGCGAGCCGCTCGCGTAAACGCGGGAAGCGCTCGTAGACGCGGTCGAGCGACCAGCCCGGTTTGCGCGCGGTAACCTGCGCGATGCGCAAGTTTTCCGCGACCGTGAGGTTGGTAAAGATGCGGCGCTCTTCCGGGACGAGCGCAATGCCCTTGCGCGCGATCTCCATCATCTCTTTCCCGGCAAGCTCCTCGCCGGCAAACGTGACGCTTCCGCTTTGCGGCTGCACCCAGCCGACGATCGACTTGAGCGTGGTGGTTTTGCCGGCGCCGTTGCGCCCGAGCAGCGCGACGGTTTCGCCCTCGCCGACGTGCAGCGAGACCGACTTGAGGATGTGGCTCTCGCCGTAATAGCTGTTAACGTTCTCGAGCGCTAACAGCGGTTCGCTCACGACTCGATCTCCGCTTCGCTGTGTCCGCCGAGGTACGCGTCCTGCACGCGCCCGTTGGCGCGAATTTCGGCCGGCGTGCCGTTGGCAAGCACGCTGCCCGATTCGAGGACGGTGATCGAGTCGGAGATTCCCATGATGAGATCCATGTCATGTTCGATGATAAGGACCGTCATGCTGCTTGCCAGCTTACGTATGAGCGCTTCGGTTTTGCGTGCTTCGTCGCGCGACATGCCGGCGACCGGTTCGTCGAGAAGCAATATCTCGGGTTTTGTCGCCAGCGCGATGGCGATGTCGAGGCGCTTCTTGTCGCCGTGGGCGAGGTCGCCCGAGCGCACGCCGGCGACACCGCTGAGTTCGAGTTGCTCGATCGCGCGCTCCGCGAGCGCATCGACGTCGGTGAGCCGATCCGAGCGGCGGAACACTTCGAGTGCGAACGCGCCCTGCGTGTGCGCGAGCGCGGCCAGACGGCAATTCTGAAGTACCGTTTGTTCGGGGTAAATATTCGCAGTTTGAAAGGCTTTGGCGATTCCGAGGTGCACGCGGCGCGTCCCGCTGAGCCGCGTGATGTCACAGCCCTTGAAGAAGATCGCGCCGCTCGTGACATCGGTCGTGCCCGAGAGCATGTTGAAGAACGTCGTCTTCCCGGCGCCGTTCGGCCCGATCACCGCCCGCAGTTCACCCTGGGCAACGCTGAAATCGATATCGGCGTTGGCCGCAAACCGCCCGAACGACTTGCCGAGCCCCTTCGTCTCAAGGATTGCGGTCATTTTGAGGACCCCGTGCTCACGGATTTTGCGAGCAGCGCGCGGTCTTTCGCACGGCCGGAGAAACGCTTGGCGATTGTGCCGACGATGCCGGCCGGCAAGAAGATGATCACCGCGACGAAGATCACGCCTTCGACCAGGCGCCAGTAACTGATGTGCGCGGAAAGCACGGCTTCCAGGTACATGATGAGGCCGGTGCCGAGGACCGGTCCGAGTAGCGTCTGCACGCCGCCGACGATCGTGTAGATCACGAGCGACCCGCTGCGTTCGATGCCGACGGATTCGACCGCGACGCTTCCGTCATACAGCGCGCGAAGGGCGCCGGCAAAGCCGGTCAGCGCGCCGGAAATCGCGAACGCCGCCAGCCGGTAGGCCGCCGCGTTGAAGCCGATAAGCGAACTGCGTTCTTCGTTTTCGCGGATCGCGGTGAGGACTTCGCCGAACTGCGAGCGCGTCAGCGCGCGCATGCCGATCATCACGCCGCAGAGAGCCAGCGCGCTGACGATATACCAGAGCTTGATGTCGCTCAGATTTCCGAAGGGTCCCAGCGCGAGGGGCGGCAACGCCGTTCCGAGGTCGATCGAATACGGCCCGATCGGTAGCAGGGCGGCGGGGATCGATTGCAGTCCGTCGTCGCCGTTGGTCCAATCCTGGGCCTGCTCTACAACGAAGTAGATCATTTGCGCAAACGCCAGCGTCAAGAGCGCAAAGTAGATGCCGTACAGCCGTACCGCGAGTGCGCCGACGAGTAGTGCGAGAATCGTCGCGGCGAGCGTGGCGCCGATGACGGCCAGCCAAAGATTCGGATGCTGCGGCATCAGCCGGATCAGCAGCAAGGCGGCCACGTAGCCGCCTCCGCCGTAAAACATCGCGTGGCCATACGAGAGCAGCCCCGTATAGCCCAGCAGAAAATTGAAGCCGATTGAAGCGATGCTCACGATGACGATCTGCGTTGCCAAACCCGCGTAGCCGTCGATCGCATGAAAGATAAACGGGAAGAGGGCGAGTCCGGCGAGCGTGAACAAGGCAAAGCGCACGCCTGCCCCGCGCTGGGAGACGTTCACTGCCGGATCACTTCACTCTCGCCGAGCAAACCTTGCGGGCGCAGCAGCAGCACGAGCGCCATGCAGAGGTAGATGATCACGTTTGCGGCCGGTGCGAAGGCGAGCGTCGTCAAGCTTTGCAGCTCGCCGATCAAGAGACCACCGAGGACGGCGCCCCAAAAACTGCCGAGCCCGCCGACCACGACGACGACGAACGACGGGACGAGAAATGCAAACCCCGTGCCCGGTGCGATGCTGTAGATGGGCGAGGCGGCGGCGCCGACGAGTCCGGCGATCGCGGCGCCGACGGCGAACACGATCGTCGAGGCCTGCCGGATGTTTCCGCCCAGCAGTTGCACCATCGTACGGTCGCGCACGCCGGCGCGCACGATCAGCCCGTAGTCGGTGCGTTCCATGAAAAGCCAAACGAGGACGAGCATCGCGATGACGCCGGCCGCAAAGAGCAGCCGATAGAGCGGGTACACCAATGGCCCGATCGCCACCGATGTGGCGAGGCCTTGCAGGGCCGGATACTGTTGTGTGGTCGCACCGAAGATCAAGCGCAGCGTCTCTTCGACGATCAACGCGATCCCGAACGTCACGAGAATTTGCGAGGTGACGTCTTTGCCGTAGAATGGCCGAAGCAGCACCCGGTCGAGAATGATGGCGAAAATCGCGACGCCGATCGGCGCGGCGATGAACGCAGCGCCAAGGCCCCAATTCTGCGCCACGACGAGTCCTATGTAAGCGCCGATTGCGTAAAATGCGCCGTGAGCAAAATTTACCAGGCGTAATGTTCCGAAGACGATCGTCAGTCCGACCGCGATCGCGACGTAGATCAGACCGAGTACGAGCCCGTTCAGCAGGGCTTGAGATAGAGCGACCACGTGACCCCGTGTGTGAGAAGAACCGAAACGGGCCGGCGCATTGCTGCACCGACCCGTTGGCGATTGGTGCGCGTAGCGGTTATGCGGTTTCCATTTTGCAGGACAGGCTATCGAGCGGGGCCATGACACCCGGGCCGTTGTGCTCTTCGAGCACGCGGGCGAAGTTGAAGCCGTCGGCGTTGCGGTCGGCAAGCGGAATGCCTTCCACGACCAGCACGGAGTTCACGCCCTGGTGATCCTCCTTGCGGAAGTGCTCCGGTCCCTTGGTCATGTTCCATTGGATGGTTTCGAGAATCGGGATCAGTTTCGCGGGATCGGTCGAGTGCGCTTGTTCCACCGCCAGCTTGTAGACCATCATGTTCACGTAGGCGCACTCTGCACCGTTCGACGGGTACGTCTTGTAGCGGTCGTAGAACGCTTCGACGAACTTCTTCGCAAACGTGTAGTGCTTCGCGTGGTACTGCCAGTAGAACGGCGCCGTCGAGACGACGTTGGTGAAGTTGTCCTTGGTGCCTTTCGCCATGTATTCGTCGACCAGCGGCACGAGGATCTTGCACGTCTTCGTCAATCCGAACGTGGCGGCCTGATTGAGGCAATTGACCATGTCGGCGCCGAACTCGGTGAGCACGAGCACGTCGGGCTTCGCCGCTTGGGCTTGCGAAAGTGCGCTCGAGAAATCCGTCGTGCCGAGCTTGAGCTTCACGTAGGCGATCTCTTTGGCGCCCTTCGGGTTGACGACGGCCGCGAGGTTGTCGTGCACCGACCAGCCCCACGAGTAGTCGGCGGTGATGTGGAACCACGTGCCGGTGCCGTATTTCGAGATCAGTGTACGGGCGAGCGCCTGGGCACTCATGTAGGCGTCGTTATAGCGCCGGAAGGTGTGCTTGTGGCAGTTCTGATTCGTCGTCTCGTCGCCGTGCGTGAGCGTCGCCATGAACAGCGAGCCCTTTTGCTGGCAGAGACCGGACACCGCGACGGCCGTGCCGGTCGACGACCCGCCGGTAATCATCACCGCGCCGTCGCGTTCGATCATGCGCTGCGCGTTGTCGCGGGCGACGCCCGCGGTCGTCTGGTCGTCGCCGACCGACGACTTGACCTTTTGCCCCATGATGCCGCCGGCTTTGTTGATCTCATCGATGGCCATGTTGTAGGCGCGAAGCTGATCCTTGCCCTGTTCGGCATATGGGCCGGACAACGGCACGTCGAGACCGACGACGATCTCTTTGTTCTGCGCGGAGAGGATTGCCGGGCAGCCGAAGGCGACCGCCGACGCAGCGGCGGTCGCTCCGATAAAGCGGCCGCGGGAAGTTGTCGGTACATGCGTCATTGGCACGCTCCTTGAGGGAAACGAGACGGTAAGTGTTCCTGCGATTCACCTGTGAAAAGAACAACCCTGCGACCTCAGTCGCACGGCTTGCAAGGATTCTTCGCGGCCGAAGAGGCGGGGCGGGCGGCTCCGCGGTAGGTGCCTAGCGATGAAGCGTGTCTTAGCCGCCGCGGCGCTCGTGCTGGCCGGCTGTTCCTCGGCCCCGTTGCTCCAGCCACCGGATCGGGTCGACTCGTTCTGCAGCGAAAAGGAACCCCGCGGCACGGCCATCGCGAGTATCCTCGGCAGCGTGTCCGACCGCATCGAGACCAGCGTGGCTTACCCGGGCGACGCGCTGCTGCGCACCGACGTCAAACAGAACAGCGGCATCATCGGCCACTGGAAATCTCAGCCGCTCTACATGCCCGGCACGGCCGCCGCGATCGGCGTTTCGGGCAACTACATCGACGTGACCGACGTGGTGATCGACAACCAGCTCTCGGGCGCCGAGTCGCGGTTGATCTACGTGACGGTCAGCACGCCGCAGGGCCCGAAAAATCTCGTGCTTCGCGCCTACGACACGCAGAACGTCTGCGTCGAGGGCACCCGCCTCAGTTAGGGGTTGCGGAAATCGGTGCCGATGAGCTGCTCGACGAGCAAGCCGGTAAGCACCGTCCACGTCTCGAGCACCGTGAACGTGCGGACCTGGAGGGCGAGCGGCAGCAGCAGTACGCCGCCGGCGGCGAGTAAGAAGAGGCCGCCGGCAAAGCGGCCGACGGCGCGCAGCGCGACCGCGGGCCGCGACACGCCGGCAGCGACGTCGCGTGCGAGCCGCAGGGGCGAACGCGACGCGAGGTTCCAGAGCACGAAGGCGCCGGTATCGACGGCAATTGCCGCCGCCACCCGGAGGACGTCTCCGCTCAGGTTGCCGCTTCGTCGGGCCAGGTGGCGATTTCACCGAGCGCCGCGCTCTTGGCGACCTTGAGGCCCAGCATCGCGCACTTCATGCGGGTCGGGCTGATGCCGATGCCGACGTTTTCGAGCACGACATCGTGCGAGAGCTGCGCCACTTCTTCGAGCGTCTTGCCCTTGATCGACTCGGTCAGCATCGAAGCCGACGCTTGCGAGATCGCGCAGCCCTTGCCGGAAAAGCGCACGTCGGCGATC
Source organism: Candidatus Lustribacter telmatis (assembly GCA_003164045.1). Taxonomy (GTDB): domain Bacteria; phylum Vulcanimicrobiota; class Vulcanimicrobiia; order Vulcanimicrobiales; family Vulcanimicrobiaceae; genus Lustribacter; species Lustribacter telmatis. The sequence continues at coordinate 22,573 of PLRU01000019.1, forward strand.
TTCCCATCCGCGCCAACCAGCAATTCCATCTGAATCTTGTCGCCGCAGAGGGGATTCAAGTCTTCCGCGACGGCTGTCGGATGCTCGAGATGCCCAAAATTCCGCGGATTGCGGTAGTGGTCGAGTATGTACTCTTTGTAGAAGTCGTCCATCAGCTGATCTTAAAGACCTCAGCTGCCTTCTCTAAGGCTGCAATGAGGACGTCGATGTCGGCTTCCGTCGTGTAGAGATAGAAGGAAGCGCGCGCGGTGGCCGGCCAGTTCATCTTGTCCATCAGCGGCATCGCGCAGTGGTGGCCTGCGCGGATGCAGACGCCTTCGAGATCGAGGATCGAGGCGAGATCGTGCGCGTGGATGTCGGCGAAGTTGAACGAGATCACGCCGCCGCGGTCTTCCGGCTTTGCCGGACCGTAGCACTGCAAGCCGCGCGCGGCGAACGGCGCCAAACGCTCGAGCGCATAGGCGGTGATGCGGACTTCGTGTTCGCGGATCCACGCCATCCCGACGTTCGTGAGGTAATCGCAGGCCGTGCCGAAGGCGATCGCGTCGGCAATGTTGCTGGTGCCGGCTTCGAATTTCCAAGGCAGTTCGGCGTACGTCGTCGTGTCGTAGGCGACCGTGCGGATCATGTCGCCGCCGGTGAGGAACGGCGGCATCGCTTCGAGTAGCGCGCGCTTGCCGTAGAGAAAGCCGATGCCGGTCGGAGCGCACATCTTGTGGCCGCTCACCGCCATGAAATCCACATCGAGCGCTTGCACGTCGACCGGCATGTGCGGCACCGATTGCGCGGCGTCGACCAGCACGAGTGCGCCGGCGGCATGGGCGCGTGGAATGATCTGCTCGAGCGGCGCGATCGAACCGAGCACGTTGCTCACGTGCGAGAGCGCGACCAGCTTCGTACCGCGCAGCAGTTCATCGAGGTTTCCGAGCTGCAGCGTGCCGTCGTCGTCGGCTTTGATGTAGCGCAATTCCGCGCCGGTCTTGGCGGCGAGCAGTTGCCACGGAACGATGTTCGAGTGGTGTTCGACTTGGGTCGTGAGGATCGCGTCGCCCGGCTTGAGGTTTTGCATGCCCCAGGTAAAGCTGACGAGGTTGATGGCCTCGGTCGTGTTGCGCGTCCAGATGATTTCGGCGGAGTGCGCGGCGTTGACGAACCGCGCGACTTTGACGCGCGCTTCTTCGAACGCATCGGTTGCGCGCGCCGCGATTTCGTACACGCCGCGGTGAATGTTGGCGTTATACGACGAGTAGTAGTCGACCAGCGCGTCGATCACGACTTGCGGCTTCTGCGAACTTGCGGCCGAGTCGAGGTAGACCAGCCGTTTGCCGCGCGAGGTCGGTTTTGCGAGGATGGGAAAATCCGCCGCGATGGCCGTGGCGCGCGCGTCGGCTGAGGCGATCATCGCCGGGCTCCTGCCAACTTTTCTTCGAGCAGCGTGCGGAGTTCTGCGCGCAAGGCTTCGCCTGGGAAACGTGAGACGGCGGGCTCGAAAAAGCCCAGCGCGATCAGTTTCTCGGCGGCGTCGCGTTCGATGCCGCGGCTCATCAAATAGAAGATGTGTTCTTCGTCGATCGCCCCGACCGTCGCGCCGTGAAATGCCTTGACGTCGTTCGCCGCGATTTCGAGCGCCGGGATCGCATCGATCTTGGCGTCTTTACCGATCAGCAGCGTGTCGTCGCGCAGCGAGGCCTCGGAGCCGTGCGCGTGCGGCATGATGCGGATATTGCCGAAATACCGCCCGCGGCCGCGTCCGGCAGCGATGCTGCGCACGACGGTTTGCGAGGTGGTGTGCGGTACGTTGTGCTGCACTTCCGTCGTCAACTGCACGACTTCGCGCGCGACGGGGAAGAAGAGTGCTGCGATCTCGCTGTTGGCGCCTTCGCCCGTGTGATCGCTGATGACTTGATCGGTGACCGACGCGCCGCCGAGCAGCGCGACGTTCCAGCCGACGCGAGCTTCGGCGCCGACGTGCGAGATGCGCTTGGCATCGATGCGCACGGCCCCGCCGACGTTTTGCAGAACCGTATAGGTGATGTCGGCCCGCGCCGCAGCGGTCACCGTGGTGGTGACGGCGATCTCAAGATCGGCGTTACCGGTCAGACGCTCGACGATGGTCGCGCGCGCGCCCTCGCCGGCGGTGACGAACGTCTGCGCCACGAGTGCCGTATCGGCCACGTCATAAGAAATGACGATCGGTTCGTCGGTGTTGACGCCGGCCGGAATTTCGACGTGCGTTCCGCGCTCGTCGCGCGAAACGGAAACCGTGGGGGCGATGACGCTAAGCAACGCCACCGGCGACCTCTTCGCGAATGGTGTCGTAGCCTTCGCGCTCGACGCGTTCCGCGAGGTCGGGACCGCCGGTTTTCACGATGCGGCCGTCCATCATGATGTGCACGACATCGGCCGGAACGTGCCGCAGAATGCGCGGATAGTGGGTGATGATCAGGAAGCCCGTGTCCTTGCCGTCGTCGGTGGCCCGCATCGCTTCGATCGACTTGCCGACCGATTGCAGCGCATCGACGTCGAGACCGGAATCGGTCTCATCGAGCACGGCGTACTTCGGGGCCAGGATCGCGAGCTGAAGCATCTCGAGGCGCTTCTTCTCGCCGCCCGAGAACCCGTCATTGACGTAGCGCGAGAGAAACGCCGCGTCCATATCGAGGACTTCGAGCTTCTCGTAAATCATCGCGCGGAATTTGGCCGGCGGCAGATCGTCGGGTTTGACCGCCATGCGCGCGGTGCGGATGAAGTTCGCGACCGAGACGCCCGGGATGGCGGCCGGGTATTGAAACGAGAGAAACAGGCCCGCGCGGGCGCGCTTATCGGGCGAGAGGCCGAGCAGATCGGTGCCGTCGAGGCTCACCGAACCGCCGAGAACCTCGTAATTGGGGTGGCCGCTCATGGCGAAGGCCAGCGTCGATTTGCCGCTGCCGTTGGGACCCATCAGCGCATGAACCTTGCCGGGCTCCACGGTGAGGTCGATCCCCTTGAGGATTTCCTTGCTGTCGACGGCGGCGCGCAGGCCGGAAATGACGAGTCCGCGTTTACTCACGCCCACGATTGTACGGGTTTGGCGGGAAGAAAGTCAAGGAAACTCTGGACTATCTTCGCGTCCTATGGTACCTTGAAGGCGATGCACGACCGGTTTTTCGACTCGACCCGAGGGAAGATCGTCGGCGCGCTGCGCAGCCGCGGCGCGGCATCGGCCTTTGACCTGGCCTCGGAGTTCGCGCTCTCGCCCAACGCCATCCGCCAGCAGCTCGTGATTCTCGAGCGCGACGGCCTAGTTATCGGCAAGAGCGTCCGGCGCGGCAAAACGAAGCCGACCCACGAGTATTCGCTCACGACTCAGGCCGACCGGTACTTTCCCCAAGCGTACGACCGGATGCTCGGTGCGGTGCTGCGTGAAGTGCGCCTCACCCAGGGCGACGCCGGCGTGGCGCAAGTCTTTTCGGGCATCGCCAAGCGCGTGGTCGGCAAGATGGCTCCGGCGCTCGAAGGCAAGTCGACGCTCGAACGCCTCGAGGCGATCGCCGACAACATTCGCGGTTCCGGCGTCGCCGTCGACGTGGAAGAACATGGCGATACGATCGTGCTGCGCGAGCACAACTGTCCGTACGCCAACGTCGTGTCGGAGCATCCCGAGTGCTGCACCGTCATTCACTCGATGCTCGACGAAGTCGTCTCACCCAAAGTCAAGCAAACCGAATCGCTCGCAACCGGCGGCGCGGAATGCCGGTTCGAAGTCGCGTCAGGTCACCCCGGAGCTAACGTTAGGTAATCGTGGATTTTCAAAAGTTTCAGCATTTGGTCGAACATCGCACCGGCTTCCGGACGATGGACGATGCCATGGCGTCGGGCGAGTACTTCAGCGACTCGTGCGGCGATATGTACACCTATTACCTAAAGGTTGGCCCCGGCGACGTGATCGAGGACGTCTCGTACTTCACCACGGGCTGCGGCTTCGGCACGGCGACCTGCTCGCTGCTGGTCGAGCTCGCGATCGGTAAGACGATCGACCAAGCACTCGCAATCACCGACGCCGACATCGAAGCCGCGCTCGGCGGCTACCCGGAGAAAAAGAAAGATTACCCGGAGCGTTCGCGCATCGCGCTGCAAACCGCGATCGAAGACTACCGCAAGAAACGCGCCGCCGGCACGATCACCGACGCCATGCTCGAGCAAGCCCGCGCCTCCGCCGCCGTGGCTTCCCTCGCAACCCTAGCCGGCAACGGCAAGACCTCACAAGACGAAAACGAAACCGCCGGCCCCCGCATCATCGGCAACGAAGACGGCAAACTGACGATCTCGCTGCGTTAACACCGTGAGTGCGCTTTTGCGCAGGGGTCGCATCCACTACGGGTGGTTTGCGATGGCGCTGGCATTTCTGACGATGCTTACGGCGGCCGGAATCCGCTCGACGCCCGGCGTCCTCATGCGGCCGCTCGAAGCGGACATGCACTGGTCGGCAGCCACGATCTCGTTTGCTGTTGCGGTAAATATCGCGCTCTTCGGTCTCATGGGACCGTTCACCGCAGCACTGATGCAATCGATCGGCGTTCGGACCACGATGCTCATTGGGCTCGGCGTCTGCGCGGCAGCGACGGCGGCGACGGCATTCATTCAGACGCCCACGGAGCTCGTGATCTCGTGGGGTATCTTCGTGGGTTTGGGCGCCGGGCTCATCGGCTCGGTCGTTGCCGCGACGATCTCTGCGCGCTGGTTCGTGAAGCAGCGCGGCCTCGTTACCGGCGTTCTGTCTGCTGCGAACGCGACGGGGCAACTCGTCTTTCTGCCTTTTTTTGCAAACGTCGTTTCGCATCACGGCTGGCGGCCGATGGGCCTCGTCGTTTCAGCGATCGCACTCTTCGTCGGAGCGCTCGTGCTGCTGTTCATGCGCGAGACGCCGGCGTCGCTCGGCATCAAGCCTTACGGTGCATCGCCCGACTGGACACCGCCGGTAGCATCCACGATCAACCCGATCCTGCGCGCGTTCGGCGCGTTGCGAATGGCCGTGCGCCGGCCCGTGTTCTGGCTTTTGGCCGGTACGTTTTTCGTCTGCGGCGCGAGCACGGCGGGCTTTATCGGCACGCACTTCATCCCCGCGTGCGGCGATCACGGAATTTCGGAAACAAAAGCCGCGGGATTGCTCGCGACGATGGGCGCCTTCGACCTCGTCGGCACCGTGCTTTCGGGGTGGCTGAGCGATCGCGTCGATCCGCGCTGGCTGCTCTTCGCGTATTACGGGCTGCGCGGCTTGGCGCTGTTGCTGCTGCCGTATGCGTTCGGTATCGACGGTATGTTCGGACTGCCGCTGTTCGCGATGTTCTACGGACTGGACTGGCTTGCCACGCTGCCGCCCACGGTCCGGCTCACGCTCAACGCGTTCGGTGACGTCGACGGTCCGGTGGTCTTCGGTTGGATCGCGGCGAGCCACCAAATGGGCGCGGCATCGATCGTTGCGATCGCCGGCTTTATTCGCACGACGCAAGGGTCGTACGATACGGCGTTCATGCTCTCTGCGGTGTTGTGCATCGTTGCCGCCGTCGTCGCGCTAACGATCAACCGCGGCAAGCGCACCCCGGCCCCCCTGTCGCCCTCTCTGTCATCCCGAGCGTAGTCGAGGGACAGCCACGATCGTGCCCGATAGCTGAGGCTAAGCGGTGCCCGGTGCGAATAGGTCCGCGGCATTGAATCCGTGTGGGATGTACGTGTATTTCGCCAGCATGTCGACGACCGGTTGAATCAAGCCCGGGCTGTTCGATTCGGCGAACGCGAGGCGCGGGTAGCCGGCGATGATGGCCGGGTCGACCTTGGTGAACGTTGCGAGCATCGTTGCGGCTTCAGCGAAGTTCTTTGGATTGTTGGCCCACTTCGCGGCTTCGTGAATCGCGCCGGCGACTTTCTTTGCGGTCGCGGCATTCTTCTCGAAGTAGTCTTTCGAGACGGCAATGCCGAGCGTCTGGAACGCCTTGTCGTTGTTCACCGCGCTGTAGTTGTAGCCGAGGTTGAAGAGATCGTTCTTCGATGCCGTAAAGAACGGTTCGACGATCGCGGCGCCGTCGATGCGCTTCGCGACGATGGCGGCGGCCATTTGCGGCGGCGGCATCTCGATGAAGTTGATCGCTTTCCAGTCGCCGCCGTTCTTCTCGATCCAGGCGAGCACGGTGCCTTGAATCATGTCGTGCAGCGTCGAAACCGCGAACGTCTTCCCGCTGAGCTCCTTGGCGCTCGTGACGCCGCCCTTCGCCACCGCGAGATGCGAGATCGGCGAACGCGGCGCGTAGACCGCACCGCACGCCAGCATCTGCATCGGCAAGTTGCGGATGAAGGCCGACGACATCGACCCGCTATTGGTGACGCCGACATCGAGCGCTCCGCCGAGAATCGCCGAACTCACCGAGCCGCCGTTGGGCAGCACGGTAATCGTGACGTCGAGGCCGGCCGCTTTGAAGAGGCCCTTTTCTTGGGCGTAGTACGGCAGGGCTGCTTCCTCGACGCCCACGACGCCGAAGCGAACTGCGTTGCCGGTTTGGGCGAGCGCCGGGAGTGCCGAGGCGCCGAGTGCGGCGGCGGAAATCGAAATCATCGCAGAACGTTTCATGCTGGTGCTTTCTTGCAATGAAGGCGAGCCTTCCTTGCAAAAAGAGTCCTCATGCTGACTGAAGAGCAGAATCGCCGGTTGACCCAGGTTGGCGCCGGGACCCCGATGGGCGACTTATTGCGCCGCTACTGGATGCCGATCGCCGCCGAGGACGAGTTCGACCGCAACCCGGTCAAGGCGGTCCGCCTGATGGGCGAGGATCTCGTGCTCTACCGCGACATGTCCGGCACCTACGGACTCGTCGACCGGCACTGTCCGCATCGCCGCGCCGATCTGTCGTACGGCTTCGTCGAGGAGTGCGGCATCCGGTGCAATTACCATGGCTGGCATTTCGACGAAACCGGACGCTGCCTCGAGCAGCCGTTTGAAGACATCGCCAACCCCGAAGCGCACTTTCGCGACAAAGTCCGCATCAATTCGTATCCGGTGGAAACGAAGGGCGGCATGGTGTGGGCCTATCTCGGCCCGCGGCCCGCGCCGCTGGTGCCGAACTACGAGCCGTTCTTGTGGAAGAACGGGTTCGTGCAGATCGTCTTTGCGACGATTCCGTGCAACTGGCTGCAGTGTCAGGAAAACTCGATCGACCCCGTGCACTTCGAGTGGATGCACCGCAACTGGACGGTGCGCCTCAAAGGCGAGGCGGGCCCATACGGCAAGAAACACGTGCGCGTCGGCTTCGACGAATTCGAGCATGGCTTCGTCTACAAGCGCCTCGTCGAAGGCATGGAAGAATCGCACGCGCGCTGGCAGACCGGCCGCATTTGTCTGTGGCCCAACGGACTCGGTCCGCTCAGTCACACAGAATATCGCGTGCCGATCGACGATGACAACACGCTAAGCGTCACGTGGCATTTCAGCCGGGTTCCGACGGAGCGCGAACCGTACGTGCAAACGACGATCCCGTCGTGGGAAGGCCCAATCCGCGATCCGCGCACGGGACGCTGGATCACGAGCCATATCATGAATCAGGATTTCGTCGCCTGGGTCGGTCAGGGCAAAATCGCAGACCGCACGCAAGAACATCTCGGCACGAGCGACCGCGGCATCATCGCGATGCGCAAACGTTTCGTCGACGACATGGATCGCATCGCCCGCGGCGAGGATCCCAAGGGCATCGTGCGCGATCCGGCCCAGAACGTGTGCATCGAAATGCCGATCATCGATCGCCACTACTACACGGAAGGTTTACCGATCGACGAAATGCTCGGCGACCCGGCGTTCGATCCACACAAGGGCTACCCGTTCCAAATCGGCCAACCGGACTCAGTCCGCCGCGCCTACATGGAAGCGATGGGTCTCGACCCGGATAAGGTCATCGAAGCCGGCGCGGAGTTTCTGTCCGCGGCCGGAGCCAAAACGAGCCGCCGGATTTGGGTGTAGGCGGGCATCTTTGTCAGAAGTAATCTAGTTCGTGATGCCCTCGAGACGCACGAGTAGGCGCCGCAACAGCGTCGTCAGCAACGCAGCTTCTTCGGGTGAGAACTCTTCGGCGACGACCTGAAATTCGCGTTGGCGGTTGGCGCGGATGTCGTCGTCGACGAGGGCGCGGCCGGCGTCCGTGAGTTCGATGCGGATGCTGCGGCCGTCATCGGGATCGCGGCGGCGCTGCACGAAGCCGGTTTCTTCGAGCCGGTCGATGCGTTTGGTGATCGCGGCCATCGTGATCGAGAGTTCGTCGATCAGCTCGGTCGGCGTTACGGCGCGGCCGGCGCGGCGTAGCGCCATGAGCAAGTAGATGTCGCGGTATGACATTCCGCGTTTGGCGGCGGTGCGGCTCATGGCGGCTTCGTAGAGTCGCGCGGCGTGCATGACGCGTGCGAACACCGGGTACTCGCCGGGATCCACGCCGGGCACGGCTTCGATCCATTCGCGGGTAAGCCGGTCGACCGAGTCTTCGTCCGTCACGGTTACGGGTCGGGTTGTTCGGTGGTGTCTTTGACTTTCGGGATCACGGCGATCTCGCGATAGGTCCAGCCGGTGGCGCTCCGTTCGACGCGCCGGATGTAGATGTTCTGCACGAGGTCGCGTGTCTTGGGGTCGATGCTGATCGGGCCGCGCGGGCTCTCGAACGAGATCGTCTTGAGCAGATCCAGCGACTTTTGCGGATCGATGTTGCCCTTTTGCGCGTCGACGACGCGATAGATCGCGTTGATGACGTCGTAGGCGGCGACCGTGACGTAGTTGGGCAGCCGGTCGCTGCCGTAGCTCGTGCGATACGCCTTGAGAAACGCGTGGTTGACCGCGGAGTCGTGCTGCGGAGAATAGTTGATCGACGACACGGTGCCGACGGCAGCGTCACCGACGAGCGGCAGATCGTTCGGCTCGACCAGTTCCACCGCCGAGATGATGCGGATGCCGCTCTTTGTCAAACCGGCTGCGGCAGCCGTCTTGAGGAACTCGATGCCGGGCCCCCCGTTGATGAACGCGAAGACACCCTGCGGCGCGGCATCCTTGATGCGCTGCACGTACGCGGCGTAGTCCGTGGTCTGAAACGGGATGCCGGTTTTTCCGAGCAGGGTGCCGCCTTGCGCGACGAACGCTTTTTCGAACAGGTTCGTCGTCTCCACGCCGGGACCATAATTTTGATAGATCGCATAGGCGGTCTTGATGCCGTTCTGGACAGCCCATTGCGCGAGCGGCTGCGTCACTTGCACGTTCGTGAAGCCGAAGCGCACCGTATATGGCTGTTTCTCGAGAATGCCGGACGTGCCGGCGTTCACGATGAGGAACGGCACGTGCGCGGCCGTCGAGACGCCGGCGATGGCAACCGCGTTGGGCGAGAGCAGAGACCCGGCGAGAAAGTCGACGTGGTCTTGGATCACGAGTTCTTGCGCGAGCCGCCGCGCGACTTCGGGCGCAATGCCCGTGTCGTCGCGTTTGATGATCTCGATTTTCCGGCCGGCCACCATGCCGCCGTGGAGGCTCAACGCCGCGGCCATCGCCGCATCGACGGACTTGCCTTCTTCGGAATTCATTCCGGTATAGGAGAAGACGAAGCCGATCTTCACCGGGGGCAGATCGGCCGATGCAACCGGTACGCCGGCGGCGCAGACGAGAAGCGCCGCGCATAAAAGCGCGGCGCGAGTGAACGCGGTGTTCAAGGTCGCCTTTAGCGCGCGGTCGTCAGCGGGCGTTCCGCACGCGCCTTGGTTTGCGCCGCTTCGAGCACGGCGACGAGATCCTTGACGTGCGGGTAAAACTGGGCTTGCGCACGATAGAGGCGGCTTGCGATGCCGTCGCTCATCATGCTCTTGTCGTATTCGACGTGCAAGTCGATCACGGTGTTCTTTTCGGGCTCGCGGATCGTGCCCATCGGATCTTGGCCGGCTTCGACTTTAGCGATCTCGCGTTCGAGCATTTTGCGGAACATGATCACGCCGCGATCGGTGGTGCCGAGCTTCTCCAACTCGCGCTTGGCAATCGGCCCCTGCGTGACCCACGCCATGACGTCTTGCGCATCGAGCATCTCGACCCGGAAGTCGCCGTTCTCTTTGCGGGTCGGCACTTCGTACCGCGTGACTTCCTCGAGCATGTGCTTGGGAACATCGACGTCGGCGGTCACGGCGTACGCATTGTACCAGTAGTGCATCGTGTTCGTGTCGTCGATCGGCACGCGAATCTGGAACGAATACGTGCGCGAGCCGTCGCGCCGCATGCCCACGGCAAGGAGGTTCGGGAAGAAGACCGGATGCCCGACCTTCCAGTCGTCGGCGTCTTCGGATTGGCCCTCGTAGAGGCGCCGCTTGTAGAGGCCGTACTCGAACTCATCGAACGCGATCGCAACGTGGTGCTTCGAGATCGCGAAGGACGGCTTGATGCCGTCGCGCTGTTCCTCGACGAACTCTTGCAGATGGCCGTGCAGCCACTCGGTGTGCACGGGATCGCACGAGTTCTCCATGATTTGCAGCCAGTTGCAGGGTACGAGCGAATGCCCGATCATGCGAATCGCCGGCTCGACGACGAAACCGTCGAGTTTGGGGATCAGCGGCGCGGGCTGCGGTCCGAGGTAGCCCCAGATCAAGCCGCCGAGTTCGCCGACCGCGTAGCCCGGCAAGCTCACTTTGTCTTTGAAGGTGCTGCCTTCGGGTTCGTTCGGCTGCTCGATGCACGCGCCGGTCGTGTCGAATTTCCAGCCGTGATACGGGCAGCGAATGCCGTCGATTGCCGGAATGCCGTACGCCATCGACGCGCGGCGGTGCGGGCAGAACTCACCGATGAGGCCCATCCGTCCGCTGCGGTCGCGGTAGAGCACCAGATCTTCGCCCAGCAAGCGCACGCGCTTCGTCCACGAGTCGCGCATCTCTCCCGCGGTCGCGATCGGATACCAGTAGCGCCGGAGCAGTTCGCCGCCCGGCGTGCCCGCCGTGACGCTCGTCAGGCGCTGGTTGTCGCTCTCAGTAATCACGGATCGGCACCCCGTAGAACAGCAGATACTTTACCTGGTAAAATATCATCACGCGCCCCTGCTGTCAACGCGGCCCATGGTTAGCTGAGAAAGGGGTTGGTTGCCCGCTCGGTTCCGATGGTCGTCGCCGGCCCGTGGCCGCATACGACCCGCGCCTCGTCGGGATAGACGAAGAGCTTCGTGCGGATCGAGTCGACGATATCCTCGAGCGAGGTGCCGCCGAGGTCCCAGCGTCCGACGCCGCCGCGGAAGAGCGTGTCACCCGTGAACAGGGTCGTGCCGCCGTCGTGGTCGAGCGCGAAGGATGTGCTGCCGGGCGTGTGCCCGGGCGTATGGATCGCGCGCAGGCGCAGGGGGCCGGCGGACAACTCGTCGCCGTCGCTGAGGTCGCCGTCGAGCGTAACGGGTTCGAATGCGCCGGGCAGCCCGATCATCCGGTACTGCCGTGCGATGTCGGCGTAGAGCGGGCGGTCGGCATGATGCAGCAAGCCGGCGCCGCCGCAGCGTTCGCGCAACGGACCGAGCGCGCCGATGTGGTCGAAGTGCGCGTGCGTGTGCACGAGATAGCGCGGGCGCAAGCCGTGCTGCGCCAACCGCTGCGCGATCGCGTCCACATCGTCGCCGCCGTCGATAACGATCGCCTCGCCGCTGGCGGCATCGCCGAGAATCGTGCAATTGCACGCCAGCATGCCGACCGGGAACGTCTCGACGATCACAGCTCGATCGCGTAGTTCCGATACGCCCGGTCGTAGTACCCGAGCGGCACGCCGGGCCGCTCGCCCGCTTCGAGGACATGGCCGATGAAGATCGTGTGGGTTCCGGCGCTCACTTCTTCCTCGACGCTGCAGTCGACGTAGGCGAGCACGTCATCGAGAATCGGCGAACCGCTCGGGCCGGCACGGTGCACGACGTCTTTGAAGCGTTCGTGCGGTTCGCCGCCCTGAAATTTTTCCGCAAGGGCCTGCTGTTCGAGCGCGAGGATATTCACGCAAAACCCGCCCGATTCGCTGATGATCGGATGCGCGCGCGCGGTGCGGTTCACGCAAACCAGCACCGTCGGCGGTTCCGCCGTTACGCTGGCAAAGGCGTTCACGGTAAAGCCGTGGATGACGTCGCCGTTGCGGGTGGTCACGATGGTTACGCCGGTTGCAAACCGGCGCATTGCTGCCTTAAAGGCGTCAGTCGATACGGGCACCGATTCCCAATCCATCTCCGATCGGAACGATCGTCGCGTCTAGTTGTGGATGATTGATAAACGTTTTGCTGAAGGCGCGAATCGCCTTGACGTCGGCCGAGTCGCGCGCGCGGGGTTCGTCGGCCGCGCTGCCGCCCCAGAGCAGGTTGTCGACGACGATCAAACCCGAACGCTTGAGCATCGGAACGCACAATTCCAAATAGTCTTCGTACTCGGTCTTGATCGCGTCGAGAAACACGATGTCGAGGTTGCGCTGATAGAAGGTCGGCAGCACTTCGAGCGCCGGCTGGTTGATGATCTCGACGGCGTCGAGCTTTCCCGCGCGTTCGAGGTAGCTCGCGGCCACTAGCGTGCGCTCGGCGTCCGGATCGATGGTCCAGATGTGTCCGGCCGGTGGCAGCGCCAGTGCCATCCAGAGGGTCGAGTAGCCGTAAGCCGTGCCGATCTCGAGAATGCGGTTCGCCTGCATGCAGTGGACGAGCACCGAGAGCATCTGGCCGACGGCGCGATCGACGATCGGAATGCCGTCGTACGTTCCTTGCTGTTCGCACTCGAGCAGCAAGGGCGGCGGTTCGCGATGCAACCGTGACAGATAAGCGAGATCGCGCACGCCGGATGTTTGCCGTATGGGGAAACCGGGAACCTGCCTATAGTTACGGGGGTGCTGCCTGCGTCGTCGAATGCAGGGTTTCCAAACGCACTTCCAGGAGGCTTTTACGCTACAAAGTTACGCGCCCAAGAAATGGGATCTCGCCGGTCTGCAAGGGATCAGCGACAACACACTGCAGGTCCACTTCGGGTTATACGAGGGGTACGTGAAAAATACGAACCTGCTCAACGAACAGATTGCCGAGTTGGTCAAGAACGGGCAAGCGGGTGGCGCGAACCCGCACTTCGCCGAACTCTCACGCCGGCTCGGGTTCGAGTACAACGGCATGCGGCTGCACGAATACTACTTCGGGAACATGACCAAGACGGCCGGCAGCGCGCCGGACGCAAAGCTCAAGGATACGCTGGCAACGTCGTTCGGCGACTTCGACACGTGGAAGAAAGATTTCGCCGCGGTCGGTGGCATGCGCGGCGTGGGCTGGGCGATCGCCTATCAGGATCCGTGGACGGGTAGTATCTCCAACCACTGGGTTACCCTGCATGAAGACGGCAACGTTGCGGGCTTCACGCCCATCCTCGTGATGGATGTGTGGGAGCACGCGTTCTTGCTTGACTACAAACCCGCCGAACGTGCGAAGTACATCGAAGCGTTCTTCAGCAACGTCGACTGGTCGGTCGTCACGAGCCGTCTGAAACCGGCGTCTGCCGGGAAGTGAGTTGATGGCGGGCTCGACGCGCCTGCGGATGTTCCCGCTCAACACGGTCTTGTTTCCGGGAGCGGCATTGAATCTGCATATCTTCGAGCCGCGCTATCGTCAGATGATCGCCGAATGCCTAGAAGCGAAAGAGGCCTTCGGCGTCGTCTTGATCCGCGAGGGCGATGAAGCCGGCGATCCCGACGTGCAGCCGCACAGCATCGGCACGACCGCCGAAATCGCCGACGTCACGCCGCTCCCCTCCGGCCGCTACTATCTCAGCAGCACCGGCGGCCGGCGCTTCCGCATCAACGAAGTCGTGAGCCGCGAGCCCTACTTGTTGTGCGACGTGGAATTCCTCGAAGAAGAACCGAGCGATCCGGCCGCGGTCGGGCGGCTTACCGCCGAAATCGTGTCCGAATTTCGCGAGTATCTCAGCTTGATCGTCGAGTTCTCGGGCAGCCCGACCGACGTAACCATCCCCGAAGACCCGGTTCGAGCGTCGTTTGCGATCGGCGAGGCGCTTCAAATTGCCGACGCCCTCAAGCAGCAGTTGCTCGAACTCGCCAGCGCTGAGGCGCGACTCGATGCCGAGCTCGGCTTCCTCCGCCGGCTACTACCGCAATTGCGCGCGCTCATGGAGCGTAAGAAAGAGCGCGAGACCCCCGAGGCCAGCGCCGCGCCGGGCGGCGGCTTCCGCAGCCATCAAGAGAAATTCTTCGGCAAGCACTTCAGCAACAACTAGCCTGGGTTACCCACCAGGGGAACTCCCCCCGGCCCCGCGAAGCCGTTTTGGAAGTGTCTCGATGCGTCGCATCGAGCGGGGAGGGGACTAACGTGAAAAATCCACTTGATTCTCTGATGGGAACCGTCATTTCGGGGCTCGTTATCACGGCCGTGTTGTACGCGATCGTGAAAGCCACGGGGAGCTAGCCATGGAAATCGTCGCTGGTTTAGCCCGCTGGCTCCATTTCTTTTTCGGCGTGATGTGGATCGGGTTGCTGTATTACTTCAACTTCGTGCAAGTTGCGGCCATGAAAGAAGCCAACGCCGACGGCACGGCCGGCGGGATCACGAAGCACGTGCTGCCGCGCGCGCTCTGGTACTTCCGCTGGGCCGCCGTCCTGACGTGGATCATGGGCGCAATTCTGCTCGGTACGCTCGGTGGCGGTACCGGGTTCGTGAAGGCGTTCACGTTCCAGGCACCGTTCGTCGGCATCGGCATCGGCGCGTGGCTCGGCACGATCATGCTGATCAACGTCTGGACCTTCATCTGGCAAAACCAGAAGAAGATCATCGGCCTCACGCCCGCCACGGATGAAGAAAAAGTCGTCGCGCGTCGCGTCGCGTTTCTGGCTTCGCGCACGAACACGATGCTCTCGATCCCGATGCTGTTCTTTATGGCGACCGGGTACTCACACCACTTCTAGGCAGAACCTGATAGGCGTTCGGCCGCGAGCACCACGTTGCGCATGAGCGCAACGTTGGTGACGGGGCCGACGCCGCCCGGGACCGGCGTGATCTCGCCGGCCACCGCGGCCACTTCGGCGTACGCGACGTCGCCGACCAATTTCCCATCAACGAACGTGGTGCCGACGTCGATCACCGTCGCGCCCGGCATGACCATGTCGCCGCGGATCAAGCCCGGAACGCCGGTCGCAACGACGAGCACTTCGGCTTCGAGCGTATGCCGCCGCAGATCGACCGTGCGGCCGTGCGTCACTGTGAGCGTTGCGTTCTCGCGCATCAGCAAGAGGGTAACCGGCAGACCGACGACGTTGGAGCGGCCGACCATGCAGGCCCGAACGCCGGTGAGCGGCCAGCGCGAACTGCGTTCGAGCAAGAGCATCACGGCGGCCGGCGTGGCCGGGATGAATTCCGTGCCGCTGCCGAAGGCCAGCCGCCCCCCATTGAGCGGATTGGCGCCGTCGACGTCCTTATCGGGCGGCATGGCGTCGGCGATGCGGCGAATGTCCAGGTGGCGCGGCAAGGGTTGCTGCAAGATGATCCCGTGGACCGCTGCATCGGCACCCAGCCGCTCGAGCAATGCGCGCACGTTGGTCGTGCCGGCCGTTGCGTCGACGGCGTCGACCGTCACGTCGACCCCGACCTTGTCGCCTTCGCGCGACAGGCTCTGCACGTACGCGATGCTCGCCGCATCTTCGCCGGCGATCGCCACGACCAATCGCGGCGCGATCCCGCGCGCGCGCAGCGCAGCGCTGCGGCCGGCAATCTCGAGCCGCAACTCCGCAGCGAGGGTGCGTCCATCCAAGATCGTCGCCGGCATCGCCCTGCGCGTTCGGGCGGATAGGGAAGCAACCCTGGAACGCGTGCACTGGACCGTCGCGCTCGGCGAGCGCTTCGACGACGCCACGTTCGAGAACGCGTTCACGGGATTCCGCCGGCTCTATCACGTGCGCCCCGCGCGCGTCCTGTGCGCGCCTGACGTGCTCACGCGCTATGCGTTCCTGTTCTCACGCTCGGTCGAGGATGCGCACGGTGGCCACGCGCTGCGCTACGACGGTATTCCGCTCGAGAGCGCGATCCTCAAGCCCGGCATGATCATCTTCGAGGGTGAGGTCGACGAAGAGCAAATGGGGGATTGGTGATGTTACGCGCGGGTGCCGTTTTTGTCGCAGTGCTCTTGACCGTTATCGCGTCCGGCAGCGCGATCTTCGCCCAGGCCGCCCCACCGCGGCCCGGCATTACCGTTCAGGGTCGCGGCGCCGTGCGGCGACCGGCCGACGTCGTGCGGTTCGTCATCGTGGTCGGGAACCGCCAAACGCCGGCCTCGGCCTTCAGCGGGGCCGACGCTCTCGTCGCCGCGCTCAAGCGCGCCGGGATTGCGGACGCCGCAATCGCAAATCCGCTCAACAACATCGTCTCCGCGCAATCGTTTCTATCGATTGTCGGCTCGATGCGCAAGCCGACCCCCGACAAGGTGCGCGAGCTCGTCGCCGCCGTCGAAGCGGCGTTGCCGGCGAATGCCGTAACGATTCAGAGCGTCAACTTCATGCTCGGACTCGATGACTGCACGGAAGCGGAAGGCGTGGCAACGCGGGCCGCAATGGACGACGCCCGTGCGCGCGCAGGGCGCGTTGCGGAAGCCGCACACGTGGAACTCGCAGCGCCGCTGGCGATTAGCGAATTCAGCGCGTCCGCCGTGTGTCCGACGAAGCCCGATCCGTCGCCCTTGGGCAATCAGCAATTTGATCCGTTCAGTGCGGGAAGCTCGCTCGACGTCCTCATTTCCGTCACGTCGAGCGTGACGTTCGGCATTCGCTGAGGCCGGTGGCGAGGGCGGCGCGCTTCGAGACCGAAGGTCGGCGGGTGCTCCGGAAATCGTCGGTCGTTGCTGCGCTCATGCTTGGAATGCTCGTTACGGGGTGCTATTCCGGCGGGGGACCCAAGCACAGCGTGGATGGCGGCGGTGGGCCCGCAATGCTCACGGGCGCTCCCGCGGTAAGCTATACGATCCCGCGCGTCGGCGGCGGCACCGATTCGGTTGCGGCGCACCGCGGCTCGATCGTGCTGCTGAATTTTTGGGCCACCTGGTGCCCGCCGTGCAAAGAAGAGATGCCCGCCCTCGAGTCGCTCTACCGCAGCGAGCGTTCGCGCGGGCTCGTCGTGCTCGGAATCGATCAGGGCGAATCGTCCGCGACCGCCGGCAAATTTGCGACGGAGCACGGCGTAACGTTTCCGATCCTCGTCGATGCGGATCAGCAGTATGCGTCGAGTTACGTCTCGATCGGCTTACCGACGACGGTGATCATCGGCCGCGACGGGCACGTCGTCCGAGGCATCGACGGCGCGCAAACGCTCCCACAGTTTCGGGCGCTCGTCGGACCGCTGCTGGCCGCGAAGTGAGCGCCCGCTCCACGGCGTTTGCTTTCGCGGTGCTCGCGATTGCGTTGACGCTCACGCAAGACGTGTTCCCCGCGCGCGACTGGTACCATAGCTGGCAGTACACGACGATCGTGGCGATCGCGATCGGCGTGATGTTCGTGCACGCGTTCCGCAGCTGGCGCGGGAAAGCCGGCGCGAACGGGAAACGCGTTGCGCTCGCGCTCGCCGGCGCGATTGCCATTGCGATCGCGGGGTTGCTCTCCGGTTTGATCGGCCCCGACACGGTCACCGTGGTCGGCACGCCGGGCACGGTGACGCCGGTCGCGGAGCTCGGCGCGGCCGCATTTTTCGCAGCGGCCGATCCGCAGACGATTCCGCGCGGCGACGCGACGGTGACGCTGCGGCGCCGCGGTGCCGGCCCGCTCGAGATCGGCCCGCGTCCCGTGCCCATCGGTTTGTCGGTCGCGTTCACGCAATCGCGTCCGGCGGCATACGTCGTCGTGCGCAACGATCGGGGCGACCGGCTGACGATCACGCAGCCCAACAGCCCGTCGTTCCTCTCACCGGTGATCTTGTTCCGTCAGTCGCAAGAGATCCACGACCGCACGTTTCCGCTCGATACCGTTGCCGTTCCGGGAGCACAGCGCGTCATCCGCATTCTCTACTTTTCCCAGGCAGATCTCGCCGCGTTCCGGCGCGACCCGGACGCACCCGCGCCTACCGGCCCGGGCGCCGTTCTTTCGGCGACCGACGATGCGGGCGGACAGCGCGGCATCACTATGGCGCAATCCGGAACCGAGGTGACGATCGGCGGCTTGCACGTGACGGTAACGCTCGGAACGTATCCCGTGCTGCAAGTGGCCGCCGCCCCCCAACCGTACGTCCTGGCGGGCGGCCTCGTGCTCTTTCTGGGCGCCCTGGCATGGTGGCTCACCGGATCACGGTCAGGCGCTGCGGCTGCTGAGAGCGTTCCCGCCTAAAAGACAAGGTCACTTGACATAATGTCAGGCACGCATTACACTCCCGGATATGTACGGAAGACGCTATAACGCGTGGTTGGCCGTCTGGATCGGCATCTACGCCCTGCTCTTGTTCGGCAGTATCGAGCTACTCGACGGCCGCGTCGTCACGTGGCAGCCGCTACGAGTTCTGGTTGCGTTGGTTCCAATGCTCCCAGCGTTTGGCATTCTCGCTCTCGTCATGCGAACGTATCGCTCGATCGACGAGCTTGAGCGAAAGATCATCGCAGACGGCATCTTATTCGGCTTCGGAGTGACGGCAATCGTTACGTTTTCCTATGGCTTTCTGCAGCGCTTCGTCGGTGCTCCGGACATCTCGTATTTTTTCGTATGGGTCGTTATGGGTTCGGCCTGGCTTGTCGGTAGCAACATCGCCCGCTTCAGGTACCGGTAAACAACCATGATTTTTCTTTGCGATCGGCCCACCAAAGTCGCAATGTTCGGCTGGATATTCACCTACGCCGTACTGGTCGTGCTCAGCGTCGCGGCGCTGCACTATCTCAGCGTTCCGTGGCTGCCGCTGCGCTTGCTCGTTGCGCTGCTGCCGGTTGTCCCGCTCTTCGGAATACTCAATCTCGGCATGCGCAAATTTCGCGAGGCCGACGAACTGCAGAAGAAGATCACCGCCGAAGGCATCACGTTCGGGTTTGGCGTGACGACGATTGTTACGCTGTCCTACGGCTTCTTACAAGCCAACGATCTCGCGCCGGACGTGTCGTTCACATGGGTGTGGCCGATCTTGGGCGCCGGCTGGATCGTGGGCCAGCTGCTGGCGCGCCGCCGCTATCAGTGAAGAATCGCTTGCGCGTTTTGCGCGCGGAGCGAAAGTGGTCGCAGGCCGAATTGGCCGACCGGCTCGGCGTGAGCCGCCAAACCATCAACGCCCTCGAAATCGAAAAATACGACCCTAGCCTGCCTCTCGCATACAAGATCGCGCGCCTCTTTGAAGCGACGATCGAAGACATCTTCATCGACGAACAGGAGCCCTAAGGCGTGCCGAATATCTATGCCCGCTAACCCAAAAATGTTGGTCTAGCACGAGCGATCGGGCCGGCCGCGACCGCCCTCTTCGTTGGGTTCGAATACGTGACCGCGGGCGTCGAGATCGTGCGGGATCGCAAAGAGCAGATCGCGCGAGCCGTGGCGTTGCGCGATCTGCTCGAACGTGATCGCGACGGATGTGAGGGTTGCCGGCCGTTCGGGCAGCGGTGCTTCGGAGGTTTCGCTCGCGATATACGTTGCGCCGTCGATCGTCACGAACCGGATCAACCAGGGAATCGTCGTGGCGGGGCGGTCGGTGAAGTTGCCGAGGACTCGCGCTTGCAGTACGTCGTAGGTGTTCGTTGCGATCCACAGTTCGCGCAGGCGGTCGCGCGCCGGATCGGCGATGGGCTCGAGCGCGAGATGATACGCGTCCGTTCCATCCAGTGCCGTCTCTTCGAGCAAGCGAATGGCGTAGCGCCGGTTGAGCGTCAGCACGCGTCCGATCAGCTTCCCGCCGGAATCGTCGTCCGCGGTCGCGATGCGCCGTGCTCCCGCGCGCATGCCGAACGAATAGAGCGGACTGAGATCCGGCGTTCCGAACGAGATCGGTGCCTTTGGTGGATTGAGGCTGGCACCGGCGGACACGGTGGGCTGGTTCGACGTTGCAAACGGATTACGGCCGCTGGAAAAACCGACGCTGAGCGTAACGACCACGTTGATGCCGCGCGGTGTCGTCGGGCTCGCCGCTTCCTCGGCGCTGAACGCGTGGACGCGGCACGCGCCGGTCGCCGGTTCGACTTCGCCCGCGTAGTGATCGGTGCGCGTTTTTCCGCCGGCTTCGATCGCGACCGCGATCCGGTAGTCGAGCAGCGACGGATACGTCATGTCCGACCACGTCGTGCGCGCGCGTTCGAAGATCGCGTCGGCATCGCCGCCCTGCGCGATCGCGCCATATGGCGCGATCGCGAGCACGATGCCGGCGAGCGCCGCGCCGATGCGTCTAGTAGTCGGTGGTGCTCGCAAAGTTGAAGCGGTCGAACTTGACCGCCGGCGTTACCAGCGCGTAGGAGTAGCCGCCGGTGCGTTGCTGTTCGTTCGAGAACGAACACGCGCCGAGCGCGTCGACCAGCGACTGGTTGAAGCGCAGGTTGCGCACGCCGCGCGTGAGTTTGCCGTCTTCGATGAGGAACGTCCCGTCGCGGGTCATGCCGGTGAGGATCGTTTTGCGCTGATCGACGATGCGCACGTACCACAGACGCGTTATGAGCAGGCCACGCTTCGTGCCGGCGATCAGATCGTCGAGGGAATCGTGGCCCGGTTCGATGACGAGGTCGAGCGGATACGGCCCCTGCGCGTTCGGCGCGGGCAATCCGTGGCCGCTATTGGGACGCTCGAGTTTGCGCGCCCACGCGCCGTCGGTCACGACGTCCTTGGCAACGCCGTGGTCGATCAGCGTGAGCCGCTGCTTGGGCGTCCCTTCATAGTCGAACGGCGCATCGGGATGCAGCGGGTGTGAATAATCGTCGCGGATCGTCACGCCGGGCGCCATCACGGTCTCGCCGAGGCGTTCGCTGAGAAACGACGAGCCTTCATGATACGACTGCGCCGAGAAATGTTCGCCGAGAAAATGCGCGAGCTCGCCGAACGCCGCCGGCTCGAGGATCACCGTCCACTCGCCCGGATCCACCGATACGGGATCGGCGCTGGCGATCGCCTTCCGCGCGGCGCGCGCCCCAAGCGCCGTGCCGTCGAGCATGCGCGCGTCGGTGCCGTAGCGCTCGGCAAAACCGGTCGAATCGCCGGCCGTCATCTTGACGTTCGCTCCGCACTCCGTACCGTCAAACGACGCCGCGGCGCCGGCGCTCGTCGCGATGGTGAGACCGCCGGTCGACGTCGTCACGTAGCCCGAACACCAGCAATTGTTGGACGACGCTTGTTCGAAGATCGCGGCCGCAACGCCGGCGCGTTCGGCGGCGCTCGAGTTGGCCGTCGCATCGACGTACGCCGCCTTGGGCGCGATCACGTTCGTGCGGCCGGCGAGCACGGGCGTCTCGAGACCGTGCGGCGCGAAGGCCGCAATGTCGATCGCGCGCTTCACCACCGCGTCGATCGCCCCGTCGCCCGTCGCGTTGGTCGATGCGACGCCCGTGCGGCCATCGACGATCGCGCGAACGCGAATTGCCACGTTCTCGATGTCGACGTTTTGGTGCACGAACTCGTGCGTGAAGCGGGTGAGCGATCGATGATCGCTGGTCACGATCGCTTCGGTCGCATCCGCCTTCGAACGTTCGAGGATGCGCGCGGCGAGCGCGAGGCGCGCGTTAACGTCCATAGCCGACTCCGACCGCGACGTTGCGAAAGCGCGCCGGTGCGGCGGCCTGCGTGGTGCGGCCCGTTTGCATGGGTTCGCCTTTGCCGCAGTTCGGGGTGCCCCACTCGAACCACGATGCGGCGTCGCCGATCGCGTCGCACGAATTCCAGAAGATCGGCGTCACGCCGCCGTAGGTCGGGTTCTTGAGCATCCGGCCGCGTTTCCCGTTCTTGATCTCCCACCCGATTTGCGTACCGAATTGAAAATTCAAGCGGCGATCGTCGATCGACCACGAGCGGTTTGCTTCCATGTACACGCCGTGGCGAACGTCGTCGAAGAGGTTCTCGAAGGGCACGTCGCCGGGGAGTAAGTTGAGATTGCACATGCGGATCATCGGAATGTGTTCCCAGCTCGCCGCGCGCACGCACGACGTCGATGCCATGCCGATTTGCTGCGCCGTGTCGCGCGAACTCTCGAAGCCGACGAGGACCCCGTCGCGAATGACGTCGGCCCGCACGCTCTTCGTGCCCTCGTCGTCGTACCCCACGGTGGCGAAACCGCGCGGCATCGTGTTGTCGATTTCGATATTTACGATCTTCGAGCCGTAATGCAGCTTGCCGCGCTCGGCGGGATCGAGGAAGCTCGTCCCGGAGAAGTTTGCCTCCCAGCCCATGATGCGATCGAGTTCGGCGGCGTGGCCGCACGATTCGTGGATTTGCAGCGATACTTGCGAGCCGCCGAGGATCACGTCCATCGTGCCGCTCGGACACTGCGGCGCCGAAAGCAACTGATGCGCTTCTTCACCGATGCGCGCAGCGTTCTGGCGCAGCTCGGCGAGCTCGAGCACTTCCCAGCCGCCGCCGAAGTACATCCCGCGATCGCCCGGCCACATCCGCATTTGCGCGTCGCCGTCGCCGACGGCAAGCGCCGAGATCGCGCCGCCGCTCTGATAGATCGTCTGGGCGATGCGCGAACCGATGGAGGAATAGAATTCTTTGTCGGTGCGCCACAGGTCGAGCCATGCGCGGCCGACGGCAATCGACGGCGCGCTATGCAGCGCGCGCTCGGCATCGAGCAGCATGGCGACGCGCTCGCCGAGCGGGACGCTCGCCGGATCGCGCTCGAGCGGTGTGACGTAGTGATCGACATACGCTTCGAGCGGAATCGTACCGATGCGGTGCCGGCTGGCGGACGCGCCCGCGCGCGCCATGTCCACCGCCCGGGAGGCTGCAGCGTCGAGCGAGACGTTATCGAAGAGCGCGCACGCCGCGAAGCCCCAGGCGCCGTCGACTAGCGCGCGTAGCCCGAACCCCTCGCTATGAGTGTCGCTCAGGTCGGCGACGTCGCCGTTGCGAACCTCGATCTGCTCGCTGCGCGTCCGCTCGAACCGGACGTCGGCGTAAACCGCGCCGCGGGCGAGCGCCGTATCGAGCACGCGCTCAGCGTGAGCCGAAAACTCCATGCCGCCCAGGTACGTCGCCCAGGCCACGCTCCCCGCCCAGGCAGGGCAAGTGCGGGAGCCGGGCCTGCGTGCCGATAATTCTCATGATAAGCGCATACCGCTTGCTCGCGTCCATCCAGTAGGATCGTTCTGTGAAGCATTTCCTGACCGTTGTGTCGCTGCTGGCACTTTCGGCTTCTGCCGCGAGTGCTGCCGCGACGCCCAAGCCCGCCGCCGTGAAAAGGCCGGCGGCGAAGCCCGTCGTCCCGCACGTCGTGTTCCTGAAATATAAGGTCGCGCCGGCCGACGAGTATTTCGGCCGCCTCAAGCTGAGCATTCTCGGCATTCGGAACACGATCAAAGACATGGGACTCAAGGCCGACGCGGATCCCGCCCACGCTGCGGGCTCCGTGATGGGTGCGGTCGGGCTTTGCGAAGACGCGATGCACGACTGGGAGAAGAAGTATCCGGCCGATTCGTGGATTCCGCCGGCGATCTTGTCACTCGAACGGCTCTATGCAAAAGTCGATAGCGATGAAGCGCGCGCGCACGCGAAGCTCGTTATGGTGTGGCTCGTGCACGACTATCCGAAAAGCGCGCCGGCGAAGATCGGGCAAAAGGAGCTCGCCGATAACGCCGTCGGTGTGAAGCCGGCGGTGGCGCCCAGCGCGTCAACGGTTGCCGGCAACGGCAACGGCGATGGTCCGCTGCCGATCCCCGCAAGATAACGCAACGCGGACCAAAAAAAAGGCCCCCGCTTTCGCGGAGGCCTTTTCTCTTTGGGTTAGCCGGTCGCTAGAACTTGAGACCAAGACCGAGGTAGGCGCCACCATGGGTGGAGTCTGACGGTGCGAGGCTCTTGCCGCGGAGCGAGTCGCCGAGGTATCCGCCATCGAGGAAGATGCCGATCCCGGTGAACGAGCCGAGGGTGTACGTTGCGCCAACTTGGTACTTCAGGTCGCGGTAGGAGAACGAACCCGTTCCAAACGTCGGATCGGTGAAGTTCGCCGAGACGCTGGGGTAGTACCACACGCTGCCGTAAACCGAGAACGTCTGATCGAGATCCGGGAGCTTTTCAACCCCGAAGCCGAAGCCGTTCTGGCGCGGGTAGCCGTAATTTTCCGAACGCGAGAGATAACCGACGCCCACGTAGATGCGCGGGTCGACGACCTTGAATCCGAGGCGGCCGTCGATGTCGGTGTCACGAGCCGTGAAGCCCGGGACGTAGGTCTGGCTGAGGCCACCGACGTTGGTGACGTAGCCTTGGCCTGCGGGATCGCAGGTCGAGCCGAGTGCCGCTTGTGCAGCCGCTGAAGCGCAGCCGCCGTTGTGCTGGTAGGCGTAGCTGCGATAGTCGCCTTCGACCATCCAGGGGAGGCCGAACGCCGGGAACTCGGCGGCGCCGCGAGCGGCGTATGACGAGTTGTTGCCGGTGATGCCGCCCGAGAACTCGTTGTACACTTTGGGGTGGAAGACGTAGTCGCCCACGATGAAGTGTTCGTAGTAGACGGGTTTCGCCGTGGGTGCCGGGCTCGGCGTCGGCGGCGGCGGCGGGGGCGGCGGCGGGGGAGCGGGCTTCGGCGTCGGCGGTGCCGTCGGCGGAGCCGTGGGCGGCGGGGTCGGAACCGGAGCCGCTACGTAGCGGACAACGACGACCTTCTTCTCGGGAACCCACTGAACGTAGGCGCCCATGCCTTCAGAAATAACGCGGACCGGAACGACGATGGCGCCCTTGTAGATTTCGGGCGGAACGTCGAGCGGGCGCGATTCGCCGTTGATGACGACTTCGGGCTTGCCGACCGTCACTTTGACGTCGGAGCCGGGCTTCGAGACGTCGGCCGTCTTCGAAGCGGGATCGTACGAAACCGTCGCACCCATCTGTTCGAACATCGAGCGCAGCGGGACGAGAATTTCGTTGCCGCGCACGAGCGCAGCCAGAACGCGGTTTTGCTTCAGACGATCCGGTTTTGAATAAACGTGGTGATCGTTGAAGAGGATCGGCACTTCGCCGGAGGGCGGCGTACCGAAGTCAGCGGGCGGCATCATCATAGCCTGCGCCACAGTCGTCGAAGTTGCGAGCGTTCCAATGTTTCCATTCGCAACCGTCGTCTGTGCGGCGGAGACCGACGTTAGCCCGAAGCCTACGGCTACTATTGCCGCAAGCACCCCGGTGCTCAGTCGTTTCAAGTTTCTCTCCCTAGAGGTAGGTGGTGTATATGGAATTAGAGCTTCTCTTCCGGAAACACCGGAGAGCACGAGGATCGACGGTTGCCCGCCTCCCTACCGTACGCCCGGTACCCAAGAAAGAGGTTGGTCAATCGGGGCAGGGCATGACCCTGCCTCGCTCCTACGGAGTACAACGCCAGCGAGCGACGTAAAGGTTCCATAACATCTAAAGAAACGCTAGGCCGGCTGCCGGAGCAGCCGAGGGGGCTCAGCCCCCGAGCTTTTCCTCGAGGCGGGCCTTGAAGTTCTCGCGGGTCGTGATGTAGCGCTCGTGGGTGCCGTCGGCGACCTTTTCGCGCTCGTCGAAGGTCGAGAACGCGAACTCGACCCGTTTGCCGTCGACCTTGATGATCTCCACCTCGGTGCGAACGATCAGCCCGACCGGCGTCGCCGAGAGGTGCGCGATGTCCACGTGGGTGCCCAGGCTGATCTCATTGGCATCCATCAGCGGGGCCAGGCACTGCATCGAGGCATCCTCGACCAACTGCAAGAGTTGTGGGGTGGACAGGACGTCGACTCCGCGGTTTCCGGCCTTTTCGGCCGTCATCCATTCCTCGACCCGCGTCTGACTCTGATAGGTTCGACCCACGTCGATCTTGTCGCGCATCCTTATCCCCCGATACGCGTTGCAACCTGATGAATCATTTTGCACATCCCTCCGGTAGGTGAGTCAACGGCACGACGCAACGTGCCGGTGCAATCCCAGGCGATCGAGGTAAAGGAGTATCATGCTACGCAGTCAGCGCGCGTTCGCTGCCGCGGTGCTTAGCGCCGTGGCGTTTACGGCATGCGGCCATGGCGGTGGTGGCCCACAGGGGCCGGCACCGCTTGCCGTCGACGTGGCCAAGGCGCAGCGCCAGGATATCGCGACGTATCTCTCACTAGATGGTCAGATCTCGCCGCTTCAGCAGGCGACGCTTTCGACGCCGCAGTCGGGTACCGTCACCGCGGTATACGCGAACGAAGGCCAACGCGTCACGGCGGGCGAGCTGCTTGCGAAACTCGACGACTCGACCCTGCGCGCGCAACTCGCGCAGCAGGTCGCTCTCGAATCGCAAGCGACGGCGCAACTCGGCACGCAGACGCTGCAAGGCAACATCACGCCCTCGCAAGCATCGTCGACCGTCGAAACGGCCGCGCAGCAACTGGCGACGGCCAGAAACAATCTCTCGACCGCCCAGGCAGCGCTCGTCAACGCGAAACTCGTGTACGACGGCGATGAGACGCTCTACAAGCAAGGCTACGTCGCGCAGACCGCCGAGGAGGCCGCGCGCGCCGCCTACGTGCAAGCGCAGCAAAGCGTGAACAGCGCACAAGCGGCGCAACAACAAGCCGTCGTCGCGCTGGCAAATGCGAAAGCGCAGGGCACGAACGCCGTTCCGATTCAAGATCAGGCGATCGCCGCCGCCCGCGCGACGCTCAAATCCGCTCAGGCACAAGTCAAACTGTTGCAAACGCAGATCGTTCAGACGTCGCTCAACGCGCCGTTCGACGGCGTGATCACGCAGCGGCTGCTCGATCCGGGCGGTTTCGCGGGACCGAACCAGCCGATCTTGCAGATCTCGCAAATCGCGCACGTATACGTGAACGTGAACGTGCCCGACAACAACCTTTCCTTCGTGCACAAGGCGACGCCGATAACGTTTACGTCGACGAGCGTGCCGGGCCGCACGTTCGCCGGAACGATCTACGACGTCAACGCGACGCCGACGACCGGCACGCTCTCGTATCGCGCGCGCATCATCATGTCCAATCCCGACGATGCGCTGCGCGGCGGTATGCTCGTGTCGGTCAGCGTCCGTAAGGAATTCCATCCCAACGCGATCGTGGTGCCGCTCGCCGCGATCGTGCAAAGTCCGACGGGTGCGGCCGTCTACACGATCGCGCCTTCGGCGCCGCCGCCGGGCGGTGCCGCTGCGTCCGGACCGCCGCCGGCCGCCGGGGCAAAAGCCGCCGGGCCGCCTCCGGGCAGCCCGACGTTCGCGCAAGCGAAGCTCGTGCCGGTCACGCTCGGCCTTCAGACCGACACGCAGGCGCAAGTGAGTAGCCCGCTGATCAACGCGGGTACAACGGTCATCACCACGCGGCCGGACTCGCTCCAGGACAAGAGCCCTGTCGCTTATTCCCCCAGCGGAGCGGCGGGCGGCGCGTCCAGAGGCGCGCAGAGTCCGCAGGCCGATGCACCCTAAACCGCGCAAACCGCGTCCGTCCCTTTTAGGAGCTTGAACGAACCGATGGCATCACGCACGCTGGCAGGTCTAGCGCTCTTCGCTCTGACCGTTCTCCCGATGAGCGCCGCCCAGGTCAACGCGCAGGCGACGATGTCGCCATCTCCGCCCACGCCCGGCCCGTACGGGTCACCGGTCCCGCGCGGCACGGGGCCGGCCGCGTTGCCGTCCCCGATCTCGAGTCTGCCGCCGGCGAGCCAGCCGCTGACGCTGCCCTATCCGGCTTACGGAACGCCGGTTCCGGGCGTGAACCGCGGCATTCCGGCAGCGGGAATTCCGCAGATCGTGACGCTCGATCAGGCCATCGCGATCGGCTTCGCGCGTTCGCCGCTCTTGGCGCAAGCGCGCGCAACGATTGTCATCGACACGGCTCCGGTCGATCTCGCGAAGACGGCCGTGTTGCCGAACATCGCCGGCACCGCATCGACGGCGCACGACTACACGCAAAACGCGCAAGACGGAAGTCAGACGCGCTCGACCGGGAATACAAACGTAGCGGCCAACAGTCTCTCGGTTGCGCTCAAGCAGCTGATTTTTGACGGCGGTAAAGTCGCCGCCGAATTGCGCGCTGCGAAGGCGACGCAAGCCGGGTCGATTGCGACGTACAAACGGCAGCTGCAAACGGTTGCCTATAATATCGCCAACTTGTATTATGCGGCGCTCGCGGCGCAGCGCACGACGCAAGTCGCGAACGAAACGGTCAAGCTCAATCAGGTCAACGCGGATCTCGTCTCGGCGCAGATTCAGGCCGGCACGACGGCGCGTTCCGACTTGCTCACCGCGGAATTGCCGGTCGCGCAGGCGCGCGTCGCATTGGTCAAAGATCAAGGCGCGGAGCTTTCGGCGCAGGCCGCCTTCGTCAACGCGATGGGCATTGATGCGAACACCTACGTGCTGCCGGCGGATGACGGCAACGTCCTCGCCGGTTCCAGCGGCGCGCCCCAAGTTGCCGTGCCGACGTACGCGGTGGCAATCGCGCGCGCATACATGCTGCGGCCCGATTTCTCGGCGCAGCAACTCGCGATCTCCAGTACGCAAGCGTCGCTCAAGGCCGCAAGGCTCGGACTCTTCCCCAACCTCAACGGCAGCGGTTCTTATGGTACCGCCTCGACCGACCCCAACGGCGGCACTTTCCGCAACTCTGGTTCGATCGGGCTGACGCTGTCGATCCCGATCTTCGATCAGGGCATCACGCACGCGCAGGTCGAGCAGGCGCAAGGCCAACTCGATGCGGCGGTAGCGCAGCTCGAAACGGCGCGCGAAGGGATTCAGCTCAACGTCAAACAGACGCTGGTGAGCCTCGTTTCGGCCGGCGCGACGTTCGATCAAACCCAAGCAGAGCTCGCGAACGCCCGCGAAGTACTGCAAGCCACTCAGGCACAGTACGCGGCCGGCGTCACCACGCTGCCGCTGCTGCTCAACGCCGAAGTCGGCCTGACGCAGGCGCTCGTCGACCAGGTCAACGCCGTCTACGCGCTGCGCCAAGCCGAAGCGGCCTTTCTCTTTGCGGAGGGTGCCAACGCTCCGGCGTGAAGCCCCGTTCATGACAAGTACCCTGCCCGCGTGGATCGACGACCCGGTAAACGCGGCGATTCTCGCAGTGAGTGAAGACCGGCTGGCCGGCTTTCAACTCGACCCGTTCGGTCAAATCGCCGAGCAGGCGGGCGTCGATGTGGACGTCGTGCTCGAGCGCATCGTCGCGATGCTCGATGCCGGCACGATCCGCCGCGTGCGCCAAACGCTGATGGCGACGAACCTTGCCGCCGGCGCGCTGGTGGCGTGGCAAGTTCCGAACGAGCGCCTGACCGACGCGTTCGAGTATCTCTTTCGCGAAGATCCGTTCTCCGGTCACTGCGTGATCCGCACGACCGACGCGGCGACGCCGGGTTCGAACTATCGGCTCTGGACGACGCTCAAAGTGCCGCAGGGATTTTCGATCGAGAAGCACGCGCGGCATCTCGCCGCGCAGATCGGCGCCGAACATTTTCGCTTGATGCCCGCGAAGTGTTTGTTCGTGCTGGGTGTCGGGCACGTTCGGCGCCGCGGCCTTGCGCCGGGTGCGCGTGCCGACGAGCCGGCCAAGCCGACGAACACCGAGATCGTGGAGCTGAGCGCGCTCGAATGGCGCGTGCTGACCGCGATCAAACGCGAGTTTGCCAAGGACGAAATCGTACGCGACGTGTGGGCTGCGCGTGCGCGCGAGGCGGGCGTGTCGCTGGCGGAATTCGAGCAGATCGGCACGGCGCTCAACGCGCGCGGTGTGGTCGGCCGCTTCTCCACGTTTCTCGAACACGTCAAGCCGAACGACGCGGGCGAGCGCGTGACGCGATACAACGGGCTCTTCCATTGGGCCGTTCCGCCCGGTCGCGAACTCGAAGCGGGCGGTGAAGTCGGCCGGCACTTCTGCATGACGCACGCCTACTGGCGCGAAGGCGGTCCGGAATTCCGCAACGTCAACGTGATGGGTGTGCTGCACGGTACCGAAAAAGAAGCGGTGCTCGCACACAAAGCCGCGATCGACGAACATCTTCGCGAAGCGGGCATCGACTTCAGTTACACCAACGTGTTCTGGGGCGGGCGCAGCGAGATCAAGCCGTCGGAGATCGTGCCGCAAGCATTCGTGGACTACTGCAACGCGCGCGGGATCGATCCCGACGCGCAGCGCAGTGAGTAGCGCACCGTGGCGGAGCGAGCGGAAACCGCCGCCGCCGGGTACCGATGTATGCGCGTTCGCCGACGTCCTCGACGGCAAAGCGCGCGTGGTTCCGTTCGGCCGCGGCTGGCCGGGCGTCGAAGTGGTCGTGGTCCGGGAAGGCGATCGCGTTTACGGCTACATCAACGAATGCGCGCACATGACCGTGCCGTTGAATCTGCTCGATGATTTCGGCGTCGAAACGAACAAGTATCGCATGCTGTGCGATCATCATTACGCGACGTTCCGCTTCAGCGACGGCTACTGCCTCGAAGGCCCGTGTCAGGGTGAGTCGCTGACTGCCGTTCCGCTTGCCGTGCGCGCGGGTCGCGTCGTTATCGCGGCCGGTTCCGCCGCGAAGTAAGCCGCAACGGCGAGCCCCACGCAGCCGAGCAGCGGAACCGCGCGCAGTATGCCCCATGCGGGCATGAACGCATTGAGGCCGGCGCGTTGCTGCTCGGCGCCCCACACGGCGCTGGCGTCGAGGTTCACGGCNNGCGTGCGGGCGCTGGGCGATGCCGAACCAGTCGATGAGCACGCACGCGGATGCAATCCCCGCGACGGCGCGCACGCGTGCGTTTGACGATGCGGCGAGCACGATTGCCGGGATCAGTTCGATCACGAAATCGTGTTCGTGAAAGAACGGAAGGGCCCACGGTAAGACGGCGATCGCGACCGCGGCCGCCAGATGCGGCTGCTCGCGCAAGCGGATCGCGGCAGTCGCTGCGCAGCCTACGGCAACGAATGCGACCGCATTGCCGGCGAAGGCTGCGGCATCGGTGCCGAGGTGAAACGATGCGAGGATCGCCGGTACACCGTATTGGATCACGCTGAAACGTTCGGCCGCGCCGTGTGCTGCAAGCCGGTGGAGGTAGGCGATAAACCCCGCCGGCCCGCGGCCCGCGATCAGCGTGAGCGCGATGAACGCGGCCACGGCGCCGGCCAGAAGCAGCGCCGCGCGGCGCTCGATCAGGCGGCTCGCCAGCGGCAGCGCGAGATTCGGTTGGATCGCGGCCGCGAACGCGGCCGCAATCGCCCAGGGCGACCCGCGTTCGAGCGCAAGCAACGCGACGGCAACGGCGGCGGCCGCAACGAGCGCGGCTTGTCCGAGCCCGATATCGCTGATCAACGGTCCGGTGACGACGCCGAAGAGCAGCGCGCTTGCCGCGCGCGCGGCCGTAAGGCGAACGTGCGCAAGCGCGGCGGCGGCCACGGCGAGTATCGCGAACGCCGGGGCGAGCAATATCAGCCAGACGACGCGCGCGGCGTCGAACGGCAGCCGCGCGAGCACCGACCACAACGGCAACGACGCCGCCGGTCCGGCAAACGGCAACAGTTCGTCGCGCGTCGCATCGACGCCGGGGATCGTCCGCTCCGTCTGCCAGATGTCGCGCGACCATGGATCGCCGCCGGCGTTCCAGGTTGCGCCGGCGGCATAATACGCTTCGAAATCGCGCGCGAACGGACCGATCGTCGGTGGAGGCCTGAAGGCGGTGGCGGCCAGCACCGCTAGCGCCAGGGCGATCAGCGCGAACGCGCTACGGCGTCTCGGCGTAGAGCACCAGACGGCTAACCGTTCCATCGTTGCCCATCGCGTACGCGACGCCGCCCGGGTAGCGCACTTCAAACGCGTGCTTGTAGACGGCCGTTCCGGGGCCGCCGACGGCATCGACGAAGCGTTCGTCGAGACTGATGATGCCCAGGCCAATGCGCACTTCGCCGGGCACGAGGCGAAACTCGCCGAGGTCGCGCGGCGCCAGTTTCGGCGCGGAGTCGGTTTGCGGCACGTAGTATTCCACGCCGACGAGCAAGTCGTCTTTGTAGAACGCGCTGAGCAAACGCCGCTCGTTGTTCTCGCGCAGGCCGTAGGTGTCCCAGCCTTTGGCGGGATAGGCGAAGCCGGTGCCGAGTTCGCGGATGACGTCCTTACGGTTGGTTACGCCGGTTTGGAAGCGGATATTTTCGTTGAACAAAATGACCGGCACGTCGATCGGCGGCGGCGGCACGTTCGGTTGTTTTAAGCGCTTTTCGGCGATTTGCGCGAGGATCTCGACCGCGCGCACCATCGCGAAATCCGGCGGCGGCTTTCCGCCCGAACCCTCGTTGCTCATAGATGCGCCCGCGGATCGAAGTACGTTGCAGCGGCGCCGCCGACGGCGATCGCCATCGTACAGAAGTAGATGGCGGCGATGGCGATGCGCGACGTGCGCGGAACGGCGGCGAAGCGCGGATCGACGTAGCCGGCGAAGAGCGCGCGAATGCGCGGCACGGCGACTAGGCCGACGAGAAACACGAACAGCAACCCGGCCCAAATGTGAAACAGAATGACGAACGCGAGAAACGCAAACGCGCCCACGATCCACAGGCGCGGATCGATGGCCGCGGCGATGCCGCCGCCGTCGAGCGGCGGTACCGGCAATAGGTTGAGCGCGTTGAGGAAGAAGCCGGTGTACGCCACGGCAAACCAAAATGGTTCGTGCAAGTTGACGGCCACCGCGTAGCACACGCCCGACGCGGCGAGCCCGTAGATCGGGCCGGCCAGTGCGGCAATCGCTTCGACGGTCAAACTTGGTGCCGGGCCGCGCGCGGCAACGAACGCGCCGAGGCCCGGGATGAAGAACGGCAGGTCGGCCTTGATGCCGAAGTTGCGGAACGTCACGTAGTGACCGAGTTCGTGTACGAGGATCAACAGCACGAACGCGACGGCAAACTTCCAACCGAAGAAGAGCGCGTAGAACCAAATCGAGAGAAAGAGCGCCAAGAACTTCGGCAGCAGCACGAGCAATTTGACGTTGCCGAGCAACAGCAGCCCCGCTTTGAACTTCATGAAGAAGATCCAGGCGGCGCCGACGAGACCGGCTCCGGTGCGCCAGGCGGGCTTCGGTTTGGCCGGCGCGGGCGCTGGAGACGCTGGGGGTGGAAGATATTCCCCTTCATGCTCGGAAGGGCGTTGCTCGTGCATCAACCGGTGGTTCTCCCCGGGCCCGTGCGGCTCCGCGATTGGCGCCCGGTCTGTCCGGAGGGCGAGTTGCGCTCGATCTCCCTCCACTGGACTGCCCATGACTACGAGGCCGTTTTCCCCGCCTACCACTTCTGCCTGCGCGGTGTTTCGGAGATCATGGTCGTGCAGACGCACGACTTGCGCGCGAACATGCGCGATCTCCGCAGCGATCCGTCCCGGCCGTACGCCGCACACACGTTGGGCCGCAATTCGTGGTCGATCGGCCTAGCCGTCTGCGGTATGGCGGATGCGCTGCCGTCGGATTTCGGTCCCTACCCGCTCGTCGCAGCGCAAATCGACGCACTCTGCGTGGTCGCGCGCACGCTGGCCGACGCCTACGGCATTGCGATCGATGCGATTCGCACGCACGCCGAGGCGGCGCTCGAGGACGGCTACTACGGTGACGACGGCGAGGAGACGCGCTGGGACATCGCGCGCCTTGCCGCGCGCCCGGAACCGCTCGAAGAGCGCGAAGCAACGCTGACCGGGGATGCCTTGCGGGCGCAGATCGCCGCCGTGCGATGACTGCAGACGATGCGCTGCGCGTCGCGGGCTCGTTCGGCGTCGACGTTCGCGACGCGGCGGCCGAGCGTTTGAGCGGCGGCTATTCCAACGAGAGCTGGCACGTGCGCGGCCCCTCTGCCGCCGCCGTCGTGCGCCGCTACGGCCGCTTGCACGTCAGTCGCGCCGCGCTCGCGTTCGAACACGCGGTAGCCGAACATCTTGCCGCGCGCATCGCCGAGGTTGCCGCGCCGCTGCGCGACGGCGATGGACAAACGCTGCTGCTTGACGACGGCGCGTACGTGGCGGCGTTGCCGTGGATCGACGGCATGACCGGGCTGCGCGATGCGGCGACGGCTGCCGGCGCGGCGCGCGCGCTGGCGCGCTTTCACGTTGCGGGTCGCGATATTCACGTCGCGGGCGGAATGCGCACCACGCGCTTTCTCGGCATCGTTCCGTGGCTCGTGGCGCGCTTCAAGCGCTTTGCTGCGGCTGGGTCACCGGTTGCGCGGGCGCTGCCGTGGGACGATCTGATCGTCGCGCTCGCCGCATCGATCGCGCGCGTCGCGCCGCGAGCCGCGCGCTTGCCGAATGCGATCGTGCACGGCGATCCGAATCCGGGTAACGTGGTCGTGCGCGACGGGACGGTGCGGGCGCTGATCGACTTCGATTTCGTTCACGAAAGCGAACGGGTCTACGACGTCGGGGCACTGCTCGATGAGTTCGCGCGCGACGGCGACGACGCGGCGCTCTCGCTCGAGCGGATCGGCGGCCTGGTGGCCGCATACGACGCCGAAGCGCCGCTGACGGCGGACGAACGCGACCTGCTGCCGGATGCGATGCTGCGGCATGCGGCGACGCTCGTCTGGTATGTCGTCACCCGGCATGGCGAGCGGACGCCCGGCGACGTGGGCGGCGCGCCGCGATACGCGGCCCGCGTGTGCGAGATCGCGCGTTCTGTGGAATCGATCCGGCGTGCCGCCTAAAGTTGCTGCGGCGCTCCTGTGGGCCGGCTTATGCTGCGGGGTAGTGCTGGTCGTACTCATGACGTGGCATCCGTGGGTTATCGGCAATCGCGCGGGCTGTGAGCCGGGTATGGTGCGCTGGTGGGACGGAATTTGCAGATCCTGATTCTTGGCGCCGGCTTTGCCGGGGTCGCGACCGCGCGCGGTCTCGAGCACGCCTTGCGCGCAGACGAAGCGGAGATCACCGTCGTCGGGCGCGATAATTTCTCGCTCTTCACCCCGATGCTGCCGGAAGTCAGCGCCGGCGGGCTCGAGACGCGCCACGTCGTCACGCCGGTCCGCGCGCAATTGCGCCGCTCGCGCTATGTGCTCGGGGACGTGATCGCGGTCGACCTCGCTGCGCGGGCGGTCGACGTACAGCACAGCATCACCGGTGCGACGCAGACGCTGACCTACGATCACCTCGTCCTCGCGCTGGGCAGCGTTACGTCGACGTTCGGCATCCCGGGCGTTGCCGATCATGCCCTGCCGCTCAAGACGCTCGAAGATGCCGAGCGGCTGCGCAACCGCGTGATCGCGAGCCTCGAACTTGCCGATGTGACGCGCGACCCGGTAGAACGTGCGCGCTTGCTCACCTACGTGATCGTCGGCGGCGGCTACACCGGCGCCGAAGGCGCGGGCGAGCTGATCGATCTCTTTCACAGCATTACGCCGTACTACCGGTCGATCGCCCCGCGCGACGTGCGGATCGTGCTGATCGAAGCGGGCCCCGTACTGCTCGCCGGATTACCGGTCGGGATGGGTAACTACACCAAAAAGAATTTGCTCTCACGCGGCATCGAGCTGCATCTTGGCGATGCCGTAACGTCGCTCGATGACCGGGCGATTTGTCTTGCGAGCGGCGCGATGATTCCAACGGCGACGGTGCTGTGGAGCGCGGGCGTGCGCCCGACGCCGGTCCTGCGCGATCTGCCGCTGCAGCACGCGCGCAACGGCGGGATCATCGTCGGCCGCGATTTCGCCGTGCCGGATCGGCCCGGCGTGTGGGCGCTCGGCGATTGCGCGTGGATTCCGATGAAGACGCCGGGTGAATGGTATCCGATGACCGCGCAGCACGCGATCCGCGAAGGACCGGCGTTGGCGCGGAACATCGCTGCCGTGCTGCACGGCCAGGCGACGAAGCCGTTCGATTTCACCGCGCTCGGCACGATGGCGTCGCTCGGCGCGCGCAGCGGCGTCGCGAGCCTGGCGAATGGCCTCGTCATCTCGGGTTTTCCGGCCTGGTTTCTCTGGCGCACGTATTACTTGTCGCGGCTCCCGGGCTTCGACCGCAAAGTGCGCGTCGCACTCGACTGGCTGCTGGGCTTGATTTTCCGGCGCGACATTGCGGAGCTGCGCGTCTATACGCAACGTTCGAGCGAGCGCGCGGCGCGCGATGCCGGTTTGGATCCGGCCAGCGATTTGCCGGCGCGGACGTCGATCGATTGACAAGCATCGCACCGCATGGTAAAACCGGCGGACATGTTCCATTGCGTCATCCGTCGACGTCCGCTCGCGCCCTTGCAATTCGCACCGGGTCTGCTTCGGACTGACTGAAGCCGCAACCGGAACGAAGATCGCACGGGCGCGCCGACACACGGCGCGCTTTTTTTATTGTTGGAGGGTATCGTGGTTTTGCAGATGCCGGCGGCGCTCGCGTTGCGCCAAGCCGACGCCTTCGATGCATCGGCGCTCGCGGAGCTTCGCGCTGCGGGCTTGATCGAGTTGGGACTGCTCGATCCGCTCGCGGCGGATGCGTTCTTGCCGCGCGCGCGACACGAATACTGGACGCTCTTGCGCGAGGACCGCCTAGCGGCGTGGATGCTGCAGGCCGGCGGCCGTGCTGCGGGCTGCGCGTGCGTCGTATTCTTCGATCGTCTGCCGTATCCGCAAACCTCGCTGCACGCCGAACTCGCCGGCGTCTACGTTGCCGGACCGTATCGCCGCCAAGGCATCGCACGCGAACTCGTGACCGAAGCGCTCGCTGCGGCCCGCGCTCGCGGCGTGCGCAAGATCGTGCTGCATCCAACTGACCGGACTCGCGAACTCTACCGATCGTTCGGGTTCAGCGAATCCGGCCAGATGCGGATGTCTTAGAACGAGAGGTAGGTTTGGAGAAAAACGCCGTTCGAGATGTCGTGCGTCAAGTACGTGCTGGCGTATGTCGCGCTTGCCACCGGAATGGTCGTTCCGTTCAGGATGTCGGACGCCTGATAGATGATGCCGATGCGGCCGAATTTGCTGAACCAGTAATGCAGACCGACGTAGCCGAGGGCGTAACCGCCGGCGTTCCCTTGATATTGGTAGTCATAGCTGGTTCCGTTGGTGATCGCGCTGTGCGGCGAGAGTGAGTTATATCCCGCGCCGATATAGCCGGCTTCAAGATACGACCGGTACGGCGTTGGATTGTACGAACCGATCTTGCCTTGAACCCAGACGGCGAATGGTTGCTTCCACGACGCGCCCGTGTTCGGGTCGTTTCCGAAACGATAACTTCCCTCGGCCTCGAGCGACACTGGGACTTTTGCGATCACGTCTTGGTAGCGCCCGAACAGCGAACCCTCGGAAAGGTTGACGTACGGGGCCGTGAAAGCACCGGCACCGGCGTAGCCGTTCGCAGTCGTCGGTACGATAAACGTCCCGCCGGAGTACTGCTGACATGCGCCGGCATGGGCGCCCGTTGGAGACGGGGCGAGGCCGGTGAGGGAGCAGACGTTCGTGTTCCAATCGAGGATCTGGTCGTTGATATCGTCGAGATACGAAGCCCCGACCATGAACTGCTTGTTGACGTTGTAGCTGAGCTGCCCCGCGAGCACTTGCGTCGTCAGTCCCGAGCACTTGCTCAAGAACGTGGTTGCAACGCCGCTGATCGCTGCGGCGCAGGAGGAGCCGGGCGTCGGCTGTGAGAGCGGGTTGTTGTTGACCGTCGAGTCGTAGATCGGCCAAGTGAAGCCGTAACTGACCCGTGCGTTGAGGCCGTACTTGTTGTAACCGGCTGTAGCGCCGTTCCATTGATCCGCCCACAGCAGCCCGAGCGAACCATCGGTTTCGTTGATACGGCCGATCGATGCGTTGAGCCCGCTCGGGTCGTTATACTGCGCGTACGCGTAGTTCAGGCGCACCGATGTGTTGGCGGGATAGCCGTTGACCGTGCTGATGCCGGTGAGCGAGGGTGTTGCGGCCACGGTGCCGCCGGGGAACGCCGCGCTGCTGCCGAGCTGGGCGCTTGGGGCAGCCCAGAAGAGGCGGTTCTCGAGGCGCACGTGATACGACAACGTCGGGTCGAGCGTTCCGTCGAGCGTCAAACGTAAGAGCTGATAACCGTAGCCCTCATTGTTTGCGCCGGCCAGATACTTGTTCGAGCCGCCTTGATTGCCTGAATTGGCGCCCGGATTTCCGCCGGTGAGCGGCGTTCCGACCGGGAGTGCTAGTTGCCCGGCGCACGACGCTAAACCGGCCGCGGCGCAGCCCGGAGCGCCGCCGCCGGAAAACGCGCCCGTGAACGCGGCTGTCTGTTCGCCGAAGGTACCGGCGCGTACGTAGTAGGTCGCGCCGATCTTGGCGCGGTTCGCTACCGCTTCATCGTTCTTTTGGGCTGTTTCGACCGTCTTAAGCCGCGTGTCGATGTCGCTTACGCGAAGCTTGAGCGCATCGATATCACCGCGGAACTCGTCGAGGAGTGCGCGCAGCGTATCGATGTCCTTCGATGAAACCTCGGGTGCCGTTTGCGGATTAGCCAGCTTCTTCGTTAAGTATTGGACCGCGCGTTCGACCACGACCGCGGCTTCGTAACGCGTAAGCGGACGGCTTCCCTTGAATGTGCCGTCGGGGTAACCGACGATGATCCCGTCGTTGACGAGATCCATGATGGATTGATAGGCCCAACCATTGGACGGAAGATCTTTGAGGGCATCGATTTGCGCTTGGGCATCGATCTGTTCGCCCGTCATCCCCGGAACCGGGGGCGGCGTGTCGGCAGACTGTGCGATCAGCGGAAATCCTGCGATGGCGAGCGCGACAAAAAACGCTCCCAGACGCCGGAACGGCATGAAATGGATCCTTTCTACATTGCAATGCCGCCGGATGCGGCATGCTCCGTCGTGCAATGTAGCGCCGCGACCTTAACGTCGCGATGAGGTGCGCTTAAGCAGCGCTTATGCGCGCGCGTCCGCTGAAGCGCCGAAGCGAGGGAAAGTTATTTTACCGCGCTACGGCTCGCGGGAGAAGATGCCGATCACGCGTGACGGACCATCGAGCGCGGACAACGCCGCATCGAGGCGCGTGCGATCCACTTCGCCGATTTCGAAAAAGAAGCGGTAGTGGAATGGATCGACGTGATTGGGCCGCGCGACGAGCGAACGCAAATCGAGACCGCGGTCGGCGAACGCCGAGAGCGCATCGCGCAGCGTGCCGGGCCGGTTCTCGACCTCGATGGCGACGCAGCCCAGCGTGCCGTGCGCCTGCGGTTCGCGGGCGAGCAAATAAAATCGCGTGAAGTTGCGCGGGTCGTCTTGGATTGCCGCGCGCAAGACCTTACCGCCGTAGAGTTCTGCGGCGAGCGCCGGTCCGACGGCGGCAATCGCCGGATCGCCGAGCGCGACGATTTCGGCGACCGCGCCGGCCGTATCGGCGACCGCGACGCGCTTCCACGCGGGGTGCGCGCCGGCAAAACGGTGGATCTGTTCGAGCGCGACCGGGTGCGAGCGGATTTCGCGGATGTTCGCTTCCTGGGCATCGAGCGTACCGATCAGGTTCATCTCGACCGGGAACGCGGTCTCGGCAATCGCGTGCAGGCCGCGATATTCCCACAGCAGATCGTAGGCGCGAGCGATCGAACCGGCGATCGAATTTTCGACCGGCAACAGCGCCGCGTCGATCTCGCCGCCATCGACCGCAGCCATTAGCGCATCGAACGAAACGTAGCCGCGTGTTTCCGATCCCGGCCGCAAGCGGCGAGCGGCCGCATCGCTGAACGCTCCGGCCTCGCCTTGGAAGCCGATCGTCATTTGTTCAAATCCGCAATCGTGGTGCGCGCGTCGGGCACGCGCGGATCGTTCGGCGCGACTTTGATAAATTGCTCGAAAGCGGCCACCGCGTCGGTACGGCGGCCGATCGATGCCAGGATGACACCGCGATTGTAGAGGGCTTGCACGAATGCGGGCCGGGCTTTGAGTACGATGTCGAGTTGCGCGATAGCGTCCAGATCGTGCCCGGTTTGATGCAGCGCGGTGGAATAGTCGGTGCGCACGTCCGGATTGCCGGGATCGAGGGCGAGCGCGCGCTGATCGTAGCCCACGGCTTGGTCGAATTTCCCCGCGTCGGAGTACATGCCCGCGAGCGTGACCAGCGCCGCGAGATCCTTAGGATTGGCTTTGAGGCGCGCGCGCATCGCCGCGAGCTCCTGCATCACCGGTGCCGGCGGACCACCGCCGCCGACGGTGTTGCCCGGCAGGGCGGACGTCTGCGCGATCGGGCCGTTGCCCGTCTGCGGGACGGTGAAGGTTCCCGGGGGATCGGTGACCATGGTCACCGGGGCCGCCGTTGCGCGAACGTCGCGCGCGTCGCCCTGCTGAGCCGGCGCGCCATAGCCGAGAGCGGTTCCGCCCTCAGTCAAGCCGGCCTTTACGAGATAGCCCATGATCGCGATGAAGACGACTGCGATAACGGCAAAGATCGGAAGCGCGATGCGCGGTGGAAGACCCATCTCGCCGGAGAGTTGCATTTAGATCGCGAATCCTCATCCCGTGAGCGTGGACCTGCCCGATGTCGCCGACCTGCAGATGCTCTTTGCGCAGTTCAACTTCGTCCACTTCGACGGGGAGATTCCTTCGTTCAAGATCGCGTACAACGCGCGCTTTTCGAACGTCGCCGGACGCATCACCTATAAGCCGCCGCTGATCGAGCTTTCGCCCAAGCACCTGCGCGGTAAGCCGGAAGAGCTGCGGCAAACCCTGCTGCACGAGATGATTCACGCGTGGCTCCATGCCCGCGGCGAGAATCCGGGCCACACGCCGGCGTTCAAGCGCAAGATGAAAGAACTCGGCCTGCCGTCGATCTACCACGATCTCGGCTCGGCCGCCCCCCTCAACCCCTCGGTGAAGCGCTACGTGCTGCGCTGCGAGAAATGCGGGATGGAATTGCTGCGCCGCCGCAAACCGCCGGCTAACCTCGTGTGCGCGCGCGACCGGCGCGAACTCAAGGTCTTCGAGATCGTCGAGATGCGCGAAGTCGAACCGGCGCGCGCCGCAAATCGCAGCCGCTAACTACAGATAGCCGCGGCGCATCGCGTTGACGGCAGCTTGCGTGCGGTCGGCGGCGGAGAGTTTCTCGAGGATGTCGCGGATGTGGCCNNTCGAGTTCGCGCGGCGTCAGCGGCGAGTCGGCAGTCGGCTGCGGGCTCGGTGCCCCGAGACGGCGCAGCACGACGTGCGCGATGCGCGGGTCGAAGTAGGCGCCGCCGCCGGCAACGATGCGTACGGCGTCGATCACCGTCGATGTGTCGGAAGACTTTACGCAGTACGCATCGGCGCCGGCCGAGAGCGCGGCGAGTACCTCGTCGTCGAGTTCGTGCATCGTCAAGATGACGACGTGCGTCTGCGGCGCCGCGATTTTGATCGCGCGGGTCAGCGCGACGCCGTCGCGGCCCGGTAGGCCGATGTCGATGATGGCGACCATCGGATGCTCGCGCAGGATGACCGTTTCGGCGCTGATGCCGTCACTTGCCTCAGCGACGACGCGGACGTCGCCGCTCGCTTCGAGGGCCGTGCGCAGACCCGTGCGGGTGAGCGCGTGATCTTCGACGAGCACGACGCTAATGCGTTCGCTCATGCCGTCGTTGCCGCCGGGAGGTGTAGCGTGAAGATGCTGCCTTTCGGGGCGTTCGGTGCGTAGTCGATGCTCCCGCCCGACTCCTCGGCGACGCGACGCACGATGTAGAGACCGAGGCCCGAGCCGCCGCCACGCCGGTCGTCGCCGCGAGCGAAGCGAGTGAAGAGATGCGCACGCATTTTTTCGGAGATGCCGAAACCGTCATCCGTGACGCGGAGGATCGCCTTGAGGCCGCTCCGCTGAACCGTTATTGTCACGTGGCCGTCAGCGGGGGTGTGCTCGAGGGCGTTCGCGACGAGGTTGGTGATCGCGCGCCGCACGTCACCGCGGTCACCGATCGTACGCGGCGGGCCGCCTTCACCCTTCACGACCGTCAGCTCGACATGGCGGGTTGCAGCGAGCGCTTGCAACTCGGCGGCGATCTGACATGCGATCTCGTCGAGATCGACGATGTCGCGATCGGGCCGGCGATCGCCGCTCTCGAAGCGTGCTACGAGGAGCAGCGTTTCCGCGAGGCGTTGCACGTCGTCGGTCGCGATGACGCTGCGCTCGACGGTTTCGAGATACCGCTCCGGGAGCTTGCCGTATGCGCCGGTCTGAGCCTGGCGCAATGTCATGCCGAGCGCCGCGAGCGGCGTGCGCAGATCGTGGGAGAGCGCGTAGACGAGGTCGCGGATGACGCCGCTGCGTTCTTCCAGGGCTGCGTTGCGCTCGGCGAGCTGTTCGAACAAGCGCGCTTGCTCGAGGGCGTTCGCAGCTTGGTCGGCGTAGCCGCGCGCAACGCTGCGCAATTCTTCCAACCGCTCCCCGTGCTCGCCGAGAACGAGCAGGACGCCGAAGCGCCGCTCGCGATCGGCGATCGGGATCGCCAGCATTTCGGGCGTGCCGAACGTATCGAGGATCAAGCGTCCGAGCGCATCCGTCGGCCCGACCGCGACGACGTCGCCGTCGTCCGCTGCGCGCTGCACGAGCGAGATCCCGGCCGGCGGGAGGCGCCTTTCATCGACGTCGACCTGCGCCTCACCGCGCCGTGCAACGAGCGTCGTGATCGGCGGTCCGGTCAGTGCGAAACGTGCTTCCGTCGCGTCGAGCAGTTCCAGCGATTCGTGCGCGATCGCGCGCAGGACCAGTTCGGTCGAGAGCGAGGCGCGCACGCGTTCGATCGCGGCCGAGATTTGCGCCTCGCGCCGCGCGCGGAGTTCTTGCGATTCCGCGTGCCCAGCCCGTTGGGCGTTGTCGATGACGGCCGAGCTGAGGTAGCCCACGAAAACGATCGAGAGCGCTGCCAGGAGCCGATCGCCGACGGCGATCGCGCTCCAGTGGTGGCCCGCCTGGAGGCCGTTGATGTAGCCGGCGATGATGTCGCAAGCGAGGGCCGCGACGATCAGGGCCACGCGGAAGCGGGCGCTGCTGCCCAGGCTGCTCAACACGATCGGGACGTCGAGCAAGATCGCCGCTACGAAGAGCTGCGGCGTCAGTAAATCGACGCCGAATGCCCCGAGGAGCGAAAGGACGCACACGGCCGGAACGTAGCGGTACGGCACCGCCTGCGCTTCCTCAATGCTCACCGCGCCCCTCCGCCGAAGGGACCGTGGGTATGGATCGTCCCGTGCGTCCCAACGCCGAGGCGCTGCTCGCCGAACTCGGCTTTCAGCCCCGGCTCACGATTTATCTGGCCAGCGCGCCGGGTGCGGGGAAAACCTATCGTCTGCTTACTGAGGCTCACTTTCAACGTCAAGCCGGACGACGCGTGGCGATCGGTTGGATCGAAACGAAGGACCGCCCCGGACTCGACGAACTGGCGCGGGACCTGCCGAGCATCCCCCTGCGGCGGTTTGAGATCAACGGCAGCACGTTCGAAGATTTCGACGTCGACGCCGCAATTGCGAGCAACTACGAGACGATCCTCCTCGACGAGTTGGCGCATTCGAATCCGCCTGGTGCAACGCACGCGAAGCGCTGGCAAGATGCGCTCGCGCTGCGGGCGGCCGGGAAATCGGTGCTCGGCGCGTTCAACATCCAACATCTGGAAACGGTGGCGCTAACCGCGGAGCGCATCATCGGCCATCCGATCCGGGAGATCGTGCCGATTTCGTTGCTCAAGAGCGCGGACGGCGTCATCGCCCTCGACGTTTCGCCGGCGGTGCTGGAATCGCGCCTGCGCAGCGGCCGGATCGTCCGCAGTGACGACATCGATCGCGCCGCACAGGGCGTGTTCCAGCCGAGCAATCTCCAGATGATGCGCGACCTGCTGCTGCAAACCGTCGATGCGCTCACGGTGCCCGTGGTGAGTCCGGCGAAGACCTCGACGGCGCTCGCCATCGTGAA
The DNA here is from genome assembly GCA_003164045.1 of Candidatus Lustribacter telmatis. GTDB lineage: Bacteria > Vulcanimicrobiota > Vulcanimicrobiia > Vulcanimicrobiales > Vulcanimicrobiaceae > Lustribacter > Lustribacter telmatis. The sequence continues at coordinate 66,490 of PLRU01000019.1, forward strand.
CGGTGACGATGAATGCGGGACGTACTTGCGCCGGGTGGGTGCGCTCGCTGACGTGCTCGATCTGGCCGTCGAGGTGACGATCGTCGACGGCGACGGCGGCGAGGAGATCGCACAGATTGCGCGCGCTGCCGCCGACGCTGCAGTTATTGCGCTGCCGCCGCGGCTTGCCGAAGGGCGACTCGACAACGTGCGAGCAGCGTTCGTGGCTTTCCCCAACGGTGAGTTGGCGCGCAAAATTCTTTCGCGTCCGGCCGATCGCGATCTATTCGTCGTTGACACGACGCGACCGTCCGCACCGAGCATCGTCGACGTGGCGCGGCATCCGTACGGCCAGACCGTCGGCGATCGCCTGCGCATCGGCTACGGCAAGCTGGTGATCTATCTCGGATCGGTTGCCGGCAGCGGCAAAACGTATGCGATGCTCGATCGCGCGCACGATCTGTGCGCCGAGAACCTCGACGTCGTCGTCGGGCTCGTCGAAACCCACGGCCGCGTCGATACGGCCGCAAAACTCGTGGGTCTCGAGGTCCTCCCGCGCTTGCCAAACGGGGAGTTGGACCGCGAAGCGATCGTGCGCCGTCACCCCGACGTCGCGCTCATCGACGAGCTCGCGCACAGCAACGAGCCNNCTCGGTGACGCGGTCGAGCGGCTGACCGGGACGCATGTGCGCGAAACGTTGCCCGACACGATCCTGGAATTGGCCGACGACGTGATCTTCGTCGACGTGACGCCGGCGGTGCTGCGCGAACGGTTGCGGGACGGCAAGATCTACCCGAAAGAGCGGATCGAATCGGCGCTGGTGCATTTCTTTCGTACCGAAAATCTGTCCGCGTTGCGTGAGCTGACCGTCCGCGAACTGATGCGGGCCCGGCGCCAGCGGCGCCACGCTCCGCCGTTCGCGCGCATCGTCCTCGGCGTGCGTGCGCGCGAGCGCGACGTCGGCTTGATCGAGCGGATGGGGCGGCTGGTGACGCGGCTCGGGATCGAGTTGGTCGTGGTCCACGTCAGTACGCCCGGCGCAACTCGCGACCAGAACGCGCTCGAAGTGCTTCAGAAGGCGGCGCGTGCGGCGCGGGCGCAGTGGCTGCGGCTCGAGGACAAAGATCCCGCCGCCGCGCTGGTGGCGGCGGCGAAAGAGCTGGATACGATCGTCGTCGAGTCGCCGCGCGGCAAACAGCGGCTCTTCACGCCGCCGTCGTTTGCCAATCGCCTATTGCGGGCAGGCGCGCGCGAACTGATCGCGCTCGCCCCCCGCTAAAGGCACTCGCGCCGTTATTTCGCCGCGTCCAGTGCGCGGTTGAGGGCGAGGACGTTCACGTGCGGTTCGCCGAGGAAACCCAGTTGGCGTCCGGCGACGTTTGCGTCAACGATGGCCTTGACCGCGTCCGCCGTCATGTGGCGGGCCTTCGCGACCCGCGGAATTTGCCACGCTGCAGCTTCCGGCGAGATATCGGGATCGATGCCGCTGGCGCTGGAGGTGACGAGGTC
>PLRU01000037.1 GCA_003164045.1 Candidatus Lustribacter telmatis
CGCGATCACGCCGGCACCGGCGGTCGCTCCGGCCGGGCACGTGTAACCCGCCGGTAACGTCACCCTATCGGTGTGCAGGGGAATCCCATCGTAGCCGGCGGTCAGCGAGAATCTCGGCGTGAGGTTCACGCCGGCTTGCACGCCGAACACCGAGGAGTCGATCTTGCCGATCACCGCGCTTCCGGCATTTGATTCAGAGCCGCCCTGCAGCTTCACGAATGGCTTGAACTTCGAGGTCCCCAGCGGAAAGTTCGCATCGAACCACAGGATGTTCGCGATATTCTGCATGCCGTACACGTAGGCGTTCGCCGCGAACCCGTTGGTGCTCGCGTAGCCGGCGTGGCCGTACATGAAGCCATTCGTCTGAATGGTGAGGCCGCTCGGGTCGTAGATGTTGTTCGCCAATCCCGTCGCCCCGAGCGGAAAGCCGGTCAAGAGGGTCGTGCGCTGAAAGCCGCCGAGTTCGCTCGGCTTGAAGCGCACGTAGTCGGCGCCTTCGATTGTGAATTGGCTCCCGAGCGAATAGCGAACGTCGAGGCCCTGAAACGACGACGGATCGATGTGCGCTCCGGTGGCCGACGTCGCCCAGGGGGTATCGATCACGTGGTTCCCGACTCGCGCAAGTAGGCGGGTTCCGCTATATTGAATGTAGGCTTCCATGAACGTGCTGATCGGAAAGCCGGGCAGATTGTTGGCGGCGTTGATGCACGTTGAACCGGCCGGCGGAGCCGGAGTCGAGCACGAGCCGATCGCTTGTGCGTTAAGATACGACACGCCGACCGAGACGGGCGACTCACCGAAACGATAGTTGAGGCGCAGGTTCGCATCGGCGGTGTATGACGGGTAATACGAAGGGATGCGCGGACCACCGTTCGCCGGGTTCGTCTGCGTTTGCACCGTATAATCGGTCGATCGCACGAAGCCGGCGACGGTGAACGAATTCGCCGTCGGACTCGGGCTGGGGCTCGGAACCGGCGGTGCCGGGGCCGCCGATCCGGCGCCGGGGAGGGCGACCGCGAGAAAAACAATCGCTGCCGCCAAGATCCTCAAGGCGTCTTCGCGTCGCGAAGGTCTTCGTCCGCAACGATGCGTTCGATCTTGCCCTTCATGATTTCGATGTAGGTTTGCCAGGCTTGCGGATAGTTCGGCGTGCTGGCCATCCACGGATGGAGGACGCACGAGCGAAGCACTACGACTTGACCCACCTTGCTCCACTCCGACTCGGGCAAGCCGAACTTTTTGATGAAGTCGACCGGCGCGTTTCCGTAGGAAGCGGTTTCGAGCACCGTGTGCGAGGTGATCCAGTCTTCGGTATACATGCGACCGCCCGAATACGACGACGCGGCATAGATCTTCGTGTTGAAGTCGTTCATCTTCGCCAGGCTCGTGTTGCCCTTATAATTGAAGGCCATGCAGACGATGTTGAAATCCGGCTCGCTCAGGAGCGGCAGGCAGACGATCGTCTTCCCGGCGACCTCGAACTCGCGTACCGTCTCGAGCGTCTTCACGAAATGGCGCGCACCTCCGAGGCTGCGCGCCATGATCTGGCCGTATCCCGCGATGTTCTGTGGAACGAGTTGGTGTGCCGCCCACACGCCGGCCGCCGACGCGCCCGACTTCGAACCCTCAAGGATGACGCTCGCCAGGTTCAGTTCGATATCCTTACCGTCGAAGACGTACGCCGCGGTGTATGACACCAATCCGAGGATCCGCTTGTCGCGCACGGAGATTCCGCCCGCTGCATACGGAACGTAGCCCATCTTGTGCGGATCGATGGTCACCGAATCCGCCGACGGGATCGCGCGGAAGGCCTTCCACACGGTTTTCGACGGGAAGGCGACGCCATTCTTTTCGACGTCGAGATTGCGCAGTCGCTCGAGCAAATCTTCGTAGGCCATGAAGCGGCCCTTCTCGTCGAGGAACATCGTGCGGCCGTACCCACCGTATGCGGCATCGATATGGTAATAGAACGAGAGGCCTTTCTTTTCGTACTCTTCGCGAATCTTCACGACCGCAGCGACGTCGTCGATGGCGCCCTCTTCGGTTGTTCCCACGACCGAAACCAGCGAGAGGACCGGGACCTTCTTTGCAAGGCAGTCATCGAGCACCGCACGTAATGCATCGAGGTCGATGCGGTAGAGCGAGTCGACCGGAACGTTCACCATGCTATCCAAGCCGATGCCGAGGATATCGGCCGCCTTTTCCCACGAGTAGTGACGCGTCTGCGGGACGATCATCTTGCCGAGCTTGCCGCCGCCCGCGCCGCGTCCCCGCGCCGACGCCGCCAGCGCTTTGGCGAACGTGCCGTTCTTCTTGGTCTCGTCGAGTAGATCGAGTATCTTGGGGACCGGCAGATTCAAGAGCTGCCACTCGTCGAGACCGTTCACGAGGTCCGGGCTTACCGACTTCACGCCGAGCGGGAACGACTTCAGATTGCGCGCCAGCCACAGCGACTCGTAGTTGGCGACGGTACCGTCGGTGGTGATGTGGCCCCAGTTCGTCTCCGCATCGTAACCCAACAAGCGGCCGAAATCTTTGCCGACTTCCAGTTCCATCGGTTCGGTGGCGACCGATGCCTCGTAGGCGCAGTTGTTCGGGTTGAACAACATCGTCGACATCTTCGCGATGTTGGCGACCATCAGGATGTCCGAGCACATGTGGCCGAGATAGCGCGTGGAGAACCATGGATCCGCCGACTGCCGCAAGCGGCTCGACACCGCCTCGAGAACTTCGGTCGTTCGATCGAGCGTGTGCACGAAGGCTTTCGCGCGCATGTCCTCCGCGGACACGAGCGCTTCGTCAGCGGGATTGAAGTCGGCGCGCCAGTGAATGTGGTCCTCGATGATCGCAAGGAGCCGCTCGCGGAAGAACGCCTTGTTTTCGGACTTCGGTCCGAGAAAGAGCGCTTCTACCGTCAACGCGGGCGGGCCGGAGTGCCCATTCGATTTGCCGTTTCCGGCCGTCTTTTCGTGATCGGGGCGCGTAGTAACTGACATCGTGCTGCTTTCTTAAGGTTTGATGACGTGCGTAGGAAAAAAATTCTGATTAGGCCGCGCGCTTCAGTCGCACGGGGCGGGCCAGCACGACCTCGATGAGGAAGGCCGCGCCGACCAGGCCGAATGTCAGCAAGAGCGACAACCACTGGCTGCGGAAAACCGCGATTTCGAAGACGACCAGCACGGTCGCCATGAGTGTAAACCCGATCGCGATCACGGCGCGGCTACTCTTTGTCTCGCTGGCCAGTCGCCAATGCGCGACGAACACGGCGAGGTAGGTGATCAGGAACGCTGCGCTCGCGACGTCCGCAATCGCCGAGAGATCCATAAAATTGACCATGACCAGCACGCCGCCGATCGCAAACGTCACGCCGCGGCTGAGTTTGCCCCGGACCAGGGCCGTAAACGCCGACGGGAGTTGCCGGCCTTTTCCCAGACCCAGAGCGATGTTCATGCCGGCGAAGAGCACGGCGTTGATCGCCGAGGCCGTCGCGAGCAGCGCCGCAATCGAGAGCGCGACGAATCCCATGTTCCCGAGCACCGGCCGCGCCGCTTGCGCGACGGCCGTATCGGCGTATTTCGCCAAATCGCCCTGGCTGACGTTGCCGAGCACGATCACCGAGACCGCAACGTACAGTAGCGCGACGAACGCGATCGCACCGTAAATCGCTCGCGGAATCGTCACCGCCGGTTTTGCCACGTCGCCGGCGGCGTTGGCCATAGTGCCGTAGCCTGAGTAGGCGAAGAACGTAAGGCCGACTGCCGCGATGATCGAACCAAGGCCGACGTGCAGCGGGCTGCTCAGACGGGATGGCTGAAAGGACGTCGTCCCGGCAACGAGCAGCACCCCCAGCGCTAGGAGTTTTACGACGACGAGTACGACCTCGGCACGCCCGACCGCCCGCGAACCGATCGCGTTGAGCACCGTTAGGACGATGACGATCGTGGTAGCGAACGCATCGATCCATAGCGGCGAGGAGCCGTCGCCGAACACCAGCCGCGCGCCGTAAGCGCCGAAGCTCTTTGCTATGAGCGCACACGTCACGGCCAGCGTCAGGAGATAGACCAGCGAAAGCGCGCCTCCCGCGGCCCGCGACGGAAACGCCGCATCGAAGAACGCGACGATCCCCGTGTCGGAGGGATACTTTGCCGCGAGGCGCGCGTACGAGTAGCCCGAGAACATCGCGACAACGCCGCCGATGATGAACGCGATCCACGCCGCGCTGTGAGCGATCAAGACGACCTGCCCGAGCAGCGCGAAGATCCCGGCGCCGACCATCGCGCCGATACCGAGCGCCGCGACACTCCACACGTTCATCGAGGACTTCGCCGTCGCTGAGACCGTCATAGCCGGAGGGCGCCCCTACGCCGCGGCCGGCGTCGCCGGCTCGTGATCCGCCGGGGGTGCCGCCGGAGCGACGCCGTTGGGCCAGGTGGAGACCGCGCTCGGCTTGCGACCTTCGGTTTGCCAATCGAAGGGAGCGAAGCCGGTATCGCCCGATTTCCAGTCCTTCTTGCGCAGCGCGTAGATCACAAACGGAATGCCGAGGAAGATCGCGCTGCCGACGACGAGGATGCCGACGTACAAGACCGGGCTTCCGGTCGCGATCTGCTGCGGTGGAACGAAGCTCAGGATGAACGCGGCCACCGCCGCGATCACACCAACACTGCCAACGAGCCAAAGCGCCGGTACCCTGAACGGCCGCGGCTTGTTGGGCTGCGTATGCCGCAGACGCAGTGCCGCGGTGTACATGACCACGTACATCACCAGGATGATGATCGTCGCCATCTGGCCGAGGATCTGGTAGGCCGACTGCACCGACGGCAGCACGGTGAGCGCGAGCGCCAAGATGCTCACGATGACGCCCTGAAAGACCAGGATCGGAACCTGGATGCCGTTCTTGTTCGTGCCCTGGAAGAACTTCGGCAAATAGCCGGCCTTCCCGACGGCGAGCAAACCGGTCGATGGGCCGGCGACGATCACGCTGACTTGTCCCAAGACGCCAAACGCGAGCATCGCGGCCATGACGGGTCCCATCCACGGCACGTGGAGTCCGGCCCACAGGTCGCGGAATGCGACGAGCAGGCTTTGGGTGAGGTTGATGTCCTTCACCGGGATGAGGACGCCGATGGCGAGCGTTCCGAGGATGAAGACGCTGAGGATGACGACCGTCGCGAGGAAGAGCGATCGAGGGTAGTCGCGCGTGGGGTTCTTCATGTCCGAAATGTGCACGGCTTGCATTTCCATCCCAGCGAAGAACAGGAAGATGCTCGCCGCCAGCACGAGACCGTTGATGTCGGTGAACTTCGGAATGAGGCCCGTGCTCATGTCGAGATGAACGGGATTGCCGAGCGCGATGTACACGCCGGCGCCGACGATGAGGATCGCGCCGGGAATGATCGTTCCGAACAGCCCGCCGAGCGTGCTGAGCATCGAGGACGATTGCATGCCACGAAACGTGAACAACGTGACCGCCCAAAAGACGCCCAGCACGACGGCGATGACGTAGAACTTATTGCCGGCCAGCGCCGCATCGAAGCTGGCGGACCCTACGATGTACGCAAATGCGACGCTGGCGTAGATGAGCACCGTCGGGAACCAGACGACGATCGACTGCCACTCGTAGTAGAGCGCGGCGAATCCCCATGACGGACCGAACGCCTCGCTCACCCAGCGAAAGATGCCCCCCTTTTCGGGGAACGTCGATGCGAGTTCCGCGGCCACGAGGGCGGTGGGGATAAGCAAGACCACTGCCGCAATAACGTAGTAGAAGATCGAACTCAAACCGTAGACGGCTTGCGACGGAAGGCCGCGCAAGCTCATGACGGTCGTTACGTTCATGACGGCGAGCGCCATCATGCTGATGACGACCACCTTTTTTTTCACACCGCCCTGCGCCTTGCCGTTTGCGGGGGCGGCGGCCGCGGGCGCCGCCGGCTTTACCGAGGTTGCCATTACGTGCGCCGCCCGGTGATCATTTCGCGAAGGCCTTACCGATGGCCATACCTTGTCGCACGTGGACGCCTTGCTGCCAATCGAGGTGGACGTTGCTCCGCTGCTCGAAGACCATCACGAAGTCCGAGCCACCGAAGGCGAAATAGCCGAGTTCCTCACCCTTGCGCAGTTCTCGCCCAACTTCGGCGGTGAGCACGACGGAGGAGACCTGTGCCATCCCCATCGGAATGCATGCCACGAGACCGATCGGCGAATCGAGCACGACGAGTCCGCGCGTTTGAACGAACTGATAACCCGTGTTGTCGAGGCAGTTCAAGACCTCTCCAGGCTTCCCCCCGACGGTGCCCGGGATCGCTTCGACGTCAAGGAAGGCCTGGCCCGAAATGACGCGCGCTTCGAGCACTGTTCCCGGTACGGGCGCGTGCCAGCGGTGGTAATCGGTCGTATTCAAGAAGCTGTGCGTGAAGATGCCGTCTTTAAAACGGTCCGCATACGGGCTTCCAGTCAGGAGCTGATGGATCGACCACCGTAGGCCCTTGCTCTCCACGAAAATCTCGGATGAGTCGCTGATCTGCCACCAGCCCACGAAGGTCGAGTCAGCCGGCGCAACCAGCACGGTCGGATCGTCTAGGGCCGCCACCGGTCGCAGACCAGGCTTCACATCGCGCGCCATAAACTGGTTGAACGTCTGATAGCCGCTCGGCGGGGGCATATACTCGTCCCAATTGAAATTCGGAGCCGTCTTGAACGACTCGATCTCCTTCACCGAATCGTGCGTATCGAGATAGCTCCCCCAGGTCTTCGCGAATTCGTCGATCCACGCGGAGAGCGGCGTCAACACTTGAGCGCCCTTGCCGGGTTCGATCGGGTTTTGGAGGCTGCGCACCGGTTCTTGATCGAGGATAAAGTAGAACTCAGCCATCTTTTCATAAATTCGATGGGACGAACCCGGCGACGATGGCGCCCAGGTTGCGAATCCGTCGACGTATTTTAGGTAGTCGTTCAACGAATTAATCGAAGCCAGAGCTGAAATATTCAGCTTATGCGTTGCCGCGATGGTTTGCTCGAACTTGTCCTTCCAGCCGTTCTTCTCGATTAGTGAGGATAATTTGTCAACGATGGGCTGCATACGCGGCTCTCTTTCTTCTTGAGGGAAGTCAAACTGTATCAATTCGAGCCGCAACTATATACCGGTATTTTGAGGGAGTTTATTTCAACCGTAAACCGGGAATGCGGTCAGCTCGACGTGCGAGACGCTCGCACGACTCAACCGATTCGTGGCGTTGCTACGGTCTGAATGGTCAATGATCGGTGCAGGAGCGGCCGGTGATGCTTAAGATGCATCGGGGACCCAGGAACGTCGTAAGAATGCGCCCCTAAATGCTATTCGAAGAAAATCGTCAGTACCGCGACATCGTCGGGATGTTGCAATTCTTCTTGCAGGACGTTCTTAACGATAAATCTTGCCGGATTTTGAGCTTTTGTCACAAGGGCGCCGCGCGCGGCCCGCAGGAGTCGGGCCTCACCCTTTTGCGTGTCGTGACTATACTCGATCAGACCGTCGGTGTATAATACCAATAAGGAGCCTGACTCATAGGCAAACTCGTGCTCCTTGATGAGATCCGGCAGATCGATTTCCACGCCGAGCGGAAACCCGTGATTTGGCATGATGCGCGGCTCTTCGCCGGCTTGCGCTAAGATCGGCGGATGATGACCCGCCGAAGCGTAGGTGACCTTCCGATTCACCAAATCGATTACGCCGTAGATTGCCGTCGTAAATTTGACATCGTGATTGTTGAGAAAAATGACCTTATCCGAAATGGTCCGGATCGGGCAGTGCGGGCCCATCCAGCGTAAGCCATCTTACACGCTCATCTCCCTTGGGCGCCGTATACCAGAGATATGAAGCTGCATCTATCTCACGGAGGAACGTCTGTCTATCTAGCCGACGATGCTGGAAACCGACGGCTGTTTTCATCGCAGTTCAATGCGGGCGTTCTGAGCGTCCACTATGATGCGGCGTACTTTGACGAACAATTTCTTAACGAGTTGCGTCACGTGTATGCAACTTGTCAAGATCCGTATTTGAGTGACGTTGGCATTTCGATCGGAACCGCGATTGACCGGCTCGGCGTTGCCTCTAGCCGTTCAAGCCAACTAGATTCAAATCTCGACCTTTGCATAGCCGCGGAGATCGCATACCTCTTTTGCCTCCAAGATCGTATTGCGAACGAGCAAATACCGCCAGCCGCTACGAAAGCTATCGCGAACTCGCCACCGCGTTGCGTTAGGCCCCCGTTGGCTTACGTCTCCGTAATCGGCAGCGTAGTGGTGTTCGTCCCGTCGGAGAACGTATACGAGCAACTCCCCGTGAACGCGCCGGGGCCGACCGAGAAGGTCGCGGACGGGCCAAGCGGATTCATCGAACTCACGGAGATCCCCAACGGGCCGCACGTCGTCGTCGAGGCCGTGAAGGGTCCGAAGAAGTTCGGCTCCGACACGGTGACGTTCACCGGCGCGGAAA
>PLRU01000102.1:0-3760 GCA_003164045.1 Candidatus Lustribacter telmatis
GCCGGCTGCTGTGGCCGATCAAGCAAAAGTACGGCAACAAACTCTCGTGGGCCGATCTCTTGGTGTTGGCCGGCACGTGCGCGCTCGATTCGATGGGATTGAAGTCGTTCGGGTTCGGCTTCGGACGCGTGGACGTTTGGGAGCCCGAAGAAGACATCAACTGGGGCGGCGAGGACACGTGGCTCGGAAACAAGCGCTACACGGGCGATCGCGAACTTGCGAACCCGCTTGCGGCCGTTCAGATGGGCCTGATCTACGTGAACCCGGAGGGGCCCGACGGCAAACCGGATCCGATCGCTTCAGCGCGCGACATTCGCGAGACGTTTGCGCGCATGGCGATGAATGACGAAGAGACCGTCGCGCTCATTGCCGGCGGACACACGTTCGGCAAAGTCCACGGCGCCGCCGACCCATCCAAATATGTCGGCCCCGAACCCGAGGGCGCCGGTATCGCGGAGCAAGGTCTCGGCTGGAAAAACAGCTTCGGCAGCGGCAATGGCGACGCGACGATTACCAGCGGCCTCGAAGGTGCGTGGACGACGGCGCCGGCGAAATGGGACAATAACTACCTCGACAACCTGTTCAACTACGAATGGGAACTGACGAAGAGCCCGGCCGGCGCTCACCAGTGGACGCCGAAGGATGCATCGGCCCAGGGAACCGTACCCGATGCACACGATCCATCGAAGCGACACGCTCCTATGATGCTGACGACGGACCTCGCGCTCAAGCTGGACCCAGCCTATGGGCCGATCGCGAAGCGCTACCATGAGAACCCGGCGGCGTTCGCCGACGCCTTCGCGCGGGCGTGGTACAAGCTCACGCATCGCGACATGGGTCCGCGCTCGCGCTATCTCGGCAAAGCCGTTGCGGCGGAGGAACTGATCTGGCAAGACCCCGTTCCGTCTGTCACCCACGCGCTCATTGACGATAAGGACATCGCCGCACTCAAGAGCAAGATTCTGGCATCGGGACGTTCGATCTCGCAACTCGTGTCGACGGCTTGGGCGTCGGCGGCGACCTATCGCGACTCGGATAAGCGCGGCGGCGCGAACGGCGCTCGCCTCCGCCTCGAACCGCAGAGAGATTGGGCCGTCAATCAGCCCGCGCAATTGGCAACCGTGCTTGCCACGCTCGAGGGAATTCAAAAAGAATTCAACGCCGCCCAATCGGGCGGAAAGATGGTCTCGCTCGCCGACCTGATCGTGCTCGGCGGCTGCGCGGCCGTCGAACAAGCGGCCAAAAACGCCGGTCATGCCGCAACGGTTCCCTTCACACCGGGTCGCACGGATGCATCGCAGGATCAGACCGACACGCATTCGTTCGCGGTGCTCGAACCGGAAGCGGACGGTTTCCGCAACTATCTCAAAACCGCATACACCGTTACACCCGAAGCAATGCTGGTCGATCGCGCTCAGCTCATGACGTTGTCGGCACCGGAAATGACGGTACTCCTCGGCGGTATGCGCGTCCTCGGCGCAAACGCGGATGCCTCGAAGCACGGCGTCTTCACGAAGCGCCCCGAGAAGCTCACCAACGACTTCTTCCTCAACCTGCTCGACATGGGCACAACGTGGAAGAGCGTCTCGGAAACCGAAGACCTCTTCGAAGGACGCGATCGAGCAACGAACGAGCTGAAGTGGACCGGCACCCGCGTCGACTTAATCTTCGGGTCGAACTCGCAACTCCGTGCAATCGCAGAAGTCTACGCATGCGACGACGCGCAAGAAAAATTCACGCGCGACTTCGTAGCAGCGTGGAACAAAGTGATGAACCTCGATCGATTCGACCTAGGCTAATCGAGCGGAACGGTGGCTAGGGACCATGACGCATGATGTAGCTGCCGCTCGCGTCCTTGTGGATTGAGAGCTCCGAATTGCCGCACGGCAATCAGGCTATGATGTATCGCTCTTTGGCGCGGGCATTGCTTTTCATTTGCGCTTCACGTACGTTTCGGCAACGAAGCCGGTGAATGTGACGGCCGCGCCGACCGCCACTCGAGCATGGCGGGGTGCAAGATTCCGGACTTCACCGAGACGAGCAATGACGTCGGCTAGCTGCTGCAGACATCTACGGACGGCGGCGCTCTCTTTCGCATCGTCGCCGGCGATCGGAACGAGCTCGAAACCGGCCGTCCGGCAAACGGATTCGACCAGCTCCTTTGCGCCGGCGATGGCGTCGTTCGGACTATCGTTCGCGAGGAGATACAGCCGCCTGCCGCGCTCATCGATCGACGCTAATTCTTCGACGCGCGTTACTGCAAATGCACTTGGGGCCGTGCCCGCCGGTCGAAAGACACCGTCCGCGAACACAAAGCCGTCACGCTCCGCGGCCTTCACGAGGAAATCTTGCTTCGACGTAGCGACTTCCTCAATCAACGCCCCGAGTGCAGCGCCGAGCCGATTGCGTTGTTGCGGATCGTGCTGATCTACGCCGGCGCTGCGCATTTTCGACGCCATACGATTAGGCGCCTGAAGCGAGGGCTTTGAGCTGATCGAATCCCTCGCGGACGATGTCGACCATTTCCCGGTCTGCCGGATCGTCGAGCCAGTGGACGAAGCCGACGTAAAACACGGCCATCCCCATATCGGCGGCGAGACTCGCCGCCGGCTCCGGTACTCCGCGTTGCCCTAAGGCCGCTGCGAGCGCCGCGGTAAGCGTCGCGCGTTTGATCAGTTCGCGCTCCTGGAGGTCCGCATGGGCGGCGACGAGCCGCTGGCGCTCACGGGCATAGGCGCGCCGTCCATGCATGAAGGCCGACATCGCTTCGACGGCGATCCGAACGGCCGCAATCGCCGGCAACGCGGGTGGTAGTTCGGCGAGGGCTCGCAAGAGCTCGTCCTGCAGCGCGGCGGAGCCGCCGAAGAGCACCTCGCGCTTGTCCGCGAAATGCCTGAAAAACGTCCGTTCGGTCAGCCCCGCGCGCTTGGCAATATCGGCGACGGTGATCTGATCGTATCCGCGCTCCAGGATAAGTTCGTAGGCCGCCCGTTCGAGGCGGCCGCGTGCATTGGGCTCCCAGCGGCTCATCTTCCCTATCATACATGATGACAGTGGCTGACATATGTGCTATTCTACATGTCAGTCACTGTCATCATCGGGAGAATCTCCTAATCATGCATGTTTTTGTTACCGGGGCCACGGGCTGGGTTGGTTCGGCCGTCATCGAGGAGCTGCTGGCCGCCGGCCACGCCGTTACCGGCCTAGCGCGGTCGGATGCGGCGGCGGCCACCCTCACGTCGGCGGGGATCGCCGTCCAACGTGGCAGCCTCGAAGATCTCGAGAGCCTGCGCGCCGGCGCCGCTGCCGCGGACGCCGTCATCCACACTGCCTTCAGCCACGATTTCTCGCGCTTCGCCGAAAACGGCGCGGCCGAGCGGAGTGCCATCGAGGCGCTAGGCGACGCGTTGGCCGGTACGGGTAAGCCGCTGATCATCACGTCTGGTGTCGCACTGATCGCGCCGGGACGCCTGGTAACGGAAGACGACGTCCGCGATCCGAGCGCGGTGCCGTTCCCGCGCGATCCCGAGACAGCGGCAAAGGCCGCGGCTGCGCGCGGAGTGCGCGTCTCGGTGATTCGGCTCGCTCCGTCCGTTCACGGCAAAGGCGACCATGGCTTCGTCCCGATCGTCATCGGGTTTGCTCGCGAACACGGTGTGTCCGCGTACGTTGGCGAGGGAAACAATCGGTGGCCGGGCGTGCACCGTCGCGATGCAGCGCGGCTCTATTGTCTCGCCCTCGAACGCGCTGCGGATTACGC
>PLRU01000102.1:3831-42583 GCA_003164045.1 Candidatus Lustribacter telmatis
CGGCGTACTTTCCGTCTTAATTTGCCTGATCGAGAGACCAGACGAGGTCGCGGGACATCCAACCGCTCGGCGGCGTATACGGTTTGGTTGCCGGGAACGGCGGAAAGAGCGTGCTTCCGTTGTCGGTACCGTCGTTCTTGATCGCGGAGAACGAATGGCAGATGATGCACGACGATTGTCCCGCTTTTAGGCCGACGTTCTCACCTTCGATCACCGAGTTGCCGAGAAGCGAGGGCGACTTGTCCGGATTGAAAAAGTCAATCTGCACGCCAACGAGCCGGTAGTTGGCGAATTGGGGTGCTAAGCCGGCTTGTTTCATCAGGGCGGTCGCGGCCGCCGAGAGTTGCGTCGTGCCGCCGCTGCTCGTCGGCGGCACTGATCCCCACGGATCGACGCAGTTGCCGAATGTCTTGCATCGTCCCGGGTTCGTTAGCATGCTCTGTGGCTCGAACGTTGCCCAAACCCAATTCTTGACCAGTTTCGATTCGATGTGTATGCCGGCCATCGCGTAGCACGTGCCGCCAACCGATTCAACGCGGAAATCTTTCGGTGGCGCGGTACAGGAAAACGGCTTCGCAAAGTCCGACGCCGGGATCCAGTCAACTTTGACTTCGACCGATGGTGCCGGGAAGTCAACGACGAATCCGGCTGCCGCGGCTTTCGCCTGGCCGGAATTCGTCCGCAAATTGTTGGCCGTAATAAATTTCGTGGTTGCCGCGTTCATATGCACCTCCTCGCAAATTTGCGTCGCAATCAATCCCTGCGGTGGTGCAGTCATCTTCTGACAACCCGTGTTTGCGGCGAACGGGGTCATCTTTCCGCGTTGCATATGGCCTTGGCGTAGGTGCTGCAGCACGCTACCGTGGAAGCGCCGGCTGCGCAAAAGCAGTGCATTCGCCCCGGTGGCAGGTGGATTGTAGTACTGGCCTTGTTCGACCCAATCTTCCCAAACGACGTGACCCCCACTTCCGGCGCAGTTAGCGGCAACAAAGAGCTGCCACGCCGTCTCTTCGTTCGTGGCGGCCATCGCCGTTGGAAATGTGCAGGGCGACAACGTCGCGGCAAGAGCGCTCACGCGACCGGCACTCGTCAACGCGCCGAAATACGACGTCGCTGATAAGACCAACGCGGTAACCGTTGCGACGACGACAAACGCCCGGACGCGCGTGGCGTTCACGGTTTGTACCCGCCGGTCATCCACTGCTTGAACAGCGTGATAGAGGCCGGCGACCACGCGGGAGCCGGCGGGGGCGGCATGCGTGGATGCGTTGTCCCATCCAAGCGATCGAGCACGGCTTGCGCGTTCGCCGGATCCGACATGTACGTGTAGTCGTCGAGGGGCACGCCACGGGCGGCCATATGCGGAACATCGGTCGTCTTGTCAAAAAGCGGAACAATGTCCGCGGCAAACGATACCGTCGGCATGCGTACTCCTTAAAAAGATTCGCCTCACACCGCCGTTAGCGTAGCCTACCGTCGCAGGCGCTGTCTACTCTACACGCCGCAACGGATCGTTCATCAGGAGGTATCCCGTAGGCACGTTGGATCCGACGCTGCGCTTCCCGACAATCGCCGCGATATGTTATGAAGAGGGCTAACCACTTATCATCCGGGAGTCAGTGAGATGAAAGAGCATTCCGGCGCACCAGCTCGCGGCGAGATCCTCAAAGTGATCGCGGGGCTGCCTATTATCGGTGCAGCCGTTGCCGCCATCGGCAGCATCGCCGAAGCTGCTGACAATAAAGCTCAGTTCAAATATCAGGACAAACCGGGCCCGGGCGGTGCCAAGTGTTCGCAATGCCGCTTCTTCAAGGCACCGCACGGATGCTCGATCGTTACCGGAACGATCCGCCCAGATGGCTGGTGTATCGCATGGGCAAGGAGAGTGGGGGGGGTGAAGCGGCGTCAGCCGATGATGCGGACGTCGGCGTCATCCATCACGTAGCGCGCGAACAAGAAGTCGCGAATCGAAACGACGGCGCCGTCTGCCCATTCGAGCAGGATGAAGAACGCCGGCGGCCCTTCCGGTTCCGCAGCGTCGATGGCGAGAATCGCCGGACGGCCCTCGACGATGCCTGCGGTGAAACGCCACCCGCCCGCGGCTGCGTACCGGTGAAAGTATTCGCCGACCTCGGTGCGTCCCTGCAGTTGCAGCCGATTGACGAGATCGAGGCGCACGTCGTCGGCCAGCATCGCGCGAACAGCACCGAAGTCTTGAGCGGTGAAACGTTCGACGTACATTTCGAGCCGAGCGCGCGTCGGCCCATCGAGCAGCGGGCGCGCTTCATCGGGTGTGCTGCCTAGCTCGCGTAGACGCGCCCGGCCGCGCTGCAATGCCGATTTCATCGACGGAACGGTGCCGCCGACGATGTCGCAAATCTCCTGAATCGAATACGCGAGTACGTCCTTGAGGATGACTGCGCTGCGTTGGGCCGGCGGCAAGCGCATGAATGTATGCAAACCGGCGGCGAGCGCTAGCGGATCGGGCGACTCATCCTCCCGGTCGTCGATCATATCGAAGTCCTCGTTGAGGTCGGCCGTTTCGCGCCGCGCCTCATAGCGCAAAAAATCGAGCGCTGCATGGTGCGCGACACGAAAGAGCCATGAGGTTGGGTTCGTTACCGTCTCTCCGCGCCGAATGGCACCGACTGCTTTGACGAGCGCGTCTTGCAGAACGTCCTCGCCATTGATGACGGAACCCGTCATACGGGCGCAGTAGCGATGCAAGCGCGGGCGCAACTCGGCAACCAGCGTGGTAAAGTCGCGTTCGTCCACAGTCAGTCCTCAGCCGTTGAGCGATGTAATCCCGTTGACGCTGTCGATTCCGAAGGCGACGCCGCTCGCATAGGCGGGTTCGGTCAGAATCGTCGCAACATACTCGCCGTACGTTTTGGTGCTCAGCGGCGGTTTCTGATAGCGGCCGGAAAGAAACGCATCGGTGTCCATGCCGGCTCGCTTCGCGTAGCAGCCTGCCACGGTTTCGACCAGCTCGGTTTTTCCGATCATCTGCATCGGCGCGAGCACCTGGAACGTGATGCCGAGGTTTCGTTCGACGGAAATTTCGTTCGCGTACTGCGCCATGAACCACAGCATGCGCTTCGCTCCGGCATATGACCCGGACAACGGTGCCCCAACGGTGGCCGCGCCGCTGGAAGCGATGAGGACTCGGCTGCCGGGCGACAGCGGCATTTTCAGCGCGGCTTGGATTCCGACGAAGCCGCCCTTGACGTCGTTTTCCCACACGACGCCAAACGATTCCCACGTTTGCTCGTCGAGCGCTGCCATGACCGGTATCGCTCCGGCATTAAGAATCAGGATCGACGGCCGCACTTCGGCGATCGTCCGGTTGACGAGGGACGGATCCGCAGCGTCGCCGACCCGGATCGTGGCGCCCGCATCGCGAGCCCCCGAAGCACGCGCCGCATCGCGGCCTACGGCGGTCACTTCTGCGCCGCGCGCCGTCAACGACTCGACAATTCCCAGTCCCAATCCCCTGGTACCGCCGGTGACGACGGCCCGCGTTCCACGTAACTCTTGCATCGTTTGTGCCTCCTTCGTGTGTGAGCTTACGAAGAAGTGACGTCTGGGGAGCTTCAAACGAATCGGTCCTTCCGGGCTTTTTCGCGTAACTAAACGCGATTCGATTCAACGGACGAGGGCAGGTCGGCCACGAGCCATGCGGCCGCGGCGATCAGGTAGTTTTCGCTGATTTCGCTCCAGTTGGCAAGCATCGCCGGGTGCGCCGCGATCTGAGGCACCCACACCAGCACCCCGAAGAGCACAATCATCACTGCCAGCAGGCGCATCGCGAGCCGCGCTTGACGATTGATGAGCATGGCGAGCGCCGCAAGCGCAAACGCGATCGTCGTGAGGTTCGTCAAAAATACCGGGTTCGGCGGAATCCACGCCGGCACCAAGCTCGCCGTGTATTGGAGATAGACGACTTGCGCCCACGCAAAGGACACCGCGCAGACGCCGAGCCCAAGGCGGGCCGCTCGGCCGAACACGATCGCGCGCGCGGCATCCGTTTCGCTCGCCGCGTACACCGCAAGCGCGCCGCATACAATAGCCAACTGCTCGAAACAGTTGATGTACCCGCCGGGTTCGGCCGGCGCGGCGATGATGCTGCTAATAGCTCCGAGGACGTACAACCCGTAAATAGCGCCAAGGACGATCGACGCCGGGCGCGCAGTTCGCGGAAGCATCATCGCGATTCCGCCCGCAATCTGAGCGATGACGAGACACCAGGCGACGATCGGGCCAAACGCGTGGAGGGGCAGCAGGCGCTGCCACATATCGGAGTCGTGCCAAATGAGCGAGACGACGCCGAAGAATATCGCTGACGCCCCGAACAGGATCCGCGCGTACATCCTGAGGTCTTCGAAGCGGAGCCGGGCTTGCTCGCTCAATCCGTGACCGGGTAGAGATGCCAGCCGTGTTCGAGGAGGATCTGCACCATGGCGGCTCCCGCGGGAATCACGGTAAATCCGGGCAACACGTTCTTCGTCCAATCGGCGATGATCTCGACCTGCGTCAAGCCGCTGCTCGCAACGAAGCGCGTCGCCGTCCCCGCAATCGCGTTGTGACAAACGAGGAATGAAGCGCCTCGTTTGAGCAGCGCAGCGGATGAATAGTCGTGGAAGATCGAGTGGGGATCCTCGGGGTCCGCGTCGAGGCTGAGGTTCGATGTCGCGCGTGCCGAGTAGTTATAGTTCGCGACCTGGCCCGAGAGGTTTTGCAGCTTGAGCATCGTGGCGATACGGTATTTCTTCCACATCGCGTCGTTGAGCGCAAAGACAACGCTCGCAGCGATGATCACGCCGCAGGCCGCCAGTTGTTGGCGCGCAGGGCGCGGAAGGAAGGCGAACTCGAAGGCCGTCCAAGCGTTGGTCATCTTTTCGTAGAGATTCACAACGCCGGGTGGACCGTTCAAGGTCGCATCGCTCAGGAAGCACTGGCGGTGTTGCGCGCGCTTTTCGACGACGTCCATCATCGCGGCGAAATCGTAGTGTCCGCGGGGCAGCAGGGGGAAGTTCGGGACTCCGCCCGCGTCCGCGGCGGCAGCCGCATCCACGGCTTCAGCCGGGATGCTAGCCGCACCCAACGCGCCGGCGCTGAGCGCGCTCGTAACCATGAACGTCTTACGTGACGGCATGCGGTAAAATCGGCGGGCGCGGCCGGAATTGCCTGCAAGCGGGGCTCACGTTGCCGCATAACGCGCGCATACTTAAGGAAAGATAATCCTCCGGCGGCCTTTGTGAACGCGATATTCACCTCTCAATCCGAAGTGTCGTGTATGCTCTACAGCAAACCCTCACAGCGAAGGACGAGCAAAGTGACGAACGACGCGCGAACATTGCTCCGGCAGTTGCACGCGATCCGCGCCGAGATCAGCGCTGAGGCTACCACGCAATTCGAGGTATGGCGCCCGAGCATTTCGCGCACTGCATTCATAGCAAGCGCGCTGAACCTCGCGCACTATCTCGCGCTTCGGCGGCGGGATCTTCGCGAAGTCCAGCTGGCACTAATGCCGCTGGGTTTGTCGTCGCTCGGACGCTGCGAGAGTCACGTCTTGCCTAACCTGGACGCGGTGATCGCCGCGCTAGGTCGTGCTACCGGCGAAACCGATCCGCGCCCATACCCGACATCCGCGGAGTTCTTCGCCGGCCAGGCCGCGCTGGGAACCGCAGCAGAAGAGCTGCTCGGCCCTCCCCCGGACGCACGGACGGTGCGCATCATGGCCACCCTCTCGACCGAAGCCGCCGCCGATGCGACGTATGTGTACCGATTGCTCGTCGCCGGTGCTAATGTCATGCGCATCAATTGCGCGCACGACGATGAAGCCACGTGGCGAGCGATGGTCGCGAACACCCGGGCCGCCGCGAAGAAACTGGGACTTACGTGCCCGGTGTACCTCGATATCGCCGGCCCAAAGCTGCGGGTGGACGACGTGCGAGTTTCCGGCCACCATACCGAACGCGAACCGCGCGTACGAGTAGGCGACCGCGTACTGCTCGGCGATGCCGACGTCGAGCTCAGCAAAGACTTCAAGATCGCCTTATGCTCATCCATCCCGCGGCTGGCGTCGCGCGTTGGGGCCGGAGCACGCGTATGCATCGACGACGGCAAAGCCGAAGCACGTGTCGTTGACGAACATCGCGGTGCACTCGTGATTGAATTCGTCCAAGCCCCTCCCAAGGGCTTGCGAATGCGACCGATGCGCGGTCTTAATTTTCCCGACAGCGAACTCGGATTACCGGCGATCACCGACAAAGACCGGAAGGACCTCAAATTCATTGTCGCAGAGGGCGACATGGTTGGTTACTCGTTCGTCAACACGCCCGATGATGTCGCGCAATTGCAATTTGAAATCCTAGGACACGCCCGCGTCGCGAGCAAGCCGCTGGCGATCATCCTCAAAATCGAGACGCGTTCTGCGGTGCAGAACTTGCCGGCGCTAATCGTTGCTGCCGCAAGACGCGATCCGGTCGGTGTGATGATCGCGCGCGGCGATCTCGCAGTGAATATCGGCTACCGCCGCTTGGCGGAGATCCAAGAAGAAATCCTCTGGCTGTGCGAATCGGCGCACATACCGGTAATTTGGGCGACGCAAGTCCTGGAACGCCTTGTCCGGGACGGTGAGTCATCGCGTGGCGAGTTCACGGACGCAGCAATGGCGGAGCGGGCCGAGTGCGTCATGCTCAACAAAGGGCCGTATATCGCCGAAGCGACGACAGCCCTCTCCGAGGTTTTGGGGCGGATGGAAGGGCATCAGACGAAGAAAACATCTCGGCTGCGCCCGCTCCACGCTTGGGATACCGCCGTGAACTAAGCTTAGGCTAGCTGCTTGAGCAACGTATCGGCATCGGACACTTCGAATTTACCGGGCTCCTCGACGTTCAACTGCACGATGCGGCCGTTGTCGACCAGCGCAGAAAAACGCTTCGTTCGCGTGCCCATTCCCGGGCCGCCTTGCTCGAGCCCAAGCGCCTTCGACCACTCGCCCGTCGCGTCGCCCAGAAAGCGAATCTTGCCGAGCGCTTTTTGCTCGCGGCCCCAGTGCGCCATCACGAACGCGTCGTTCGTGGCCACGCACCAGACTTCGTCGACGCCGGCCTTCTTCAGGGCGTCGAACTGTTTCAAATAGCCCGGGACATGCTTCGCCGAACACGTTGGCGTGTACGCGCCCGGCACACCGAAGATCGCGATTTTTTTGCCCTTTACGGCATCGGCGACCTTGACGTCTTTCGGTGCCATAGCGCACTGCGTGGCGGAGTCGAATTCCGTGGTCTCCTTCAACTCGCCATCCGGTAGCTGATCGCCGGCCTTCACTGACATACGTGTTACTCTCCCGTCGTTGCAATGTGTCTGGGCCGCCCCTTCGCGCTGCATCGATGACCTCCCGGCACTGCGTCTCGTTACGATGCACAGCAACCAGCGGCCATATATGCCTTGACAGGTATATTCCGCTTGAGGTATGCTCGCCTCGTTGGAATCAGTGTTCGAAATTATTGCCGAGCCGAACCGGCGCGCGATCTTGGGCCTGCTGGTCACCTCGCAACGGTCGGTGGGCGAGATCGAGCGTCAGCTTCGCATGTCGCAGCCGACCGTATCGAAGCACCTGCGGGTGCTGCGCGAAGCGGGCTTCGTCGAGTCCACCGTGGACGCGCAACGCCGGCTCTATCGCCTCAAGCCCGAGCCTCTGCGCGAGGTTGAAGCGTGGCTGGCGCCGTTCCGGCAGTTGTGGTCCGCCCACGTTGACGCACTCGAGCGTTATCTCGACCACATGGATACCGCGCCACCCAAGAAGCGGAAGAAAAAGAAACGCTAGATGAGCGATCGCGAAACATACGTACCGGGTTCGGCCAATATGGCGCAGGTTCGCAAGGACGGCGAGACGTGGACGCTCGTTCTCGTGAAACACCTACGCCATCCGCCGGAAAAAGTCTGGCGCGCGCTTACCGAGCCGGCGCATCTGCGCGAGTGGGCGCCGTTCGATGCCTCTGGGGATCTCGGCAACGCCGGAACGGTGACCGTCACTTGGGTGGGATCGACCATACCGCCGTCGGCGCGGTGTGGAAGTGGTCCAATTCCGCGCAGACCATGCCGTCCTTAGGAACGATTCCCCACGGGGTCTGGCTCGGCATGAGCATCGTGGAACTGCTCTGTGTTGTCGGTTTGATGGTTCCGGCAATCAGTAAGCGATTGGCTATCCTAGCCCCAATCGCCGCGGCTTACGTGGTCGCTGAAATGCTGTTGTTTTCGGGAACGGGACCGGTAGCTGTAGATGGCGCAGACGTTGACGATGCTTCAACCCAATGTGTCATCCGTAGCAACGCCATTCTAACGGCGCCTCACGGCTCACTTCTACGCGGTGGCTCGACGGCAAGAAACCGATTTCCGTCAGGATCGCAGAAACAGAATTGCGCGGGCTGCGGATCGGCGATCGCGACCATTGTGGACAAGAGCCCGGGGCGCGAAGCTCCCGAGCGCCCCACGATCGGATCGACCCTGGCACCCGCGGCACGCAACGCTGCGTGCGTGGCAAGTCCCTCCGCCGTCGAATCGCATGCCAATAGCGTACCCGCATCGTGAGGAAACGAGCAGATGCCGTCGGGCTGACGTTTTGAGGCGGAAGCTTGCTAACATCAACGTTGAGGATGCGATCGACCAGGCCGCTCAGACGCCATGCGCTGTAGGCGGCCGCTATGCACTAGGTGGCAGGATGCTGGGTCCGGCCGCGATGCGAACGCTTGGCGCGTAAGCGCTGCAGGCGGCGTTGGCGCCGGGCGCCCGTGCGCGCGGCCGCGATGACGGCGCGCGCCGGCGCATCGTAAAACCGAAAGATATCGCCGAAATCCGCATCGGGGTTCTTATGATGGCCGTTATGGTCTTCGGGGAGGACGAGCCCGATCGCCCGCGCGACGCGCGTGAGCCACGCCGGGCTCTTCCACCCGAGTTCGCACGTGTGCCGGTACATCACGTGCAACTGCCCGAGCGCGAGTCCCACGAGCGCCCCAGCCGTCGCCGCCGGCCCGAAGCGCGTGAGCCCGGCGGCGAGCACCAAGTACGGCAGGGCACCAAGAAATCCGTCGAGCACGATCGCGGGATCGACGGAAACGATGGAGTGCTCCCAATACGAGCGGGTATTATCGTGATGCGTTCGCAGGTGCAGCTTTCCCCAGATGTGCTGCGGTACATGATAGAGCATCGTTGAGAGGAGGTCACCGACGACGAACAAGACGGCGAGGGCAGCGAAAAATACTAGGACCTCATGCCAAGGAATTACCACTTCGCAAGGACCTCATCGCCGAAGCTCGCTTGCCAATCCGCGCCGTGCGGAATGAAATCATCGTAGGCGCGAACGTTGCGGTAGCTCTTCGGCTCGGTCCCTTTCGGTGCGCGGCCGGCCTCGACGTCGCGGGTCCCTTCGAGCAACATCTGACGCATCGCGATGATGGCACGGTCGCTCGTTCCGAGGTGCTCCTTCGTTCGGTCGACGATCGCGCCCATGCCTTCTTGGAGGGCGAAGTCTTGCGTGTTGATGCCGACGATTCCCGAGTACGTCTTCGTGCGTTGCAGTTCGCGGTCGATCATATAGTCGTTCGAGGGGTTACGCTTGAGTTTGTAGCCGTCGAGCACGTCGTCTTTCCCGCGGCCGAGAAGCTTTTCAAAACGTTCGGCGATCTCCGGCGTAATGACCGCCTTCTCGTCGTACGCACACATGAAATTGTAGACGTACGAGGTTTCGTCGTCGATCGGCACCCAGAGATGCCCGTCGATTTTCGGCACCTCGGAACGGCCGCCGAAGAACGACTGGACCGCGCCGCGCAGTTGCGTGAACGGCATCATGTAGCGGTAGATGCGAACGTAATCGGTTTCCGCGTCGATCGTGCGCGTCGAGACATACGTATAACCATAGTCGGTCTTCTCAAGGTCGATCCTTGGGGCGCCATCCTTGCTCCGAAACCAGGCATCGCTATCGATCGTCTCGTTGTGAACGAAAGATGAGTGCGCCGTATCCAACCCGCCCTCCATGGCCTGCAGATAGTTGCAGGCTTCAAACGTTTTGGAGATGTAGCGATGCGTCGCAGGCGGACGCATCCACTCGTAATCCGGCACCGGCGGTTGGTGTTCGGGTGCTCCCATGTACGCCCAAATGAGTCCGCCCGACTCGTAGGTGGGGTACGCGGTAATCGTCACCTTCGTTTTGAAGAGCGAATCCGGCGGCTCCGAGGGCATGTCGGTGCACTTGCCGTGGCGATCGAACTTCCATCCGTGGTACACACAGCGCAAGCCGTGCTCCTCGTTGCGGCCGAAAAACATCGGCGCGCGCCGATGCGGACATGCATCTTCGATAAGGCCGACATCGCCGTTCGCGTCGCGAAAGGCGACGAGATTTTCGCCCAGCAGCCGAACCCGAATCGGCGCACCATCCGCGACCGGCAATTCTTCAGCGAGACATGCCGGCAGCCAGTACCGGCGTAACATAACCCCCATCGGAGTACCGGGTCCGACCCGCGTCAAGCGTTCGTTGTCCTCAGCGCTGAGCATCGCTTTATCATCTCCAATTCAACGTGTGCGTTTGCTCGGAAATGTTAGAGAGCGCATATGAAGAAAACGTCCGCGAGTCGTGAACGCGCCTTCACATATCGATGGCTTTCGAAGAAATCGCTCGCCCACTTAGGTAAGCCTACGCGAATTGCGATGGGTTTTCGGAAGTTGCAGGGAATACAAACGATAAAGCGACGACCGTTCTGGTCGCCGGCTTCGACACTTGGAGGGCATGGAAGCAGCAGATGTCACAGCGTACGGACTCCCTTTCGCGAGCGCAACTCATTGGCGGCATGCTTGGGACAGGGGCGCTCGCTGCGTGTGGAGGCGGAGTCAGCACCACCCCTGTTTCACCTGCCCCGACCTGTGCTACCGCATCGACGACCTCGTCTGCGCTCAACCAGATCTTTTCTAACTCAGCCTTCAATGGCTTAGACAAAGCGGCTATTGCAGCAACCTTTGACCATTCGTCGAATATTGCTGCGCTCGCTGCGGGATATCTCACCCAGAGCGGTCAGCAGATACAGACGGCCAGCGTGATTCGGAACATTCCGAGCGCCGGCATCGTGATCCAATCACCCGGAACGTACACGCTCGGCAATAACATTCTGTGGAATCCGAACGCCGTGCAGTGTGCGGCGATCACGATTCAATGCAGCAACGTGACGCTGAACCTGGCGGGTTTCACGCTGACGGCTTCCATCTCCGATAAAAGCCAGCAGATCGCCGGCATCCAGGTTGCGGGACCGGCCGCTAACCCCACGCTTACCAACATCTCGATCACGAACGGCACCATAGCAAATGCCCCCGAGTATGGGATCCTGGCGACGGGCGTCTGCGGTCTGAACATTTCGCGCATTACCGTCACCGGCGTGTGCATGCAAAACCTGGCCGTCCGGCTTTTGACCCCGGCCGGCATCCAGGTTACCAGCTCGGAAACCGTTACGATCTCCGACTGTAGCGTGACACAGATGAATGTCACGACGGATTCCAGCGCCGGCATCATGTTGTTCAAAACGGCCGGGGCAACGGTGACCAACTGCAACGTCACCGGGATGGTGAACAATGATGGCGCCGTGCAAGCCTTCAGCCTCATCGCATGTATCAGTGTGACGACCACCGGCTGCGTGGCGCAGACTCTTCAATCACACTTCAATGGAAACACGCTGACGTCCGGCCACACGGTTCTTGGATTCTGCCCCATCTTTTGTCTGAATCTCAGCTACGTCAATTGCACGGCGTCGGGGTTGACCGGATGTTGTGATGACTGCCACGGCATGTCGGTGTTCTTGGACGCGCAAGTCACCGTCAGCGGATTCAAAGCGGACAACGTCGTGGACGGCGTTTCACCGTCGAACACCGGGGCCAAGGCGACGGGACTTGAGGTCTTTGGTGTAGGCGTGACGGTGACGGACTCTGCTGTGAGCAACATCAAGGCGATTAACCCGCAAGACAAGCAGTCCACGGGATTCAGCGCGTGGGGACTCGGTATCCAATTTACGCGGTGTACGGCAAGCAACATATCGGTAGAAGACGATCTCGGTACGGGGTCGCATGGTACGGGCTACGGCTGGGCACCCGACCCCCGGGCGATCTTCGCTTACTTCGGCGCGCTCTTCGTTACGTACACGGATTGCTCAGCAGATCACTGCGATGTGGCCTTCGATACGTGGTACCACGTGAACTCAACGTGGATACGCCCCGTGTATACGAACTCCACGATCGGTTTTCTCGTCGAGCCAGGCGGGACGCGGGGATTGTCTGCAAATGCTTGTTCCGAGTGTGATCCACCGATTTCGGTAACGCTGACGAACATCGAGACTGGAAATACGTTCCCGCAGTAGGCCGCGCCGCGATGCGCCCAAGGCTGTTACTCAGGTCACAGGCCGACGCGTAGTCCAACGCCAATCCCGCCATAGTCGTGCGGACCATCACCACCGAACCGCAAATGTCCGGCGCGCGAGAGAGCGCGGAGGCGGCGGTGCGCCGTTTGCGTGAAGGCGACATGCGCATGGCCCGAGCGCTCGCTGTACAGGCGCTCGCGCACTCCTGCGACGACCCGTTCGCCGCGGGCGCCGCGCTGCTCGTCGCGCATGCAACGGCCGACGCCGCGCTCGTGAACGACGTCGATGCGGCGGCGTGCTGGGAACGCGTGCGGCGCGACGGCAACGTCGCTGCGATCGCATTCTTCGGCGGCGCCTATGCGAGTACGATCGGCGACGCGTTTGCTGCGCGCGAGATCCTCGAGGCGGTCTTCCGCAAAACGCCGCCGGTCGCGGCATCGATCGAAGCGTTGCTGGCGGCCGCCGAGTGCGGCGACCGCGCACTGGCAGCGAACGTGCTCGCGCGGATAGCGACGATCGCCGCCGATGCACCGCCCGAGTTGCGCGCCGTCGCGGCCCACGCAGCGGCGTTGATCGGCCGCACCGGTGACGACGCTGCAGGCGCGCACACCGCCGCGATACAGGCTCAACGCGACTACGCCCGCGCCGGCTGGGCATACTACGCCGCACGTGCGGCCGAACTCGCCGGCGATGCGCGCGCAGCGCAGAGCGCGTACCGTCGCGCCGGCGCCGTGCACGACGTAGCGCGCCTCGCCGCCGCCGAACGCCCCGACGCCGCCGATACACTGTCCATGCTCGCGCGCCGCGAGCGCGACGTTGCCACGCTGATCGCTGCCGGACTCGCCAACAAAGAGATCGCGGCGCGCTTGAACATCAGCGTCAAGACAGTCGAGAAGAACGTCACCGCAATCTACGCCAAGCTCGGCATCACACGCCGAGTTCAGCTGGCACGCCTGCTCGCGCCGAAGCCCGATCGAGAAGCCGTGAACGGGAACCTGCCCGAACCGCTGACGCCGTTCATCGGCCGTGCCGACGAGCTCGCCGATGTCCACGAACGCACGCGACGCAACCGTTTGCTCTCGCTCGTCGGACCAGGCGGCAGCGGAAAATCGCGCCTCGCCTGCGAGCTCGCGCGACGTGAAGCCGGTACACACGCCGACGGCACCTGGTTCGTCGACCTCACCACGATCGCCGACGCGAATGGGATGTGGCCGTTGCTGGCCGTGACGCTCGGCATCGCGCGCGATCCGCAGCGCTCGCTGGATGCGACGGTCGTGGCGTGGCTCGCCAAACGCGCCGTGCTGTTCGTGCTCGACAACGCCGAGCACTTGTTGCCGGCCTTCGGGCGTGCCGTGCACGCGTTGCTGCAAGCGGGCCCGGGCGTGCGCATTATCATCACCTCGCGCGAGCGCGCCGGCGTGTTCGGCGAGAACGTCTTTCGCGTCGGGCCAATGCGCCGTGCCGACGGCACCGCGTTTTTCCGCGAACGCGCGGCCGCGGCCGGCGCGTCCGTCGCTGACGAGCGGCTGGCCGAAACGATCTGCGATCGCCTCGACTGCATTCCGCTGGCGATCGAACTCGCCGCCGCGCGCCTCTACGATCTGTCGCTCGAAGCGCTAGCGAGCGCGGTCGAAGGTCACGTGCCGGTGCTCGCCACCGACGACGTCGGGATCCCGCCGCGGCATCACTCGATTGACGCGCTGGTCGAGTGGGGGTACGAGCCGCTGTCCGCCGCAGCGCAGCACGCGTTTCGCGGCGCAGCGGTTTTCAACGGCGCATTTCCGCGAGCAGCCGCTCAAGCGCTGCTCGGCGCCGACGCGCGTGTGCACCTCGAACGGCTCGGCCGCGCATCCCTGGTCGAGGTATTGCCGTCGGGCGGCTATCGCATGCTGCAAGTCGTGCGCGACGTTGCGCTCGCGAAGCTGCGGGCACACGGCGAAGACGGCGCGGGCTTCCGCAATTTCGCCGCCTATTACGACGAGATGCTCGCCGTCGCCGATGATGAGTGGTTCGTGCGCCCCATCGGTTCGTGGCTCGAGCCGCTCAAGGCCGACAGCCACAACATCCTTGCCGCTATCCATTGGTCGCTCGGCCAAGAACACGATCTCGAACGTGGCGTCCGTATGACGGCCAACGCCGCTCGCATCTGGTCGGAACTGGCCCGTGAACCCGAGCTCGAACCATACTTGACGAAAGCCCTACAACATGCCGAGATCGCACCGGCACGCGTGCGCGTGCGGCTCTGGCTCGCGCGTTCGCGCGCACTCGACATCATGCGCGCGGGTGCACAAGCCGTCGAGGCGTCGCGTCACGCTTTCGCCGACGCCCTCGAAGGCGGCAACGTCGTTGACATCGCGATGTGCCGGCTCGCGATCGGTTCGGCGTCGGCTACACTGCGCGACATCCCCACCGCACGCGAACATCTCACCGCCGCGCTCGAGATCTTGCGCGAGCAGCGGCTCAAACGCCCCGAGGCCTCAGCGCTCACCGCACTCGCGATCATCGCCGAGACCGACGCGCAGCGCGCGGCCGATTTCCGCGATGTCCTCGCGATCGCCCGCGCCCTCGGCGACCCGTTGCTCGAAGCGATCACGCTGAGCAATCTCAGCATCGTGTCGACTGCGCTGGGCGAGAGCGAGACCGCGCGCACGTTCTCGCGCGAGGCGGCGGCGATCTTCGAACGGCTCGCGGCGCCGATGCGGCTGGCGCGCGCGCGTATCGATCTCGCGCGCGCCGAATACGCGTGCGGAAACCCCGACGGCACGGCCGAAGCAGCCGGCGCGGCGCTGCGGTACTTTGCGACACTCGGCGCGCCGCTGTTACGTGCCGAGTGCGCGACCTGGATCGCCAAAGCGCGCGCCCCGAACTCGCCGGTGCTCGCGGCGAGCTTCTGCGGCTATGCCACGGCAATGCGCCGAGCAGGCGGCGAGAACGTGAGCGATCCGATCGAGGACGTGCTACGCGAACGCCTCGGCTCGGAACGCTTCACCACGCTTGCGGCGGAGGGTGGCGCGCAGGACGCGAGCGCGCTCCTCGACGCGCTCAGTGCTTGCGGAACAGACTCAGGCTGCCCTGACTCGTGACGCCGAACGTGTAGGTGACCTGGGTTTGGCTCGAGATGATGCCGGTGCCGAAGCGATAATTGCTCTCGGTCTCCGTATACGTCTGACAGATCCATCCGACGCCGCCCGGCACGTAATAATCGGTCTGTGTGCGCACGCGGTACTGGAAGTTCGGGATGCGAACCGCGGCTTGCTGGTTCACGATCTCCCACGCCTGCGTTGCGATGGTCGAGGGAACATTGCACGAACCCGGGATCGCAACGAGCGCTTCGGTATAGTTCCAAGCGTACAGCGGCTGCACCGGTGATGCGGCGCCCGGATACCAGTCAGCCGCCGAGAAGGTCGAGGCCGGGGCTGGTGAGGGGCTCTGCTGGACCACCGGAATCACGTCGCCGGTCCCCGGCGGCGTCGCGGCAACCGGCAACCCGATCGTCGTCGTCACGCCGTTCTGCACGTTGGTGCCCGTTCCTGATGCCGTTTGCGTAAGCGCGATCGTTCCAGGCGCGCTCTCGCTGAACGATGTCGAGTCGTCGGCGTTGAGCTGGAACGTTGCGGTCTCCGCTTGCGAGAACACTTCAGTGAACGGCACGAAGCTGTTCGTCCAGGTCGTGCTCGCGTGCGGCAGCACGTCGTCCTGCCACGCACCCGCAACCGGATATGTGAACGCGATACCGACCGTGCCGGCGATGTTATCGGTAATCGGCGAGGTGAAGCCGCCGTTGTTGGCGTCGGTCTCGTTTTCTCCGTACTGATAGAAGATCGAGCCGGTCGGGGTCAGCGTGTTCGCGCGGTAATCGTCGAGCGTTGTAACCTCGGGCGGCGCTCCCGTGACCGGGGAAGTCTGCGTGTATGTGATCACGTGGTTGGTGTCGGAGGTGGCGACACCGTTGAAGGTTGCGCCGCTGTGCACCGTATCGACCGCGCTGATCGTATACGCATAAGCGGACGGATTCGGTGACGGCGTGCCGCGAGCGTTAAAGGTGGTGATCGTCGCGGTGCCGCTGCCATTGAGCGTGCGGCTGAGTCCGTAACCGGCGAACCGGTCGGCAATGTACTGGAAGATTCCTGAACTGATGTTAGCTGCAGTTACGCCGCTCGCGCTTGCGCCGATTTGCGTCGCACCTGCCGGCAGGCCGCTGATGGCGAGCACGCCGGTGTTGGCGTCGCTCGGCGCGTACGTGAGCGTCACCGCGGTCGCGGGCGACGTCACGGTCGACGTCGAGAGCGTCGTGACGCCCGAGGCGTCGGCATTGATCAGCGTAATCGAGTTCGCATACGGGTCGCCACCGACGATCGTCGCGCCGCTCGCGTCCTTTGTCGTGATCACGACCGGGAGCGAGGTCGCATAGCCACCGGGAATCACGTTGTTGCCGTTGGTCACGCTGACCGCGATCGAAGCGACGACGCCGTCGAGTACGATCGGGATCGAGTTGCTCTGCGCGGCCGTCACGGTTCCGGCGACCGTCGCGGTCGAGAGCACGCTGCCGCTTCCGTTCGCGCCGGCGTACAGCGTCACGGCAAACGTGTCGCTGCCGATCGGCGCCGAAACGACGATCGTACATGCGAGGCCGCCGGTGGTGATGCTGCTGCAGGCGGGTGACGTCGTGCTGAGATTTACCGTTACGGCCGGCGCCGGGGCCCCGTTGCCGTTGGCGACGGCAATCGAGATCGATTGCGCGTTGGGCGAGACGAACGCAGGGTTGCGCGCACTCGCGGCGCCGCTCGTACGGGCCGGGATCGTGAGCGTGAACGTCGCATTGCGGGTGCCGCTTGCGGCGCGAGCACCGTTCGGTGACGGCAGCGCACTGCTCGTACCGCCGCCCCCGCCGCAACCGACGACGACCGCCGCCACTAACAGACACAGCAAGACGAGATAATTACGCACGTCGATCCTCCGCGGACAGGGGCGCTCGCATCGTCACTGGACGGGGAGCGTGGTGGTGGTAACCTGCACGGCGATCGTCGCCGTACGGGCCTGCGTATCGCTGACGGTGATCGTCGCGGTGCCGGCCGCGACGGCGGTGACGGTTACCGTCGTGCCGCTCACGGTCGCGGTCGCGACCGACGCGTTCGAACTGCTCGCGCCATAGCTGCCGGTGTAGCCGGTCGGATCGGCGATCGTCGAGGTCGCGGTCGCACCCGATGCGAGCAGCGAAACCGTGCTCGTACCGAGCGTGAATGGCGTGGGCGGCGATGGTGCTGCGGCCGACGTCGTCGCCGGCGCGGGAGTCGGTGCGGCGGCCTGCGCGCTTACCGCGTAGACGGCCAGCGAATACGGTACATTTGCCGAAAGAGTTACGGGTACGGCGGGGCTCGGCGCGGCGAACGTCAGCGAGGTCGCAGCCACGGTCGCGGGGCCTTCGAAGTCGAGTTGCCAACCCAGGGACGTCTCGAGCGGGTTGTAGAGCGCGAGATAGTAATTCGCGGGCGGCAAACCGGACGGAACCGTGAACGTGAAGCCCGGTGCGTTCGGCGCGGTGAACGTCGTCGACGACGCGACGTTCAGGTAGAACAGCGTCGAGTGCGGCGCTACGCTCAGCACGGCTCGCGACTGCGTGCGTTCGAGTTCCAGCGCCGGCACGCCGGCGCCAAGCGCCGTGTTCGAACTCGCGAGCGCGATCGCGAGCGTCGTACCAGCCGGAATGCTCGCCGGCGCGCTCAGCGAGAGCGTGCCGCCGTACGGCCCCGCCGTTGGCAGCGCGACGGCGATCGTGCCGTTCGTTTGCGGAGCCGACGCGAGCGACGTCGTTCCAATGGCCCCAAACGTTCCCTCAGCGGGCAGCGGTGGCGCAGTCGGACCCGCCTGTACAACCGGGGTCGTGGTGGTCGCGCCGCCGCAGCCGGCGGCGACGGCCGCGGCGATGACGAGTGCCACACGCCAGGCGGCGGATCCGTGCCGGAGCGATTGCGGTACGTGCATGTCCGCAGCCTAGCGGTACCCGACATGCCGGCGATATGGGGGAAATCCCTACCGTTGCGCGCGCTCGGCCGGCAATGCTTTCGAGTCAGGGGAATCAGCACGTCCTTCGAGCGGCAACCCGCATTCCGGTCTCGAACGGTTGCAGCGATGCGACGAACCGAGTTCTGCCGGCAAGCCGGCGCCGCGATCGTTGCCGGCGTGGCCGGCGCGCCGATCGGCGCGACTGCCCAGACGCCACTGCAACCACTGCGGATCGTCACCGCGGCAACCGAGATTCCGGTCAGCATGATCAACGCGCGCGACCTGGGTTACTTCAAGGACGCCGGCATCGACGCGCAGATCTTCTCGCTAACCAACGGTCCGGCCGGCATCGCGGCGGTTCTCTCCGGTTCGGCCGACATCGGCTTCACCAGTTCACTCTCGCTCGTCGTTGCCTACGATAAAGGCTTGCCCGTAACGGCGGTCGCCGGCACGGACCTTCATCGTTCGACCAATCCGGTCCAAGGCGTCCTCTTAGCCTCCGCGTCCGCGCCGCTGCACACGGGCAAGGACTTCAACGGCAAGACGGTCAGCGTCCCGGGACTCGGAGGCACCCAGAACTACGCGGTGCGGGCGTGGGTCGACGCCACCGGCGGTGATTCGTCGACCTTGCGTTTCGTCGAGATCCCCAACTCAGCGGTCCCGGCGGCCATCGTTGCGGGACGCATCGATGCCGGCACGACCGACGTGCTGACGCTTCACTCGTCGGGCTCGCGCGCACTGCGCGAGGTCGCCAACGTGTACAATGCGATCGCGCCGAAGTTCCTGACCGGCGTCTGGTACGCGACGGCGCCGTGGGTCGAGCAACATCACGATCTCACGCGAACGTTCATCACGGTGTTCCAGCGCTACTCGGCGTGGGCCAACAGCCACCCCGCGGATGAAGTCCGCTTCTATGCAAAGCAAAGTGGCTTGTCGATCGAGGATCTGCAGGGGGTGCCACGCGCTGTGTTCGAGCCGACCTTAACGCTCGAAGCAATGCAGCCCATCATCGACGTCGCCTTCCGCTACGACGCGATCAAGCGACGGTTTCCGGCGAACACGTTGCTCAGCAGCGCATCGCGCGGGTAGCGTCAGCTCAGTTCGAGCGCAAGTGCGCCAAGCTGCTCGATCTCGATCTCGATCCGCTCGCCGGGCGATGCCCAATAGACGACGGGCAAGCTGCCGGTCAGTACGACGGCTCCGGCGTCGATGCGTTTGCCGAGGCGCCCGCGGCAATTAGCCATCCACGCGAGCGAGTTCAGCGGATGGCCGAGCACGTCGGCGCCGACGCCGGCGTGTTTTACCACGCCGTCCGCACGCGTAACGCCGCGCAAGGCAGCCAAATCGAGGGCCTTCCAATCGCGAACGGCATCTCCGAGTACGAAACCCGAATGGAACGCATTATCCGCAACGATTGCGGGGATGCCGAAGGCGCTGTACGCGCCGCCATAGCGATCATCGACGAGTTCGATCGCCACATGCAACGAGGCGACCGCATCGGCAGCGGCTAGCACATCAACGGTAATCCCCGGACCACCGAGTGGCCGCTGCAGAACGAACGCCATTTCGCATTCAATCCCGAGCCGCGTGTACGCGGCGTAGGGAATCGTCGCACCGGGTGCTACGCGTCCGTGCGCGAGCAGTGTTCCACCGACCGGCGCGTGAAGTCCGAGTGCGGCTTGCATCTGCGGCGTCGTGATGCCCACTTTGAAGCCGACGCTCGGTCCCCATCCGGCCGCCGACAGCCGCTCGATCACGGCGGCCTGCACACGGTATCCGTCGTCCTCGGATGCCGGCTTCAACTCGGCCGGCATATCGGCCACGCTCAGTCCAGAGAGCCGGCGTTGCGCGATCCAGTCCGATGCGTCAGTTTCCATTGATGGTGACGACGACTGACTGAGCGGCGTAGAAGCTCAGATCGGACGAGTAGGAGCACGCATCGTCGTAGGGGATGCCGTACACTCCGGCACGTTGCGTCGGGCTAGGCGGCGTAGTTGCGTTAGGCGGTATATTGGAAACGGGCGTCAAGTTCTTATGTACGGCGTTCCAG
Source organism: Candidatus Lustribacter telmatis (assembly GCA_003164045.1). Lineage (GTDB taxonomy): Bacteria > Vulcanimicrobiota > Vulcanimicrobiia > Vulcanimicrobiales > Vulcanimicrobiaceae > Lustribacter > Lustribacter telmatis. The sequence goes on from PLRU01000102.1 coordinate 24,283, forward strand.
AGAGCCGCCGCGTATAGGTTTAGATACGCATTCGTATTCGTATACAGGTTGAGGAACGCCCCATTTCCGGTGCATTCCGGCTGCGTTTGGTCGGCGCTGCTCGCGGCATTGAAGAGGCCACGGTTGATCGCCGTCGAGACGTAGTTTCCGATTTTGCCTGCCAGAATAGGGTATGCGACGTTCCCGGGTAGAGCCGCCGTTTGCAGTTGATTGCTGACGCAATAGTCGAGCGACGTAGGCGCAACGAATGGACCACTTTGCAGCAACACAGAGCTGGTCGCGGTAAACCAGGAGGTAGCCGTTGTGCATGGCGGTCCCTGCTGGTTGTTGACGGCCCAATAGATCTGATTGAAGGGCGATGGGAGCGTCGTCACTATGGCGCTCGCGGACGCTGTCGCGATCCCCGTGCACGACGTAACAACGGCCGGGTTGTAGAAGTTAAAGTTTTCGAAGTTCGGGTTCGTTGCCGGAGTACCGGTCAAATCGACGGCGCCGTAGATCGGCGTTGCGCTCGGGTTGATGCCGTTGAAGTTGCCGCTAGCGGCCTGCCCCCCGATCTCCATACAGTTGGTTGGAGTCCAAGCATCCCACGCCGTCTCGATCGCGCTGTCGAGGAACTCGCCGCCAGGTGTTGGGGGCTGACCGCCCGGCGAGACGAAGCCGATGACGTTGGGATTACCACCGGGTGTGAACTGTACAGCGTTTGGACCAATAATTCGGGTTGGCCATTGGGTGAACATCACGCCGGCCCAGGGCTGCAGGCTCGCTGCGTACGAATGGACCGCGCTCATGAAACCCGGCAGTAAGCCGCTTGTTTCGAAGGTGGACGCTCCACCCTGCGCCTGAACTCCGTTGACCTGGATCGTGTAGTCGAGCCCAATCATCTGAATCTGGGTGGTGTTGATGTCGAGCGAGGGCGACGGATCATTGAACGCCGGTGACGTGTACTCGAAGTCGTCGAAGATCGTCGGGAAATTCGTGCCGGCGGACATCGCCCACGGCTGCGGCGCGGTCCCGTTTTTGATGGACAGCGAGCCGTTCACCGAAAAGTATACGCGCGCAGAGACGAGATTCGGTAGCTGAATGACTTGGCTTACGCTGCCGCCCGTGAACGAACCACCGTAGAACGGGATTCCCGGAACGGCACTGGATGTTATCGGCGCCGTATCACCGGCCGCGTCCGTGACGTAGACGTTGTTCGTATTGCTATAGATGTAGATGTAGACGTTGGCCGGACAGACGTTCGGGGCTCCGCTCTGGGCTGATGAATCGACGACGAATTGAAGGGCAATGTGATTTGCGTTGATCGGCGCGGGGCTGGGCAGCGTGCTTGGTGGAGCGGAGTGTGGGGCGCACTGAGCGGTGGCTGCGGCAAGTTGCTGCGACGTAGTGAACAGCGCGAAGGCATATGATGTCCCGGCCTTCAGTGTAACGCTGCCTGTGGCGGCGGGGAATGCTATCGTGTGTCCGCTGACATTGCCGGGGCCGAGGATCGTAAGCCAGCCGCTTGCACTCTGAGCCGGATCGTAGAACGCGACCCACGCCGACGAACCGGCCGCTACCGCGGTCGCCGACGGCAAGGTGAACGTGAAGCCCGGCGTGGAGCTGAATGTCAGATTCGTGGTGGGTGTCAGCACGACGTATACGAGTGGGGTCAACGTCGCACCGATGGTTTTGGGAGTGCGCTTCATTGACGAGAGCGACGCTAGTCCCGACGGAAGACTCGTTGTTATGCTAACCGCGACGCTGCCGCTACTACCGTCCGACGTAATTGGGAGCGTGATATTCGCGCCGTAGCCGGAGGGATGCGTAACGGAAGCGCTGCCGGGAGCTGCTCCGGCAGTGACGGTCGCGCTCGGATTCGCGAGCGCTGACGCAGGCACCGGAGTACTGTTCGTGCTCCCGCCGCATCCGGTGAAGGCGAAAGCTAGTACCCCGAAGATCGGAGCAAAGCAGACCAGATACCGGCGCAAGGCAAATACCGTCCCTTTTTCGACAACGAGAATGCCGGAGTCCATAATGGCCTCGGATCCAGCGGTTTAATTTGCACGCGTACTAGCACGCCAATTAGCGGTTGATGCGTTTCATTTTTTCTTCACCTGATCGTCCCCGCGTAACCGGCGAGCCGTGCTCGCCGATCGGACCGTAGCGTCGCCGGCGCATCCGGCGCGGCCGACCACGTATCGTCCGCGCCGTTCTTCTCCCAGTTGCCGCGAACGTAGCGATACACGCCGTCGTCGGCCGCATACACGTTCGTGCCCAGACCAGGAATGCTGCGCGGGCCATGACCGGGCGGCGGGAGGCGTCGCTCCAGCATCGCACTGCGTGGGTTGGCGGCAGCGGCTTGCATACGCGCGTAGTACGTGTCGTTGTAGTTTCCGTACGTCGGCAAGCTCGGCACCCAGAACTCGTCGCCGTAGTAACCCGGCACGTAGTATCCCGTGCCGGAGACGTAACCGCCCCACCCGGCGCCGAAACCCGCATAGTAGCCGCTGGTCGCGGTATTGTAGTACGAAGCACGATCGCCGGCCGAGAGCTCGCCTGCTCCGAAGTTCTGATAGGCGACCTCCGGTTGCGGTACCGGCGTCGCCTGCGGCGCTGTCATCGCGACGCCTCGCGCGTCGTAAATATGCACGAACGTCACGCGATAGAGCGGCGAGCTCTCCGGGATCGTATAGATCACTGCCGGCACATACGCCGCCGCCTTCCACGGCCCCATCGCGGCCGTCGCCGTGAACCACGCTCCGTGATCACACGCGAAATAGCTCGCGGCGCCAACCTTGATGAGATCGGTCGTCGTGTTCACGGCGTACTGCAACGGCGTGCCCGCAATCGGCGCGAAGACCGGTTCGCCCGTCGCGTAGGTGACGGTCAATGTCGCGGTTTTCCGATCGACCGTCGTGACGAGCGGCGCTTGAGCCGCGTTCGCCGCATAGAACGCCTGCGTCGTGCCCGGCACGGAGATCAACACGCGACCGCGCGGACTATCTTCGGGAATCTTCTTGAAGTCGGCCGGGAGCCGCGTCGAGGCAAACGTCCAAGGCCCGTTCAGGTTGGCCGCCGAGAACCAGCGACCGGCGAGCAGCACGTACCACAGCGTGGTGTCGCGCGAGAAAAACAGATCGCTCCGCGTGTTGGTGACGTAGCGAAGCTGCGTTCCAGCGATCGAGGCAAATTGCGGCTGGCCCGCGATCACGATCAATGCCGAAGGCACGGTACTCACGAAGATATGCGGCACGGTCGTCCCACCTGGTTTCGGCGCCGACAAGGCCGCATGCACATGGCTCAAAGGCCCCGTCGATGGGATCGCGGAGAAGCTCGCCGGCGCAACGGCCGGCGTGAACGGACCGGCAGAGCCGGGGGAAGCGTACCAACCGCTCTTGGCGTGAACATAGTAGAGCGCCGACCCCGGATCGTGGACAATCTCCCAATTCGTGTTGACGGCATACGTCAACGCGGTGCCGGTGATCGGCGCGAAGACGGGCTTCCCGTCGAATCCGATCAGCACCGCCGGCCGCTGGCTCACGTAGATCACCGGCGGATTCGTGCGCACCGGAACCGTGCGTGGCCGCTCGGATCGCGGAATGCTGGAGAGCACCATCGCCAGTGGAAGCAGCGGCTTGCCTGCGAGGTGCAGGTTCGTCTTTAGGAACGCGTCGAGCGCCGGCGTCTCGGCCACGCTCGCGGTCGGCCACGCCGTCGCGACGAGCTTCGGGTTCACGAGCGAGACCATGCCCGCCGGAACGTCGGCGCTGGCTAGCGACGAGAAGCGCAACACGCCGTAGACCGGAGCGGACGCGCCCGGCAGTGTGATAGCGATGGCTGCAACGCCCGTCATCGACGTGTAGTTCGGCCACGAACGCACCTGCGGCTCCGAAAGAACGATCGTTCCGCCACCCGCCGTGATCGACATTGGCCAGGTATCCCGGCTCACCGCCACGGTCGGCGCCGCCGACAGCGGCAACAGCGACGAACCGACAAGCAACGCGATCGCAAAGGCGATCTTTGCAAATCTCACAAGCGCATTCATACACCGCTCGTTAGAAGTCTGACGAACGAAGCCCTGGCCTGATCGAGGGAATTCAGGTACAACCGCAAAGCCCATAAACGTGTTGCCGAGCACGTACATCTTCACGATCCTCTTCCTCGCCATGGGTCCGTTGAAGACGATACCGGTCTTCTACATGCTAACGCGCGAGAAGGACTGGGGGTATCGGCTCCGCGCGGCCCTCTATGCGACGCTGATCGCCGGTGCGATCGTGGCGCTCGTCGCCTTCAGCGGCGTCAGTACGATCCAGAGCTGGCACGTTTCGTTCGCTGCGCTCAAGATCGCCATCGGCGTGCTGCTCATTCGCTCGACGCTCAACACGCTCTCGACGCTGGGCGCCAAAGGCGGCGGCGATCGGACGGACGGCGAGGAAGGCGCTCCCGTGAGCCCCGCAGCACTGGCGTTCTCACCCCTCGCCGCTCCGACGATCATCTCCCCGACCGGCGTCGTGACGATCGTTCTTTTCCTAGCGCTCACAGAAAGTAATCACGCGCTCCAGCTCAAGGTCGACGTAATGCTGACGATCATGCTCGGCCTGAACTTCGTCTGCATGCTGCTCGCCGGTTACATCGTGCGCTTCGTGCGCATGACGACTCTTGAGATCGTGGGCTGGGTCTTCGCTGCGCTGCAGGCAACGCTCGCCATCGAAGTGATACTCAGCGGATTAAAAGACGCCGGTTTCGCGGCGCACTGAGTTTCCCGCCAGACCAACTCACCTCGCCGCCGACGACCCATGATCTAACAGCGACGTCAAGAGATCTTCCATGTTGTCGAGGTTGGCCTCGATGCCATCATACGTGGTCATATGGTCACGACCAATCTTGTCGCGGAACGCCATCGTCCACGTCAACGTCGTCACTCCATGAGCTTCGCGCAAATCCATCGACTCGACGGCCTCCGCATTCGGCCACCCTTCGAACAGCCACGTCGCGACGGTCCCGGTCGGCGGCTCGACGTGCGAGTAGGTTCCTCGAAACGAGCACTCGGCTCCGTCGTTGGTCACGAACACGAAATGGTAGTTTCCGCCGACCCGAAGGTCGATCGAGCATACCGTCACCGTCTCCCCAAAGGGAGCGAGCGTTTTTCTCACATGCTCCGGCTTCGTCATCACGTCGAAGACGAGTTCAAGCGGAGCGTCGAACTCACGAGTGATGACAATCGCGAGGTCATTCGGAAATTCGATGACNNCTCCAATTTGAGCAATTTCGGAATGATCGCGAGTATAAGCCAAGCAAAGAGCAACGTCAACGTCTCCGGCACGACGCCCCAACGGCGCGAAAGGATATGTTCCATGATCGATCTACGCGCAGTTCTCGGGCGCGCCGCTCTTGTTGCGATCGTCGCGTGTTTCACGACCCCGGCGACGGCGGCCGGAGTCCAGCCCACAATCGCTCTGCCTGCGGGCAATATCGCGGGCGTCGCAATCGACGGCGGCGCAGCCTTCAAAGGCATACCGTTTGCGCAACCGCCGGTAGGCGCACTGCGCTGGCGCGATCCGCAACCCGTCAAGCCGTGGAGCGGCGTATTGCAGACGGTGGCGTTCGGGAATTCATGCGCGACCGAGGGTAGCGAGGATTGCCTCTACCTAAACGTCTGGGTTCCGCAGTGGCCGGCGCGGGCCCGCCTTCCGGTCATGGTGTGGTTTCCGAGCGGTGGCAACTTCACGGGCGCAACATCGGAAGCCAAGTATCAGAGCTTATCGATACCGCAACACGGCGTCATTCTCGTCAGTGCCGCATATCGCCTCAGCATCTTCGGGTTTCTCGCCCATCCCTCGCTATCGGCCGAATCGCCACATCATACGAGCGGTAACTACGGCTTACTCGACATGATCGCCGCGATGCACTGGGTGCGCGACAACATCGCGCGTTTCGGCGGTGATCCCGACAATGTCACCGTCTGGGGTGAATCGTCGACGTCGCTCGATCTGAACGTCCTGCTGACCTCGCCCCTCGAACGCGGACTATTCAAACGTCAGATCACTGAAAGCGGTCCTGTTATCAATCTACCGGCGCTAGGAGAGGGCGAACGCAAAGGCGTCGAGACAATGGCGAAAGTCGGCATCGCGGACGGACCCGATGCACTGGCGAAAATGCGCGCGCTGTCGACAGCTGAAATCTGGAAACTCAATGGAACGGCACTGGCGTGGGTCGGTCCCAACCTCGGCGTACTCGTCGACGGATACGTCTTTCCGCAATCGCCCTTCGTCGTGTTCCAAAATGGTAAGGAAAACCCGGTCCCGCTGCTGATGGGTAACAACGCGCGCGAACTGCAAAGGCCATTCTTCCCGATGCCAAACGGTCTGGCCGGCGCGATCGACGAGATGTATGGTCCGCTTGCGTCGCAAGCGCGAGCGGTTTACGCTGTCGGTGCGGCTGCAGAACCCCCGCCCGACCCGCGGCTCGGTCCGATGCTCGCGCAATTTGCGACCGACACGCAGTTCCGTTGCGGTACCGTCGCCGAACTGCGATGGCACACACAGGCCGGCAACCAATCATTCGAGTTTGAGTTCGATCGCGTGCCGCCGGGAAAGGAAGCCAACGGGGCCGTGCACGCAAGCGAGTTGCCCTACGTTTTTGGCACATATGCATCGCTCGGCGGTTTATCGAACGACGTCGACACCCGCGTCTCGGCGACAATGGAACAGTACTGGACCAACTTCGCAAAAACAGGTAACCCAAACGGTCCCGGACTCCCGCAATGGCCCGCCTTCGATCCGCAACGCCGCACATACATTGAGTTCACTGACAACGGACCAATCGTGCGCGCCAACCTCCGAGCCGCGGCTTGCGACCTGTATGGCCGCACGTTAGAGTACCCAACTCACCTGTAGGACCCAGAAAAAGCGAGGCTCCCAGTTGGTGACCCCAGCGATCGCCGGGGCCACTTCTTCATCGTTTAACGCTCGAGCGGTGCGACGCGGCGTTCGAATTCGCCTCGAAAGAACGGCGCTGTCTCACGATTTCACCGTTTTTTCGCAAAGCTGAAGATATTGAGATTCAACCGCACTCTTCAAAGATACGGATCGAATGGTGAAAATCTCCCACTTGAAGATGACTTCTGGCCGGATATGCGTCATAGAAAATATGGAAAACGCCCAGCAAATGCTGGGCTTTTTGGACGTTGGAGGATTTTTCCGAATTGCCACTCGAATCATTACACCATAGCGCTTAATTTCACCAAATCGGTGAAATTTCAGACGAAATAGTGTGCTCGTCAGAACGGCGCTGTCACACCATTTTGGCGACTTTCACCATTTATGAATCTTGTCAGCCGACTTTCACCATTTGGCCGCCGCCCGGCGTTCAGACCTGACGCGTCGCGGACTTGCTTCTAGAAAGCCGATGGTTTGATTGCTTCGGTCGCGGTTAGGGCGCCCACTGGTGTACGCTCTCATAGGGCCGGCACTCAGCCGATCAGCGGCTGCCGGGAGCGGTCCGATATCTAGACTGCCGCGCGGCTTGCTCCGTCGACCGCCGCGAGCGCCACGGCGCGGTCGCCGCGCTTCGTCCCGGAACGACGAACACCGATCACCTCACGCGCCGCCGAGCGGATTGCATCGACGCCGTATCGCCCGGCAGTGCGCGGCCGGCGCCCCACTCGTCGACCGCGGCGGCAAGCAGCGGACGCCGGCTCGCATCCAGAAACCGCAAGTGGACACGCTGCTGCTCAGTCCTCGCACAGGCGTGTTATCGTCACGTAAATGCAGCTCATCCGCTGATCTCGCGGCAGCGAGATGGTTGATGCTACGCGATTTCGAGGGGTCGCGAGCCAGCCGATCAAGCGTCAGATTATGCCTAGCGCGCATGCAATGGAATGTCGAGCCGGATCTCGCCCAAATGACCGCGCACGAGCGCGAATTGCGAATACGATGAATTATAATACTCCCAGTCAGGAAAATAGAAGACCGAATAATGCCAATGTGACCATTCGCCGTTTCTATTTTCAAAGTCAACGTTGTGCGATTCTTCGGTCGGCTTGATTCGCTTTCCATCAGGGTCAAGCACGAGCTTCCAGGAACCTACGTCCACGCGGTCTTTGTCGAAAAAGAACGCGTGAACCATTACGCCTGGAACGAGTTGCTTGATTTCTTCTTCGAGATCAAAGTCGTCGTATTCAGCCCGACGCTTGAGCGCTACCGCAAGAAGATTTCGAAATGGGGTGCACACTACGAGCTTCGGTACTGGGCCGACCCTTGGCTTAGTCCGTGCTACGCATTCCCATTCGGACGAGCGCACGAGAGCCGCGCCATCGTGGAATTCGGCTACCGCAGACTCGACACTCGCCAAAGCCCCCGAAACATAAGAAGTCGCAGTCGCGGCCAACTCATGGCCTTCAGCGACGCGCGAGCCACACTGCGAACAGAACTTATCGTTTGCGCTAAGCACCGTATGGCACGAGTTACAAGTCATTGTTTCTCCTAAGCTTCCATTCTCTTCGGAAACTACTTTGATCCAGAAGACGCCGAGCGCATTGTTTTGTGCCCGATTTCCTGCTCCCCAACTAGGATGAGGACGACTAATAGGGCAGCGACATCTCGTATGACTCGAAGCAACTTCTTTGTGCGCGCGCAAACAAGGCGCATAAGTGAGCATCCTTGTTTAATTGACATTGAGCATTCCCAACCCGTGCGAGGGTCGCAGTATAGATTATCTCATCAATGTCACCATTTCTTCGCTACCACGAGTATGCGTGTCACCTGCGCCTGATCTTCTTCAAGGTCTTCCGACAACGAAAATGATTCAAATCCAAAAAACGCGTCGGCTTTAACGTATTCGTTCATGGTGCCGAGCATCCGACCACCAGCGTCGTAAAGATTTACTACGATTTCAACATCCTGCGACAATTGATCTCCAGCGCTAGACCGCATCTCGCCGTTTACATGCACATATTGATCGTCGCCGTATGCATATAGACCCGCAAAAGAGACGCCAAGGCGCTGCTCCATAAGCGGTGCTCGCTCGACAAATGCGGTCATATCCTCGCGCATAGTTCACTCCAAACAATCTTGATATTATTGATCGTCACTACGAGTAATTATATGTGGCTTCGAGCCTAGGTCAAATATGAGCTCGCGCGTTGCATCGCCGATACCTGGTGCCTCGCCCCACGCCCAACCGTAAGACGCAGCGCTCTCCTATTAATAAATCGAGAGCACTACCCACGAGTGTATCGGGCAGCACAGTACCATCTGCAATCTCCTTCTTTGCGTAATCTAAACCATCCCGATCGAGAAAGCCATAGACAGCATTTGTCGCCGCAAGCATCATGCGTGTCCGCTCATCGTGCGCACGTGGTTCCGGCACCGCCGGCTGCGGCACTTCATCAAGCACAATCGCGGGTTGGCTGTCTGACGCCTCAATCGCGCGAACAATAGCGTCATTCAGTCGAGCGATCTCGTCCGATCGCCGTCGGAACCAGTCACGTGACCAGATCCGATGAATACGCCATCCGAAGGTTTGGAGCGTCCTATCTCGGAGCCGATCGCGGTCGCGCGCAGTGGGTGTCCCATGATATGTTGCTCCGTCACACTCGACCGCAAGAACATATTCGCCCTCTCGCTCGGGGTGCTGCACCGCGAGATCGATACGATATCCAGATGCTCCCACTTGAAGGTGAACCTTATGGCCAGCACTTGTCAGCACAAGCCGCACGTCCTCTTCAAATGGAGAATCAACTCCGCGCCCAGTTGCATGAACGGCCCCTCTTGACGACCCGCCAGCCCTCGCGTACGCGAGGTATGAACGAATCAGAAACGGTCCCCCATCACGGCACTTCTCAGCGTCCAAATCCCGGTCATCGATCGAGGACACGAGAATCATTTCATTTTTTGCACGCGTGACGGCCACGTTCAATCGGCGCCCCCCGCCGGCACGGTTTAACGGGCCAAAGTTGTATGATAGCTTGCCGTCCTCGTCCTTACCGTAGCCAACGCTCAAGATAATAACGTCGCGTTCATCTCCCTGAACGGATTCAAGATTTTTCACGAAGACACGCTCGTGCACCGGGCGAGTGCCAGAGAAAAACACCGCCGTTGAGGGATCGCTCTCAGCCATGCGCTCGAGGGCATCTTCGATCGCGCGTTGCTGGGCCTGGCTAAAGGCAATTATTCCAAGTGTTTCATTCGAGCGCGTGCGCGCATGATGGTACGCTAACTCCGCGATATCCGCAGCTTCGCCGCGATTTTGCCGTGTTCCGCCGCGCGCATACGTAGACGCAGATTTCACCAACCGAACTCCGAGACCTACTCGTTTTGCCGGAGTTGGAAATGTCACTAAACGTCCATCATAAAAGTGCTCGTTTGAGAACGCGATAAGCGACTCATCGCGACTGCGATAGTGCCAACGGAGCATGCGCTGCTGCACAACGGAGCTACAGCGGTCGAGGATAGACTCGTAATCCGCGATGTCAGCACGATCTTCATCTTCATCTGACTCAGACTCAATGTTTATCGCATTGTCGAAGAAGTTAGACGGTGGCAACTGTTTATTATCGCCAACGACAACGACTTGCCGCCCCCGAGTTAGCGCCGGAATTGCGTCTGCAGGTCGCATTTGAGAAGCTTCATCAAATACAACGAGATCAAAGACTTGGCCGGCAGGCAAATACTGGCTGACAGCTAGCGGCGACATCATCCAACACGGCTTGAGTACGCGAATTGCCTCGAATGCACGCCGCGTCAGGAGGCGGATGGGCATGACATTGCGCGACTTACTCGCTTCTTTAATAACAACGTCGATCGCCTCTCTGTAGGCTTGGTCGTTCATACGCGCTCGAGCCGTGTCGGCCAGCCGATGAAGAACCCGTCGCCCTCCACTCGAGACATTGCCCTCGTCGATTCCAGCGTAACGGTTCCGAAGCCGCTCGTGATTTTCTCGATCGAAGGCAGCCAATACCGGACGCGTTCGGTGCGCATAATCTATCAGACTTGCATCAAAGACTCGATCAAATGTTGTTCGCCAGTGATCGGGTTCAATATTCTCATCATCATGGATCACATCCAACAGCCGTCCGCAACCCGATGCCCGTATTTCCGAAATCCATCTCCTGTACTGGCAATAACGCGGAGCCTCTTCCATCGCGTCGAGCTTCTCTGTGAGATAGTGAGCCCATGAGGCGCGCTCGCTTGGCAAGTCCTGAAGCAATTGCCCCAAGCTCGCTGCGCATGCGTTTAGAGCAGCGCGCGCAATAGAAAGACGGTCCGCAAGGACAAGCGCTTCTCGACGTATTTCAGCACCGTCACTTGTCAACGTTCTCGCTAGCACAGATGAAGTGCGATTACGTTCTCGACTTTCGGCGAAGCGCTTGAACCATTGCAGGGCGTCGTCAAGGTAATCTGGGCTTGTGTCGACGCCTCGAAATAGGTTACCGAAAGCAACGTGTAGTTCGTGAGCTGGATTATCCCATGTTTGGCGAGCGACTCGATCTGACCGCAGGCTATCGAGTTCCTGCCGAAGCTCGGCGAACACGACCTTTCGGTGATTCTCAAGACGTTGTTGCAAGACTCTCTTCACGTCTTGGGTGTATGTCTTGCTGAACCAGCGTTTCCAGAAACGCTCGTATTCGCCAATAAATCGCTCGGCGAGTTCATCAATGTCGGCATCAAAGACATCGCTTCGGTAGCGCGTAAGCAACGATTCGCGATGCTGTTCGTAATCCTTACGCTCTACGATGTAGCGCTGTAGGCTAGCCTCGCACACATCCGGTGTTGCCGTGAGCCATTGAGCGGGAACTGAAGGGGAAGTGGCGACTAACCTAAGCAGGCTTTCGAGTAGGTCGAGTGAGACGTCACTTGTGCTGTCGTGAGGTCCGACGATCCTAGAAGCCACGCTTAAAATTGACGTTATCTCGCTTGCAAGGCGCTGTCCCTCTACCATATCGTCGCGTGCAGCATGTATTAACCCGAGGTCGTTTACCTCTGGGCGCAGCGACGCCCAAACGGCTTCGTTTGGATTGCGCAGCCACGACGGATTAGAGGCAAGCCGTTCTACTGCATCCGCTAATTGCTCGCGGTGATCACGATCGAAGCATTCGACGCGGTCAATTCTTATCGGGGGCGTTTCGCCGATGAATCGCGCTTGTCGCCCATAAAGATTAAATGGCGCGTCGCCCGAAGCGCCGACCGGTGCGTGAAGTTCACGACGGTAAGCATCCAACTCAGTCAGCGCAGATTCGAGGGGCTTAAATGGTGAGTCTGAAGACGCTACCGACGCAAGCTCAGCATGGCGCGCTCCCAGCATAGCGGCAAAGCGCTTTTTATCGGCATCCCTTTGTACTGCGAGCATGGCGTCAGAAAGGCCACGCTCTGCCAGGCGGTCGAACACGACGTCCAGCGCGACTTTCTTTTCCGCGACAAATAGCACCGACTTACCGTCAAATATTGCCTGGGCGATCAAATTTACAATCGTCTGACTCTTCCCGGTTCCTGGCGGGCCCTGAACGACCAAAGACATCCCACGCGCGACGGACTCGAGTGCCTCTTGCTGGCTGGAGTCTGCTTCTGTAACGTAAACGCGATTCGGATTCGTGGCAGCCTGATCCAAATCTGGAAGGGTCGGCGACTCGATTCCATGCTGGATGAGGGCCAAGGGCTCGGGATCGCCGTTCAAAGCGCAGATGACCGGATGTACCAAAATAGACTCGGCGCTCGATTCAATATCCTCGACCATAACGAGCTTTTCGTAAGAAAACAGACCGAGATGGCATTCGTGCGTTAAATCCATATCAGCGCCTGCAGGAAGGGCCGCTGCGAACGAAGCTGCTATCTCCGCGTATGTCATCTCGTTCGACAAGTCAAATTCTTTGTATCGAACCGAAGGATTGCGCCGAAAAAGCTCAAGCAACGCACGATTTGGCTCCGGCTCTTCGCCTTCTATCCGCTTAACCGTATACGCTTCGCCCGAACGAGCAAGCTCAACGGGTAGAAGCATTATCGGTGCGTTGTATGACTTTCCGGTCTTATCGTCGTTCCATCGGAAAAGACCCAATGCAATATGCAATACTTGAACGCCGCGCTCTTCCGCAAGTAATTTGCTTCGATCTGAAAGACGACGTAAGATCTTCAGTTGTTCTGCAGTCGGCTGCTCGGACATGAGCGAAGCGACGGGAACGCCGGCAAGTGAAATGGTCTGCGCGATTGCTTCAGGCGAACCGGGAAACAAAATTGCAGCCTTCGCTGGACGAAAATTTAGCGATGGATTTCGGCGAGAAAGATCCAGAAGCTGCTCCACAATGTTCTTGATGAAGAGAGCTCCGGGTGCTTCTAACGCTGCGCCTGATGGCCTAGTTTTTACATCCATCGATCAGGCCATCTTCACCGGGACAAGAGAGGGCCATTCCATTAGCCCAACGCTGTCGCTCATTCCCACACCACGCATTTGAAGGACATCATTCCTTAGAAACGACTGAATGCTGAATTGTGCTACTTAGCGCATGTCGACGCCGTACCCCGCAGAACGCGTACTTTGCCTAGTACGCGCGGCGTGCGGTAGCGGGCTAGACCATGACCTTGGCGTCACCGAGGTCCCTCTCACCCGCGCGATTAGGTTTGCTTAGCGGGCATCCCCGATAGCGTTATCATGACACTGATGCTCGCGTGCTCTTCATTCTCATAGCTTTTTTTCGCCAAAAGGATGACTTCTGGATTCCGCTGCCGATGGGCGAAGTTCTTGACGAGCCCTGAGAACAACCGACCGAGATTTTCGGCGGTCTCGATTCGGCTGCGTTGGTCGCGGGGCTGTTTTGTAGTCGAGGACTGCGTGGACCAGCAGACATCGTAACTCACGTAAATCGTGCCGTTTGCCCGTGGGACAACGCTCATCGCTGGCGCCCTCGCCGCATGAAGCAGACGCTCCAGTCTTCCCAACTATCGGGAAACCGTCGGTCAGGGCGATGAGTACGATGAGCGCGTGAGTGGTGCCCCTCGCTCCGCATAAATGCCCCGAATGGCGCGCTCGACGTATTGTGGCCGACTTGCAGGAACTAGCCGCGGATATCGATAGCCCCGAAGCCACCCCCCATTTGCCGCGAGGCGTGGCCCTCTGAGCCTATAGCCTGCGACTTCGCCACGTGGCTCAATCGACGGAACTAGGCCGTTTGGAGGCGCGCGCGTGGCAGGTCCGCCGTATGCCGCGCGCGATTTAGGTCCCATGCCCTGGTACTTCCGCCGCAGTTTCGGACGGGGTCCGTTTCGTCTCAACCTATCGACACGCGGTGTAGGAGCATCGTTTGGCGTCAGAGGTTTCCGCGTGGGCACGGGACCACGGGGCGCATACGTCCGCGCTGGGCGCGGTGGTTTCTATTACCAGCAGTATCTGCGCGCACCCTCGACTCCAGCGCCGCGCCAGTACCGGTCCCAGCCATACGCAGGCCCAGTGCCGGGATTCGTACCACCCCCTCCATTGGCCGATCAAACCGTTCTCGGTAAGCCGGTAGAGTTTGTAGGCGAGCTAGAGCAGAGCGCCGATACTTTCATCGCCGAGCTCAATCGTCGCCGTCAGCAATTTCGATGGAGCACTTTGGCGTTCGTAATGCTCGCTGTACCCGGGTTCACCGTCCTAGCGAAGGGAGCAGCGGCGTTTTGGTACATCCCAATCGCCGCCGCGCTAATCGGCGCAATGGCTCTGAGACACCGCGAGAATACCGAACGCGCAATCATCATAACGTATGACCTCGAGGGCACAACGGCAGAACGCTATGCCGCGTTTTGCTCGGCATTCCAGAGCGCCGCATCGTCGGCGATGATCTGGCGGCTGGCAACGGAGCTCGCACTTTCGGAAGGTCGCCGACACGCCGGCGCTTCGAAACTCGTCACGAGGACACCGACGAGGATCGGCTTCGGCGGCGGGATAGGCGTCACGACGAACGTACAGCCTCCAGTCATCGAGCTCGCGAACGCGCGGCTCTACCTGCTGCCGGACAAGATTTTGCTGCTTTCCGGTAGTCGAATATCGTCGGTTCAGTACAGCGAGCTTCGGCTCTCCGTTGAACAGGACAACTTCCGCGAGGATGGTCCGGTACCCGCTGACGCAACACTCATCGGTACGACCTGGCAATTCGTCAACAAAAATGGCACACCGGATCGTCGCTTCAACAACAACCGACAGATACCGATTTTGGCATATTCGGAGCTGACGGTCCAGCACCCGACATTTAGTTTCATCTTGCAATTCTCCAAGCATCAGATTGCCGCGCGTGCGGCCGCTGCGTTGAAGTTGCTCAGCGAGGCGTAGACCGTAGCAGGTACCGTAGGGCCTACGCCATGCGCGCGACCATTCGATATCAGCAAGCGTACGAACGGATCTCGACTTGGCTCGTGCCGCCCTGGGCACTGAGGCCGGCGTGGAACGCCGGAAGAGCTAGGACCCCGCAAAGCTGGTTCTTGACGCTCGGATCACGGAACGCTACCGCTTCGAATTGCAGAGGGAGCCTAACGGACGAGAGGTGCGCTGCCGCGTGTGTGGCTTCACTTCGCGACTTGCTGACACGCCGGTCTTTGCTTGGCCTTGTGCGTAAGGACGTTGAGCCACCCGTCGTGGAGCTTTGCGAGATATGCAACGCTGCAGCCGGTTGGCCATACGGAGCTCACGTCCAACAATGAAAACCTCAGGGGAGCACCGCGCGAAATTTGCGTTAATACACAAACTGGGCATTTGTCGAAACAAAGCCACGCTGCATACCACGGCATCGCGCTTAAAGAATTGAACGAGATAGCAGGCGAGCCACTAGTTGCTGACGATGTAAACATCCTCAAGATCGAGGTGTGGTCATGTATAAGCGCGCCGTATTTGGCTTTCTACTCGGAGCCGGGCTTTGTGCTTGCGGAGGGGGCGGTGGTTCAGCCCCGGCCGTCAACACCTTTGTGCCAACCGCTCCGCCTGCAACGGCAGCGCCTACGCCCACTTATCCGGCTAGCGTCAGCGGATCCATCACAGCCGGCGCTACGGCGCAGACAACCCAGTTCAGCGGTGTCGGAAGTGGATATACCGGCGCGATCGGCATACCCGCAAACAGTACCTCGGGGTCCATCGCAATGACGTTTAGCGCGACTGCTCCGGGTTCAGCGCCCGTAGTGTCGTCGATCAAGCGGATCCCGCAAACTATCGGCGTTACCCTGACACCGATTGTTTATATTTCATTCACACCGTCAGTAACGATCACGCTACCGGCTACTCCATCATTCGCGTTCGCACTCCCGCCAGGCTTCGCTTTTGCAAACAGTTCGGTACTGACTTACGTCGGGTTTTATGACCCTACCTCGTCCGCGGGATGGGTCAATCTGATCGGTCCGTCAGTCCTTAGCGGCACATATAACTTCGCGTCTGGGCCCGTACTGATGACGTTTAAAGCCGGCGTAACGTATTTGTTTTCGTGGTACTCGACGCTTGCCGTACTCGCACCGCTACCGGCCCCAAGTCCCTCGCCGACTCCAACAGCGATGCCGGGCACTGGAGCGCCACTTACGGGAAATTTGAACGGCCCGGCGGCTTCAAACTTTGGATGGGGTCCACCCGCAGTTGCCACCGCACTTAAATTCCCGGTCCAGAGTGGCTTCAATGGTACGGGAACCACCATCGCGGTCCTAATGGATTCGAACCTCTACGCAAATGATCTCGCGCAGTTTTTGTCCTACTTTTCGATCACAGAGACGAATCCGGTTGGCGTCGAATTAATGACGGGAGCTTCGTCGACGCCGACCTCCGATTTGCAAGAGGCAACTCTGGATGTTGAAACCATAGCGGGTTTGGCCCCCGGTGCCAAAATCGTAGTGTACGTTATGCCGGCACTAAACCTGCTCAGCTTCAACAATGCGCTCGAGTTAGTCCAACAAGCTGGTCAAGCCACGATTATCAGCTATTCAGCTGCAGCATGCGAGAGCTCCGCGTCGAGTGGTACAAGTAGCGTCATCGCGAGTCTGAGCTCGAGCATCGCGATAATAGCTGCTGCGGGCGATTCAGGCAGCGCATGCTTTGACGGCATGAACAGTATGTCGCAAAACCTCTATCTTCAAGGCGTGGGGTACCCAGCTAGCGATCCCAACGTGATTGGCGTCGGCGGAACCGAGACATTTTCCAACACGGGACCTACAACCCTGACAAGCACGGCTGTCTTTAACGATACGCTTTTGCCAAGCAACGCTCAGGAGGCCGGCGGAGGAGGCGTGTCAAGTGTCTTTACTATTCCTAGCTATCAGAACGGGGTTTCGGGAAAGTCGTCTTCTCAATACCGAAACGTGCCGGATATCTCGATGCCCGCAGACGAAGCCGCATTATATCTGAACGGCGGCTGGCACGCTGTAAGCGGAACGTCATGGTCTGCACCGCAATTTGCGGCGATGCTTTCCGAGGTGTACCAATATTGCAATGTGACGTCTCTCAGCAATCCCGTTGCATTACCGTACACAGCATTTAGCCGAGCCAATTATAATTCGTATATCGACGTGGTCTCTGGTAACAATGGTTTCCCGCTCGTCGGCGATCCCTCGCTTTCCTACACCGCGGGTCCCGGATACGACAACGCGAGCGGAATTGGCGTACCCCTTGGTATGCCATTCGCTAACGCACTCTGCCCGAATCGTGTGCCAACTTCCGCCGCGCAAATGGTCTCCACGGCTTCCCGGGCTCAGCAAGTTCGCTCGGAGGCTTACGCATTAGATGTAACGCCGAGAATCCAGGGGTTGTCCGATCTTGGACGCAGAGGCGCTAGTGAATCTACATCGATTCAACTGGTAATTTCTTCGGCGGGCTCGGCCGCGAACAACGAGCAATCGGCGATCGCGGCGCTGCAGGCCGCGGGTTTCGCGATCGGCCAAACCTTCAGCAACCATCTCGTGGTCAACGCTACCGGGCCGAGCTCCGCGGTCGAAAGTCTGTTTTCGACGCAGATGCACAATGTGTCCCAAGCTCAGTCTATCGTATATATGCCTACCAATCAGGTCACTGTCCCCGCCGCACTCGCACCTTATGTAGCTGGGGTAGTCCTAGACAATGTTGTTACTTTCTCGAGCCACCGTCGTTAGACTCGGAACGCTAGAGCTTAGTGAATGTCTCCCACTTGGACATGAATCCATGCCGGAAGTGTTCCGAGTAAAAATGCAAAGAAGCCCAGCATTTGCTGGGCTTTTCGCTCGTTTGAGGTCTATACCGAATTACTATTTAAAACATTTCACAGTTTCGCATCATTTCACAATTATTGGCGAACTTTCAGGCGAAATAGTGTGACCGCCCTAGAACGGGATTTCGTCTTCTAGGGCTG
>PLRU01000026.1 GCA_003164045.1 Candidatus Lustribacter telmatis
GTCAGGCGCGGGAACATGCGCAGCGGGTTGTCGTGCACGATCGCGAGTTTGTCGGCTTCGGTGAGGAAGTCGAAGCTGTCGATGAGCGCGAGCACATCGTCGGCCGCGGCGCCGGTCTCGGGATTGAGGATGTCCGAGCCGCTGCCGGGCACTTCCGTGCCGAAGACCATGCGGTCGACGCCGCGCTGCTTGATGACCGCGCCGAGGAAGTGCGGGTCGTAGCAACACGTATCGAAGAACAAGTTATTCGAGGCGTCGACGCGCTTCTTCACCTTTTTCGGCACCGCGGAGATCTCGATGCTGCCGCCGGTGCGCTCGCCGCTGTCACGCGCAATCGTGTCCACGCCGTGGGCCTGCTTCACGGCGTCGACCGGACGGCCTTTCTTGAGAAAACGATCGAGTGCGCCGCCGCAGTGACAGATCACGATGCGCAGTTTCGGAAAGCGCTCGAACACGTCGCTCTGCTCGAGCAAGAGCGTGGCGAGCCACTCTTCCTTGACGTTGTTGAACTGATAGGAGTGCGAGAGGATCTCGATGCGCGGGTCGCGCGAGATCGACGGGTGCACGACCAGCGTCATCTCAAGCGCTTCGGCGCTTTCATAGAGCGCGTACCAGTATTCGTCGTTCATGCCGGGCGTGAGGCCGTCGCCGCCGGGATCCGGGTTGACCGTCGCGCCGACGAAGCCGAGGCCGTGCGCTCGTTCGAGTTCCGGCACGCAGTTGTCGCTGTCGAGATCGCGGCTTTGCGGCAGCTGCGCGATGCCGACGAAGCGGTCGCTCCACAGATCGCACTGCTGCGCGATGACGTTGTTGGTGACTTCCGTCCACGGCCCGACGAGATACGGGCTCTCCCACTGCATCATCGCGACCGGCCGCGGCGAGATCATCTGCACGTCGATGTTGTGGCTGTCGAGCATCCGCAAATGGCGCTCGATCGGCGCCTTGAGCTGCGCTTCCGTCAGCACGAGTTCGTCGCCCGGCGTGCGCAGCGCAATCAGGTTGTATGCGAACGCCCGGAAATGCGGCGGCGTCGACATGTGGCCGTGACAATCAATGACTTTCTTGCCTGCAAACATGACCGGTCTCCTTAACGTTCGAGCGAGTTGTAGTGCGCGCGCAGTCCGAAGAGCACGAGATGCGGTTCGACGCGTTCGATCACCGGCGTCTCGCCGGCAAGGACCGAGGCGAGTCCGCCCGAGGCGATCACGCGAGCGGTGGCACCGATCTCCGCGCGGATGCGCGCCACGATCGCTTCGGCGGCACCGATGGCGCCGTAGACGATGCCGGCTTGAATCGACGTGACCGTATCGCGTCCGACCACGACGCCCGGCGCATGCAGCGCGACTTGCGGCAGCTTCGCCGTGCGGCCCACCAGCGCGTCGAGGGAAACTTGAAGTCCGGGCGCGATTGCGACGCCGGCATAGGCGCCGTCGGCGTCGATGATGCCGTAGGTCGTGGCCGTGCCGAAGTTGATCGCGATCGCCGGCGCGCCGACGATCTCGCGCGCCGCAATCGCCGCGGCGATCAAGTCGGCGCCGACGTCGGCCGGCCGGTCGGTGCGGATGGGGATGATCGTCTGCGAGGCCGCGGTGAACGCGACCGGCTGCACGCCGAAGTATTTCTCGCAGCCCTCGAAGAGCGGCCGGTCGACGATCGGCACGACCGAAGCGACCACGATCGCGCCGACGTCGCGAATCGGGAAATGGGCCGTTGAGAAGAACGACGAGAACAGGATGCCGTATTCGTCGGCCGTCCGCCGCGGCGCGGTCGTGATGCGCCAGGTGCCCATCAGCGCGCCCGAGGTGTCGAACGCGCCGAGCTTGGTCTCGGTATTTCCGACGTCGATCACCAGCAGCACGGTTACGCCCGCGTTTCGCGACGAATGGTAACGATCGTATCCCAGAGGCCGCCGGCCAGCACGCGCTTCGAGGCGCTCGGCAGTTCGCGCCGTCCGCCGTTACCCCACAGCACGGTCAAAGCACTATCGCCGGCACCGAAGCCGCGTTCGCCCGAAACGTCGTTCACCGCAATGGCGTCGAGGTGCTTGCGCACGAGCTTCTCGCGCGCATTCGCTTCGTGTGCATCGGTCTCGGCCGCGAAGCCGACCAGAAACGTGCCGTTCTTACGCGCTCCGAGCGCGGCGAGAATATCCGGATTGCGCTCGAGCGCGAGCGACTGCGGATCGTCCGTCTTCTTCACCTTCGAGGCGTGCGTCTCGGCCGGGCGCCAATCGGCGACGGCGGCCGTGGCGATCGCGATCGTCGCGCCCGGCGCGCGCGCGAGCGCGGCCCGCTCCATCTCGCGCGCCGTCGTCACGCGGTCGACTTGCGCGCCCGACGGCGGCACGACCGACGTCGGCCCGAGCACCAGATCCACGGTCGCGCCGCGCGCAAGCGCTTCGCGCGCCAACTCGATCCCCATCGTTCCGGTCGACGCATTGGAGAGGAAACGGACCGGATCGATCGGCTCGCGCGTCGGGCCGGCGGTGATGAGCACGCGCTCACCGGCCAGGTCCCGCGTGCGCGCCAGCGTCGCTTCGATCGCATCCATAATTGCGTCTTCGCCCGCCAGGCGCCCGGCGCCGGTTTCGCGCTCTGCAAGAAAGCCGCTCTCCGGTGCAACGATCGTCACGCCGCGCGCTTCGAGCGTGCGCAAATTCGCGACCGTGGCCGGGTGTTCGAGCATCGCCGTGTTCATCGCCGGCGCGATGACGATCGGAATGCGCGCCGCGAGCGCGGCGTTGGTGAGCAGATCGTCGGCGATGCCTTGTGCGAGCTTCGCAATCACGTTCGCCGTGGCCGGCACGATCGCGAACACCTCCGCGGCGCGCACGAGCGCGATGTGCGGGATCTCTTCCGTGCGCTCCCACATCGAGGTCCAGACGCGCCGCCGCGCGAGCGCCGCAAACGTCGCGGCGCCGATGAAGTGCTGCGCCTCGGCAGTGAGGATCACATCGAGATCGGCGCCCCGCTGCACGATGCGGCTGGCGAGTGCCGCGGCCTTGTAGGCGGCAATGCCGCCGCAGACGCCGAGCAGCACCCGCCGTCCGTTCATCAGGTCACGCTCGCGTGCAGATCTGCGCGCTCCGCGGCCGCCGGAACGTTCAAGGCAAGGTTGTCGATCAAGCGCGTCTCGCCGAGCCACGCACTGCCGATCGCCGTCACCACGTCGGGACCCGAGCGCGAACCGATGTTGGCGAGGGGTTCGAACGTGCTCGGATCGACGACGTCGAGATACGCTTCGCGCAGCGGGCCGGCGATATGCGCGCGGCCGGCCGCGACGATGCGGTCGCGATTCGTTTCGCCGCGCATCACGGCGTCCGACATCGCTTGCAGCGCGCGATAGAGCCCCGGCGCCGCCGCGCGTTCCGCCGGGTGCAGATACGCATTCCGGCTCGAGAGCGCGAGGCCGTCGGAATCGCGCACGGTCGGCACGACGACGATATCCGTCGGCAGCGCGAGGTCGCGCACCATCTGCCGCAGCACCGCCACTTGCTGCGCATCCTTGGCGCCGAAGTACGCGCATTCGGCGCCGGCAATCGCGAAGAGTTTCGCGCACACGGTCGCCACGCCGCGGAAGTGGCCGGGCCGCAACGCGCCCTCATAACGCGTAGCGATCGCGCCGGGATCGATGTTCGTGTCGAAGCCCGGCGGATACATCTCCTCGACGCTCGGCGCGAAGAGCAGGTCGACGCCCGCGGCTTCGAGTTGCCGCGTGTCCTCGGCGAAGGCGCGCGGATAGCGCGAGAAATCTTCCGTCGGTCCGAACTGCAGCGGGTTGACGAAGATCGTCGCCATCACCGCCGCGCAATCGCGGCGCGCCGCTTCGACGAGCGCCAGGTGACCGGCGTGCAGCGCGCCCATCGTCGGGACGAGCGCCAGCGGACGCGCCAGCCGGCGCGCCGCCTGCGCCGCTTCCGCGGCAGTCCGAAGGGTCTGCATGTTAGCCTTTGATCACCCGCAGGATCGTGCGCCCGACCGTGAACGCTTGGCCGACCGGCAAGGGTTGCGGCGGCCCGACCGGGCGGCCCTCAACCTGCGTCCCGTTGCGGCTCTCGAGATCGACAAGCTGGAGATCGCCCGCTTCCTCGTAGAGTTTCGCGTGTTTTCGGGAAATATACCGATCAATAGTAATGCAGGCGCCGGCGACGGCGTCATCGCGGCCGATGGTGATCTCCTGTTCGAACGTCCACGTTTTCCCGTCCAACGGCCCACTCATCACTTCCAAGACATACATCAACGCCCGCCTTCGCCCGCGCGCGACCGGCGGTCCTCTCCAAATGAAATGCCGACATGACTGAAGACCTGGCTGGCGATATCGACCCCGAAGGCTTGCGCCAAGCCGAGCTGATGCAGGCCCGCCAAATGCTGCAGCGCCTGGTGGGCCGGACGATCGTCGACTTGCGGGTCGAAGAGACGCGAATCGCGCTCGAAACCGATGATGGCGTGACCTACTATTTCTACGGCTTCATGGGGGAAGACGTCCCCGAGTAAATTGCGTCCGCGGCGAGAATCGCCCCCAGCGCGACGTGCTCGGCGACGATGCCGCCCTGGAGATAGACGTCCCACGGAGCCCGCAGCGGCGCGTCGCACGAGAGATCGATCGTCGAACCGCTGATGAACGACCCGCTCGACATGATGACCGGATCCACATACCCCGGAACGGGCCCGGGCTCGGGCGTGAACCGCGCGTTGATGGGCAGCGCCGTCTGGAGCCCGCGGGCGAAGGCGATGAGCCGCTCGCGGGTGCCTAGGCGAATCGCCTGGACGATGTCGGTGCGCAGCTCGCCCGGCAGCGGATCGACCTCGAAGCCGAGCCGCGCGAACAGCGACGCCGCGAAGTCGAGCCCGCGCAGCGTTTCGCCGATCACCAGCGGCGCGTAGAACAGCCCCTGCATCAGCGTGCGCCCGAATCCGAGCGTCGGCCCGAGCCCCGCGCCGATCCCGGGCGCGAACACGCGCGCGGCAATCTTCGCAACGAGCGCGGTGCTGCCGGCGATGTAGCCGCCGGTCGGCGCAAGGCCGCCGCCGACGTTCTTGATGAGCGAACCGGCGATCACGTCGGCGCCCACTTCGAGCGGCTCGCGTTCTTCGACCAACTCGCCGTAACAGTTGTCGACAAACACGATCGCATCCGGCGCGTGCTCGCGCACGACGGCGACGATGCATTCGATCGCCGCGATCGAGAGCGAGCGGCGCGACGCGTAGCCGCGCGAACGCTGCACGAACACGACGGCCGGCGCCGTGGCGCGTAACGCCGCGGCGAGCGCGACGAGGTCGGTGTCGCCGGTAATCGTGCGCTCGACTTCCGCATACCCGACGCCGCGCGCGACGACCGAGTACGGTGCGTCGACCAGCGCGTAGCGCAGCGTATCGTAGGGGGCGCCGTTCGCGCACAACAGGAGGTTGCCCGGCGCAAGCAGCGCATCGAGCGATGCCACGATCGCGTGCGTTCCGCTGACGATCGAGAGCCGCGCGAGCACGCGCTCGGCGCGAAACACGCGCGCCAGCAGCGATTCGTAACGGTCGCGCGCGGCATCGTCGTAACCGTAGCCGGTCGACCCGGCGAGATCGCTTTCAGCCACGCCTTCAGCGAGGAACGCTTCGAGCACGCGCATGCGCACCGCCCGCCGGCGCGGATCTTCTTCCAACAGGCGCGGGAGCGCGGTTTCGGCGGCTGCCCGGACCTGCGCGTCGATGCGGCGGTTGCCGAGGATGCTCTCGATCATGATTTCGCGAGTTCGATTTTCTCGTACATGCGCACGAACGGCAGATAGATCGCACCGGCAACGAGAATGTTCACTGCCAGCAACAGGATCGAGCGCCAATCCAGCGTGGCGAGAAAGACGTTTACGAACATCGGCAGCGTGGAGGGAAGATAGTAGATGGGCGCGTTCACGAGATGGAACGAGAGCGCGGCGTAGGTCGTGCATACCAGCGCCAGCGGCGCGAGCAGATACGGAATGCCAAGCACGGGATTGTAGACCAGCGGCAACCCGAACATCACGGGTTCGTTCGTGTTGATGAGCGACGGCAGCAGCGTCGCGAGCGCAAACGTGCGCAAGCGCGGCACGCGGCTGCGTAGCATCAGCAGGACCATCGGCAATGTCGCGCCGCAGCCGCCGGGGAACACGAACATGAACGTGGAGACCGCGACGAGGTGCGGCAGCACCTGATGCTCGTGGAACGCGGCCGTGTTCTCCACTTGGAAATTCAGGTACACCGGCAGCACGATCGCGGCGAGCAGCGCCGGTCCGTGAATGCCGAACAACCAGAGGAAACACTCGATTCCCGCAATGAGAAAGAGCGCGACGAAGCTATCGCCGAGCAGGCCCAGCGGCGCGAGCAACGCGGCCAAGAGCGCCGCGATCGAGATGTGCGCTGCGAACAACGCGCCCGAGAGCACCGCGATCACGGCAACGCCGAGCACCGTTCCGGTCCAACCCGGAACGCGGCGCCGCGCGAGCACGACGGCACCGGCCGCGGCGAGACAACAAACGATCACGGTGAAGAGCCCCGACGTGCCGAGCGTCGCTGCGAGCGCGGTGAACGATTTCCACACCGCGCGCGGCAGCGCCAATCCGAACGCGCACATCGCCGCCGCGAGCATCGCGACGATCGGCAACTCCAAGCGCTGCGCCAAACGGACCGCAAGTACGAGCAGCAGCACGATCGACATCACGGCGAACGCGCCCGGTATGCCGTTTTTCAAGCGCACGACGAAGTCGCCGTGTTCGAAGAACACGATCAGCACGCCCAGCGCGATCAAGAGGCCGCCGAAGCTGATCGGCAGCGCTTCCCGCAGCGCCAGCACGGCCGGCGCATTGCCGAAGCGCTTGGCGAAGGGCGCTACGCGCCCTTCGAGCCAGCCAAACCCCGCAACAAGGCGAGGCTCAGAGCCGTCTGACGACTGCCTCGACTCGTCCGACGACCGTAACATCGTCGACGTAGATTGGCTCCATAGTGCGATTCTCCGGCTGCAGCCGGATCCGGCCCGCTTCGCGATAGAACGTTTTGACCGTCGCCTCGCCGTCGATCATCGCCACGACGATCTGGCCGTTGTGCGCATCGGGCTGCGGTTCGACGACGATGAGGTCACCGTCGAGGATCGCGGCATCGATCATCGAGTCGCCCTTGACGCGCAGCATAAAGGACCCGTTGCGCCCGACGAAGCTCGCGGGGAGTACGAAGGTATCTTCCAGGTTCTCGGTCGCCGTGATCGGCACACCGGCCGCGACCCGGCCCACGATCGGGAGAGAGATCGTCTCGGGACCGGTCTCGCGGCGAGCCGGCGATGCTACCGCACGCAGCACCATATCGGCCGGCACCAGGGCGCGCGGCTTGGTCGGGTCGCGGCGGAGTAGGCCGCGCCGTTCCAGCGTCTTGAGATGGGACTGAACGGTTGACGATGAGGAGAGCCCGACCCGTTCGCCGATTTCGCGGACGGACGGCGGGTAGCCCATTTCAGCCGTAAATTCCCGGATGACGTCGAGGATGCGTAGCTGTTTCTCGGTCGTCCCTCGATCGATCATGGTTCCTCCGATCGGCGGCAGACCGGCAAACATCATCAGAGATGCTTTGGTAGTGCCACCCAGTAGGCACAGCGTTAGCGCACGCTGCCCGTATTGGGTCCGATCCTAGCACGATTGGGTGACGAAATGCAAACGTATGTTCGACGCAACCCTTGACGCTTGCCCGGCCTCAATGCTATTATCTGGTGGACGAACAGGCGTTTGGCACTATATCTAGGGAGTACACGAGAAATGCGCGGACCGTCGAAAAAATTTACCCTGATGCCGCTGATCGCGATCGCGGGCCTCAGCCTCGTGGTCACGCTGCCGGCACTCTCCGCCACCCAACTCCACGCCGCGAAGCCCGTCACCTACACGACCGTCACGGTCAAATCCGGCGATAGCCTCTGGAACCTGGCCGACGATCGCACCCCGCGCGGCGGCGATATCCAAGCCACGGTCGACGCCATCATCGCCGTGAATCATCTGAGCGGCGCAGCCATCGCCCCCGGCCAGCACCTCAACATCCCGCAATAATTTAGGGCGCGATCGGTCCGACCGGTCAGGAAAAGAGCCGTATCAAGCACGGCTCTTTTTTCTTTCCTAACGGCACCATAAACGCCGCGCGCCGCTCCCCCCCATTTGTCCATGCTGAGCGCAGGTCCGCGTAGCGGACCGGAGTCGAAGTACCGCCGCGAAACGTGCCCGCTAGAGCACTATGGCGCGACTACTTCTTCCAGAGCTGCTCGCTCGCCAGCCGCGCCCCCTCAGTGAGGGCCGCGAACTTCGCCCAGACGATCGTCGGGTGGATCTCCGGCACGCCGCCGGGGTTCGTGGCGAAGCCGCAGTCGGTGCCGGCGATGACCCGCTCCCGGCCGACGACGTTGGCGAAGCGCACGATGCGCTGCGCCACAACCTCGGGATGCTCCACCAGCACGCTCGTGTGCGTCACGACGCCCGGAATGATCAGCTTCCCGTCGGGCAGCTTCACGTTCTCCCACAGCTGCCACTCGTGCTCGTGGCGCGGGTTCGCCGCCTCGAACGAGTACGCACCCGCGCGGACGCTGAGCACGAGATCGACGAAATGCTTGAGTTCGAGATCCGACGTGCGCGGCCCGATGTTGATGCCGTAACACGTGTGGTAGCGGATGCGGTCCTCCGGAATATCGCGCAGGGCGTAGTTGAGCGCGTCGACACGGATGCGGCCCCACTTCAACACGTCGGCAACGCTCGAGTCGGGGTCCGACATGTAACGCATCGCGAGCCACGGGTCGTCGAGCTGCACGAGAAAACCGGCGGCAACGACGGCTTGATATTCGTGCCGCATCGCGTCGGCGATGGCGTGCAGATACTCTTCAGCCGTCTTATAATAGGAGTTCAATTGCCAGCCCTCGATGCTGGCCGGTGAAGCACACGGCACGAAGACCTCGGCGACTGACGGATGGTTGGCCGCGCGCTTGAGGTTTGCGAGATCGCGCTTGAGTTGCGCGTCGCCTTTGTAGGTAATCGGTCCGGTGCAGATCACGCTGTCCACATGACCGCCGGGACCAGAGTGCACGTCATAGTACTCGGGCCAATCGCGCAGTTCGCGCGAACCCGCGAAGGGCTTCGTTCCGGCTGGGCGCTTGTAGGGCTCGAATCCGCCGAGCCGCTCGTTGGAGTAGGCAACGAATCCGGCCTTGGATTGCTCGCCGTCGTCGATGATGTCGACGCCTACTTCGATCTGCTTGCGCACGATGTCGTCGACCGCTTTGGACACAGCCGCTTCGTACTCGGCATCGGGCACCGTGCCGCCGCGCGCGCGCGTAAGGTGCAGCGCGACCAGCGCATCCGGCCGCGGCAAACTGCCGGTGTGGGTCGTGAGAATGCGTTCGCTACTACGCTTCATGGCAGATACCCCATAGCTAGCGCGACTTGGAGACGATCACGAGACTATGACCGTCGTGGCGTTCGAGGAACTCCATGCCGTCCATGATCCAAGAGTCGAGGCCGGCACTGACGTGCTTGAGCACCTCGCGCACGAGATGCTTGCGGTTGCGCAGCCACGTCAGCTCAGTGCGCGTCGTTGCCAGCCACACGGCTTCCTCGCACTCCTCGCACTGATACCCGACGTGCACGCGCTACTTGCGGGCGGTTTTGAGGCGCTCGGTCAGCAGCCTGGGGATGTCCGACGGACGATCGGCTACCGGAGCGCCGATCGCTTGGAACGCTTTGACCTTGCTCTCCGGCGTGCCGGTGTTGCCCGAAATGATCGCGCCGGCATGACCCAAGCGCGCACCCTTCGGGGCCGAACGGCCGCCGATGAACGCGACGACCGGCTTGTTCGGCATGTGTTTGCCGATGAATTCCGCCGCCGCTTCTTCCGCCGCTCCGCCGATTTCGCCGGCGACTACGACTGCGTGCGTTTCGGGATCGTTCGCGAACTCGCGCAAGCAGTCGACGAACGACGTGCCGATGATCGTATCGCCGCCGATGCCGACGCACGTCGATTGGCCCATGCCGGCGCGCGTGAGCCCATCGACGATTTCATACGTCAACGTGCCCGAACGCGAGATCATGCCGATGTTGCCTTCTTTGAACACGTTGCTCGGCATGATGCCGACGATCGACTTACCGGGTGAGATCACGCCGGGGCAGTTGGGCCCGATGATGCGCATGCCTTTGGTCGTCGCGACGACCTTCATCATTTCGTGCACCGGAATGCCTTCGGTGATGCACACCGCGAATTCGATGCCCGCGTCGAACGCTTCATAGAGCGCGTCGGCGCCGGCGAACGGCGGAACGAAGATGATCGAGTGCGTCGCACCGGTCGCATTGACCGCATCTTTGACCGTGTTGAATACCGGCTGACCGCTTTCGATCTTGGTGCCGCCCTTGCCGGGCGTCACGCCGCCGACGATGTTCGTGCCGTACGCGATCATCTTATTGGTGTGGAAGAGGCCTTCGCGGCCGGTGATCCCTTGGACGATCACCTTCGAGTTCTTATCGAGGAAGATCGCCATGGTTACTTCGCACCTTTCGTGAGCGCGACGGCTTTGGCCGCGCCTTCATCCATCGTTTCGACCGGGAAAAATCCGGCATCGGCCAAGATCTTGCGGCCCTCTTCTGCATTGGTGCCGGTCAAGCGAATGACCAGCGGAACTTTGCGCACGTCGTCGCCCTTGAGCGCCTCGACGATGCCCAGCGCGACCTGATCGCCGCGCGTGATGCCGCCGAAAATGTTGATGAACATCGATTTGACACGCGGATCGCTCGTGACGAGGTTATAGCTCTTCTTCACGAGTTCGGCTTGCGCGCCGCCGCCGATGTCGAGGAAGTTCGACGCGCCGCCGCCGGCGTTCTTGACCGCGTCCATCGTGCCCATGCCGAGGCCCGCGCCGTTGGCGATCGTGCCGACTTCCTTGGGCGGCTCGCCCGCTTCGTCGGCAAACTTCTTGTAGTTGAACATGCCGAGGCCAATCGCGAGCGCGGCTTCTTGATCTTCATCCGACGGCGCGGCTTTGTTCCACGCTTGCACGTCGGGATGTTTCCACAAGGCGTTGTCGTCGAGGTCGACCTTCGCGTCGGCTGCGATCACCGTTCCCTCTTTGGTGAGGACCAGCGGGTTGATCTCGAGCAAGTTCGCGCCGTAATCCATAAACAGATCGTAGAGTCCCGCGCAAATTTTCGGGAACGTTTTACCGTAGCCCGCGGGCAGCTTCGCCGCGAAGAACAGCGAGCGCGCGATGTAGGGCGAGAAACCGATCGCCGGGTCGACCCAATACTTCACGATCGCGTCCGGATCGTGCTCGGCAACTTCTTCGACGTCCATGCCGCCCTTGGCGCTGCAGATGAACACCGGCGTGCGCGTGTCGCGATCGACCGTGATCGCGATGTAGGCCTCGCTCTCGATGTTCGTTTTCTCTTCGACCAGCAGCGACTTCACCGTCTCGCCTTCGGGGTTCTGAATCGAGACGAGGTGCTTGCCGATCAATTCTTTCGCGAGCGTTTCGCCTTGCGCGGCGTCGTCGGCGAACTTGATGCCGCCCGCTTTCCCGCGGCCGCCCATCATCACTTGGCTCTTGAGAACCCACGAACCGGGGTTCTTCTCGATGAACGATTTTACGTCGGCGGCAGAGGTGGCAAAGACGCCGTTCGGGGTCGGAATGCCGACGCGCCGGAACAGGTCCTTCCCCTGATATTCGATCAATTTCATGGCCCGCAACGGTTCCCGTCGGTCAGGCGTCGAGCCTTCCAACCAGGTCGCGGGCGATGATCAGTTGCTGGATCTCCGAGGTGCCTTCATAGATCTCGGTGATCTTCGCGTCGCGATAATATCGCTCGACGGGGAATTCGGTCGTGTACCCGTAGCCGCCGTGGATCTGCACCGCCTCCGAGGCGTGCACGCGCGCGGCGGTCGATGCGAACAGCTTCGCTTTGCTCGCTTCAATGGCGAACGGTTCGCCGGCATCGCAGAGCGCGGCGGCGCGGTACGTGAGCAAGCGAGCCCCTTCGAGGTCGGTCGACATTTGTGCGAGCTTGAACGCGATGCCCTCGAACGCACCGATCGGACGGCCGAACGCGACACGCTCCTTGGCGAACTTCACCGACGCGTCGAGACACGCTGCGAGAATGCCGGTCGCTTGCGCTGCAATGCCGATCCGCCCTGCGGCTAATGTCGTAAGCGCGGACGCGAGGCCCGACTCTTCCGCGCCCATCAACGCGGCCGCCGGCACGCGCGCGCCGCTGAAGGCGAGATCGACGGTGTTGCTCGTGTGGATCCCGAGTTTCTCCGTGACCTTCTCCACCTCGACGCCGGGCAGCGACATGTCGATCAGAAACGCCGAGATGCCCTTGGATCCGGCATCGCCCGTGCGGAACATCGCCATCACGACGGCCGCATGGCCGCCGTTCGTACACCACTGCTTGCGGCCGTCGAGCACGTAGCTATCGCCGTCGCGCACCGCGCGCGAACGAATCGCCGCGGCGTCGGAGCCGGCGTCGGGCTCGGTCAGCGCAAAGCCGGCGATGGCGTCGCCCGTCGCGAGTCGTTCAAGCCAGCGTTCGCGCTGCTCGTCGTTGCCGAGTTTCGCGATCGCGTTGCAGATCATCGAGTGGACCGAGAGCGTCGTCGCCGTGCCCGCATCGACGCGCGCAACCTCTTCGATCATCAGCGCATAGCTGACGTAATCGGCGGCGCTCCCGCCGTAGGCTTCGGGAACCAGCAAGCCCATAAGACCAGCCGCGTTGAGCTTCGTATACAGCGCGCGGGGAAACGTGTGTTCGCGATCCCACCCGGCGATGTGCGGCGCGATCTCGCGCGCGGCGATCTCACGCGCCAGCGCTCCGATCGCGCGCTGATCCTCGGTGGGCTCGAAGGGCGTCACACGGCCGCCGGCACCGTCACGGTACCGCGGTAATCGTAGAAGCCGCGCCCGGACTTCTTTCCCAGCCACCCGGCTGCAACGTACTGCTTGAGCAGCGGACACGCGCGGTACTTCGAATCGCCGAAGCCGTCGTGGAGCACGTCCAAGATCGCGAGACACGTATCGAGGCCGATGAAATCGGCCAGCGTGAGCGGGCCCATCGGGTGGTTCATCCCGAGTTTCATCACCGTATCGATCGCGTCGATCGACGCCACGCCTTCGTACACGGCGAAGATCGCCTCGTTGATCATCGGCATCAAGATGCGGTTTGCGATGAAGCCCGGGAAATCGCGCGCCTCGACCGGCGTCTTGCCGAGCGACGTCGCGAGCTCGACGATCTCGCGCGCGGTTGCATCGCTCGTCGCGATGCCGCGGATCACTTCGACGAGNNGGCGCCGTGTTCACGTCGAGCCGATGGAACAGCTCGAGCTTGGTGTCGAAGTCTTCGGTCGCTGCTTCGATCACCAGTGCGACGTCGAGATCTTGGAAGTGCGGACGGGCGTCGATATGTTCGAGCACGCGGCCGCGTGCCTGGCCCGTCATCCGGCCTTTTTCCACGTCGCGGTCGAGGCGTTTCGCGATGCCGTCGATCCCACGTTTGATGCGCACCTCATCAACGTCGTTGAGGAGCACCTCGTGCCCGTGCATCGCAAACACTTGTGCGATACCGGCACCCATCTGCCCGGCACCGACGACCATCAATCGCATGCGAGGAAGATTGTACCCGGCGCACCCGAATGCCTCGGCGCATGAGCGTCTGGGCCGGTCGACATATCGCCGCCGTTGCGGCACTTCTCATCGCCGTTTCCGGCCCGGCCGGGGCGCAGACGAAACCAGCGGACACCGGCGATCTCACCGTACCGGACGCCTTCAACATGCGGCTGGTCGGTCACGCCGACCTCACGCTGCTCGGCGAGGGCATGGCGGAAAAACTCGCACCGGGCGGTCGCCGCATCTTCTACATTGCCCACGAATCGGGCCCGCAGTGCTTTGCCGTCCTCGACGTGACCGACTCGTCGAAGCCGCAAGTGCTCTTCGAAATTCCCAGCCCCGGTAAAGATCTGCACTGCAACTCGCTCGACCTCAATAACAACACGCTCGTCGTGGCCGCCGAAAGCGCCGACGAAGGCGAGCCCGGCGCCGGCATGCGCGTCTACGACGTGTCGTCGCCCACGACGGAGCCGAAGTTCGTCAGCTACTTCGATACGTCGGGACCGCGTTCGCGCGGCGTGCATCACGTGTGGCTGGGCAGCGAGAGCGTCGCGTACCTCACCACCGGCTCCGCCGACTTCACGCCGAAACGCGCGACGACCGACGACGAGTTTTACATGAGCGTCGATCTCAAAGATCGCGCGCATCCAAAAGAAATCGGCCGCTGGTGGTATCCCGGTCAGCGCACCGGCGATAGCACCACCGTCGGACCGGTTCCGATCATCCCGTCGTACACCCCGATCCAAGTGTACCGGCCGCACAATATCGACGTCTTTCCGAGTCATCCGAACCGCGCGTACATGGGTTACCTCGACGGGGGCCTCGTGATCCTCGACATCAGCGATCCCGTGCATCCAAAAACCGTGAGCATCTCACGCTACGCCTCACCCGGCTTCACGCACACGGCGTTTCCGATCTTTTCGCGCAACCTGCTCGCGCTGAGCGAAGAAGCGATCGGCGATCATTGTGCGGAGGGCGCGAAGCGTCTCACGCTCTGGGACATCGCCGATGAGAAGAACCCGCGCCTGCTCTCGGTNNACGTGGAAATCCGACAAGACGATCGTCGGCAGCTTCTTCGGCGGCGGCGTGCGCGTCTTCGACATCACCGACCCGCGCGATCCGAAAGAAGCCGCATACTACGTCCCCGCAGCACCAGCCGGCTCACCCAAACACGAAATCCAAATCAACGACGTCTACGTGGACGACCGCGGCTACATCTTCGCCTGCGACCGCTTCACCGGCGGCCTCTACATCCTCGCCAGCGACGCGCTGAGGTAACGTCGACGTCGCTGCGGAGCAAAATTACGGTCGCTTTTGCCGGCACTGCTATTACTGCTAGTGTGCTGTTTTTGAGCGCGGGTCATGCGCCCCCCGACGGGACTATCGAGAGTCGCGACCACACCCAGAACTCCTCCGCTTATACGAATTTCAAAGTGATCGGAGATGCTTGTAACCTCGAATTTAACCCGCGGCTTGACTTTTTATTTGCAGCTACTTCGTGCTAACGTGAGAGCTCCCAGGCACTAGCACACCCCCCATCTGTCATGCCGAGCGCAGATTCGCGCGGCGAATCGTAGTCGAGGGACCGCAACTAACCGACGCGGATGAGAATTGCGTCGCCTTGGCCGCCGCCACTGCAGATGGCGGCGATGCCGAGGCCGCCGCCGCGACGGCGGAGTTGTTGTACGACGGCGGAAACGATGCGGGCGCCGGATGCGCCGAGCGGGTGGCCGATCGCGACGGCGCCGCCTTGCACGTTGATCGCGGTGGGATCGAGACCGAGCCGCGCCGCTGCGGTGAGCGCGACGGCGGCAAAGGCCTCATTGAATTCCCACACGTTGATGTCGGCTGCGGTGAGGTTGAGGCGGTCGAGGAGTTTTTGCGCGGCCATTGCGGGCGTGAGCGCGAGATACGGCGGATCCCATGCGGCGCCGGCGTGACCTTCGATCGTGGCGAGCGCTTCGAGGCCGTTGCGCTTGGCGTATTCGGTGCTCGAGAGCACGAGCGCCGCAGCGCCGTCGTTCACGCCGGGCGCATTGCCGGCGGTAATCGTACCGTCTTTATCGAGCGGTTTGAGCTTGGCCATCGCTTCGATCGATGCATCGGCGCGCACCGGTTCGTCGCGATCGACGAGCGTCGCCGGAACGTCGCCCGTCACGTACGG
Organism: Candidatus Lustribacter telmatis; assembly: GCA_003164045.1. GTDB lineage: Bacteria > Vulcanimicrobiota > Vulcanimicrobiia > Vulcanimicrobiales > Vulcanimicrobiaceae > Lustribacter > Lustribacter telmatis. Next base: position 15,791 of record PLRU01000026.1, read on the forward strand.
TCCGTAGCGCGCCGGATCGGCAACCATGCTCGGCGGCGGCACGTGATTCCAGATGCCCGATGCCTTGCCGCCGGCCGCAACCGGGACGCGTTCGCGCGCCGGAATCGGCAGCGCATCCACCACGATCTTGCCCTTGGCTTTCGTCGCTACGCGCAGCGGCGCAATTTCGGCGGAGAAGTGGCCGGCTTCTTGCGCGGCGTGCGCGCGCGCATGCGACTGATACGCGAACTCGTCTTGCACGNNCGATAGCCGAAGCGCGCGTTCGCCAACAGATACGGCGCGTTGGACATCGACTCCATACCGCCGGCGACGACGACGTCGTGTTCGCCGGCGTTGATCAGGCGCGCGGCGTGCGCGACCGCGACCATGCCCGATGCGCAAACCTTGTTGATCGTCTCGGCAGTGGTCGTCTTGGCGAGGCCGGCCTTGAACGCGGCCTGGCGCGCCGGCGCCTGGCCGACGCCCGCCTGGAGCACCTGGCCCATGATCACGTGTTCGATCTCGGCCGGATCGATGCCGGCGCGCGCGATGGCGTTGCGGATCGCGTCGCCGCCGAGCGTTGTCGCGCCCAGCGAGGCGAGCGCGCCGCCGAGGCGGCCGAAAGGGGTGCGGGCGGTGGCGAGGACGACAGTCGGCATGGTGCCCCTTATGTTCCGGACGTGGAAACCGGCTCCCTCGAACGCGGCTCGACTTGCGTGCAAACGACGCGCTCGTCTGCTTCACAGGATTCGCACTCGAACTGGACCGTCACGTGCGTGATGCCGAAGTCGTCGTGCATGGCTGACGTGATGCGGTTGAGCACGGCCGTGGCCTCACTCAAGCGGCGGTCCTCGAGGACGACGTGCGCGGAGAGCGCGTAGGAGCCCGAACCGATCGTCCAGACGTGCAGGTCGTGCACCGCAACGACGCCGTCGCAGTGGTTGATGCTCTCGCGCACCGCCGGCAGCTTGGCATGATCGGGCACGGATTCCAGCAGCACGTGCGTCGCCTCGCGCGCAACTTTATAGATGCCGAAGAGAATGATCGCCGAGACGAAGAGCGAGAGCGCCGGATCGATCCAACTCGCGCCGGTGGCCGCGATAACGAGCCCGCCGGCGACGACCGCGATTTCGCCGAGCGCGTCGCCACCGACATGCCACATCGCCGCGCGCAGATTCAGCGAGCCATGCGCGCTGCGGACCAACATGATGCCGATGCCGGCATTCACGGCCAAGCCGATCAGCGCAACGGCCACCATCAGCGTGCCCTCGGGCAGTTGCGGATGCATGAACCGCTGGAACGCTTCGACGACGATCAACACCGTCAAGGCCAACAGCAACGCGCTGTTCCCGAGACCGGCGAGAATCTCGAGCCGCGCAAAGCCGAACGTCTGCCGCTCGTTCGCCGGCCGCATCGAATGAATGCTCGCCGCTAACGCGATCGCCAGCGCAACGACGTCCATCGTGACGTGTGCGGCATCGGAGAGCAGCGCCAGCGAGTGCGAGACGATTCCGCCCCCAAGTTCGATCAGCGCAATGCCCGCCGTCGCCACGAGCGCGATCTTCAGTTGGCCGCTACCGGCCGCGCCGTGATCGTGCGAATGGTCGTGCGCGTGATCGTGACCGCTCATGTTTTCAGCGCCTTCACCGCAAGCGCCAACAGCATCGCGCCGAACGTGATGAACGTGCGCGATTCGGCCCGCCCGATCACCGACGGATCGTACGTGCCCTGTTCGCTGCCGCCGGGCGCCGTACGCGGAATGACGCGCGGAACGTCGGCGACATATTCGTCGAACTCCGCGCCGAAGGTTTTGCGCAAATACCGCTCTTCGTGCGGGACCACGTTGCTGTACACGCCCAGCATCGTGCCGAGCGCACCGCCCACGAGCGCCGTGCGCGCGAGCGCGCCGTTCCCGCCGGTAAACGCAACTGCGAAGCCGAGTGCCGTGATGAAGTTGCCGACGTAGAGCGGATTGCGCACGTACGCATACGGGCCGGCCGTGACGAGCCCCGGCGCCGTCACCGCATCGCCGCGCGTCGTGACGCCGGAATAGCCGACCGCCCACGCGCGGATCGCCTCACCGGCAAACGCCAGCGGCAATCCGACCGCGATCGAAAACGCACTGGGTTTTCCGCACACCGCAAGGACGACGGCAGGCACGGCGAGCAATTCGCCGCGCCGCGCAAAGATGAACGCGTCGATGTCCGTCGATTCGCTCACGAGCTTGCCGCCTCGTAGATGTCGCGCAGCGATGCGGCCAGCGAATACTGCGGCTCCCAGCCGGTCTCAGCGCGCAGCTTCGTTGCGTCGCCGCTGAGGATCGGCAAATCGGAGGAACGCATGCGCTCCGGATCGTCCCGAATCTCTACCGGGACGCGTGCGATGGTGATCAATTGCCGCAATACCTCTCGAATGGCGACCGGCCGGCCACTACAAATGTTATACACTTCACCGGCACGTCCGTTTGCAAGCAGCAGCACGTAGGCCGCCGCAACGTCGCGCACGTCGAGGAAATCGCGTTGGGCCTCGAGGTTGCCGACACGCAGCAACGGCGGCGCGCCGCCGGCAATATCCGCCAGCTGCCGGGCAAACGAGGCCACCACGAAGCGCTCGTCCTGGCCCGGACCGATATGGTTGAACGGACGCGCAACCACCACGTCGAGGCCGTACGAGCGGTGCCACGCGAGGGCGTACGTTTCCGCCGCCACCTTACTGGCCGCATACGCGTTCCCGGGGCGCAGCACCGCGGTTTCATCGAGCGGCATCCGCTCGGGCCGCTGGATACCGTAGACCTCCGCGCTGCTGACGACCAGCACGCGCGCGCGAACCGCCCGCGCCGCCTCGAGCACGTGTGCGGTGCCCGTCGCGTTGACCGCGAGCGTACCTAACGGATCGACGACGCTGAGCGGAACGAACGCTTGGCCCGCAAGATGCACGATCGCATCCGGCGCAGCGCCGGCCACCACGTCGCGCACGGCGGCCGAGTCGAGCAAATCGACGGCGATCGCCGGCGGCGGATCGTGCGGCCCGCCGAGCGCGACCGGCTCGTGTCCGGCAGCGCGCAACGCCGCGAGCAAATGCCCGCCGACGAAGCCGGTCGCACCGGTGACAACGACGCGCACGAACTAGACCGCGGCGAACGGACGCAGGCGCTCGAGATCCGCTTGCACCATCGTCTCGACGAGCTGTTCGAACGACGTCTCGGGCTCCCAGCCAAGTGCTGCGCGAGCCTTGCCGGCGTCGCCGACGAGCACGTCGACTTCCGCCGGCCGGTAGAACCGTGGATCGACGACGACGTGTTTCTCCCAATCCAAACCGACGTGGTCGAACGCCGCGCGCACGAATTCACCCACGCTGCGCGTCGTGCCGGTTGCGATCACGTAGTCATCGGGCGCGTTCTGCTGCAGCATCAGCCACATCGCGCGCACGTAGTCGCCGGCAAAGCCCCAATCGCGCCGCGCTTCGAGGTTCCCCAAGCGCAATTCGCTCGCTAGGCCGAGCTTGATGCGCGCCACGCCGTCGGTGATCTTTCGCGTCACGAATTCTTTGCCGCGCCGGCTCGATTCGTGGTTGAACAAGATCCCGCTCACCGCGTAGAGGTCGTAGGATTCACGGTAATTGATCGTGATCCAATGCCCGTACAATTTCGCGACGCCATACGGCGAGCGCGGATAGAACGGCGTGTCCTCGTTCTGCGGCACGGCCTGAACCTTGCCGAACATCTCGGAACTCGACGCCTGATAGAACCGGATGCGCGGGTTCACCGTGCGGACCGCCTCGAGCACGCGCGTTACCCCGAGCGCGGTAAACTCGCCGGTGAGCACCGGCTGCGTCCACGACGCCGGCACGAACGATTGCGCGGCGAGGTTATACACTTCGTCGGGCTTCACGGCGGCGACGATCGAGGTGATCGAGCTTTGATCGAGCAGATCGCCCGACACAAACTCGATGTCGTCCACGATGTGCCCGATACGTTCGTGTACGTCGGTCGACGTGCGCCGCGTCATGCCGACGACGCGATAGCCTTCGCGCAACAGCAACTCGGCGAGATAGGATCCGTCCTGACCCGTGATCCCCGTGATGAGGGCGGTCTTGCCCACTATGCCGGGGGCGCCGCGGGCGGGTTGTCGGGCTTCGCGTCCATGAGGATGCCGATGTTCGAACCCGCGTCGTCGAAGACGAATTGCGTTTCGAACATTTCCGGCTGACCGTCCTCGTTGGCGACCTTCGACTGAATCATCAGGCGGTGCATCGGTTTGCCTTCGTGCTTCACGATGCCGGAGTAGAAGTATTGCACCAGCGGCGTCGCGCGGTCGTCGAGCGGCGCGAGCCGGCCGCGCTGCACCAGCATGTTCAGTAAACGAGTCTGCAGCGCGAGCGGCAGCAACCGCGCCGTGTCGTCGGGCGTCAGCCGCACCTTGGTGAGATCTTCCGCTACCTTATTCGAATCGCCGACCGGCTTGTCGGTGGTGTAGCGAATGATCGCGTCCCAATCGTCGGCCGGGATGCCGGTGAACTGCATGCCGTAGCGCCACACTTTGCGGCCCTGATGCGTGACATTATCGGTCCACACCGTTTTGGCGCGCAAACGAACCTGGCGCTCCTCGATCTGCGCGCGCAGTTCGAATTCTTTGAGCGCAACGCTTTCTTGCGTGAGAATGCAGCAGCCGCCACCGCTCAGATCGAGGCCGATGGCCGCTTTCTGGGTTTTTCCATCCGTGCTATAGGCGGCCCGGTAAGGGCGCCGTTTGCGCGGATATTTGCGCTTATTTACGTCCTTGCCGGTAAACCAAGCAAGCAACTCGGGCAGCATCGTTACCTTGTTTTGGCCGACTCGTGAGGAAGTTCCGGCCTAAGAGGCGGCTAGGCGCGAACAGAACGCCGCGCGCAGCGCCGCCAGATCGGCGTCGGTGCCGATCCAGTCATCGATACTCAGCGCAAAGACGAGCGTTCCGCGCGTGCGGGTCGAGACGTAGCCGGCCAGGCCGCGCACGTGCGACATCGAGCCGGTCTTGGCGAACACGTGACCCTCGGCGGGCGTGCCGCGCATTGCGCTGAGCAGGTCGCCGCGCACGCCGGCAAGCGGCAACGCGTTGACGACGGTCGCGCGGCCGGCCCCCTGCCAATCGTGCATGAGGATCGCGACGAGTGCGCGCGGGGTGAAGCGGTTGTACTGTGAGAGGCCGCTGCCGTCGGCCAGCGTCACCGTCGCGGGATCGATACCGATCGCGCGCAGCCACGCGCGTTCGAGCGCATGCCCGCCCGCGAGCGTCCCGGCATGCGCGTTCGCGGCGACGTCGATTTCGCGCAACAATTCTTCCGCGATCAGGTTGTCCGACGGCAGCCACATATCGGCGAGCAGCGCGCCGAGCGGCTCGCCGTCGTGGCGCCAGACCACGGCGCCCGTGGGCACCGGCGTGAACGGCGCATCGACCACGCCGGGCAGCGGTCCGCTCGACGGCAGCGACGGCAGCACCGTCACGCCGCGGCGCGTGAGCGCGTCGGCGAAGTAGCGCAATGCGAGCACTTCCGGCTGATCCACGGCCGCGTCGACGTGCGAGGGCGGCCCCAGCGGCACCTCGCCCGTCACGACGACATCGCCGCACGGCCCCGCCGTGACGTCGGAGGTGTCGGGGCGCCCCTGCGCCACCGTCAGCGCCGCCATCGTGAACGTGAGCAGCGTCGGTCCCGGCCGGCATGCGCCCGCCGGTACGGCCAGCGGCAAAAACGGCGGCGGCAGTTGGATGGCCGGCGGCGCGCCGATCGCCGCGCCCGGCACGAGCGTGAGCGGGAGAACGTTTTCCTCGAACGGCAGCCCGTTCACCACCGGCGCATAGTCTTGCAGAATGTCGTCCACCGACCAGCCGGGCGCGCGGCGCTCGCCGGGCGCGACATGCGACTCATCGAGCGTGAGCTGGGCGCGCTCGATGCCCGCGCGCTGCACCGCGTCGGCGGCCGCGTCGAGATCGGCGCGATGGAGCAACGGGTCGCCGCCGCCGTGGAGAATCAGCGCGTCCCCGTCGCCGCGCGTGAGCACCGTGGCGAAACGGTACGCCGGGCCCAAACGATCCAGCGCCACGCTGCCGACGAGCAACTTCAGCGTCGAGGCTGGCTGGATCGTGTTGTCGGCGCCGCGGTCGTAGAGCGTCTGCCCGTCGGTCGTCGAGACGAGGGCGCCGACGTGGGCTCCACGCAGCGTCGGTGCGGCTAGGAGCGCGTCGAGGCTGGGCGGCAATCCGAGCGCCACGCCGACCGCGGCCGCGAGGAGCAGCATCGTTATGTGGCTGCTTGCACGCGCCGGCTGCGGGCTGCAAGAAATTCATCGAGCGCCGCATCCCAGCGCGGCAACGGCGCGAGACCGAGCGCAGCGAACGTGGTGTTCGCGAGCGGTGAGTACATCGGCCGCTGCACCGGATTGCCGAACGACGCATACGCGACGGGCTCGAGTGCAGCATCGGCAAAACCCGCTTTAGCAAACGCCGCTTGCACGAATTCGAACCACGAACACGCGCCGGCATTCGTCACGTGATGCAGGCCGTACGCCTCCGCCTCGATGAGTCCGCGAATCGCGCGCGCGACGTGCGGCGCGTACGACGGCGAGAACGTCATGTCGGCCACCATGCGCGTCGGTTCGCCGCGTTCGGCTTGCCCCAGCACCTTGTCGATGAGCGTGTAGCCTTTGCTCGAGGTGCCGACGGTGCCGAACACGCCGCTCGTGCGCACGACGTAGTGCTTGCGCCCGCTGCGGCGCGCGAGTAGTTCGCCGCCGAGTTTGGAGACGCCGTAGGTCGTGCGCGGTCCCGGCGCGTCCCCTTCGGTATATGGCCGCGTCGCGGTGCCGTCGAAGACGTAGTCGGTGCTGATCGTCATGAACGCGATGTCGCGCTCCGCGCACGCGCGCGCAAAACCGTCGACCGCCAGCGTGTTGGCGGCGAACGCCTTATCGGGTTCGCGCTCGCAGGTATCGACGTTGTGAAACGCCGCGCAGTTGATCGCCACATCGTAGTGCGCGCCGTCGAGCAGCGCGGCCGGCGCGTCGGTCACGAGATCGAACGCGACGTGCGCCGGCGCGGAGATCTCCGCGTCCGCCAGCTCGGCCCGGAGCGCGGTCCCGAGTTGTCCCGAGCCGCCGATGAGCAGAATCCGTTTCATCGCAGCGGAGGTTCGCTCGAACGCCGAGGCCAACCCCCGGCGCAATGGCGCTCCAAGCACGCGACACGACGCTCGCCGACGCCCGCTTGTTTATCCCCGACGTATTCGAGGATGACCGCGGCTTCTTCAAAGAGACGTACTCGACCGCGAAGTACCGGGCGCTCGGTCTGAACGACGAGTTCGTTCAAGACAGCGTCTCGTTCTCATCGAAGAACGTGATCCGCGGCCTGCACGGCGATCCGGAAATGAGCAAGCTCATCACGGTCCTGCGCGGCAAAATTTGGGACGTGATCGTCGACGTACGCAAAGGCTCGCGCACCTACGGCAAGTGGGAAGGCTTCGAGTTAAGCGAACACAACCACGTGCAGCTCTACATCCCGAAGGGCTTCGCGCACGGCTTCCTCGCGCTCACCGACGACGTCGTCTTCAACTACAAACACGGCGCGCTGCACAGCCCCGAACGCGAATTCGCCTACCGCTGGAACGACCCCACGTTCGCAATCGCGTGGCCCCTAACCGGCGAACCCCGCATCTCCGCCAAAGACCAAGCCGCCCAACTCTTCACGCCGTAACGCCCCTCTCAGAATGATGGCGGAGCGCGTAATGTTCGCGCCTGCGGGCCTATCTCGCGTCGGTGCCGATCTCTTTATCTAGGCTAAGTTCCGCAATATTGAAACGCGCGCGTGACTTAGCGGTAGGATGTTTCGATCGATGGCAGAACTGCCATAATGCGCTTTCGTGCACCGGATGAGAAGCCGGTTGTGTGGATAGGCTCCTCATATCGAGACCTGGTCGCAATGCCGGCAAACATTCAGAAGCAAATCGGACGTGCGCTTTACATTGCACAACACGGAGACAGGGCTGACTTTTCCAAACCCATGCATGGTCGCGATCTCGCCAACGTCATGGAAATCGTCGTTGACGATTTGAACCGCACGATCCGTGGCGCATACACCACAGCATTTAAAGACGTCGTTTATGTCCTGGACATTTTCGTGAAGAAATCAAAGAGTGGAAGCGCAACCCCGAAGCGAGACGAAGATCGAATCCGAAGGCGTTACCGAGCGGCAAAGGAGCACTATGAAGCGCAAAAAAGAGACGCATTCTGACGATACGCAGGTCCTTGTCCTAAAAGGTAGTGTCTTCGCGCAGTTGGGACTGCCGGATGCGGACGATCTGCTCCGTAAATCGAGACTCTTCAATGTCATCAGCGACACGATAAAGGAACGTAAGTTGACTCAAGCCGCCGCGGCTGAGGCTATGGGCGTTGACCAAGCGGATGTCTCGCGAATCAGTAACGGCAAACTCGACCGGTTCTCCCTAGAGCGGCTCATGACAATGATTCACCGGCTCGGGGTAGATATCGAACTCGTACAAACGCGAGATCAAGACGGTTATCTCGTCGTAAACGTGAGACGGCTCGCGGCGAGCGCGCGCTAGTAAATCGAGGCGAAGGGCCGTTGAGCGGCGTGGGTTTCTTCGAGCATCGTCATCCAGGCGATGTTGTTGTGGCGCGGGTTCGTGAGGAATGCTACGTCGTCGATGGGGAGCATCTTTAGCATCGTGTCGATCGATTCGAGGACGGTTACGGCAGGCGTGAAGCCGGTGCGTTGCGTCATCTTCAAATTGGTCATACGGTAGTCGCGCACAATCGGCGGGAGCGGCGCGTCTTCGAGTTTGATCGTGCGGCCGAGCAGCAGCAGTGAACCGGCGACGAGCATGGCAAGCTGACGAACCTGATAGTTCTCTTGCATCAGGTTGAAGATTTCGCCACCCACTTTGTCGAGCGGTGCGTCGAGAACAATGATGTGCGCGCGCGCGACGTCGCTGACATCAACGAGCGGACGCCATTGCCAACCGCCACCGTGCAAGAACAACTTATGTCGCGTGATCGCATCCCGCACGAACGTGTTCACGACAAGGTCGAACCGCATCCGCGGGCTATAGCCGTACACGGTGCCTTGGCGCAAAATCGTCGGCGCAAAATCCGCTCCGGCCAAACGCAGCAGCGCCTCTTCCCCATACCGCTTGGAGATCGAATACGCCCCGCGCGGTTCGACCGGCGTCTGCTCGTCGAACATGCCGGGCCCCAGACCGTCGTACAGCGACGCAGAAGAGCCGAAGACGAACCGCCGCACGCCGCGGCGCTTGCACGCCTCGCCCAGCCGCTCGGTCGCGATCGCATTCATCTGCCAGTTCGCATCGGGGTTGTACTCGGCCGTCGGATCGTTGGAGAGCCCGGCCAAATGCGAGACGCCGTCGATGCCGTCGAGCCACGCGTCGTCCCACCCGCGCAGGTCACCGGTGATCGCATCGATCTTCCCGGGATACTCCCGGTCGAGTGCCTCGAGCGGTCCGGCGCCGAAAAAGAACCGGTCGACCACACGAACGCGGTCGCCCCGTTCGAGAAGTTGCCGGCAAAGCTCGAGGCCGATATAGCCCCCGCCGCCCGTGACCAAAACGTGCATCACGCCTAGATTCGTTCGATCAAAACGTCAGCGCCTGCGAGATGCTTAGCCGCGGCCCTCCTACGAACCCCGTACCAGCTGCCGGGCCGCGGCCACTTCGGCCGGGTCGAGCGGAGCGGACTCCGCCACGATCTCCTCGACGAGCTTACGCCGGCTAAGGCGCACGCGGGCCAAAAGCCTCGCCGTGAGCTTGCCCGGATTATCCACCTCTGGCTTCATCGGCAAATCATATTCGGCCGCGCCTTGGTCGTCAACCGCGAGACGCACAGCGACGGATGATCACCTAAAAGGGCTCGACGGGCGTACTAATTCGATCGCTAATGAAGAGGGACCGCGATATATTGCTGTATGTCGCTAGCGGGCAACTGCGCGACGGACGAGCTTCCGGCGGGCACATAATATACCGGTCCCCCTTCGTCAAACGCACCACCCCCGAGGACATAGATATCGCCGACGTGATCGACACCAAAGCCGAAAGCCTGAGTTTGCGAAAATGGTGCTAGCGGCGGTACGATCAATCTCTGCGGCGCATTCGATCCAAACGTCCCGGCTTGCCAAATGCCGATTGTTGCGTTGCTCGTGTAGAATGCGTAGACGTTTCCGGAACCGTCGGTCGCAACTGCCCCTTCTGCACCTAAGTTGCTTGCAACCGGTGCTGCATTTCCGCTTGCCGTTGGGGCGTATTCGTAAACGCCCGCAGTTGTCGCGACGTACGTATTTCCCGTGGAGTCAACTGAAGCTTGCACAGCCGCTTTCGGCAGAATGATTTGCCGAATCATCGTCGTTGATGAGCTGCTGGGGTAAACGTCCAAAGCGATCGTTGATGGATCCTCAACATAGACTTTTCCACTGAGGTCGAATGCCAGCAATGTACCCGGCGGTGCAAATGTCCCCGCACTTGTACCGTCAGGATTGATCCCGTACGCCGCTACACCCCAGAGAGCTCCGTTTTGATCGTAGGCAGGCTGGCCAAGTGCGCACGGAGCCGTAATGCGTTGTGACAGCGCCGCTGAGCCGGCTGCATAAATAAAAATCGATTGACCCTGATCCGCTGAGCACGTTGAAAAGTTGAATTGACTCAACACGAGCGCGAAGCTGGATTGGGTCTGCGGAACCGGAGATAGCGTTGGATTTGGCGTCGGCGACGAGTTCGCGTTCCGTGACGGCAAGGGGGTTGCGGTCGCCGTCGCTACGGGGGTCGTAACGCCCGTGCCGCCACCGCACGCGGCTGCCGCCGATATGAGCGCTACGATCGCCAAAACCCGCTTTAGCATCGAATCCCCCTGGTCTAACACTGCCCAGCTCTCCGTTCCAATCCGACACGCCTAAGACTCGTACCTACGACCGGGGCGCCTGGAACTTTCGGGCGTGGGGTGCGTATCTAGATTGGTGCCCACTATCGCAGAGGGACGGATGATCATCGAACAGGTTACCGACGAGCAACTCGTCGGCCAGGTCCGCGCCGGCGACCGGGACGCATTCGCGCTCCTAGTCGAGCGATACAAGCGCGGAATTGCCAATTTCATCGGGGCCGGCGTTCGCTCGCCCTCGGACGTGGCCGACCTCACGCAGGAGGCGTTCCTGCGGGCGTACGCCCACCTCGGCACGTTCAACCCGGATCTGGGCCGGTTCTCGACTTGGATCTACCACATCGCCCGGAACGTCGTCCGCACGTTCCTCGGCCGCTCGCAGCGCCGCCCGGCGGCCGCCGAGCTCGGCGAGGACCGGACCCTCGAGAACAGCTTCCCCGACGCCTCAGCCGATGCCGACCCCGTCGGCGGCGTGCTGCGAACCGAGGCCGAGGCCGAAGTGCGCGCCGCCCTCGCCGACTTGCCGGAACGCACGCGCACGGTGCTCGCGCTGCGCTACTACGACAACATGGACTACCAGTCGATCGCGACGACGATGGGTCTCTCGCTCGGCAACGTGAAGACGCTGATCCATCGCGGGAAGCTTGCGCTCGCGCAGAAATTCCGCGAACGCGAAGCGGCCGCGCTTTCGGGCGCGCCGACGGGAGCGTTGCAGTGGGCTCCCTGACCTGCGACTGGTGTGAAGAGCGCTTCGAGCCGTTCCTCGACGATGCGCTCAGTGCCGGCGAACGCGCGCGTTTGCTCGGTCACGTCGATGACTGCGATGCATGCCGCGGCCTGCTCGAAGAGCTGCGCGTCGTCGATGCGTTGCTGCTCGAGCCGCGCACGATCGAGTTGCCGGAAAACTTCACGTTCGCCACGATGGCCGACGTACACGCCATGCCGCTCCCGTGCGCGCGCCGCGCACCGATCGCCGCATTGCTCGCGGCCTACATCGCCGGCGCGTGGTCGCTGGTGGGCGCGGCGTTCCTGATCATTCCGCAGCACATGACGGCGTTCGTGCAGCACACGCTGGCCGTCACCAGCACGGTGCTCGCGGCGCTCGGCGGCATCGGCCACGTGTTCGCGCACCTCGGCGATCGCGGCGACATGAGTTCGTGGACCACCGTGGCCGGCGGCGTGATCCTCGCCGATGCGCTCGTGGTCGTTGCGGTCGTTGCCGCGTTGCGCTTCGTGCGTCCGCGAATTGTCGAGCGTTTGCGCTGGTGATCGCGCGTTTGCGCCCGCTCGCCATCCTGTTCTTCGCCGCCCTCGCGTTCGCGGCGCTGCAGCCGATGGCTGCGAGCGCGCACATCCTCGATCACGGGAAGACCGTATTCTTCCACAAGGTGACGATCGGACCGGACGAAGTCGTCGATGGCGATTTGAACGTCGTCTTCGGCGACGCGCGCATTGCCGGCCACGTGCGCGGCGACGTGAACACGCTCTTCGGACGCTGCGTCATTCTCGAGGGCGCGGTGATCGACGGCCAAGCGAACTGCGTTACCGACGACGCTGCGCGCGCGATCGCGCCGTGGCTGATGAATTCCAGCGCGTTCGAGGCGTTCGCCGATCAAGATAAGCACTTGCTGCTCAAGCTCGGCGGAAGCGCGATCGTACTGCTGGTGTTTCTGCTTTTTCCCGGCCGCATGCGGCTCGCGCTCGATCGGGTGGAGCGCTACCCGGGTCTGGCGGCGGTCGTCGGCATCGCGGCGGTCATCGCCATTATCCCGCTAGCGATTTTGCTCGCGATTACGATCGTGGGCATTCCGCTCATCGCGCTCGAGATCGCCGCGATCTTCGTTGGGATTTGGCTCGGCACGGGAGCGATCGCACTGCTCGTGGGCAAACGCCTCACCGAACTCGTCTTTCCCAAGACGACGCCCTCACCGCTCTTCGCGCTGATCTTGGGCCTCGTGATCGTCAGCGCGGCCGAAACCGTGCCCTACATGGGCTGGGCCGTCACCGCGCTCGTGTGGCTGGTAGGCCTGGGCGCATCGATCCTCGCGTTCTTTGGGTCGTCGCCCATCGCCGCAATGCGTGCTCGTATCGGCGGTCCCCCGATGCCGACGCGACCGTTCTAGTAACTAGCCATCGCGGCGATGCATCGGGACGGTCACGCCACTGGAACACGGTCGGTACCGACTTCGTCGGGGAATTCGGCGAGCGCTATCGGGATCGTCTCGCCGTCTGGGAAGTGGGCCACAAGATCGAGTTGACCGCCCATGGCTTCGATATACCGCCGGAGCGTGCTGACGTATAGGTCAGCACGTCGTTCGAGTCGACGCTCCAGGTCACGATCAGTTATGGCATGCGAACCATTATGGCGTCAAGACCATAATGAGGGACGGAGGATTGCCTGGAGCGAGACTTCTCGACCCCTCCTCGTCTGCGGCCGGTTTTAGGACGTCACCGGCCAAGCCGCCCCGCGACGAAGCCATCGTCGTGTCAGACGCCCGCGCCCGTTCACTCCCTCCAAAATCGTAAATGGCTAGGGTGGCGACGCTCTACAGAGCGATGACGTTGATGTGGCTGCTTGCCAGATCGCGAACGTCGGCCGGGTCGCTTGTTAGGATATCTGTCGCGCGGTAGGCCTCGGCTGTAGCCACGACGATTGCGTCGATCGTTGCAGATGATCGCTTCGATCCCAATCGTGCGCCGGCATCGCGAGAGATGGCTTCCGACGTGTTTGCGACGTTGCTGACTGCCTTGATCAATCGATTGGCGGTAGCATCTTTCGGGCCGCCGCGAATGACTTCGGCGATCGACGGTGCCGCGATGAGAAGCCGCGCGCCCTCGCGCAGCCATTTGCGAATCACCGCTTCGACGCGCGGGTCCTTGTCGGCCAAAATAAGCGCCCCCGAATCAAGCGCGAGAATTATTTGCGGTTGCGCCACGCCTGCTCCGCGAACTGCACGGCGTCAGCGTCAAGCGGCTTGCCGCGACGCGACGCCTCTCGCTCGTCAAGCCACTGCGCGATGCTCTCACGTTGGAGTTCGTGGCTGAACGCTTGCTGCGCGAACGCGCTGAACTTTCCACGCCCGACAAGCGAATCGATGGCTGCTTCCATTTCCGGTGGTATCGTGATCGTTCGCCGCGCAAAAGACGCCTCAACGACGCTCTTCTGTTTCGTCTTACCGGTCCTCATTATTGAATCATACTAATAGTATGATCTTTCTGTCCAGCCGCGCGGGACTCGGCTAGGCGTCGAACCGCGCATTTCGGGGAACGTCCCAGTCGGCGGGCCGCTGACGGGCCAACGGCAAACCTCTATACTGCTCACTTTCTCTCGTAACCGAGGTACCTCGTGCCCTTCGTCGTGACCGGGATATCGCAAGACGGGAACACCGCGGCGCTCGAAGCCTCCATCAAGGCGGCTGGGCTCTCGCTCAACGCGTTTGAGGTGATCGGCCCCGAAGACGCCGACACACCGGTGGCCGGCGGCATTGCCGGCAGCGGCATCATTACCGGCGGCGGCCTCGAGACGGGTACCGGCGTGCCGGGACTCACCGGCAGCGCCGCGCCCGGCGTAGGTGGCGCCCACATGGTCGAACTCGGCGGCTCGCTATGGGATCGGCTCGCGGACCTCGCGATTCCCGACGACGAAGTCGAGAATTACGCCGAAGCGCTCGAGGCGGGCCACAGCATCGTGGCCTATCACGGCACGTCCAAGTCGGTGCCGCAACTCGAGAATTTATTTGCGAGCAACGGACTTAGTAAAATTAAGACGTTCTAGTTTCCGCGTCGCGCGTTTAGCTGTTGCGCGTCGTTTCCAAATCTCATGGAAATCTAAGGCTATCCTTTCATATTTTTCACACACCGCATGTGTTGGTCAGATATGTAAGGAGGCATGGGCAAGCTTTCTTCGTCGCGCGGCACGGCATTCGTGCACGTGGGTACGCATAAGACCGGAACAACCTCACTGCAGGTTCTGCTTGCATCAAACGACCACGCGTTGCAGCGGGCAGACGTCTTCGTGCCGCAGACCGGCCGAATATCCACGGCTTCTGCCGGTCATCATAATATCGCGTGGGAACTTGCGAACGACCCGCAGTTCGATCCCC
The DNA here is from genome assembly GCA_003164045.1 of Candidatus Lustribacter telmatis. GTDB lineage: Bacteria > Vulcanimicrobiota > Vulcanimicrobiia > Vulcanimicrobiales > Vulcanimicrobiaceae > Lustribacter > Lustribacter telmatis. Next base: position 30,803 of record PLRU01000026.1, read on the forward strand.
AACACGGCACGTTCGCGGGACTATTGCGTGAAGCCGCGGCCGCGAACGCGTCGACGGTATGCCTAACGTCTGAAGAATTCGAATTCTTGAACTTCGACGAAGCTGCGCTCAAACGTATGCGTGATGGATTACTCGCCATCGGCTACAAACCGAAGATTATTCTCTATCTTCGCCCACAAGCTGATTACCTCGAATCGCTTTATGCCGAGGCAAGTCGCGTGTGGAATATTGAGTTTGGGGAGTTTGTCGATACGATTGTAGCGACCGGTCTGTATGGGCGGTCCAGATTTGAATACGACCGGCTTGCCGGCGCATTCTCGGCCATATTTGGGAAAGCCCAAACGATCGTGCGCGCCTATCGGTCGTCGCAGCCGCCTGACGCACTGCTACAAGATTTTATCGGGATCATCGCACCAAATCGCCTAGATCTGGCCCAACTGACCGTACCCGCCCGGCTAAATCCGATGGCAGACTTCTCCGACGTCATCACCTTCCGCGAGCGGCATCTCGGTTGCCGCGTTCACCACACAATGACCGATGGGCAGCGGTTCGACCCGCTAAACCTGTCCGACATCTTAAGGTTGGCCGCACAGTTTTCGCGGTCAAACGAGCGTTTATGGCGAGCATACGGGGCCGGGATCGGTTGCGTCAGCGCGGGGACCTTCGTACGCGAACTGATCACCGCGCTGTTTCGCGATCGCGACAGCCAATATCGGAAAGCC
>PLRU01000044.1:0-2591 GCA_003164045.1 Candidatus Lustribacter telmatis
ACGTGGCGCGATGCATACGGTCCGGTTTGGCCCTTGAGGCGCGTGCTCCAATTGCGGTGCATCCACTCGAAGTGCACGGGGTCGATGGAATTCTCTTGACACTGGAACCAGTTGCACGGCACTTCGGAAATGACGATCTGCACGAAGCCGTTCTTCCAGGTGAACGGTTCCCACGTCGGAACGAGCGGCGCCGGCGCCGGACCGAAGTACGCCCAGATCAGGCCGGCTTTGGTTTCGACCGGATAGGACGTGATGCGCACCTTGTCTTTGTAGTGACCGTCGGTGGCGACGTCTTCGAAGGGCTGCTCGAGGCAGCGGCCCGACGCATCGAAGCGCCAGCCATGATAGTTGCACCGGATGCCGCACTCTTCGACAAACCCATACGACAGATCGGCGCGACGATGCGGACAGTGCCGATCGACCAACCCGAAATTCCCGCCAAGATCGCGATAGAGCACGAGATCTTCGCCGAGCAGGCGCATCGCCTTTACGCCCGGCTGGTCGAACTCGCTGACCGCGGCGATCGGCATCCAGTAGCGCCGCAGCAACTCACCCATCGGCGTGCCCGGTCCGACGCGCGCGAAGCGCTCGTTCGTTTCTTCGTTCAGCACGTCAATGCACCACGGTGAAGAGTTCCGAGGCGGGAAAGCCCCTCGGCAGCATGCCGTAGCGCGCCGTGATGTCGATGACCGGCTGCACCTGCGCGGCGACGAGCGTTTCCGCCCACGTGAGCCGCGGAATCTGCGCGATGATGTCCGGCGCAACCTTCGAGTACTTGGCCAGAATCTCGCCGCACGGCAGCGGGTTCTTGTTCGCCCACTGCGCGGTCGCGCGCATCGCCGCGACGAAACGCGTCACGAGCGCCGGGTTGGCGTCGGCCCACGCTTTGTTGGCAATCGTGGACGACGTAATGAACGGCTTGCCGCCGGCAACCGCATCGTAGACCGTGCCGAGCACGTGATAGCCGGCCTTGGAATCGGTGTAGCGCGGTTCGACGACGATCGCGGCATCGAGGCGCTTGCGTTCGATGGCGCCGGCCATTTGCGCGAGCGGAATCTCAAAGAAGACTGCCGTCTTCGCGTCGCCGCCGTTCTTATCGATCCAGCCCATCCCGGCGGCCTGAATCATGTCGCGCAGCGTCGTCACGCCGATCGTTTTGCCGGCCAAATCTTTCGCCGAGCGAATCGGTGAGTCGGGCGCCGTAACGAGATACGCGATCGGCGTCGCGGTTGAGTACAGCGCGCCGGGCGAGACGAGGTAGAGCGGCAAGCCGCGGGCATGCGCGGCGGCGACGGAGCCCGTGTTCGTCACCGTCATGTCGAGTGCGCCGCCGATCGCCGCCGCCGTAGCGGCGCCGCCGTCCGACATCACGTCGATCTGCACGTCAAGGCCCGCTTGCTTGAAAAAGCCGCGGTCTTGCGCGTAATAGACCAGTTCTTTTTCCTCGGCGAGCCCCGTGCCCAGGCGAATCACCGGCAGCGTCTGCGCGGCACCGGGGGCGGCCGCTGCAGCAAGGGCTGCGGCCGTGCCGGCCAACATCTCCAGGCGCTTCATCAAGGCGCACTTCCGGCGGAAGATTTTTTTCCCCCTGCCCGAAGGGCGCCAAACGTATGGCAAAACTGAAACTCACCTGCGCCCTCTCGTCGAACCCGCGCACGCAGGCGATCGTCGATGGACTCGTCGCACCCGAAGCGATCGAGCTCGAGACGATCGCGCTGCATCCGTCGGAGATGTTCTACCGGCAGCTCAAATATGCCGAGTTCGACGTTTCGGAGATGTCGTGTTCGTCGCTGACGATCGCGACGTCGCAAGCAAAAACCGACTGGGTGGGCTTGCCGATCTTTACCTCGCGCCGCTTCTTTCACACCGGCGTGCTCGTGCGCACCGACCGCGGCATCGAAAAACCCGCCGACCTCGCCGGCAAGAAGGTCGGCGTGCCGGAGTTCCAGCAAACCGCCGCGCTCTGGACGCGCTCGGTGCTGCGTTCCGAATACGGCGTCGATCCGCGCACGGAACACTGGTACATGGAACGCAACCCCGACATGAGCCACGGCGGACAAACCAACTTCACGCCGCCGCCGGGGATCGACTTGCAATACGTGCCGAAGGACAAGAACCTCGGCCAAATGCTCATCGATGGGGAAGTCGATGCGCTTTCGCACTGGATCGACGCGCGTAACCTCGTCGACCGCAGCTTCGTCGATCCGCGCACGAGTCCGAACGTGCGCTATCTCTTCGATCAAGCGGCCGAGGCGAAGCGGTATTATGCGAAGACGAACATCTATCCGATCAACCACTGCGTGGTCGTGCGCCGGTCGATCGTCGAGAAGTACCCGTGGGTGGTGCTCAATCTCTACAGCATGTTCGAGGCCGTCAAGAAGCGCAACACGCGTGAACTCGATCTCGCCCTCGAACCCTACTTCGACGCCGGCCTGCTCGGCAAAGACGTCGCCCCGATGGTCCACACCGACCTCCTGCCCTACGGCGTGAAGCGCTCGCGCCACGTCCTCGAAACGATCACCCAATCGGTAGTGGACGACGGCCTGGCAAAGCGCCGCGTCGGCCTCGACGAACTCTTCGCCCCAAATACG
>PLRU01000044.1:2662-9366 GCA_003164045.1 Candidatus Lustribacter telmatis
AGGCGCGAGGTGTTTGGCTTGTTGTCAGGTCTCGGTGAAGAGTGGGAGGTCGACGATGAAGCGGGCTCCGGTGGTGAGGCGGATGTCGCCGCCGTGGGCGCGGGCGATCCAGCGGCAGATCGGCAGGCCGAGGCCTGTGCCGCTGGTGGTGGTGACGAAGCGCTCGAAGATCTTCTCGCGCAGTTCCGGTTTCACGCCGTCGCCGTCGTCGTCGACGGCGATCGTGGCGCGGCCGGCCGCGGCGGCAACTTCGATCGAGACGTTTGTTCGCGCGTGGCGCACGGCGTTTTCCACCACGTTCGTCAGCAGCCGGTGCAGCCGTAGCGCATCACCGTCGACGAACGTGCCTTCGGCTTCGGTCACGGCGATGCGAACCTCAGGACGCGTCGCGCCAAACTCCCCCGCGACGTCGCGCACGAGCACCGATAGGTCGACCGGCTCGAACAGCGACGACGGCACGTGTTCCACGCGCGCGAGCGTGAGCAAATCGCCGATGAGCGACGACGCGTCGATTGCCATCGCGGTGATCGCGTCGAGCGCACGCGCGCGTTCGTCGGCACCGCCGCCGCGGCCGGCTTGCGCGGTCGTCGCGATGCGCGCGAGGGGCGTCCGCAGTTCGTGCGCGGCTTCTGTGGCGAAGCGCCGTTCGCGCTCGCGCGCCTCGAGCAACGGTCGCGTCGAAATCAGCGCCAGCGCATACGCGGCAATCGCAACGACAATCACGAGCGCGAGTTCCACGGCCCCAATCGTCAGGGCAACCCGCTGCAGCGCGTGCGCATAGACGTACTGGCCTTCCGGCAGCGTCATGATCGGACGAAGTTCGTCCGCATCGACGCGGGCGAAGAACATATACGCTGCGCCGCCAAGCGCGAGCAGCACGATCGCGACGATCGCCGTATAGGCGGCCGCGACGCGGAGAACTACGCGGTCAATTTGTAGCCGATTCCCCAAACCGTTACGAGCCGGTCAGCGGCATTGATCGCGCGCAGCTTCCGCCGGATAGCGCTGACGTACACTTCCACCACGTTCCGCGAACCGTCAAACGATGTTCCCCACACGCAATCGAGGATCTGGTCCCGCGAGAGGACGATCCCGGCGTTCGCCGCGAGGTATTCGAGCACCCGGAATTCGGTCGCCGCCAGCTTGACCGGCTTGCCGGCGATCTCGAGGGTGCGGCCGCCGCAATCGATCACGAGGTCGCCGACGACGTAACGCTCGCGCACCGGCGCCGGGGTGCGCCGCAACAAGGCGCGCAGCCGCGCGTGCAGTTCTTCTTCAACGAACGGCTTGATCAAGTAGTCGTCGGCGCCGGCGTCGAGTCCGCGCACGCGGTCTTCGACGGCATCGCGCGCCGTGAGCATCAGCATCGGCGTTTGGATGCCGGCCGCACGCGCTTGGCGGGCCACGGTGAACCCATCGCGCTTCGGCAAGCCGATATCCACGATTGCGACGTCGAAGCGGTCGTGCGTGAGTGCGGCGAAGCCTTCATCGCCATCGTGCGCGACGTGAACGGCGAACTTGCGACGTTCGAGCAGTTGCCGAACGCCCTCCGCAATTTCCACATCGTCTTCGATCAATAGAACGCGCACGTTGCCTCCATAATAGTAGTTCGGGACATTACTGCTGAACACCGGTTAACCGCGCCCGAAGTGTGACCGCCAGGGCGCGCAGCGACGGATCATCCGCGTCCTGGATCACGCGGGCAAGGTCGGCGCTGGCCTCGGCGCGCCGATCCGACCGCAGCATGATGGTCGCGAGCGCAAAGCGCGCCCGCGCGTAACCCGGCGCGAGGGCAAGCGCGGCTTGCAGCTCGGTCTGGGCACTCGCGTAATCGCCGGCGCGAATCTCGGTGACCGCAAGATCGTAATGCGCGAGAGCGTACCCGGGCGAAGCGGCGCTGACCGTCGCGAAATCCGCGCGCGCCGTGGTGAGGTCGTTCTGCTTGAGCGCGACGAGGCCGCGGCTATACCGGGCGCGCAGCGAGGCCGGCGCCATCGCAATGAACTGGTCGGCGGCGCGGCGGGCGCGCGTGATATCGCCCGCGGCGAGGGCCGTCTCGACGAGGTTCGCAGCGGCCGCCGCAAAGCCGGGATCGAGCCGGATCGCATCAGCGAACGAGGCTTCCGCGGGGGCGAACTGGCCCAGATTCGCTTGGGCGATGCCCAAATCGTAGCGCGCGGTCGAGCCGCGCGGCTCCGCCGGATCGAGGCTCACGACGCGAGCGAATTCGGCGGCCGAGGTTTTCCAGTCGCTCTTCCCCGCCGCATCGAGGCCACGCCGGAAGCGCTCCGCGACTTCACGCTCGCGCGCCATCGCGTCGAGCTGCGCGGGCGCGGTCGTGCGCGCGGCGGGCGTCGCTGCCGGGTAGGCTTGAGCGAGAGCCATGGCGGGCGCAAACGCTGCAAGCAGCAGCGCGCAGGCACCAATCCGAAACATCAGTTGCCGGCGGGAAGGGCGGCGTTCGAAAGCGTGGTCGCCATCGCATTCCGCTCGGCGGTGCAATCCCAACCCTTGCGTCCCTCGATCGTGATCGGCGGCAGCAAGCCGGCGGGCGCACTCGGTTCGACGAGGGCCGCGGCATCGAAGGCGGACTCCGCCGCAAACGCAATACCGCTCGCCGCCGCGCCCGTGAAGAGCGCCGCGAGAAGCAGGATTGCCAACGAGGGAAAACGTTGCACCGGACTATCCTAAAGAGAAAACGTAAGGTAATTCTGAGGACTCTCGCGTTTGCCCTCACTTTGTGCGGTCTGCCGTCGCTTGCCCGGGCGGCCGACCTAGTCGTCGGCGTCGTGCACGACACCGACGGTTACGCCGTGGCCGGGGCGTCGATCGCCCTGCGCCAAACCGGCGGCGCCGCGGCCGGAGCCGGCAAAACCGACAGAGACGGAACCTTCGCGATCGACGCCGGAGCGGCGGTCGCGACCGTGGAGGTGCGCTGCGCGTACTGCATGCCGACGACCGTGAAGCGCGGCGCGGCGGATGCCCCGGTGATCGCCGTGGTGCGGCGCTATGCGGCCCTGCGCGACCGCGGCATTTCGGCCGCCGACGCGCGCGTGTTGCCCTACGATTCGGTCACCGATATGGCGGCGCTCGTTCCGTTCGCCGTCACAACGCACGGCACGATCAGCGATCGCGGTTTGGCGGCGGGCCGCGGCTCGGTGATCGCCGACGGCATCGGCCTCTACCGGGCAACCGACGGCGTGGATCTCGGTACGGCGATTCCGGCCCACGCGACGACCACGATCACGCAAACGGATCCGACCCAGGCGAACGCCTACGATGCAAACAGTTCCGGCGGCTTGTTCTCCATCGACACGCTCGACGGTTCCGCCGGCATCGCTCGCATCGACGCGAGTTCCGGGCTGGATGCAACGATTCGCGCTGGGAACGTGCTGCGCGGTGCGGTGGAAGCGGCCGGTGGAACCGACGCTGCATCGCGCGCGCTGCTCGACGCCACGCTGCCTGCCGCCGGGGGCACGCTCGATCTGCGCGCCGTTGCGGCCAGCGGCGTGGGCGCTACGGCGAACGCGTTCGCAAGCGCCTTCGCGTTGCCGGTTCGCTCGATGGTGCTCGATGCTTCGCTCAGCGCGACGCGCTCAGTCGACATCAACGGTCCCGAAAACGACAACCTGGCGGCCGTTTCGCTACAGCACGGGGACGTGACGTTCGGTTTGCGCGCGCAACGCTCGAGCGGCATCGTCGATAGCGGCATGGGCGTGCAATACGACGCGCGAGCGTACATCGAAGCCGTACACGATAACGGCACCACCCGCATCTTTGCCTCGCTTGCGGCCGCGCAAGACGGTGACGCCGTTCGCTACCGCACCTCCGCCGGCGGGGCGTTGCTGCCGATCCTCTCGATCGCGACACGGCTCGGTCCGGCGTTCACCGTTCATGCCGACAGCGTCGATGCGCTGCTGGCCGCACCGCTCTACTTGCTATACTCGCTGCCGCGCGGAAGTGCGGTCGACCGCTCGCACCTCATCGACGCCGGCATCGGCTTCGATGATGCAAGCCGCTTCCGCATCGATGCGATGGCCTTCCGCCAAACGATCGGNNTGGACGCTGCTCTCGCGCGAAAACGGCGACAACGAGTACGCGTATCCCGGTGTCGCCGGCGGTGTCTACGCAACCGGCACGAACACGCTCGATCGCAACGTCACGTGGCTCACTGCCGGCACCGTCCTCCGCGTCGACGCTATTTGGCGCGGCGGCTACTTGGAAGGCGACGTAAGCCTGCCCGCCGGGACACACGTCCGGTTCGTTGCGGGCACGAGACGCGACGGACCGAACCGCACGTATACGGCCGGACTTATCTGGCCGTAGGGATCGATCGTGGCGGTTCCTCGACAAGCTCGGGATGACAGAATTGGGCACCGACGTTGCACGCGCGGAGAGCGCGGGGGCGGAAGGCGTTTCCCCGCATCGTCAGTGTGGCGTGGCCTCATCGAACCTTTGCTACTCGCCGATCGTGTCGCCCATTTGTCATCCAGAGCGCAGCGCCGCAGGCGCGTAGTCGAAGGACAGCCACTAACGTTCAAGAGTGCCTCTGTCCTTCGACTCCGGTTCGCTTGCGCGAACCTGCGCTCTGGATGACAAATGTTTTGCCTGAGATGCCGAGCGCGAAGGCGCGAGGTGTCTCGCTCTGCTCTATGGTTGGCACGAGATGCCGAGCCCGAAGGCGCGAGGGGTTTCCCCGCATCGTCGGTTCATCGAACCTTTTCAGTGTTTTTTGACGTGGGTGGGGTAGGGTCGGCGTATGTTTTCTCAGGCGATGTTCTTGGCGCTCGCGATGTTTCACCTCGATGCGGCACACTCGACGGCCGGCTTTACGATCAAGCATTTTCTCGTGGGCAGCACGCACGGCACGATGAAGATCGTCTCGGCCGACGTATCGTTGCAGCCCAACTCGACCGTGCCCTCGTCGGTCGATGCGGTGATCGATGTCGCCAGCGTGAACACGTCGGAAAAGGGGCGCGACGACGACCTGCGTTCCGCCGAGTGGTTCGATGTCGCGCGCTTTCCGACCATGCATTACGCGAGCACGCGCGTCGAGCCGGCGAAATCGCCGAACGCGTTCCGCGTGATCGGCACGCTGACCATGCACGGCACGACCAAAGACGTTCCGCTCGACGTCACCGTGAACGACGCCGGCGGGCGCCAGCTTCACTACGTGGCGACGGCCACGTTCGATCGACGCGATTTTGGGGTAGATGCACCGGGCAAGACGATGCGCGGCAATCTGCTCGTCGGCACGAGCGTCACGGTACGGATCGACCTCACGATGAACGAAACGGAGGGTTAGCAGACCCGATGAACACTTCCAGGACCGACATGAGTGCGGTAGAACGCGCGTATGGACGTGCGCAATCCGGAATCGCTTCCTCCGAATCTTCCCGTCCCCGTGGACGACGGCACCGCAGCGCATTTACCCGGCATGGCGCTGCCGCATATTGCGCTACCGTCTACGGCCGGGGGGACAGTCGACCTGGCGTCGATTGCGGGCACGGTCGTCGTCTACGCCTATCCGCGTAACGAGCAGCCCGGCGCGGGTCCGCTCGTCGCGGATTGGGACACGATTCCCGGCGCCCGCGGCTGTACGCCGCACAATCGCGGCTACCTAGCCGCGTACTCGGAATTCGCGGCGCTAGGCGTTGCGGTGTACGGATTCTCGACGCAGGACACGGCGTATCAGCGCGAACTTGCGGAGCGGCTTGGATTGCCGTTTCCGATTCTCAGCGATGCGAAGCTCGAACTCACGCGCGCGTTGCGGTTGCCGACGCATCAGTTGGGCGACATCACGCTGCTCAAGCGCCTAGCCTGGATCGCGCGCGACGGCGTGATCGAGCGCGTGTTCTATCCGGTGTTTCCGCCCGACCGCAACGCTGCCGAGGTGCTGGCCGCACTCAAGGGCTGAACGTCCACTGGGCGATGTTCCAGAGGTCGGAGCTGATCGGACTCGGCGCCAAGCCGTGCAGATCGCTGTCGGCGGCCATGTTTTGGGGCTCCCAGCTCAAGATGTAGTTCGGCAAGTTGGCGATTTCGATGTGCGCGATCCGGCTATAGATCGGCGCGCGCACGGCCGGATCGTAGCTGGCGAGTCCGGCGCGAATGAGGCGGCCCAGTTCGGCGTTTTGAAACCGCGACGTATTTTGACCGGCGGGCGGCAAACGATCGGGCGAGAGCGTGTTCTCGACATCGGGATCGGGCCACGCGTGACTGCCGGTGTAGATGGCGACATCGAGCTTGCCCGAGTAGAGCGGGCCGCCTTCGCTGGCCGGCGCGAAGAACGTCGAGGCGGCATAGTTCTTGACGCTCGCATCGACGCCGGCGGCGCGCCAGTAGCGCTGCAGCAGCACTTCGAGTTCCTCGCGCAGCTTGTTGCCCGACGTGCTCGAGATCTCGATCGCGAGCGGTTTGCCGTTGCGCTGGCGCATGCCGCTCGGGCCGAGCGTCCACCCGGCTGCGTCGAGCAGCGCGCCGGCTTTCTTCGGATCGTACGGATAGTAGTGAATCGACGGATCGTATCCCAGCAAACCCGGAGCGATGTCGGTCGGGCCTTGTCCGCCGAGCCCATGGTACACGTTCTGGAAAATCGCGTGTTCGTCCATCGCGTACGCGAGCGCTAGCCGCACGGCGCGCTCGTCGAGCGGCGGACGCTGCGTGTTGAAAATGAGACCTTCGGCATTATACGACGGCACCGT
>PLRU01000064.1:0-1795 GCA_003164045.1 Candidatus Lustribacter telmatis
GTTCGTCGATCTGGTTCAGCACCAACGACTGGGTCACCAAAAATCCCGATGCGGCGCGCAAGTTCGTCGCCGCGATGAAGCTAGCCGCCATTTGGGCGAACGCGCATCCGCACGAATCGGCACTGATGCTCTCGCCGCACATTAAGCAGCGGGTCGCAGACATCGAAGCATCGACGCGCGTGTTGTACGGCGTCGACATGACGCCCGACCTCGTGCAGCCGGTGATCGATGCGGCCGCAAAATACGGTGAGTTGAAGTCGCGTTTCCCTGCAACGGAACTCATCAACCGCCTCGCGCTCGCGAAGTAGCGTTTCGCGTAGCGATACTTCGTACCAGCGGCGCCTGAGGTAGACGTCGCCTCGATCGGTTTTTGTCGAGCGCCACGGTCGTACGCAATCACCACTGCCAACACGTTGATCACTGGTTGTATCGCCTCCTAGCCAAGGCGAGGGTCGCGCGGTCGGCGAATTGCTGCCCATGCAGCGAAATGCGTTCGTCCTGAGCCTCGCCGCAGCGGCGAGCGCGCCGCGATTCGTAGCGGCGCAAACCTTGAGCGTCCAAGACGCCATCACCCGTCTTTTCACCGCGACCACTCTGCAGCCGGCGTGGTTCACGCCGGATATGCTCGCGGTGGCACCGGTCGAGCGGACGCGGTCGATCATCGACGGCATCGTCGCGGCGCTCGGGCCGTACCAATCGATCGCGCCCAATCGCAGCCGCTTCACGGTGACGTTCGCGCACGGCACGGTCCAAATCGAAGGCAAGGTCGACGATTCAGGCGCCTTCGCCGGATTGTTCTTTAGCCGCATGCAGGGCCCGGCTGCCACGCAGAGCCTGACGACGTTCTTCAAGGCGGACCCGATGCCAGATACGCTTTTCAGCGACAAGTTTCTCGCCTCGATACCGATCGAAAAGAGCCGTGCGCTCGCGGGTCGATTGCAGGAGCAGTTCGGTTCGTTTGTCAGCGCGACGACCGTGCAAGATGGATCGTACGACGTCGAGTTTGCAAACGGCAGTGCGACGGCGCTGATCTTCCTCGGCCCTGCGGATAAGATCGAGGGCCTCGTTTTCCGGCCCCACTAACCATCACCCGACAATGAGGAGTTCGCGTGGTCCATCGAACGGCGCTTTGCGCTGCCCTAGTAGCAGTCGCTTTTGTCCTTGCTCCGATCCCGCGGTCAGCCGCCGGTCTCGGCTTCGTTGCCACCGTGAAGTCGACGCACCCAATCGCCTACTATCGCCTCACCGCGATGAGCGGGACGAGCGAGGTCGGGGCGTCGACCTACAAGGCCGTGGGCGGCGTCAGCCCCGTTGCGTTTTCGGCAGCCGCGCTGTGCGCCCCGATCAGCGACCCGAACATTCAATGCACGCTTTTCGACGGCACGACCGGGTACTTCGACACCTCGCAGGTGGGCGGAATCCGCGGCGCGGGCAGCATTATGGCGTGGGTTCATCTGAGTTCCCGGCCGGCGTTGAAGAAGCGCTTCGACTACGTTGCGGGGATCTCGGAGCAGGCTAACGATTTCGATCTGCAGTTCGAGCCCGACAACGCGTTGCGATTCTATACCGCAGCCGGTTCGAACGTCGCGTACACGCCGCCGCTCGCAACGCTCGAGGGCGAATGGCATCTCGTCGTCGCGACATTTAATGCCGGCACCGGGGAGCGCGCCATCTATTGGGACGGCAAGCTTGGGCAGAAAGATACCGGCGGCGGCCGCATCGGGAAAACGAACGAGTTCTCGATCGGCGAGAGCAAGGTGTTCACCGGGCGTTTCTTCGACGGGGACATCAGCGA
>PLRU01000064.1:1803-8786 GCA_003164045.1 Candidatus Lustribacter telmatis
GCTTTATTTGAGAGAGAAAAGAATGCAGAAATCGCTCGCTATCGCGCTTGGCACCGGCGTGCTGTTCGCGGCAAGCCTCATGGCCGGCCCGGCCGGCGCTCAAACCACCCAGACTACGCAGACCACCCAAACCACGAATACGCAAACCGGCAACGTCGTCGGCCAGTACAACCCGTACTGCGGTGCGTGGGCTAACGGGACGTTTATGCCAAGCGGTAACTGCGTTACCGAAACGTCGACGACCACAACGACCACGCAGCCCGTGACTACAACCATGCCGGGTTCGGCTGTTGCCGCCCCGAATCGCGTCAGCGAACGAGTGTCGGGAAAAATCACCATCGTGAACAAGAATATGATCACGCTGCAACACGGCGATCATACCCTGATGGTCAACGATAGCCGCGCGCTCAACCGTGCCGACACGGGTCACGTTGCAACCGGACGCGACGTCGTCGCCCACGGGTATTGGGAAGACGGAACGTTCTACGCCAACCGCTTCGACTAGCTGCTAAACCCGTTCTTGAACATCGCGACGACGAGATCTCATCGTCGCGATGTTTTAGGGCTTTATCGGCTAAAGAGCGAGGTATGTCGTCCTGAAATCGCGCTCGATACACGAGTCCCCAGTGCCTTGCGTCATCAAATCGCATGATCATGGCCGAATTGCCCGGCACTACGACAACGAACGAGCCAAAGTCTGCGACGCGCGGTGAGTGGAGCGGGCGTGACGCCCTAACGCGTCCAGGTCACGAACGCCATCCCGCAGCCGGTGGACAGCAGCGAACGATAGCCGGGAATGTAGTCGGTCGCTGTCCGTTCAGTAACGTGAGAAGCTGAAGGCGAAAAAAAATCGCGACGATATCAACCGCTGCTGATGCCGGTCTAAGAATGAAGAAGAGCAGAACGCTGATTTGTTAGGCATAAAGGAGCCGGCTGTCCGTGTCGAAGGGGTTGGCCGAGAATAGTCTTATATGATAGACTAGTCATGTGAACGAGACTATCGGCTTGGCGGATGCGAAGGCACGCCTTTCGGAACTCATAGACCGTGTCGAAGCCGGCGAAACGGTGATCATCGCGCGAAACGGGCTTCCGGTAGCGGAGGTGCGCCCCGTGCGTCACCTCTCACCTGAAGATGCGGTGAAGAAGATACGCGCTATCGCAAAGCGCGTGTCCAAGCGGAATCTTGGGAAGCCGTCGTGGCCGCATGACGGGCGCAGTCTTCGCGACGTAGCGCACGAAGGGCACCGTTTCTGACATGTCGCTGGTTCTCGACGTGTCGATCGCTGCGAGATGGTTCTTGCGTGACGAACGGGATGAAGGTGCTGCAGCGCTATTGGCGCGAGTTGCAGAGGACGGAGCGTATGTGCCGGCGCTATTCCGCTGGGAAATTCAGAGCGTCTTGCTCGGGGCCGAACGTGCGAGCCGGATCGACCCGGACGATGTCGACGCCGCGCTAGACGCGCTTCGCGATCTCCCGATCATCGTCGCGTCATCCGGCGAACGGGTCTTTTCCGGGTCGGAGTTGCATCTCGCCCGGCACTATGACCTGACTCCGTATGACGCCGCATATCTTGCGCTGGCCGCCAGCCGACGTCTACCGCTCGCGACGCTGGATGCCGCTCTTGTGCATGCGGCGTCCGATCTTGGGCTAGTCGTAATCCCGTTCGCCGATCGATAATATGGTGTCGATGGCCGATTACTGGTTCAGTGCCGGCGAAGCACCTTGCCGAGGCGCTGCGATGCGGAAAGGCGCGAACCGTGCTTGGCCGGCGCCGCGAGACGCTTCGCGGCAAGCGCGCCGCTTGCCGGGGCCCCGTAGGCAATCTTGCCGATCGCTTCCGGCGAGTAGTTGTTTTCGGAGACCCACACGTTACCGTCGGGTCCGGCGGAGAGCGCCCACGGATACTGCTGGAGGTTGCCGAACGGCTGAACCGTCGCCACCGCGGGACCGGTGCTCGCGGAGACGCCGGTCAGGTTCGTCAGGCGATACACGGCGAAGTTGTCATCCGTCCCCCAGACGCCGCCCGGCGTCGCGATGAGATAGTAGAGCGTCGTGTTGTTGGTGATGCCGGAGACGCTCCACATCAGCATTCCGGCCGACGTGAAGTTGGCCGGCGAAATCATCCCCACGTTCGCGCAGTCGTCCGAAAACCAGATGTTGCCGTCGGCAGAAACAGCCTCGGCTTCCGTATCGCAGCCCGACTGCAGCGGCACTTGGGTGACCGACGCCGGAACGTCGCCGCTCAGCACGATCTGATCCATGTAGCCCCAGTCGTCGGCGACGTAGATGTTACCGTCGGGACCGAACGCGATCTGATACGGTTCGGAAGATCCGCCCGGCCAGCCGCTCAACGCGGTGATAGCCCACTCGGTCATGGCGCCGGCGGGCGTGACTTGACCGAGCAGCCCGTTGTCGTCGGCAAACCAGACGTTGCCGTCCGGTCCCGTCACCATCCAGTTCACCGGTCCGCACGCGGTCTGCGGTCCGCCGCCTTGCGTGCGGCGCGACCGCGCTTCGCCTTGGCCGCCTCCTTTGCCGCCGTTACTACCATTGCAGCCGAACGGCGTGGTGAGCGAACTCGCGAACTGCACTGTACCGCTCGGCGAGATCGATCCGACGTCCGCGGACTGGTCGCCGAACCACATGTTGCCGTCGGAGCCGGCGCTGAGACCGACCATGTTCGCCGCAGGCAGGCCGGCCCCGAATTCCGTGACTTGGCCGTGCGGCGACATCTTTCCGACGATCGCGTTCGACGAGAATGCCCCATCGGTCGCGTACCACAGGTTGCCGTCCGGACCGGCAGCCAGCGCATTGATATATTGATTGTCGCTCGCCGGAACGGAATACGTTGCGAAGGCATAGCCGGTGGCGGTAAACGTGGCGGCCGTGCCTGCGGCTCCGCCGACGAACGGCGTGATCGTCGCACCGTTGAGCGAGTTCCCGTTGTAGGTCAAGGTCACGTTCGTGCCCGGCGCGGCCACGGACAGCGTGGACAGCGACGTCACGCCCGACGCATCCGAATTCGTCAGCGTTACGGGCGAACTATAATTGCCGGGGCCGACGATGATATTGCCGGCGGCGTCGACACCGACGACCGTCACCGCGACGGTGGCCGCACTGCCGGCCAAAACGGAGGTCGTGCCGAGGATCACGGTCGCGTTCGCAACGATGCCGTTGAGCGCCAGCGCGACCGTGTTGGTCGCGTTGAGGGTAACCGTGGCCACGATCGTCGTCGCGGAAAGCTCGTGGCCGGTACCGTTCGCGCCATCGTAGGTCGCGACGACGAGTGTGTCGGTGCCCGCCGGAACGTTCGCCGTCACCGTGCACTGCGTAACGTTCGCGACCACTGTGCAGCCCGGAGAACCGGGCGTGACGTTGACCGTCGCGACGGGCGAACTCGCGCCTTGCAGCGTCACGGTGAGCGACGCAGTACTCGGCGAGACGAAGCGCGGGGTGCGCGCGTTCGACGCCGTCGACTTCGCCGGAATCGCCACGGTGAACGAAACCGAACCGTCGCCGGCGCTTGCCGTGGGCGCCGTCGTAACGGTCACCGCCGGTAACTGCGTGCGGCCTCCGCCGCCACCGCCGCCGCCGCAAGCGGCGAGGGCGAAGACCGCTGCGGCGAACGCGGCCCGTGCGCCGGCGCGCAACGCGCGTTTCATCCCGAGCGGCGCCGGAAGTGCGCGGCCATGCGGCCTTTCGCCGTGTGCTGCACGCGCGATGCCAGCGACGAGAGTCGGGTGGCGCTTAACGCTCCCGATGTCGCGCCGCCATAGATGACCTTGGCGAGGGCCTCGGGCGTGTTCTCGTCCTCGGTTGTCCACACGTTCCCGTCCGGACCGAGGCAGAGCGTGTACAGGTAGGCTTGCGGGTACGGGAATGCCGGCGTCACGGTCACCGCCGGCCCGTTTCCGGCGGAGAGATTTGCCGACGTGAAGATGCGGTAGAGGTTCGAGCTATTGTAATCCACTCCCCAAACGCCGCCTGGGGATGACGCAAGAGAGCCGATGAGTTCATTGTTGGTCAGGCCGGAGAGCGACCACTCGAGGACCGCGCCGGCCGAGAAATTGGCCAGCGGGATCGTGCCGATATTCGAACAGTTGTCGGAGAACCACACGTTGCCGTCCGGACCGATCGTGAGGCCGTAGACGTTGCACGCCGCCGGGTTGACAATCTGCGCGACGCCGGTGGGCGCGCCGCCGGCGATCGCGATCTGATCCACGTAACCGAAGGAGTCGGCGGCATACAGTTTGCCGTCGCTGCCGAAGGAGATTTCTTCGGGCTCCGATGATCCGCCGGGCCATCCCGGCAGCGATCCGACCAGCCACTCCTGAACGTTGCCACTGGTCGTCGTCCGCCCGATGTAGCCGTTGGCGTCGCTGAACCACATGTTGCCGTCGGGTCCCGCGACCATGAAATTCGGTGGGCCGCAGAGCGAGTTCCCGCACCCCGTATTGTAGGAAGCCGCCGTTTGCACGTTGCCGGCGGGCGATATCGCCTCGACCTGTTCCGTAACGTTTGTGGCGAACCACATGTTGCCGTCGGGTCCGGCGGCCAACGCGTCCACGTCCTCGGCCAGGTTGTACTCCGTCGCTTGACCGTGCGGCGACATCTTCCCGATGATGCCGTTGGAGCCGTACCAGACGTTGCCGTCCGGACCGGGCGCGAGGATGTTGATGTACTGACTATCGGACGACGGCACGGTGTAGTTCGTCACGGCATAGCCGGCCGGCGCGAAGGTCGCCGCGGCGCCGTTCGCGATCGGCATCGACGGCGTGATCGTCGCGGAGGCGAGCGAGTTGCCGTTGTAGTTCAGCGTCACGCTGGTGCCGGGTGCGGTGACGCTCGTCGTTGAGAGCGACGTCACGCCGCTGGTATCGCTATCGGTCAGCGTGATCGGCGTGCTGAAGGTTCCGGGGCCGACGATGACGTTGTTGTTCGCGTCGTAGGCCACGACCGTGACGGCGACCGAGGCCGGGTTCCCGACCGGCACCGACGTCGCGCCCAAGATCACTTGTACCGAGGCCGGAACGCCGTTGAGGGTGAGGGCGAGCGTCGTGGCCGCATTTGGCTTGACGCTGGCCGGAACGGTCGCGACCGAGAGCTGATGACCGGTCCCGTTCTTCCCGTCGTAGGCGGCAATCAGGAACGTGTCGTTTCCGGCCGGCACCGTGACGGTCACGGTACAGGTAACGCCGCTTGCGGCGGCGCTGCAGCCCGGCGAGGTCGCCGAGAGGTTCGCGGTCGCAAGCGGGGTGGACTGACCCTGCAACGTGACGGCCACCGAGGCGGTACTGGGCGAGACGTATTTTACCGACCGTGCTGCCGATGAGACCGTCGACGCGGGGACCACGATGGTGAACGAGAGTGACCCGCTCC
Source organism: Candidatus Lustribacter telmatis (assembly GCA_003164045.1). GTDB lineage: Bacteria > Vulcanimicrobiota > Vulcanimicrobiia > Vulcanimicrobiales > Vulcanimicrobiaceae > Lustribacter > Lustribacter telmatis. The sequence goes on from PLRU01000064.1 coordinate 7,184, forward strand.
CGGCCGGTGCGGCGGTGGCCGCGGGGGATGCCGGGGCGGCACCCATCGTTGCCGGCGGGCTGGCCGCACCGCCGCCGCCGCCACCACCGCAACCCGCCAGCAGCAGTGCCGGCACGCCCAAGAATGCCAGGAGTGGAAATCGATGCGCGCGGCCGTCGATCATGGTCGTTCCTCCTCACGAAGCGATTTCGGGCGGCAGGTCGCGTTCCTGTGTAGGCTACGTCACGACTGCTCGCTTCGAGCTGTGAACCGGACGACGCATGTGGTCTCTCGTGATAGACTAGTCATATGAATGAGACCATCGGCATCGCCGATGCAAAAGCGCGCCTTTCGGAGCTTATCGATCGTGTCGAGGCCGGCGAGACGGTCATTATCGCGCGAAACGGACTGCCGGTAGCGGAGGTGCGTCCGGTGCGTCACGTTTCGCCAGAAGATGCTGTGAAGAAGATACGTGCGATCGCCAAGCGCGTATCCAAGCGGAATCTCGGTAAGGCCTCGTGGCCGCCCAAAGACCGCAGTATTCGTGACATCGCGCATGAGGGGCATCGCTTCTGATGTCGCTAGTCCTCGATGTCTCTGTCGCTGCAAAATGGTTCTTGCGCGACGAAAAAGATGACGGTGCCGGCGCTCTGCTTGCGCAGATTGCCTCCGTCGGAGCGTACGTGCCGGCGTTATTTCGTTGGGAAATCCAGAGCGTACTTCTCGGCGCCGAACGGGCGAACCGCATCGACCCTAACGACCTATGACGCGGCTTATCTCGCCCTCGCTGCCGGACGGCGTCTACCACTTGCGACGCTCGACGCCGTTCTGGCGCACGCCGCATCGGATCTTGGCATCACCATTGTGCCGTCGACACGTTAGGCGAAAGCCCGCCGCTGCGTTTACGAATGTAAGGACTGTTTTGGGTGATGCTTCCTGCGTTGATATTTGCCGCGGTTTTGACCATCGGCCATCGTTACGGGGATTCCCCGCAGACCGCCGTGCTTACCGCGGTGTATGCGCCCGCGGGAAAAACCGTAACCATTACGCGAACGAACATCGTTGGCCGTTATGCGACGGTGCGGGTTCGCGGCGCGCTGATTGCCGGCGAGCCGGCGGATGACGCGGCGATTCTACTCGAACATTTTTCATTTGGCTGGCAGCCGATCGAGTCACTGGATTTCCGCGGCCGGCTCGACGGTCACGACATCCCTGCGGCAAATAAAGTGCGCTTGATGGACGGGATGCCGGCGATGAGGCCGGGCGAGGAGTTTGATGCTCGGGACGTCGGACCGGTGAGCGACGTCGAGAGTGCGCGGCTCCTGAGCGACCAGGAGTTCACGCCGTACGTCCGCGTGTCGGGGAAGTACGCGCTAGTTGCATCATACGGTGGTGGCGGCGGCGAATTCGTGGTTCGGCGTGTCGCAAAAGGCTGGCAGCTCGTGGCCGGCGGCGGCGGACCGGCAAGCGCGGAGATTCTCGCGCAACGCGGCCTGCCGCACGCGACAATCTGCGCACTCCGCGTACACGCAGCATACTGCGCATCGCGCTGAAGCGTGTCCATGGCGAATGAAGAAGAGACCGATCGAATCGACCGGTCTCTTTTTCCTATTGACTAGCGGTT
>PLRU01000036.1 GCA_003164045.1 Candidatus Lustribacter telmatis
CGATGAGGCCGCGAATGAGGGCTTTGGGAACGGGACGATAAATTTGACCCCCTAACGGGATTCCAAGATTGACCCCCTGTGCAAAAGAGGTCCGTCCCCCTTGAAAACGAGGCCGGCCCCGCGATTACAGGAGTGTGATATCAATGGACCAGTGGGAGTCGATTCGGCTACGGTGCGTGCGCGACGGCGAGCCGATCAAGGTGGTTGCCCGGGAACTGGGCCTGTCGCGAAACACCGTGCGAAAATATGTCCGTTCCATCGTGGCGCCGCAACCGAAGCCGCGCAGGCGGGAGCGTCTGCTCGATCCATACCAAGATCACATCGATGAATTGTTGCGGGCACATCCGCACATTACATCGGTGCGCATTGGACAGGTGTTCCGCGAGAAGGTCAACTCGGAGTTTCGCGTCGACGAAAGCACGTTGCGCAAGTATGTCGCCGATCGGCGCAGGCACATCGTCCCGCGTGAGGCGTTCGTTCGGGCGAGCTACGAGCCGGGGGACCAGGCGCAGCTGGACTTCACGCCCGTACGGGTCGTCGTTGCCGGCGCAGAGCAGGTGGTACAGCTTTTCGTGATGCGGCTGAGCTATAGCGGTCGATATTTCGCCCGCGCATCTCCCCGCTGCGATCGCCCCGCCCTCTTCGCCGGGATTCTTGGAGCTGTGACAGCGTTCGGTGGGCTTCCCAAGGAGGCTGTCTTTGATAATGCGAGCACGGCCGTAACGCGCGTTCTCCGAGGACGCCGGCGCGAGCAGAATCCCGCATTCCGTGAATTCTGTGGTGCGCTGGCGCTCGAAATGCAGTTCGCCGCACCCGCTCGGGGTAACGAAAAGGGTGGAGTCGAGAGCGTTAACCGGTATCTCCAGAACAACTTCTTCACGCCGACCCCTGAGTTCGCGTCGATCGCGGACTGCAACACAGAACTCGCCGTGGCGTGCGAGAGAGACGCCCAACGAGTGCATCGGGAGTACCGCGAACCGATCGCGACGCGCTTCGAGCGAGAGCGGCAGGTGCTGCGGTCACTCCCAGATCCGCTGCCGCGCCCCTGTCTCGTCCAATATGCTCGCGTCAACAAGTTCGCCGAAGTCACGTACCAGACGAACCGCTATTCCGTGCCGGCGAGGTATGCCTTCCGGGATGCAATACTCGAAGTCTACGACGACCGAGTTCGCGTCGTCGTGGAGAATGTCGCGGTGGCGGAGCACCGCCGAGCCGACGGGCGAAATGAATCGGTTCTTGACCCGCGCCATTACTTAGAACTCTTACAGCACAAGCATCGTGCGGCCGAGCGGGCAACCGTGCTGGCCGACGGGCGAATTCCAGAATCCCTGACGGCCCTACTCGCCCGGTACCGAGAGCGCGATCGAGATACAGCCACCAAGCTCTGGATGAAGGTCGTCTTATTGCTGGCGACCCATTCGCAGGACGCTCTTGATGCAGCGGTTCGGCAAGCGACGGCTGCCAACACGGACGATCCGGCGGCGATCGCGATGCTGCTAGAGAGCCCCGACCCATTGCCTCCGCCGTTGAACTTACGCGACCATCCGCGGTTTGCCGAGCTCGAGGCCGTCGACGTCGATCTGAGCCAGTACGCGATTGCCGACCTCGCGGAGACCGCGTGATGTCGGAATCGCCGCTGCTTGAACACCATCTACGTACCCTACGCCTACCCAGCTTCCTGGCCCACTATCGCCGCCTTCTCGCCCTGCACCAGGACCCGCTACCTTACCTGAACGATCTCGTTGGCCTCGAGGTCAACAAGCGACACGAGAACGGGATCCGCAATCGTATCGCGGCGGGGCACTTCCCGACGCTTAAGACGATCGAGGCGTTCGATTTCTCGCTGCAGCCGCAGCTGCCGAAGGCGAAATTGCTGGAGCACTTCGACGGCGAGTTTATCCGGCAGCACCGAAATGTGATTTTCTACGGTCCCCCAGGAACCGGCAAGACGCACTGCCTCATCGCGCTGGGTACGGCGGCGTGCATGCGTGGGTACCGCGTCCGTTTCACGACGGCGGCGGAACTATTGATGTCTCTCATCGAGGCTAAGCGCAACGGGGTGCTGGAGCGGAAGTTTCAATGGCTCGAGCGGTTCGATCTGCTGCTTGTCGACGAGTTGGGGTATATCCCATTTGAACGTGAGCAGACGGACCTGCTCTTCAATGTGATCTCGGCTCGCTACGAACGGTCCAGCATAGCCATCACGACCAACTTGGCCTTCGAGCAGTGGACGCAGATCTTCCCCGACGCGATGGCAGCGAGCGCCGTAATAGACCGGCTCATTCACCACGGGACCGTCTTGCAGTTCGGCGGCGAAAGCCATAGGCTGCGTAGCAGGAAGGCAGGGAAAGTGGAGTAGACCTCTCTAGCGGCATGTTCCCGCTGCTACGGCTCAAGAACCGCGACGCCGGCACGCTCGATAATGTCCCCTTACCGAACGCGCTCCGTGCTTAGAGCGCTATCGATCGCGTGGTTCGCCATTTCGGCTTGTCGCTAACAAGCGCTTGCCGGCGAGATTCGCTCCATGTATTTCACGATAGCGCCGCAGTCGCGGCTGCGATAGAGTTAGGCCACCGACGACTTTGGACTCCAGTCCCCACAACAAGTGAGCGCTGTCCAGCAGAAGCGGCCGAGTCACCACGCGTCGGAAGGAATAACTTGCTCCCGCTGGCTGGATTAGTCACCCCAATCGCTGTTATCTTCGTCTTGCTCATTCTCGTGAGCGCTTCATTTCGTGTCCTGCGGCAATATGAGCGCGGCGTCATGTTCACGCTCGGACGCTTTTCGAGTGTCCGCGGACCAGGCTTGATCATGTTCGTGCCGTTCATTCAGCAGATCGTGTCCGTCGATTTGAGAACGGTGGTCATGGAAATCCCCAAGCAAGATCTCATTACGCGCGACAACGTCTCGGTTAAGGTTGATGCCGTGCTCTACTTCCACGTCGCGGACCCCGAAAAGGCGATCATTCAAGTGGAGCAATACGTGGCTGCGACCAATATGCTCGCGCAGACGACGTTGCGCTCCGTGCTCGGCCAGCACGAACTCGACGAATTACTGGCCAATCGCACGGCTCTGAATACCGATGTTCAAGACATCCTCGACAGCCGTACGAAGGAGTGGGGCATCATCGTGACAGCAGTTGAGATCCGCGACGTGCAGCTCACCGACAACATGGTGAAAGCGATCGCCAAGCAAGCGGAAGCCGAGCGTGATCGCAGAGCGAAGGTTATTCATGCGGAAGCGGAGTTCCAGGCGGCGCAAACGCTTGTGAACGCAGCGACGATCCTGGCCTCAATTCCGGCCGCTATGCAATTGCGCTATCTGCAAACACTGACGGAAATCGGCGGCGAACATAACACGACGGTCGTCTTCCCGATGCCCCTCGATATCGTCAAGCCGTTCCTCGATATCCTCGACCGCAAAGCCGCGCCGGTGCCGGCTACCAACGGGCTCAAAGTCCCAGCCCTCTGATGGCTGCCGCGTCGCAAAGCGGCCGTGGGGATCTCTTGACTCGTACAACGCTACGGCTCGGGAGCGGCCCCGCGCCGTTGGTGATCGAGCAGGTCATCCGTGCGTTGCAGCGCGTTCCCGGCGTCCTCACGGTCGTGGCGGATCCCGGAGGCGCGAGCGCACTGGTCGCGCATGACGCCGCAGTTCCGTTGACCGCGCTCGTTGCTGCGGCCAGTTCGACCGGAAATCCAGCAAAGGTGGCAGTCGAGATGCGCGGGCTTCCGGCTCCAGCAGCGACGGCGCTTTTGCCCAAGTCAATGGCTCAACAGCACCTAAGGGCCATCGCTATAGCAGCAATCTTGGCCGTCATTATCATCGACATGGCGTTTCCTAACAGTCCTCAGAAACGTTGGCTGTTTCTTGTGCCGCTCGCGGCGCTCTGGGCGTTCGTCGTACTGAAAGCATTAGTCGGCCAGCGGCGATCGATCGATTCTTAATCGGACTCTCAACAGCCCGAGCTCAGCGATTCGCGTGCTTTGAGTTTCGGTTTGCGCCCGTCAGTAATACCACATTCACCAATTTGCGGCCGTCATACCGCTCCAGAGGAAGAACATCATGAGCCAGTCCACGCATCCGACGAACACCGAACTGGAAAAGCTAAGCGATACGCGCTTGACTCTCGACGACTCGAGCCAGGACATCCGAAACCGTAAGGTGTTCGATCGGCATGGCGAAGAAATCGGCGCCGTAAACGATTTGTTTATCGATCCGATCGAGCGAAAGGTGCAGATGCTGGAAGTTCGTGCCGGCGGCTTCCTCGGCATCGGCGATCGGCACTTCCTGCTCCCGGTAAATGCTATAACGAGCGTCACCGAGGGCAAAGTGCATGTGAACCAGACGCGCGAGCACATCGTTGGCTCACCCGTCTACGACCCCGCCCTCATCGTCGCGCCGACGCGGGAATACTGGGGACAATACTACGGATACTACGGCATGTCACCGTACTGGGGGCCCGGGTTTATGTACCCGACCTATCCCATCTCCCGGGAATATCCTGAAACGAACGACTGATCGAGAAGCGCTGGGTCCGGTGCGTTAGTTCACCAAGTGAAAGAATCGCCTGCTTCCGATGCAATTTTCGCCGGCTTTTTATCCTGAAGCCGCTTTTCTGCCTTATCTCATACAGACCGCAGCGCCGAACGTGGGTATGCTGAGAGGCCACCGCTCTTTCGATCCGTTGTTGGGCCTTAGACGCGACTGCATCTTCAATTCACTGCCCCGGTGCTCCGGGGGGAAGCCAAGGCGATGATCGATCCGATCCAGACCTGTGACTTCTCGGAGCCCGCTACGACCAACGCGGCCTTTCACGGCGTCCGGCTAAGCACCCGAATTATGCCGGCGGCCCTAGCTGCCCAAGGGGGAGATTGGTGCGAAGCATTCGTCGTCTCAGGGGATGTTGTCGCGCTGTCGATCGGCGACGTGTGCGGTCACGGCCCCGAGAAAGCCGCCGTAATGATCGCTTTGCGCCAGGCAACGCGTGATGCCGTATGGTTGGGACTGAACCCCGTACAGATCCTTACCGTTGTCAACGAGTTCTTACGCCAATACGATGCTGAAGAAAACGCGACGGCGATTGTTGCGTTGCTCGACACCCGCCGCCGGACCCTCGTTTTTGCAAACGCTGGGCACCCGCCACCCCTGGTGGCTGGACCGTTCGGCGCCCTATTTTTGGAGTTTCCGCAAGCGGATTTGCCGCTCGGAATAACGGCGGAACTCGTGCCAATCCTGCACGTGGTCAACTTGCCCGCGGCTACGCTACTAGTGTTGTATACGGATGGGGTTAGCGAGAGCGGTCGCAAGCCGCTACAGGGAGAAGCGCAACTCCGCGACGCGGCGCTCTGTGCCTTTCGTGCCGCGCATTTACCATCGGCAGCCGTCATCGAAAAGCCGATGTCCCTCACGGGATCGAACCTCGATGATGCTGCGATCCTGACGGCTTGGACGCCCGGTGTCCCTGTCGTGCGAGGCGAAGCCAGACGCAACGCGCGAAGCGTAAAGTCTGCGGAATGGGTTTCTTGATTTCGTGTCCATGTGGGCACACGCTCGAACGACATGGTGTTCGTGACGGATGCAACCGCTGCACTTGTCATCGCAACAGAGTGGAAGCACTTGATGCTTTGATCGAAATACTACGACTAGAGTCAAAGTCGGGCTTATCGAACCTCTTTGCTCAGGTCGAGTCGGAAACGGCGGAAGCGGGCTATGAAGCGTTCGCTAGACCGCCTAAGAGATGAACGATCGTTTTAGAACGGCCTCCCAGGACCTATTTACTTCGTCGCACGGGTATTTGGCGTGGATTCGGGGGCTGATGGAGGGCGAATCGGCCACGATTGAACACCTGCGATCGGAATTGGCCGCAAAACAAGCAACAGTAGACACGCTGCTCAAGGGCTTCGTCGCAACTGATTTCCCCGTCGTCGCTGGGCTCGCGTTCGATGTCCTCTATCAACCGGCGGCAGCGATCGAGCAGCTCGGCGGCGACTGGTATGACATCTTCATGCTGCCTGATGGGCGGGTCGCCTTTTCGTTGGGTGATGTGTGCGGCCGGGGCCTCGCCGCGGCGGTCAAAATGGGTCAGGCGAAGCAGGCAATCAAAGTTGCGGCGTCGCTGCAAATTAACGATCCGATGCCGATCGCCGTGCTGGATCAGGCGAATAAGCCCGCATTCACCGGATGATACGGCCAATTTGATGTAGTCGATGAGCCAATTTGCTATAATTGACAAGTGATTCACGCTGATGAGACGCGGTCGAATTAATGAACCCGACGGGTGAAGCGAAAAACGGCGTCTTGCGGCCGGATTTCGAACGGCGCGTGATGATTCACTTTCGCGGTTCCGTTGTTACTTCGGATGCAGGTCTGCTTGCGTATCGCGAACTCGATGACGCATTGGGATTGAGCGAATCGGCGAGCGATCGGCTAGCCGACGCACGCACGGGCAAGAATGGCCGGCACGCGTTGGTCGGCATGCTTCGCCAATCGGTCTTCGGACGGCTCGCCGGGTATGAAGACGTGAACGACGCCGAACGGTTGCGGCACGATCCGGCTATGCGCTGGATCATCGGCGGTAAGGCAACGAAAGGCCATGGTGCATCACCGAGCCAGATGGGCCGATTCGAGACGCGCTGGCTGGCGCAATCGGAAAACCTCGCAGCACTTACCGATCTTTCGGGTCTTTGGATCGACCGTGTTGCCAAACATCGTCGCGGCGATCGCATCGTGCTCGATTTGGATTCGAGCGTCAGCCCGACGCATGGCGAGCAAGAAAACAGCGTTTGGAACGGACACTTCGGCTGCACCTGTTACCATCCGCTCTTTCTCTTCAACCAGCATGGCGATTTGGAGCGAAGCGTGCTTCGCCCCGGAAACGTCCATAGCGCTGATGGCTGGGAAGGCGTTCTCAAACCCGTCGTCACGCGCTACCAGCGTACTGGCAAGACCATCGCCTTTCGCGGCGATGCGGCCTTCGCGCAACCCAGCATGTACGAGTACCTCGAGTCGTTGGGAATCGAGTATGCAATCCGGCTGCCGGCTAATCAGATTCTCCAAGCGCGGATTGCCGATCTACTCACACGACCGGTCGGTCGCCCACCGCACTACGTCTTGCGATTCTATCGGAGTTTTCGCTACGGAGCAAAGAGTTGGTCCCGTCCGCGACGCGTCATTGCCAAAGTAGAGTGGCATCCGGGGGAACTCTTGCCCCGGGTTGGCTTCATCATCACGAAACTGGCGATATCGAGCAAGAACGTGGTCGCGTTTTACAACAAACGTGGGACCGCGGAGCAGTGGATCAAGGAAGGAAAGGGTGCGATCAAATGGACGCGGCTTTCGTGTCGCACGTTCAACGCAAACGCTGTTCGTCTGCAGCTTCATGCGCTCGCGTACAACCTCGGTAACTTTCTTCGCACACTTGCGACGCCGGAGGCGATTGCGAATTGGTCACTCACGTCGTTGCGTGAGAAGCTGATCAAGATCGGCGCCAGGGTCGTCAGCCATGGGCGCTACGTCACGTTTCAGATGGCCGAAGTCGCGATCCCGCGTACCCTGTTCGCCGAGATCCTCAAGCGGATATCTGCCCTGCGTTCACCGCCGCTAACCGCACGATGAACGTCCTGGTCGAGCGACTATCGCCGGCGATAAAGACGGGAGATTTGTGCCCTGATGACTCTGAAAATTGCCGTTTTCACCCGCTCTGGCGCTATGCGCGGCTTGCGCCCCCGGAAAACCGGCTTCGCGCCCACCCGACCGCCCGAGAGCGACCGGATTCGGGCGACTCTGACTCGAAAAGGAAAGCCATATGGGGAATCCCAGCTTAGATCAATACAAAATCACCCCCGCCCAAACGGCCTGAACCGGACATTTTAACTTAGCGGGAAGCGGCCATTAAGGCTTGGGGCTAACAGGGCCTGACCCCGCGCCTTATCGGGCCCAAGGCAAGGGCCTCTTGTCGTACGTCATCGTACGGATGGTTGGTTTTAAGAGGCGTACGGCCGAGCGGGCCGCAAACAGGCTCACGAGCCTGATGCTCCGTCTGGGAGAGTCTTGTTGATCAACCGCCTCTGGCTACTGGCCGCTTTTGCAACCGCCGTTTGCGCGATCGCCGGATGTGGGGGCGGGTCGATCGCGACGACCCGCCTTCCGTCGCCCACACCCTCGTCGCTGACGCCGTACTCCATATCGACGACGATCCCGCTGCCGGCCGGCGCGGTGCCGGTGACCGTCGCACTCCCGACACCGGCCGGCGGCGGAAACGTGCTCACCGGGACCATTCAGTTTCCCGCTCCGGCATCACCGTACGGTGCGAATGCCGTTCTGGCGATCACGGCGAGCAGTGGCCAGGGAGCAAGCACGGCAGCGGTACGACGAAGCGCTACTCGCGGTACCGCGGACAATGGGATCACGGTCAACACCTCCGGCGAAATCTGGACCTTCTCCCTGACGTGGAATACCGCGGTAAGCTACAGCAGTCCACCGACGCTCACGGTGACGGGCGGCGGTGACAATACGGCGGCCTTCGGCTTCCCGTTCTTTTGGGAATACGCTCTCTTCGCGGGGGAACCGGGCGCGCCGAGTTCGGGCACCGCGTATTCCTGCTGTGGCCTCTCTGGAACGCTTCCTGCGAACCAAGCGCTAAGCCTCATCGTCGGCGGACAGCCCATACTATCGCCTCAGGTTCCCCTCGGGAGCGTCACTGTCGCCGCCGGAAATGGATTTGTGGCAACGGCAACTGCGGTTACTGGAGGCAGCAGCGCTGGTACGAACCTCTCATTTGTGGGCTGCAGCGGGGTCGCAACGGCGTCGGCAGTAATCGCTGAGTATGGATACCTTACTATTTCCGTTACGGGATCCGCACCCGGATCGTGCACGCTCTTTGTCATCGATCCCGCGAACGGTTACAGCACGCTCAACGTGAACGTCATCGCTCCGCCGCCCGTCACAATTACGCCTACGATAACGCCGTCGTCGCCGCTGGCCGTATCGGTAGGAGCGCAAACGCCGTCGTCGTTTACGGCGACGCAGTCGGGATATTCAGGAGCTTTCACGGTTACCGGCTGCGGCGGATTTATTCAGCCCCCGTCGGTCGGTGCGACATCGTCGTCGGGCAGCGCGACGATTCAAGTCACCGGAACCGCCGGCGGTACCTGCGCGCTTACCGTAACGGGTGGTGGCGGCCAGAGTGCACCCGTCTCGGTCAGCGTCACGGCACCGATCCAACCGGTCAAGGCATCCGTCACGTCGGTCACTGTGCCGGGTGCCGGCGTTGCCGCGACCTTCACCGTGAGTCAATCGGGTTACAGCGGCGCGTTCACGACATCCGGGTGCAGCAGTCCCGTCGCCACCGCGACGGCCGGCACGACGGCGAGCAACTCCGCCTCGATCACCGTCACGGGCAGTTCGGCGGGCGGCACCTGCAACTTGGTCGTGACCGGCGGCCAGGGCCAAAGCCTCTCGATACCCGTATCCGTTGCGGTCACCTCGGTGACGGGCAGCTAGGAGCAGCGACGTGAAGAGCATCGGAACGATCGTCACCGCTGGGGCGCTCGCCGCGTTTCTGGCGGGC
>PLRU01000017.1 GCA_003164045.1 Candidatus Lustribacter telmatis
TGGCGCGCTGTCAGTTGGTCTAGGACCGACTCGCGATCACGAATCATCGCGGGCACCACGTCGCGGTCAGGTTCGTAAGAGCGACGATAACAATGATTAGGACGACGACCAGCAGCGCGACGGTGCCGAACTCTACTGCATCCGATAGCGTCCGCGGAATGAGGAGCAATAACCGGCGCTTCATCGTGACGCTCCGAAGCCGAGCGCCTTGGGGTCTCGTCGGACTTGTTCGATCACGCGCTGCATGGTGGGGTCGGTCGCTGCGTAACACGTGGCAGCACGGAGGAAGGCGCGCTTCAAGCGGAAGCTTCCGAGTGGGAGGCGTGGGGGTTTCTCGGGTGAATTGTTCACGGGTCAGACTTTCTGCCNNGCTCTCGGGAAACCGAGGGCGTTTTGTTTATGACTGGGCTTGCGCTGCGAACCGCATCAGGCGTCCATCGCGAGCAGTCGGTGCAGGGCCGCCAGCGGCACGACTTTTCGGCGGCCGATTGATATGGTTGGAATCTGACCAGCGTTCGCCGCTTCGTAAGCACTTGCGCGGCCAATGCCAAGCAGAACAGCGGCTTCGCCGATGGAACAAGTCAATCGCTTGCCTCGCGGACTTGCGTCGTTTTCGGTCGATGAGGTCAAGATAATCCCTTTCGTATAGAGTTCAACTGCTGCGCTATAACGCGTCAGGAATAGGAATATCATAACAGGACGAGCGGAGTTTGTGTTTTACAGGACTCTATGATATAGATATGGGGTGGCGCGCTACTTAACGACCAAGGATAAGAAAGTCCGAGCCCGGTGGGCCCAGTTTCTCGGGTCGCTCGTTGGCAATGATCGTGCGGTCACAGCGAAGCGGCTCACGGAAGTGATGAGCAAGCAAAAAGAACGCAAGGGCGCCGCGGAGTGGCAGGTCCTAGAGTGGATTGAGGGCGCGCGAACGGTGTCGCCGCCGCTCGCGTTCGAGGCCGGTGAGGCGCTCCGTGCCTGCGGCATCCCGTGGTGTTCGGGTCCGCTCGCGCTCTACGCAGCGGGCTACCTTAGCGCGTGGGTCGAGACAATCGCGTCGATCTGGTCACTCACGGACGGAGCGGATGCTGCGGTCAATCTTGCGGTGTTCGCGCCGATTGCCGTGCTACGGGCCAGCGACCTCAGGGCGGACCTCAGCGGCGCTGAAGCGTGGAGTCAGTCCATCCGAACGGGCCTCAACGACACGGCTAAAGCGTGGAGAAAAGAAGCTCGGTCCATTCTTGCCGAGACGCTTGCCGGGACCGAGACGCTGCAGTGGGTCTTCGAACACGAGCTATCGGAAAACACCAATAGGGCGAACGCCGAAATGAAAATGTGGCTGCTTGAATCGACCGCCTCGGCAGCACGAAACGCTGACGCCAAACCGGGAGATGATACCGTCGAGCCGTTCGTGCTGAACGCGCTAAGAGAGTGGGCTGTCTCGACGGCAAAGCCCGAGCGGCGAATGGCGATCGTCGAATACACCTTCAGGCTCCAACAGGCGCGTATGGACCGCATCCGCGGCACTGTGGCCGAAATAGAACGGGTTTATCGCGTCACTTCACTTCCCATCGGAGAACCAAAATGAGTGTCTATAAACTCCCCTCGGGGAACTGGCGCGTCGTCATCGACGTTGACCGCGAGACGAATGGCACTAGGGGTCGGCGCTCGCTCGGAGCGTTCAAGACGCGCAAAGACGCCGAGCGTGCGGAGCGCGAAGCCTTAACGGCTCGCGATCGCGGTATCGACCTTGCGCCGATGACTGTCACCGTCAAACAGCTTGCTGACCGCTATCTCTCCGACCGTGAAGCACTCGGCCGCGGAGAGAAGACGATCGAGGAGTACCGCCGGATCGTCACGCTCTACATCGTGCCGCACCTCGGCGAGAAGATCGTGGCGAAGCTGCGCCCCGCGCACGTCTCTGAATGGATTGCGGCGTTATCAAAGAGTGGGGGCATCGTCCCGAAGGACGCAACGATCGGGCGGCCACTCTCGCCGAAGACGGTCCGTCACGCATTTGCGCTGCTCAACGGCACGATGCGTTGGGCGGTACGCATGCAACTCGCCGGCCGCAACGTGTGCGAAGCGGTGACGGCCCCGACCGCGAGCCCGTCCGAGGCGAAGGCTCTGACAAGCGATGAGGTGCGGCGGCTCCTAACGGTCGCGCGTGAAGGCCGATGGAGTTCGTTTACCACCCTTGCCCTGACGCTCGGGGCACGTCGTGGCGAGCTTTGCGGGCTCTCTTGGAGCGACGTGGATATCGAGGCGGGGACCGTGACGATTCGCCGGTCGCTCTCGCAAACCAAGGGGCGCGTCGTCTTGAAGGGCACGAAGTCCGGCAAGTCCCGGACGCTGCCACTCTCTCGCCACGCGATCGACGCCCTCCGTCACCAGCGCGCCGCTCAAGCCGCCGATCGTCTCAAGGCCGGTGGCATCTATGGCGAGGACGCCGCGGTATTCGCCGACGAGCTTGGCCAGCGCGTGACGCCCAAGGCCGCCACCGCCGCCTTCGCCCGGATGGCCGAGAAGGCGAAGATCAGCACGACCCGGCTTCACGACCTCCGGCATACCGCCGCGACGACTCTACTCGTCAACGGCGTCGATGTTCGGACCACGGCAGGCGTGCTTGGTCACTCGACTCCTGGCGTCACGTTGTCCACGTACGCCCATCTTGTCGCCGACGCTCAACGCAGCGCAGTCGATTCGCTCGGCGACAGTATCGAAAGGCTCTCGAATGGATAACATCTCAACGCCAGCGTTGCGCGCTCAGATCAGCGACTTTTTAACCCGCACGGCACACGAATGGCACACGAAGTGGGCTGAGCAAAGAAAAACCCTCGTGTTAACGAGGGCGAATTGGTTGCGGGGACAGGATTTGAACCTGTGACCTTCGGGTTATGAGCCCGACGAGCTACCGGACTGCTCCACCCCGCGATGGGCGAACCTCAGTCTACGGGTTCCGTATCAGGTTGTCAAACGACGAAGGTCGGGTTGGGCTTCCGGAAGCAGCTCAAGCAGGGATCACGTCGACCGCCACGTCGACGTCCTGCTCGCTGCCGCCCGTGAGGATGCCGTGGATCGGGGTCACGTCGCCGTAGTCGCGGCCCCAGGCCACGGTGATGTGCTGGTCGCTCGGCAGCATGTCGTTCGTGGGGTCGAAGTCGAGCCAGCCGTACGGGGGCACCCAGGCCGAGAACCAGGCGTGGCTCGCGTCGGCCCCGATCAGCCGCTCGCGGCCCGGCGGCGGATGGGTCAGCAGGTAGCCGCTCACGTAGCGGGCCGCCAGGCCCATCGAGCGGACGCACGCGATGCCGACGTGCGCGAGATCCTGACACACGCCTGCGCGCAGCTCGAAGGCGTCCTTCACGGTCGTTCGCGTATCGGTCGCTTCCGAATCGAAGGTGAAGTCGGCGTGAATCCGGCTGTTGAGCTCGATCAGACACGCCAGCAGCGGCCGTCCCCGCGAAAAACTCGGGCGCGCGTACGCGACGACCGTGTCGTCGGTTGCGGTCAGCGGCGTGTCGAAGGTGAACTGCACCGCCTCGTACGCGTCGGTTCCGAGGGCGGCATCGAATGATTCGCGCACGAGTTGCCAGGCGAGGCTTGCATCGGGGACGATGGGGTCGAGCGGTTCGATCGCGACGCGGCTTTCGGCGAATACCTCCAGTGCGTCGTGGGGTTCGTCGATCACGAACCATGTCGTCGTATTCCCGAAGAAGTCGGTGCGCTCGAAACGCTTCGCCGGCTGCGGCGCCACCCTCACGTCGATCTGCAGTAACCCTTGACGCTCCGTCGTGCGCGGTACGAGATGCGCAACGAGCCGCGAATACGCGACGTCCGACTGGTATTGGTAGGTCGTGCGGTGTCGCACCGTGTACTGCGTCACGCGCGAAACCGCCGGGGAACCTGCAAATAGGCCTGGCCGACTGCGTCGGCGATGTGCTCGATCGCGACCTTCACCTCGTCGAGCAGCGCGATCAGCGCCGGACGTTCCCGGGCGCCGTTCATCTCGGCTAGCGCGTAGGCGTCGGCCGAGGCGACGGTTTTGTGCAGGAGATGCGCGATTTCGCGCGCGACGCCGCGGTGCTGAACCTCGGTGATGCGCGGCAGGTCGGTCGCATGCCGCGCGATCGCCTCGACTTGAAAAGCCACGGCGCGCGGATTGTTGGCGTCGAGGCACAGCAAGTCGATCGCGGGTGCCGCTTGGAATGCGTTCCGGTAGCGGTACGAATAGGTCATTGCGGAATCGCCGATCTCGAGGGCGACCTGGATTGCGCCGCTTTCGCGTTCATCCGCGGTGGCCAGCGTATACCGCACGACATCGCAAGCCGACAACGCGCGTTCGATGCGCCGGCCCAAGTCGAAGAAGAGCCAGTTGTTCCCGCGCGTCATGTTCTCATCGGCCAGGCCCGAGAGCGCGGCGGTACGCCGGATCAGCATGTCGAGATACGCGACCGCTCCGGCGCCGTCGTACACGCTGGGCGGTTCTTCCGGCGTCGCGCGCGTCGTGAGCGCGTAGATGGCGCGCCAGGTGTCGAGCGAGAGCCGGTCGCGCGCCGCCCACGCCGTGCGAGCCACCCGGCGCAGCAGGCGCTGCAAGCCGGAGAGCTCGTCGCCGAAGATCACGTCGTCGACTTCCGTGCGCAGCAGCGTTTCGTCGCCTGCGTTCGCATCGACGAGCGCTTCTTCGGTCACGTACGCGTGCGGTGCGAGGAGCCGCGTCGCGAGCGCGGTCGCGGTCATCGTCGTCGTCGAGCCCGTGTCGCCGGCCAGCCGGATCACGACCGCGCGCAGGACGCGGATCAGGTCTTCCGTGCGCTCCGCATAGCGCGCGAGCCAGAAGAGGTTGTCCATCGCGCGGCTCGGCGCTTCGTTGCCGGAACGGCGGATTTCGACGCGGGCGCTGGGCGGGCGCAGCAGGCTGAACGTGTCGACCGGCCCCTTCGCGAGCGCCCACACGTCCTTGCTCGCGGCGCCGGATTGCATCGAGAGAGCGCGCGCGCTTTCGTCGGCCGCGATGCGCGCTAAACCGCCCGGCATCACAACGTAGCCGTTCGGCGTCCACGACGCGAACACGCGCAGCGTCATCGGGCGCGATGCGAAGCGGCCGTGATCGAACGTCGGCGCCATACCGAGCGTCGCAAGGTCTTGCACGATGACGTTCGGCGCCCGCCGTTCCACGAGGTCCGCGACGTCGGCAAGTTGCTCGGCCGTGAGCTCGCTGCCCAACTGGGCCGATGAACCGCGCGAAAACAGCGGGTTCGCATCGAACGCGTTGCGCACGATGCCACGCCGCACGCGCGACAAACCTTCGGCGCGACCCCACGCCGTACCGCACCATACGGTCGGCACGTTGCGCAGCAGCAGCTCCTCGCCGAAGAGCGCACGCGAGATGTTGGGCAGATACGCATCAAGCGCCGGCGATTCGACCACGCCGC
>PLRU01000087.1 GCA_003164045.1 Candidatus Lustribacter telmatis
GTCCGGGCAAAGTCCCGCGCAAGATCTTCGAGAACACCTACGGCACCGCGACGATCATCGACCGGGCCCTGGAAGACCTCGTTCCGGAGAAGTACGCCGCCGCGGTCAAAGAACACGCGATCGAGCCGCTGGCGCGCCCCGAGATGGAGATGCTGCCCGACGAAGAGGGGCAGCCGATGCGCTTCAAAGTCGTCGTGGCCGTGCGCCCGCCGATCGAACCGGCACCCTACGAGGGCATCGAGATCGAGGACATCTCCGAGAAGGCCGGCGATGAAGACCTCGAGCGCGCACTCGAAACGATGCGCAAAGACAGCGCCACGCTGGTGCCGGTCGAGCGTGCCGTGCAGCTCGGCGACACGGCAACCATCGATTACGCCGGAAAAATCGACGGCGTTCCGTTCGACAACGGCACGGCCACCGGCCAGCAAGCCGAGATCGCCGAAGAGCGCTTCATCCCCGGCTTCGCCTCCGGCATCGTGGGCATGAAGGCCGGCGAGACGCGTGAAGTCAGTGCAAAGTTCCCCGATGAGTACGGCGCAACCGAGCTCGCCGGGAAGGACGCGACGTTCACCATCACCGTCCACGAAGTCAAGGAAGCCGAGCTTCCCACGCTCGACGACGATTTCGCCAAGCGCGTCTCGCAGCACCAGACGCTCGACGAACTCAAAGTCGAGCTGCGCGGCCGTCTCGACGGTGTAGCCGCCCAAAAGGCGCGCCGTCAGATCAGCTCGGAGTTGCTCGATAAACTCGTTGCGGCAAACGATTTTCCGCTCCCGCACGTGCTCGTCGAACGCGAGATCGACGGCTTGATCGACGAGTCGCGGCAGTACATCGGGCGCATGGGCATCTCGTGGGACGACTACCTCAAGCAGAGCGAGAAGACCGACGAACAGATCCGCACGGACTTCCGTGAAGAAGCCGAACGGCGCGTCAAAACGACGCTCTTGATCGAAGAGATCGCCAAACGCGAGAAGATCGAGACGACCCCGGCCGATCTCGAAGCGGAGCTTGGTGCGCTAGCGCGCCAGTACGGGCAGCCGCGTGAAAAGATCATCGAAATGCTCGGCAACAACCTCGGCATGCTCGTCGATGGGATCGTTCGTACGAAGACGATCGACCGGTTGATCGAACGAGCCAAGCGCGTCCCGGCAACCAAAAGCGCATAGCGCGAGTCTCTCGGCAAAGGAGGTTCATCTTGGGTCACTTGGTTCCGATGGTCGTCGAGCAGAGCGCGCGTGGCGAACGGGCGTACGATATCTACTCACGGCTACTCAAAGAGCGCATCATTTTCGTGCAGGGGGCGATCGACGACGGCATGTCGTCACTGATCATTGCCCAGCTGCTTTTCCTCGAGCGCGAGGATGCCGACAAAGACATCGACATGTACATCAATAGTCCGGGCGGCTCGGTAACGGCCGGCTTGGCGATTTATGACACCATGAACCTGATCAAGCCCGACGTGGCGACGATCTGTGCGGGCATGGCGGCCTCGATGGCCTCGATTCTGTTGACCGGCGGGGCTCCAGGCAAGCGCTACGCCCTCCCCTATGCCAAAATCCTGATCCACCAGCCGTGGGTTCAACAGGTGGGTGGCCAGGCGACGGATATCGAAATTCACGCTCGCGATCTGATCGCAACGCGCCGGTCGTTGGCCGGCATTTACGAGCAGACCGTCAAGAAACCGATCGAGCAGATTCTCAAGGACATCGAACGCGACTACTATATGACCGCCGAAGAAGCGCGCGAGTACGGTATCGTGGACCAAGTGTTCACCAAAGAAAATCGCTCCGTCTCCAACAACGCGCCCGTTCTTTAGCACCGGCCAGAAAGACGATTCATGTTCCGATTCGGGGATGAGAAGGGTCAGTTGAAGTGCAGCTTCTGCGGCAAGTCGCAGGAGCAGGTGCGGAAGTTGATCGCAGGCCCCGGCGTCTACATTTGCGACGAGTGCATCGAGCTCTGCAACGAGATCATCGAAGAAGAGCTCTATAAGAACGTTGACGAGAACCTGCGGCTGCGGAACATTCCGAAGCCGAAAGAAATCAATCACATCCTCAACCAGTATGTGATCGGTCAAGAGCGCGCGAAAAAATCGCTCGCCGTTGCGGTCTACAACCACTACAAGCGAGTCAACGCCGGCGCGAGTTCGGACGAAGTCGAACTGCAGAAGTCGAACATCTTGCTCGTCGGTCCGACCGGTTCGGGCAAGACCTATCTTGCCCAAACGCTGGCCAAGATTCTCGACGTGCCGCTGGCCATGGCCGACGCCACGTCGTTGACCGAAGCCGGTTACGTCGGCGAAGACGTCGAGAACATTCTGCTCAAGCTCATNNAGGCCGCCGACTACGACGTCAAGCGGGCCGAGAAGGGCATCGTCTACATCGATGAGATCGACAAGATCGCCCGCAAGAGCGAAAACCCGTCGATCACGCGCGACGTCTCGGGCGAAGGCGTGCAGCAAGCACTGCTCAAGATTCTCGAAGGGACGACGGCCAACGTTCCGCCGCAGGGCGGCCGTAAGCATCCCCATCAAGAGTTCATCCAGATCGACACCACCAACGTGCTGTTCATCTGCGGCGGCGCATTCGACGGCCTGGAACGGATCATCGAAGGCCGCGTTGCCTCGAATTCATTGGGTTTCCGCGCCAATCCGGAATCGAAAAAAGAGCAGAAGTCGAGCAAGATGCTCCAGCAGCTCATGCCGGAAGATCTGCTCAAGTTCGGTTTGATCCCGGAGTTCATCGGGCGTTTGCCGATTGTCGTGACGCTCGAAGCGCTCGACGAATTGGCGTTGCGCCGCATCCTCGTCGAACCGCGCAACGCGCTCGTCCGCCAATTCCAGAAGATCCTGGGCATGGACGGCGTCGAGCTGACGTTCACCAAAGAGGCGCTGATTGCGATCGCCATTCGCGCGCAGTCACGCAAGACCGGCGCGCGCGGCCTGCGCTCGATTCTCGAAGAGATCATGCTCGATGTGATGTACGACTTGCCCTCGCTGCAAGGCGTGAAGAAGTGCGTCATCAACAAAGAAGTTGTCGACAAAAAAGAACAGCCGACGCTGATCTACGCCGAGCGCCCGAAAGACCAGAGTGCCTAGCGGAGCTACGCACTCATAACGGTGCTCGCTGCGCTGCGCTCCGATCAGAGGAAATGTTGAAAGGTCCCGGTTTTGTGCCGAGACCTTTTTCTTTTAGGCGGGTTTGAACTTTAGCGCGACGCCGTCCATGCAGTAGCGCTTTCCGGTGGGCGGCGGGCCGTCGTCGAAGACGTGTCCGAGGTGGCCCTCGCAGCGGCGGCAGTGGACTTCGTTCCGTTCTTCCGGCAGTGAGTTGTCGGTCTTCGTCGCGACCGCGTTCGGTAGCGGCGCCCAGAAGCTCGGCCAACCCGTTCCGCTATCGAACTTCGTCTTCGAGGAGTAGAGCGCCAGGTTGCACGCGACGCAGTAGTACGTGCCGGCGCGCTTTTCGTAATCGAGCTTGCTCGAGAACGGTACTTCCGTGCCTTCACGGCGCAGGATGTCGAACTGCTCGGCCGTGAGGCGGGCCTTCCACTGCGCGTCCGTGAGGATCAGCTTGTCCGTATCGGCAGCCGCGTTCGCGACCGAGGGAAAGAGCGCCAGGGCGCCCAGGGCGGTGAGGAGGGTACGGCGGTCCATCATGGTTGCAGTGTAGCCTTTACGATGCGTTGGGGGGCGTGGTCTCGCTTACACCCAGGTAACGTTCGAGCCGGCGCGAGAGATTCGCCGGGTGACTTTCGACCTTCCCTTGCGCGGCGCCGGCGGCGAGCCGGTGGACTTCCATCGCACGATCCACTCGCACGGCCTGATCATGCTCGCCCCCAATACGATCGAAGACGAAGGCGACGAACTGCGGATGCCGCTACGCCTAGCGGATGGCCGCACCACGGTGGTCGACATCCGCCCCGGGCCGCCGGGATTCGCCCGGGTAGCCACCCCGGCCGGACTGCGCGGTGCGGCCGTCCTCGCCGAACTCAAGGTACGCGTGCGGCGCATCCTCTGTCTCGACGGCGACTACGCGGCCTTCTACGCGCGCGCTGCCGGCGATCCGGCCCTGCACTGGGTCACGCGCGGAGCCGGCCGGTTCGTGCGCAGTGCGACCGCCTTCGAAGATGTCGTGAAGACGATCTGCACCACGAACTGCGCCTGGTCGGCGACGATCCGGATGACCGACGCGCTCGTCGCGCACCTCGGTGAGCCGGTCGCCGGAATGGCGGACGAGCGCCTTTTCCCAACGGCGCAAGCGATGGCGAAGGCGCCCGAAGCTTGGTACCGCGACGTGATGCGGGCCGGCTATCGCGGACCGTATTTACGCGCCATAGCGGCCGCGGTGACGCACGGCGAAATCGACCTCGAAACGCTCGCCGATGCGACCGTGGACGTCATCTCCGACGACGAACTCGAGGAACGGTTACTCGCACTACCCGGCGTCGGCCCATACGCCGCAGCACACATCATGATGCTGATGGGCCGCTACTCGCGCATGGTGCTCGATTCCGCAACGCGGCCGAAGTACGCGCGTCTCTCAGGCCGCAAGCCGCGCTCCGACGCCACGATCGTGCGCCGCTTCAAACCCTACGGCCGCTTTGCCGGCCTCGCGTTCTGGTGCTACGTGACGAGCGATTGGCTCGACGACAGCGCCGTGGCGATCGCGGAACGAACGGTGGGATCGGGTTCTGTTTCCAAGGCCTGACGCAAGATCGTTTCGGCCCATGGCGATTGCAGCGTGCCGAGTGCTTCGACGAGATCGATGCGTGCCGCAACGTCGCAGGCAACGGCCGTCGGTTCTACGAGCGTCGTCCATTGCGACGCACGGCCATTCGTCGCCGGCGTAGGTTCGTCGGCGTCGTCCTTCGCCGAACGGTGAAACGGGCCGAAGATCGCAACGGCCATCAGCGCCGTTCCAGCGACCGCGAGCGCCGTCGGAACGCTGGCGTTCACGGTGAGGCCAACTCGTTGTGCGCGTCGAGTACCGCGACCGCAACGGCGCGAGCTGAGTCGAGTTCCGGCGCGCTATGCGATGTGAGATATGCGGCGAACGCATCATGCGAGAGGGCGCAAGCCGCATCGAACGTGGTCGCAAGTTCGCCGGCATACGCGCCGACGGCAACGGCGGCGTCACCGGTGCCGTAGCGCGGCAGCAGCGATGCAATAGCGGCAAGCGTCTGCGGTCCGCCGAGCGGTGCAGCTGCGAGTGCCGCGCGCGCCGCCGACAAGCGGTTGCGGTCGATGCGCACGTAGACGTCCGCGCGCGGATCGACGCCGGTGACAGGCTCGCCGGCCGAACCGATGCGATCGAGCAGCGCGAGCAGTTCACGGCGCGTCGGCGCGTCTTCGAGGTCGCCCGGCGTTACGTCGTATCCCGGGATGCGCAGCTTCACGAAGAGCCGCTCGTACATGCCGCGGATCGCTTCCGACACACCGGCGAAGGTAGCGTCGAGCGATGCGTCACCCGAGGCGATGGCGCTCGGGAAGAGGACGGCGAGGGAAGGCACGTGGCTGATCATGCCCGGACCGCGCGCGCCGCGCAGCACGCGGACGATCGAGGCCGCGCGTACCGCATCGAGCGTGAGCCACGCGATAACTTGCGGGCCGGCAGCGCGGAAGGCGCTGGTATCATCGCCCGCCACCACGTCGGGCGGGGCGAGGGTCCACGCTTCGGGACCCGACGGATCGGGCGCTGCCGGAAGAGCATCGATGCCGGTCGACGCAACGGGTGCCGGCATCACGGCCGCCTCGCCCGTAAAAGGCGCCGCGACGCTGAAGTCGCCGACCGTTGCGGCGTCGATGTGGAAGGGCAGGGCGTTCGGCCGCGCGCCGAACGGCGGCGCATCGGCTACCGCAATCGTCAGCGGTGCGACCTCGACCGCGTCGCCGTTGGCATCGACGTCGACGCTGACGATCAACTCGCCCGGCGTGCGCGGCAAAAGCGACCACGCAACTTCCACGAGCGTTCCGGCCGGAATGTCGTGCAGCGCGAGTCCATCGCGCGAAAAGAGCGGCGGACCTTCAATGCCGTCGACGACCGCGTGGCCGTTTACCGTTGTCGAACCGGCAATGTAGACGGCCGCCGCGTGCGTGCGCGGGCGGACGCGCAGCGATTGCACGGCTGCCGCGCCGGAAACGCGCAGGCGCACGTCGAGGCGTTCGCCGCTGCGCGCGGTCGCTGCAGCAACGAGTTGCGCTGCAACGTCGACCGGTGCGGCTTGATCGTCCCAACCGATCGGAACCGTGCGGCCGTCGTGGCCGACGATCGATGCGCGCCGCGCGAGGCCGGGTGCGAGCACGATATCGTGCGTCGCGCCGGGTGCGAGCGCGGCGATGCGGACATCGCTCTCGCCGTCGACCCGCACGTCGCGCGCGGCGGTCGCGCCGACATTGCGAATCGTGACGCGCGTTTGGCCGCCTTCCCACACGACTTCCTCAATCGCGAGCCAGGGCCGGTCGACCGCGCGCAGATCGAACTGCGCCGCGGCGAGACGGCGGCCATCCTCACCGGCGGCAACGACGGAAACGGGCAGTACTTCGCCGTCGCCAAGCTGGCTCGGAACCGCAAGCCGGGCCACGAACGCCGTGGCGCCGCCGGCGCGCAGCTCGCCCGTCCAGCACGTCTCGGCATCGATGGTGACGGTGACCCGCTCCGTCGTCTCGCCGGTATTGTGGACGTCGACCGCGACGGCAATGTCGGTGCCGGGCTCGGCGAAGGCCGATTCGGGCCGCGCATCGAGCCGCAGCGCGCGATGCACGACCAGCGGGATCGTAAACGTTACCGTGTGGTCGCCGCAGCGTACGGTGAGGTCGCCTTCGACGCGCGGCCGCGATGCGCTCGCGACCACGGTGAGATCGACGAACCCGCGCGCGGGCACGAGCGGCAGGGCGATGGCGACGCCGTTTTCCGAATCACCGTCGCGACGAATGGTCGGCGGCGCGCCGTCGGCGCGCATCGTTCCGCGCAGTACGCGCCAGCCGGCCGGGAGTTCGATCGAGCAATTGACGTCCCGCGCGGCGACCCAGCCGGCGTTCGCGATGCGCACGCGCAAGTCGAGCCGGTTCGCGCGCCGCTCCGCCTCGATCGCGGGTAAGGCGATCTCGGGTGCGAGCAACGCCGTAGCGCCGGTCGTCAGCGCGACGCGTCCGCCGTCATAGGCAACGTAGGCATCATCGATGCACACGGTCGCGGCGGCCGGCTCGAGGGGTACCATGTTGTACGAGAACGACAGCGTGCCCGCGACGGGCAATTCATCGACAGTCGCTACGATGGACGATTCTTCCGCGCCGAATCCGGGCGGCGGAGGAACGACCACTCGCACCGAGCGGGCGGCCGCGTCGCCTTCGTTCACGATCGTGACATCGACGCGCAGCGCGCCGGCGTCGCCGGCTTCGATGCGCACGCCGCTGGCCGGCCCGTTGAGCCGGGGGTGGCCGAACACGCGCATGTGCACGACGTTGGAGCCCAGCACGAGACGGTCGAGGTGCAGCGCAGCTTGGATCGGCGAGTGGGCGGTCGTGGCGTCGGCGACATCGGGCCGTGCGCGGAAGGCGACCGTGTGTTCGGCGCCCGGCGCGACCGATGGAATTTCCGCTTCGAGCGGATCGAGCGGCGACCAGCCCGGCGGGAGCACGAGCACGAGCAGCGCCGGCGGCGTCGCGACTTCGCTGCCGTTTTTCGCGCGAAACCGGAATGCGATGACCTCGCCGGGACGGACCGTGCGCCGCCCATCCACGGCGGAGAGTCCGAAGATCCGCTCAGGGAGTAGGCTGGGCTCGGGCATCGGCAACACCGGGGTCTCCGTTCAATACGCTGCGGATAACAGGGCGCGAGCGACGAAGATGCAAACTCCGTACTCGATATGATCGACGTCGCGTCAATTCGACGCGTTCCGCTCTTTCGCGACTTTGCCGACGACGAGGCAACGGCCGTTGCTGCGACCGTTACCGATCGTCGTTACGGGAAGCATCAATTCATCGTACGCGAGGGCGACCCTGGCGACACTTTCTTCATTTTGGTGAAGGGGTCGATTTCTGTGTGCCGGATCGCTCCGGACGGCCGCGAGACGATCCTCTCGATCCTCAAAGAGGGCGATTTTTTCGGCGAGATGTCGATGTTCGATTCCTCGCTTCGCAGCGCGTCGATCAAGACGCTCACCGAGGTTGAGGTCGGGGCGATCCGCCAGGCCGATTTCCTCGTGCTGCTCGACCGGAACCCGCGCATCGGCCGGTCCCTCGTGATCGCGCTCTCCGAGCGCCTGCGGGCGGCCAACGCCCTCATCGCGGCCACGACGTCGCAGGACATCCGGGCGCGCCTCGCCTCGCTGCTCCTCAATCTCGGTGACCAGTTCGGCGAGCGGGTCGAGAACGGCACCCGTATCACGCTGCGTCTCACCAACCAAGAGATGGCGAACATGATCGGGACGACCCGCGAGACCGTCAACCGCACCCTCAACCGCTTCTGGGACGACAAGCTCGTCGACATGCGCACCGCGCACGTCGTGATCGTCGAACCCGACCGGCTGCGCGCGCTGATTCCTTAAACGGAATCACTCGGCCCCGGCTGGGCACTTCACTCGAGTGTATGCAGGTCGCCACGCTCGTTGAAGGTCTACGCGCACTCGGGCTTGCGGCGACGCGCTCGGTTGACGCCGTGCGCGCAGAACTCGACGCCGCCGTTCGCGCCCTGGCGCCCGCGATCGACTCGGTGCTGATCTTCGATGAAGAAGACGGGCAGTTGGCGTGCGTCGCCGCCAGCGGCAACCGGGTGCTGTATTTTGCGGGCGTGCGCATGACGCGCAGCGATATGCGCACGCTACCGGCGCTGGCGCTCGCGCGCGGATATCGCGCGACGCTCGGCGATGGCGGTGCCCGCGGATTTCATCCGGCCGACGCGTTTGCCGTCGCGGTACCGCTGCGGCGCGACGCCGGGTGTGCGAGCGTGCTCTATGCGGCCGCCCCGCACGCTGTCGATGGTGAGGCGCTCGAAGCGATCGTCGCCTTGGCCGATCATGCCGGGTTCGCGTACACGCTCGCGCACGAACGCGAAGCGTATTTGCGACGCGCCGAATACGATGCGCTCACCGGACTGCTCTCGCCGCGGGCGTTGCGCGAACGGCTCGCGCGCTCGATCGAACGCGCGCGCTTTGCGCCGCTGGCGCGCATCGCCGTGCTCTTCGTCGATACGGACCGCTTCAAGACGTGGAACGATACCTACGGACACGCCAGCGGCGATGCGCTGTTGCGCGCGCTCGCCGCAGCGTTACGCGCCGCGGCGAGCAGCGACGATTTGGTGGCGCGTAATGGCGGAGATGAGTTCTGCGTCGTGCTCGCCGACACGGAGAAATCGCGTGCCGTCGAACGGGCGGAGACGCTGCGCGAAGCAATCGAGGCACTCGATCTCGCACCACTCCGGCCGGCCGGCGCCGCCGCGAGCGTCGTCATTACGGCGAGCATCGGCGTCGCCGCGTTTCCGGCCGAAGCGCGCAGCCCGAGCGAACTGCTCGAACGCGCCGATGAAGCGATGTACCATAGCAAGCGAAGCGGGCGCAACGCCGTCTCGTACTTCGGCATCGACGGCACGCTGGAAGTTCATCGGAGCCTCGTCCCCGAACGATAGCGGCCGTGCGTGCCGTCGACGTTCTCGTTCACCTGACCACGGCACGCTTCGATCGCGCGCTCACCTATAGCGTTCCGGGTGGACTGCCGCTACGCGTCGGCGATATCGTGCGCGTGCCGCTGGGGTCGCGCGAAGTCTTCGCCTACGTGGTGACGGCGGAACGGGACGTTACGGATCCCGCCGTCAAGCTGCGCGCGATTGCGGCGCGCACCGATGCGCCGCGCGCGTTCGATGAGGACGGTCTCGCCCTCGCCCGCTGGGTCGCGCACACCTACCTCTGTTCCCTGCGCGAGGCCCTAGGCGCGATCGTCCTCGCCGACGCGGTGCCGCGCGTCGTGGAGCGGTTCGTTCCGATCGGCGAGCGCCCGCCGGCCGACCGCTTTCCCAGCGTGCCCGAGCGGCTCACGCACCTGCTGTGGGGCGACGCGCAAGCCGGTATCTCGCCGGCGGCGTTGCTGCGCCATCCGGAAGCGCGGCGCAGCGGCGACCGGCGCACGCTCATCGCGGCCGTCGGCGCGCTCGTGCGCGGCGGCGTGCTCGAGCGCCGCCGCACGTTCGTTCGTCCGCCGGTCAACGAGCGTACGATACGCGTCCTCGACCCGGGCGACGCGCCGATCCGCGGACGCAGCGCCGCCGGCCTCGCGGCATACGTGCGCGAACACGCCCCCGTTCGCCGGACCGATGCCGTGCTCGCCGGTTACAGCGACGCCGTGATCCGGCGCGCGATTGCCGCGGGCGCCGTGATCGAATCGCAGCGTTCGCTCGAACACGCGCGCGCCGGGCGGCTGACGTTGCCGGATCTCGTGCCGACGGCCGAACAGCGCGCAGCCATCGACGCGATTGCGGCGGCGACCGACGCGGCCGAATACGCGCAACTGCTCGTACACGGCGCGACGGGCAGCGGGAAGACGCTGGTCTACCTGCACGCGATCGCGCGCGTGTTGGCGCGCGGAGCGCGGGCGATCGTGCTGGTGCCGGAAATCGCGCTGACGCCGCAGACCGCGGAGCGCTTCGAGCGCGCGTTCGGCGAACGCGTTGCAGTGCTGCATTCGGCGCTCTCCGAGCGGGAGCGCTACGATGCTTGGCAAGCTGCGGCCCGATCCGAGCTCGATGTGATCGTCGGCGCCCGCAGTGCCGTGTTCGCGCCGCTGCCGGACGTGCAGATGATCGTGGTCGATGAAGAACACGAGACGTCGTACCGCCAAGACAGCACGCCGCGCTACCACGCGGTCGAGGTCGCACGCGAACGTATGCGCCGCGCCGGCGGCGTGGTCGTGCTCGGCAGCGCGACGCCGGCGCTCGAAGACTATGCACGCGCAAAGGCCGGGCGGTTTCCGCTGGTCCGCTTGCGCGAGCGGGCGACGGCGCAGCCGCTGCCCACGACGCACATCATCGACATGGCGCGCGAGTTTCAAGCCGGTAGCAATCGGATCTTCAGTACGGCCCTCGTCGCGGCGATCGGCGAACGGCTGGCACGGCATGAGAAGAGCGTGTTGTTCGTCAACCGGCGAGGCGCGGCGCGCTTCGTATTGTGCCGCTCGTGCGGGTACGTGCCCGGTTGCGAGCGCTGCTCCACCTCGCTCGTGATGCATCGCGACGAAGGGCTGCTTCGCTGCCACTATTGCGATGCGCAACGGGCAATTCCGGAGATCTGCCCGTCGTGCGGTCTCGGGCCGATCGCCCCATATGGGATCGGCACCCAGCGCGTCGCGGCGGAAGTCGAAGCGCTCTTCCCGGCTGCGCGGATCGTGCGCATGGACGCCGACACGACGACCCGCATCGGCGATCACGCGCGCTTACTCGACCGGTTCGGTCGCGAAGCGGACGTGCTGATCGGCACGCAAATGGTGGCGAAGGGCTTGGACTTTCCCGACGTGACCCTCGTCGGCGCGATCGCGGCGGACCTCGACCTGCACGTTGCGGACTATCGCGCGGCGGAGCGCACGTTCGACGTCGTAGTGCAAGTATGCGGACGCAGTGGCCGGGCGCGCGCCGGTGAAGCGTTCATCCAGACGTACAGCGCAGCGCACCCGGCGATCGTGTTCGCCGCGCAACACGACTATGAAGGATTCGCACAGCAAGAACTCGCCGAACGCCGGGCACTGCAGTGGCCACCGTTCGTACGGCTCGTCTTTGCCGGCGTGGTGGGCCGCAGCCGCAGCGGCGTCGAGTCGACGATCGAACGGTATGCCGACATGCTGCGCGGCGACGATCGCTGGGACGTGCTCGGTCCAGCGGCGTATCCGCTCGCGCGACTTAACGATGAATGGCGTTACCGCATTGCGGTAAAGACGCGCGAACTCGATGCGTTGCGCGAAACGCTGCGCGCGCTCGTGTTGCCGGAAGCAGCGCGTTCAAAGGATACGCGACTGGTCGTTACGTTCGAAGCCTGACTCATGCTCCAACGCGGGCAGGGACCATACGGCAGCGACGAACAACGAGCGTTCGTGCCGCTTTCATCCTTGTTGATCCGCCTTGCAACGATAAGTACGCTAACGCTCACAATAACGATCGCCGCGGTGCTCCCGGGCGGCGCGCAAGTGCCGGCCAAGAAGACGGTTGCATCCGCTGCCGACCTGCCGCGCTTCACGTATCCGCTCGCGATCGCGCCGTCGGTGCTGATCCAATCCGATGCGCCGGTGTTCGACGCATTCGCCGCAAAGGTGCTGACCGACATCGACGGCGTGCTGGCCGGTTACGACATTGAAGATCACGCGACATTGCGCGGTCTGCTCGAAGAACAGCTCGAACTGCAGCTGCTTTCCGGAACGGAAGATGCTGCGGCACTATCGACGGCGGACCAAATGCGCGCGCTCGTCGACAAACCCGACGCGAAGTTGCTCAGCGGGCTTTCCGTTCGGGCGACGGTTGCGGCGCGCACGCAGACCCACGCCACCGCCGGCGATGCCTATCTAGCAGCGTTCGGAGCGCACTTTTCCGCGGCGCTCGCCCCGTTGCCGTGGCCGGTCGTCGGGTCGGCGCTCAAAGAACTCAAGACAACGTACGAACTGCTCACGCCGGCGCTGCTTGTCGGTCAGGTTGCCGGCACGATCGATCCGGCCGCAGCGCAGTCGCATTCGGTCAGCGGCGAGACGGCCGCTACGATCATCCGGATGCGCTACTACGTCAACATCTTTCTGCCGCAACGCGTGCCGGCCGTCGCTGCGCTCTCCGCTCTCATCGCGCAGCATACGGTGCAGAAGCCCGACATTTGGACGGCACGCGAAGTGACGCTTGGAGCCGCCGACAAGCTTACGCCCGTGCGAATTGCCGTTTGGGATTCCGGGTCCGACGTGACGCTCTTCCCAAAGCAACTCTATACCGACCTCGCACCGGCGGCCGCTGATCCGCACGGCTTGGCCTTCGACTTGCTGGGCTTCAAAACGCACGGCGACCTTTATCCGCTCACGCCGGAGCAGCGCGCGTCGTATCCGGCGGCGGTGAAATTTCTCGCGGGCTACAGCGATCTGCAAGAATCGATCGACAGTCCCGCGGCGGCGGAGATGAAGCAGCAAGTCGCTGCCTTAGCGCCGGCCGCCGTGACCCCGTATTTCCAAAATCTCAACCTCATGTCGATCTACTCGCACGGCACGCACGTTGCCGGCATCGCGCTGCGCGGCAATCCCGCGGCGCGCCTCGTGGTCGCGCGCGTGACGTTCGATTACCGTTCGATTCCGCTGCCGCTGACGGAAGAACTCGCCCGGCGTGAAGCGGGCAACTACCAGAAATATGTGGACTACTTTCGTGCGCATCACGTACGCGTGGTCAACATGAGCTGGGGCGGGACCCCGGCCGGCATCGAGGACGGGCTCGAGAAAAACAATCTCGGCAAGGACGCCGGCGAACGCAAGGCGATGGCGGCGAACCTCTTCGCCATCGAGCGCGCGGGCATGTACGCCGCGCTCAAGAGCGCGCCGGAAATTCTGTTCGTTTGCGCGGCCGGAAACGGCGACAGCAACAACGGCTTCGAACAAGTCATTCCGGCCTCGCTCGAGTTGCCGAACCTGCTCGTCGCGGGCGCCGTCGATCAAGCCGGCGACGAGACCTCGTTCACGAGCTACGGCAAGACCGTGCTCGTTGACGCCGACGGCTATCAGGTGGAGAGCTACGTCCCCGGCGGCACGCGCTTACGGCTCTCCGGCACGTCGATGGCCGCACCGAACGTGGCCAACCTGGCCGGGAAATTGATCGCGCTCAAGCCCGCACTCACGCCGGTGCAAACGATCGCGCTGATTCGCGCCGGCGCAACGACGACGAGCGACGGCCGCCGCCACAATATCGATCCCAAGCGTTCCGTAGCGCTCTTGCGGCAACGGCGTTAGCCGGCGTCAGCTAAAGAAGAAGCCGCTCGAATGCCGAGCGGCTTCTTTGTCTCTCCGGTTGTGAGAGGCTATTTCTTTTTCGTGCCGCGCTTCTTGGTCGCGGTTACGGTCGCGGCCGGTGCAGCGGCAGCGGCGGCCGCGGCTGTGCGGATCGCGCGCGCCAAGCGGGCTTTCTTGCGGGCGGCCTTATTCGGGTGGATGATCCCTTTGCGGGCGGCCTTGTCGAACTGCGCCTCGACGGAGCTGGCTTGCTCCGGGGTTGCCTTGGCCTTCTTGAAGAGCGTCTTCAGGCGCGTCTTGAGGTCGAGGTTCCGCAGGGTGCGGCGTTCGGTTTGGCGCTGCCACTTGATCGCGGCCTTGATGTTGGGCAAGTTCGGCTCCGGACAATGGTGATTGGGCTCGAACGCAGTCGTCCGGGCACGCCGCTCAGCATATCAAAAAATGCGGCCGCTGTGAAGGCCCGGCGCGGTGGCAAGCTCCCGATAGCTTTGATAGCGGCTGGCGGCGATCCGGCCCTCCGCCACGGCCTCACGGACGGCGCAGTCGGGTTCGTGGAGATGGCGGCAGTCGTCGAACCGGCAGCGGGTCGCCGGCTCGCGCATCTCAACGAAGAGCTGCGGCAGCTCGGCCGGGGGCATCGGGTCGAGGATGAACTCGCCGATCCCGGGGCTATCGACGAGGAAGCCGTTCTCGGTTTGGAAGAGCCGGGCCGAGGTCGTGGTTTGCCGTCCGCGGCCAAAGCGCGAGAGATCGCCGACGGTTGCGGTGCCCCCGAGGGCGCGGAAAATGCTGCTCTTGCCGACCCCGGAATTGCCCACCAGGAGGGCGTGCCGCCCGGTCAGGTACGCTTGCAGTGCGTCCACCCCGGCTCCCGTCTTGGGCTGCACGACGAGCACGGGCACGCCGAGCGGGGCATAAATTGCGGCGATCCGGTCGGCGGCGGCCGTGCCCGCTAAGTCGGCTTTGGTCAGAATGAGGGCTGCTTCGACTTCGTGCTGTACCGCAAAGGCGATGAGGTGATCGAGCATCGGCAGGCTGGGCGGCGGATCGGTCAGCGCCACGACGATCGCCATCGTCTCGACGTTGGCGGCCATCGTTTTCGTGCGCCCGCCGCCGGTCCGGCGGATGAGGGCGAAGCTGCGCGGCTCGACGCCGTCGATCACCACGCGGTCGTCGTCGAGCGCTTGGATCGCGACCATGTCGCCCGGCGCGAGGACCGTTCGCGCGAGCGTCTTGCGCAGTGCGGCCAGCACCGGTTCCCGTTCGCCTTCGCGGACGACCCAGGCCGCATTGCGGCCTACCGCGATCACGCGTGCGCGGCGGACTTGCGAAGCCGTCATGCGAACCTCGCCCTCGTGCACGTAGTTCGAACCGTCGTCGCTGGTGATCCCGCCGTCCGCGCCAACTTGTTGGCCGTGCTGGCCGGCCCCGGCGCGCCCGCCGGGATCGTCTCGTGTTTCGAACGCAACGACGTCGTGACGGTAAGCTTCGATGACGCGGTTACCCGGACCGAG
This sequence comes from Candidatus Lustribacter telmatis, assembly GCA_003164045.1. Classification (GTDB taxonomy): domain Bacteria; phylum Vulcanimicrobiota; class Vulcanimicrobiia; order Vulcanimicrobiales; family Vulcanimicrobiaceae; genus Lustribacter; species Lustribacter telmatis. Next base: position 15,460 of record PLRU01000087.1, read on the forward strand.
TTGATCGACGATCTGATTACGATTGAAACGCACTTCGTCCCGACGGCCGAAAACGAACCGTTCGACGATGAAGAAGCGGCGCAATTAGCCCAAGTTGGGCTGGCCGATCCGGTGCTCGACGCGTCGCGCCACCTCGAGCGGCACCAGGTCGGGCTCGAATGATCCCGCACCTCGGGCCGTTCTCGTTTTCGTTCGGCATCCCGGATGCGATCGATATCGTTGCGACGTCGGTCCTGATCTACTATCTGCTGCTCCTCATTCGCGGGACACGCGCGGTCCAGATCGTGCTCGGTCTGTTGACGCTGGTCATCGTTCTCGGCCTCTCCAACCTCTTGCACCTGCTCGTTTTGGCCACGGTCATGCAGTATCTGCTGCTCGGCACGGCCGTTACGCTGCCGATCGTGTTTCAACCCGAGTTGCGCCGCGCGCTCGAACAAATCGGCCGCGGCCGGTTCTTTCGCCGTGCGCCCGCGGATGAAGAGGCCGTCGCGACGGAACTCGTCGGCACCGTGGCCGCTGCGGCGTTCCGGCTTGCCGGCGAAGGCCTCGGTGCGCTGATCGTGATCGAAGGCCAAACCGGCTTGCGCGAATACGTGGAGAGCGGCACGGCGCTCGACGCAAAGCTCTCGGCCGACTTGCTGTTGGCGATTTTCAACAAGCAGTCGCCGCTGCACGACGGTGCGGTCGTGGTGCGCGATCTCCTGATCGAAAGCGCGGCCTCGTTCTTACCGCTTTCGGAAAATCAAATCGTCGCCGAACGGCACCTCGGTACGCGTCATCGCGCCGCCATCGGTTTGACCGAACAGGCCGACGCGGTGGTGGTGGTCGTCTCCGAAGAAACGCGCACCGTCGCGGTCGCGCGCGCCGGGCGCCTCTCCGTGCGCATCGACGATGAAGAACGCCTGCGCAAAGTGCTCGAAGCGTGCATCCGTCCGCGCCGCCGCGCGCACGGCGCCGAACCGCCGCTGTGGCTCACCAACCTCTTAACGCGAATGACCCGTGCTTCAGGCGATCAAGAGAAACTTCGGGCTTAAGCTGTTAGCCCTGGCCCTCGCGGTTACCGCGTGGGCCTATTTCCATTTCTCCGCCGCACCGTCGATCACGGCCCACTTCGATCAGCAGCTCAGCGTGCCGATCGTGGTGAGCGGTTTACGTCCGGGACTCGTCGCGAGCTACGACGAGCGCGCCGCGATCGTCACGGTCGAGGTGCCGCGTAACGGCCCGCCGATCAAGCCCGATCAAATCCAAGCGGTGCTCGACCTCAACGAAAAACCCGATCCCGGCATCATGAATTTGCCGGTAAAAATCGTTGCGCCGGACCTCGTGATCAAATCGCTTTCGCCGGGTTCGGTCACGCTCAGCGTCGATCGCCTCGAGACGCGGCAAATTCCGGTGAGCATTTCCTATGCCGGCGGCAACGGTTCGCTCGTGGTCGATTCATCGACCGTCAACCCGTCGGTCACCACCGTGCGCGGCATCGCCAACGACTTGGCGAAGGTCGATGTCGTGAAAGTCGAGATTCCGCTGGGCACGAAGCCCGGCAACTTCGATGCGATGGTACGGCCGGTTGCGGCGGACACCCACGGCAACGAGGTTGCGAACACGCAAGTCTCGCCGAACTTAGTGCGCGTACGCGCCCGTTTCGCCGCCTCGACGAATTCCGCCGGCGTAAAATCGTAGTGCGCCTCTTCGGCACGGACGGCATTCGCGGCGTAGCCAACGCCGATCTGACGCCGGAGCTGGCGTTTGCCGTCGGCCGCGCCGGTGCGGCGGTGATCGCGCATGCCGCGGCGCCGGAAAAACCGATCGTGATCGGACGCGATACGCGGCTTTCCGGCACGATGCTCGAAGCCGCGATGATCGCCGGCATCACCTCGACCGGCCGCAACGTCATCGGCCTCGGCGTTGTGCCCACGCCGTGCGTCGCGGTCGTCACGGTCGAAACAGAAGCGGCTGCGGGCGTGATGATTTCCGCCTCGCATAACCCGATCGAAGACAACGGTATCAAATTTTTCGGCGCCGACGGGTTCAAGCTCTCCGACGCCGTCGAAGACGAGATCGGCGAGCGGCTCGACGATTCGTCGTTGCCTCGACCCACGCACGCCGGCGTCGGCGTCGCGAAACTCGCCCACAATTTAGCCGGCCGCTATCTCGAGAAGCTCGTTGCCGCGGGCACCGATCTCACCGGCTGGACCGTCGTCGTCGATGCCGCATTCGGCGCGGCGTTCGAGATCGGTCCCACCGTATTCGAACGGCTGGGCGCGCGCGTGATCGCGATCAACGCGGCCGACGACGGCGCGCGCATCAACGTCGGCTGCGGCGCCACCGACCTTGCGATGCTGCAGTCGACGGTACGCGCCGAAATTGCGCGCGGCAACGAACGGGTCGTCGGCGTTGCCTTCGATGGTGACGCCGATCGCGCCAAGTTCGTCGATGAAACGGGCGCGCTGCTCGATGGCGATCATGCGCTGTTGATCCTCGCGCGCAGCCGGTTCGACCGGGGCGCGCTGCCGGGCGGCGCCGTGGTGGCTACGGTGATGAGTAATGTCGGCCTCGAGCGCGCGCTGGAACGCGCGGGCATCGGTTTACTGCGCGCGCCGGTCGGCGACCGCTACGTACTCGAAGCGATGCGCGCCGGCGGCTACCGGCTCGGCGGCGAGCAATCCGGGCACGTGATCGATCTCGACCTCAATACGACCGGCGACGGCCCGATGACCGCCGTGACGCTCTTCGGCGTAGCCGCGCGCGCCGGCGTGCGCTTGCACGACCTTGCAGCGACGTTAACCGTATTTCCGCAGATCCTCATCAACGTTCGCGTCGAGGACCGCAGCATCGCCGATGCGCCGGCCGTTTTGGCCGCGGTGTCGGCCGCCGAGGCCCGGCTGGGCGTGGCCGGGCGCATTCTCGTGCGGCCGTCCGGAACCGAACCGCTCGTGCGCGTGATGGTCGAGGCGGCCGACACGAAGACCACGGAGGACGTCGCCGAGGCGGTCGCCGGGGTGATCCGGAGTGCCGCCGCAAGCAACCGGGCGAAAACTTAATATTTCCGCATTTGGCAGAAGGAGATCGTAAGCCGGGGCCCCTACCCATGGTCAGTGGGCATCAAACCCCACAATGTATCTCTGCTTACGTAATCACTGAGTCCGGCCTCGCAGACCGGAACGGGGGATTCCCGGTAGGGGTGAACGAGCCGGTCGGCTCGAGGGCGATTCTTCCGTCCTAACCCGTCAACTAACCCCGTAAGTGTTGGAAGAAGGAGCAGTCTTGTTTCGTTTCCTCGTTACCGGGGTGTGTGCGGTCGTTTTGACCGGAGCCGGTTTCGCTATTGCCGGAGCTGCCGAAACGGCAGTTCCCGCGGCCGTAACCGTTGCGACCGCCGCCGCCGATGCGGCCCCCGCCGCCCAAGCCACGAGCGTCCGCGCCGCTGCCCTCGAGGCCGCGGCCCCAACCGCCGGAGCCGACCTCGCCATGTGGGGCGTCGACCCGGCCACCGAACCTGCCACGCAGGCCGAAACGCGCCTGAGCGGATCGCGCTTGGTCCGCCGTTTCGCCGACGGCATCCTCAATCGCAGCGCTACCCTGGCGGTGAACCTGACGCGCAACGCTATGCGCTTCCTCGGTGTGCCATACGTCTTCGGCGGCACGAGTTCCAACGGATTCGACTGCTCGGGCTACGTGCAGCACGTGTTCGCGATGCTCGGAAAGCACATTCCCCGCACGGCCGATGCCCAGTACTACGCCGGTAAACGCGTCGCCGGCGCATCGATGGCGCCCGGCGATCTGGTGTTTTTCCAAACGTATGCTTCCGGACCATCGCACGTCGGGATCTATCTCGGTAACGACCGCTTCGTCCACGCCTCGTCGAGCCGCGGCGTCACCGTCTCGAGCCTCCACGAGAGCTACTGGTCGGCACGCTACCTCGGAGCAAAACGACTCATCTAGGGGATTCACGTTCCGTGAATCCTTCGCGTTCGGCCTTCGGCCGAGCCGCCCGTTGATTTTGGAAGAGCAGCAAGATTATCAGAGCGCGTCTAGCGCGTATCTGATCTGGCCGCTCGCATTGGCAGCGCTGCTGCGGGAGCCCGCGGCAGCGTCGCGCTGGACGCGTATACATACGCGCCAAGCTTTGATGTTTGGACTGGTTGCCGGCATCGGGTTCATCATCGTTATGGCGTTGCCGCTGCTCGTCGTTATCGGCGACGCCGGCATCTCGACCGGCATGACCGTGGGTCTCTATACGGCCGGTCTGCTCCTCGACGCGATCGTGTTTATCGTCCTGGCTGTATTGGCGTTTTCGTACGCCGCGCGAGCCGGCCGCGGCGAACTCTTTACCATTCCGATCGTCTCCCCGCTGGCGGACCGGGTCTTTACCATCCGGCGCTAAAGGCACCGGGGACGTCTCTTGTCTAACTACAGGCGCTGGCACGCGAGGCGCGATCCATGGGGCGTCGCCAAGTTGGTAAGGCACCAGGTTTTGATCCTGGCATGCGTTGGTTCGAGTCCAGCCGCCCCAGCATCGCTCTCCCGCGCACACCGGAAGGGTAGAATATCATCAGCAATCACAGTCACGAAGACCTCAAGCTGCACATGCATGTCGTGGACGGCATCCAGGTTTTTGAATTGAGCGGCAGTCTCGACATCGCGACCTCGCCGACCGTGCGGGCGTCGCTGCTCGAGGCGTCGGCGCGCGGCGATCACCGCTTGATCGTCGATCTCACGAACGTCGACTTCCTCGACTCGACCGGTCTCGGCGCGCTGATCGGCGCGCAGCGCCGGGCGAAAGAATTCGACGGCGAAGTGCGGCTCGTGGTCAAGGAAGGTCAGATCGTGCGGTTGCTGCGCATCACCGGCCTGCTCAAAATTTTCGCCGTCTACAACACGCTGAACGATGCCGTCAACGACGGGACGCGCGTCGGAGATCTGTGACCGCTTCCGACTTCGAGGCGATGTTCGATCTGTGGCGTGCCGGCGACGAAATCGGTTCGGCCGCGTACTTCACGCCCGACGGCATCTTCCATGAAGCCAAGAAAGACCCGGTCGTCGGCCGCGACACGATCGCAGCGCATTGGAAGCCGTTCTTTCACGGCGGTCCCGAGTGGCGCATGACGGTCCACGATCTCTTCGGCGACGGCGAACGCTTCGCGGTTGCCTACACGTGGGAAATCAAACTCAAGGACGGCACCTGGACCGGCAGCCCCGGCTGCGCGATCGTCAAGACGCGCGACGGCAAAATAGCCGAATGGCGAGAGTATAAGGCTTAAGCCTTATACTCGTAGCGGTCCTCGCCGCGCTGCGGTCCGTTCAAATGAGTTGTTTGAAGGTCCCGGTTCCAGCCGAGTACGCGCGATCCAGTAGCTGCACCACGTGCAGTACTTCGACGGCGCGGCCGCTGGCGCGCAGGCCGTTGGCGATTTGCAGGGCGCAGCCCGGGTTCGCGGTCGCGAGGATGTCGGGTGCAACGTCCAGCACGTGTTCGACTTTGCGGCGGCCGAGGCGGCCGGCCATTTCGGGTTGCGTGACGTTGTAGATGCCCGCGCTGCCGCAGCACAGCGAGCTCTCTTCCATCTCGCGAATTTCCAGCCCCGGGATCTGCGCGAGTAGACGTCGCGGCGGCGCGGTGATGCGCTGCGCGTGTGCGAGATGACACGGATCCTGATAGGTTACGACCGCGTTGACGGGGCCGAGATTCGGATCGATGCCGATCTCATCGAGATACTCCGTGATGTCCCGAACCTTGGCGCTAAAGGCCAGCGCGCGCTCGTGCCAGGCCGGAACGTCATGGAAGAGCTGCCCGTACTCCTTGAGCGCCGAGCCGCAGCCCGCGGCGTTGATCACATAGACGTCGGCGCCGCTGCGCTCGAAAGCGGCGATGTTGCGTTTGGCGAGCTCGCGGCCGCGTTCCATTTCACCGGCGTGAATCGTGATCGCACCGCAGCAGCCCTGATCGCGCGGGACGACGACCTCAACGCCCGCGCGCGTCAACACGCGCACCGATGCCTCGTTCCATTCCGCAAAGGCGACGTGCATGATGCAGCCCGCGTGAAAGAACGCGCTCGCCTTGCGCGTTCCCCGAGCCGGAAAACGTTGATCCGCTGCAACGAAGAAGCGCGGTGACATGCGTGGTGCGATCGCTTCGAGATCCTCGAGCCGCAGCGCGCGCAATATGCCGCTCTTCCGGGCGAACGCTTGCAGCCCGCTGCGCTGATAGAAGCGCACGAACGATGCCGCGAGCCGCATGACCGAGAGCTGTGAGAAGAGGGTGCCGATGAGCACGGCCCGGCCGAAACGGGCCGCCGGCGTACGCGCGGGCGCGGTTGCGCGGACGATCTGGGTGCGGGCGGGCTCGAGCAGCTCGCCGTACCGCACGCCCGAGGGGCAGACGGCCTCGCAGGCCCGGCAATCGAGGCACTCGCTCATCTGATGCATGAAGCCTGGGCTGGTGAGGTCGAGCTGTCCCTCGGCGACCGCCCGGATTAAGGCGATTCGCCCCCGCGGCCCGGACGTTTCGACCAGCGTCTCGACGTAGGTCGGACAGGTCGGCAGGCAGAGCCCGCAGCGCACGCACTGATTGAATACGTCCTCGGGGGGAACGTCCTGCCCGCTGAAGCCTGCACGCGTTGCTTGGTCGATCACGATGCAATCTTGTTCGGCATGAAGAAGAGGCTCCCCATGTCCGATCTTTCCGCAATGCGCGCGCGGAGTTCGGTCGTCGTCGATGGACGCGATCGAGCCGCAGCGCGCTCGTACTTCAAAGCCGTCGGTTTGACCGACGAAGATCTCAAAAAGCCGCTGGTGCTTATCGCCAATACGTGGACCGACGCGATGCCGTGCAATTTCAACTTGCGCGGCCTGGCCGACCACGTTCGGGCGGGCATCCGCGCCGCCGGCGGTACGCCGCTCGAATTCAACACGATCGCGATCAGCGACGGCATTACGATGGGCACCGAGGGCATGAAAACCTCGCTGGTCAGCCGCGAAGTCATCGCCGATTCGATCGAACTCGTTGCGCGCGGCTACGGCTTCGATGCGGTCGTCGTCCTCGCGGCCTGCGATAAAACGATGCCCGCCGCGGCGATGGCGCTGTTGCGTTTGAACTACCCGGGTCTCGTGCTCTACGGTGGTTCGATTGCGCCCGGCAAATACAAGGGCCGCGATCTGACGATCGGCGACGTGTTCGAAGCGGTCGGCGCGCACGCGGCGGGCAAGATCGACGATCACGAACTGCTGCAGATCGAAAACTTCGCGTGCCCCGGTGCGGGCGCGTGCGGCGGACAATTCACCGCCAACACGATGGCGACGGTGCTGGAATTCATCGGCCTCTCGCCGGTGGGCAGCGCGAGCCCCGGTGCGACCGATGCGCGCAAAGAAAAAGAAGGCTACCGCGCCGGCAGCATCGTGATGGAAATGCTGCAGCGCAACTTGCGTCCGCGCGATATCTGCACGCGCGGCGCGTTCGACAACGCGATCGCGGCGGCCGCCGGAACCGGCGGTTCGACCAACAGCGTGCTGCATTTGCTCGCGATGGCGCGCGAAGCCGGCGTGCCGCTGACGATCGACGATTTCGACGACGTCAGCGAACGCACGCCGATCGTCGCCGATCTGCGTCCGGGCGGCCAATACGTCGCGCTCGACGTCGATGAGGCCGGCGGCATCGGCTTGATCGCGCAGCGCATGATCGCCGGCGGTTTGGTCAACGGCAACATGCTCACGCCCACGGGCCGCACCCTCGCCGAAGAAACCGCGAACATCAAAGAAACGCCCGGACAAAAAGTCGTCGCGACGGCGGAGCACCCGTTCAAGAAGACGGGCGGCATCGTCATCTTACGCGGTAACCTCGCCCCGGACGGATCGGTCGTCAAAGTCGCCGGCCACGAGCGCCTGCTGCACACCGGCCGGGCGCGCGTGTTCGAGCGTGAAGAAGATGCGATGCACGCAGTCGATAAGCGCGAAATCGTCGATGGCGACGTCGTCGTGATTCGCTATGAGGGTCCGAAGGGCGGCCCCGGCATGCGCGAGATGCTCGGTGTTACCGCCGCGATCGTCGGGCAAGGCCTCGGCGAGACCGTCGCCCTCGTTACCGACGGGCGCTTCAGCGGCGCCACGCGCGGCTTGATGATCGGTCACGTGGCACCGGAAGCCTTTGCCGGCGGCCCGATCGGCGCCGTGCGCGACGGCGACACGATTACGATCGACATCGAGAAGCGGCAGATCAACCTCGCGATCTCCGATGACGAGATGAAAGCGCGGCTGGCCGGATTCAAGCAGCCGGCGCCGCGCTACGAGAACAACAGCGTGATGGCGAAGTACGCGCGCCTGGTCGGTTCCGCGTCGGAAGGGGCGGTTACCACCGCGTGAACCTCGTCTGCAGCGAATGCGGCCGTCCGGCCGCCGACGACGCGATGTTCTGCGCGTCGTGCGAAGGACTGTTGGCGTTCGAAACGTTCGCTGCTGCGCCGGGCGCGGATCTCGATCGCGACCGGATCGCCGCACGCCGCAACTCAGGCGATCCGCGCGATCGCAGCGGCGTCTGGCGCTATCGCGAACTACTGCCCGCGATTCCGCTCGAAGCGATCGTCACGCTACGCGAAGGCGACGTGCCGCTCTACGGCGCTCCGCTTGCCGCGGAGTATGCCGGGATGCGGCGGCTGGCGTACCTGCACCTCGGCATGAACCCGACCGCGTCGTTCAAGGACGCGGGAATGACGGTGGCGATCTCGCGCGCCCGCGTAACGGGTGCGAGTGTCGCGATTTGCGCGAGCACCGGTAATACATCGGCCTCCCTCGCGGCCTACGCGGCGCGCGCTCGCATCGCCGCCGTCGTGCTGGTACCGGCGACCGGGATCAGCGCTTCGAAAGTCGCGCAGACGCTCGACTACGGCGCGACGGTCATCGCGATCGAGGGTGACTTCGATGCGGCGCTGCGGACGGTACGTGCAATGGACCCGCAACGGGTTGCTATCGTCAACTCGGTCAACCCGTATCGCATCGAGGGCCAGAAAACTGCGGCGTTCGTGCTGCTCGAACAACGCCGCTGGCGCGTGCCCGACTGGATCGTTTTGCCGGGCGGCAACCTTGGGAACACGAGCGCGCTCGGAAAGGGCTTCCGCGAGGCGCTCGCACTCGGCTGGATCGATCGCTTGCCGCGGCTCGCCGTCGTCCAAGCATCCGGTGCCGCGCCATTTTCCAAAGCGTTCCGCGAAAAGACGGATCTCGTTCCGGTGCACGCGGAAACATCCGCCACGGCGATCAAGATCGGCGCTCCCGCTTCCTGGAAGAAGGCGCGCGCGGAGGTGGCCGCTTCGCTCGGCACGGTTCTTGATGTGAGTGATGATGAAATCGCGGACGCGCGAGCCATCATCGGCCGCGACGGCATCGGCAGCGAACCCGCATCGGCCGCAACGCTCGCCGGCTTGCGCCGACTCGTCGCCGAGGGCACGATAAGCTCGGGCGACGACGTGGTGCTGATCCTCACCGGCCACGTGCTCAAAGACGGCGCCTACGCGGCGGCCTATCACGAGAGCGCCGCGCCGTTCGCCAACCGGATTCTGCGCGGCGTCGATCCCGCCGAGGTCATCGACCGCCTCAACGCCCCCGCGTGAAGCGGTTCGCCGTCAGCGTTCCCGCGACGAGCGCAAACCTCGGACCCGGGTTCGATACGATCGGCCTCGCGCTCGATTTGCGCATCCGCGCCGACGTGCACGTGCTCGAACCCGGCGCCACGCCGGCATGGGAGTTTCGCGGCAGCGAGGCGCCGACGCACGGCGGACTGCGCGATGAGATGCTGCGCGCAATGCGCACGCTCTTCGCGAGCGTCGGACAAACGCCGCCGCCGCTTTCGATTGCCGTCGACAATCCGATTCCGCTCGGACGCGGACTCGGCGGCAGCGCTGCCGGAGCGGCACTCGGCCTCGCGATCGCTGCGGCGTTGCGCGATCCCGAACCCTCGATCGAAGAGCTTACGCGCACGGTAACCGTGCTCGAAGGTCATCCCGACAACGGCGTTCCGGCCATCGTCGGCGGCATCGTCGTTGCCGTCTCCGAAGGCGAAGATGTGGTCTATGCGCGCTTCGATCCGCCCGCCGAAATGCGCGCGCAAGTGGTCGTGCCGGACTTTTCGATGCCGACGCGTGAAGCGCGTGCGATTTTGCCGGATGCGTATCCGCGGCGTGATGCGGTGTACAACGTCGGTCACGCAGCGCTGCTCGCGGCCGCGTTTGCGAGCGGTCAAATCGATCTTTTACGCAGCGCGATGCACGACCGTTTGCATCAGCCGTTCCGGGCCTCGTTCGTGCCCGGCTTGCCCGAGATGCTCGCGCTGGAGACGCCGGCTCTACTGGGAATTGCGCTCTCGGGTGCGGGGCCGTCGGTGATCGCGCTAACGCGTGCCGGCTGCGATGCGGGCGAGCGCATGCAGGCGATTTTCGCCAAGCACGGCGTCGCTTCGCGCGTCCTCGACCTGGCGATTTCCAGCACGGGCATCGTCCGAGAGGGGTGAGCCGCGAGCGCACGCGAAGGCCGGGGATCAATGGTAAGCGTTAGCGTCGGGTCTCCCGCCGGGATGTGTTCCGTCGCGAATTCGTCATTCTATCGCTACGTTATTCGCCTTGCCGAGGCCGACGTGGCAAAGACGATCCAGGATCGTGCGAACCTCGATGTCCTGGCCAACGTGCCGCACGCATACGCCGACGAGGTCGAATGTTCGGGCGACGGCTGGCGCATCGTGCCCGCCGCGTCCTATGACGACTGGCCAGTACTCGAGGCGACGCCGCAGCGTTTGCGCGCCGCCTTCCAAACCGCACGCCGTCTGCTCTGGGCGAATGCGGGACCGGTCGGCATCAGTGCCGGCGAAATGATCGTCGTCGATTCGGATATCGACTCCGTGCTCAGCGTACTCCACCAGGCCGAAGCCGGCGGCTACAGCGTCAACGTCAGCTACGTTTCCTAGCATAAGCTAGCGCGAGCGGGCGGCCGTTGACGCGCAGTACCAGCGTTAGCCCGGCGACGATCGAGAGTGCGGAGAGCGCGAAGGCCAGGCGCGCGGCCAAGTCGCCGTCTTCGGAAATGACATCGAGCGGCACGCTTGCCAGCGCATTGTCGACCGAACCGAGCTGCGTCGAAAATGCTACGGTCCACATTCCCGGTGCCAGCAGACGCAGGTTGCCGCTAAAGCTGCTGCCGGTGCGCGCCAGCGGCGTCGTGACCGCAACGCCGCCGGGACCGCGCGCCGTGACGGTGAGTGAGGAGAGGTGCGCGGCCTCGCGACCGCCCACATTGACGGCGATCGGTGCGGCCGCACGGTAGTGCGGCAAGCGTTCGGTCGCTGCTCGATCGCGGTGTAATACGATGCCGAGTGTTTGGGCGGTACTCGCCGCTTGCGCTCCGCTGCTGACGAAGGTCAGCAGGGCCGCAATCAGGGCTGCAAATACCGGGAAGGCGCGTATCACCGTCATGTGATACCCGGCCGCGCGACGATCTCACATCGCGCGGCAAATTTTCATCTAGGAAAATACGGAACGCGCAACGCGGCGTAGCGTTCCCACGGTGTGGCATACGAAGGGATCGCCTGCTGCTGACGCTGCACGACGGGCTGCCACTGCGGCTGATACTGCTGCGGCTGGTATTGGGCTACCGGCGCCGCTTGCGGCATTTGCTGCGGCATGTACGGGATGCGGTTGCTTGCCAGCTGCGAGCGGCCTTGCGCGGCGTAGTCCGTATTCGCATAGTCCGCAATCAGCCAGGCTTCGGTTTGCGAAGCGAGCCGGAAACCTTCGTCCGTCGGCACGTGCAGATACACGCCTTCGAGGGCGAGCAAGTCCTTGGCGATCCAAGGATCCGTCGGATATTTTTGCTCCCAATCTTTCATGGCATCGGTGACGAAGCTCAGCGGGCCGCTCAACATGGCGTGCGGGTCGCCGCCGGAGTTCAGCCGCGTATCGGCGTCGCGAATCGTGTTGGCGATGCCCAACACGCTCAAATTGTAGCGGCCGAAGTATTCATCCGCAGGCGCGAGGCCGCGCAGTGAATCTTGCGCCATCGCCGGCGCCAAGGTAGCAAAAAATACGGCGATGCAAAATGCCAAACGAAGTTTCACGATCGTCCCCTCACCAAACAGAGCATGCGGCACACTGTGCGCCGTTGCGACCGTCTCTTAGAGACTATCGGCTCGCTCGCGCCCACCATGAGCTTCTAAGATTGGTCTCTGATTAAGCTTGCACGGGCGAGGGGTTGCGGCGGAACTCCGTCCAGGGAAGCGGGCGTTCCAGGGTACACATTCCCCCGGAGGCCCTCATGCAATTTTCATCCTGGCGGCGGTCCGCGTTGCCGGTTGCCGCAGCTATTATCCTATCGCTCGTCTCACCGCTCGCGTTCCCGCTGACGGCTTCTGCGCAGGATGACGGCGTGACCGCGCCGCCGGAGGCGCAGATGGCGCCGGCGCCCAGCGGCGTTGCACGCATCGACGCCATCGCCGGTGACGTCGCAATTCAGCGCGGGGACGCGAACGACACGCTCGCCGCCGTTCCGAATGCGCCCGTACTCGGCGCCGATTACGTAACGACCGGTCAAAACGGCCGCGCGGAAGTCGGGTTCGACGGCCGCTCGGCCGTGCGTCTCGGCGAGAACGTTCAGATCCGGTTCACTAAAGTGGATCCCTCCGATCGCGAAATGCAATTGGCGGCCGGCACGATCGACTTGCGTCTCTTCGGCGATACCGACGGCCAGTCAGCAATCGATACGCCGTCGATTTCGGTCGTGCCGCGCACGGCCGGAAGTTTCCGCGTCTCCGTCGACTCGGACGGGGCAACGGCCGTTACCGTTCGCAGCGGCCGCGCCGACATCGTCACGCCGGAAGGCACGCAATCGCTCGAACCCGGAACGACGCTGATCGCCGAGGGCCCGGCAGCGAACCCGAACGTTCAAACGCAAGCGGCAATCGCGCTCGATGGTTTCGATAGCTACAACGGCGATCGCGATCATATCTATCAGCTCGCAAGTGCCGATAGCCAGTACGTCAACACCGGCATCCAAGGCGTCGGCGATCTCAATGCCAACGGGAACTGGGAGAGCGACGGCACGTACGGTCACGTGTGGATTCCGACCACCGTTGCCGCCGACTGGGCGCCGTATCGCGACGGCAATTGGGTTTGGGAGGATGGCTTCGGCTGGACCTGGGTTGCGGCCGAACCGTGGGGTTGGGCGCCGTATCATTATGGCCGCTGGTACTTCAGCACCGCGTATCATCATTGGGCTTGGTATCCGCCGGCTCCGGGCCGTTTCGCTCCGGCGTGGAGCCCCGCGCTCGTTGGTTTCGTCGGCTTCAACATCGGTGCGGTGAGCGTCGGCGTCGGCTTCGGTAACATCGGCTGGGTGCCGCTCGCGCCGTTCGAAGCGTTCCGCCCGTGGTGGGGTCCGCACGCAACCGCGTTCGGCAGTACGGCATCCGTGGGCGTGCACTTCCGTAACCTGTCCGTCAACTATGCGATGACCTCGGTCACGCGCGAGAACTTCCAAGCCGGACGCTTCGGACACCCCTATGTCGCTTCGCTAGCAGAGATGCGCACGATCCACACGGTGCCCGTGCAAGGCGCTCTGCCGATCGTTCCAAGCCAAGCCAACTTGCGCTTCACCGACCGCGCGGCCGCACCGTCGTTGGCCGTTCGGCCCGCACTGATGAACCGCTCGTTTGCCGGCCGCCCGGCGTTCGCGCAGCGCACGCCGTTCACCGAACAGCAAGCATCGGTTTCGCGTGCAACCCACGTTGCATATCATCCGGAAGCTTCCGGCGCCACGGCGTTCGGCCGTGGAGGGATGTCGACGGGACCGACCTACGCGCGTCATCTTCAGAGCAACATCTCGCCCGGCACCCCGGCGTTCAGCCGCGGCACAACGAGCTCACCGAACGGTTCGAACGATCCCTGGTCGCGCTTCAACGCAAACCGCAATGCCGAGCGCGGCAACGTCAACGGTTCGCCGTCGTTCGCGCGTCCGGCAAACCCGGGCTACACCCAGCCGCAATCCACCCGCCCAGCGGCGCCGGCCTACAATCGCCAAGCGGCTCCGGCGTATAACCGCCAAGCCGCTCCGGCATATACCCGCCCGGCAGCGCCCGCTTACACGCGCCAAGGGGTCCCGGCGTATAATCGGCAGGCAGCCGCGCGGCCGGCAGCAGCCGCACGGCCCGCTCCGGCCGCGCGTGCCACCCATAGCGAAGACGACCACCACCGCTAAAGCGAGCGTTCCAGTTCCGCAAGCGGGATCGATCCGGCCGGCGTTTTTTCAGCCACCAGACGCTTGCCCAACTGCTGCAGCATCACGTTCACCGGGGTAGGAACGTGATGCAGGCGACCGAGCAATACGATCTCGCCGTTGAGGTCATCGACCTCCACGCTCGGTGCGCCGCGCAGAATGCTCTGCACCGTCGATCCGCCCGGACGCGTCACGCCTTCGACGTCGGAAAACTGCATCGTCGCGCGCACGTCCGCCGGCCCACGCGCTGCCACGATGCCCGCGGCGGCAAACACCGCGGCGGCTTCGCTGCGGGCGCGATTTGCCAGCTCGCTACCCGAACTTGCGCGTCCGCTCGCCGCTTCGAGAACGTTGGTTAGATTCGAGGTGAGCTTCGCGTACTTGCGGCTCATCACGTCGTCACACGCGCGGCTGCGAATGCCCGCGGCTTCCAGATCGGCGGCGATTGCCGAATCGAGTGCGTCGTGACCGTCCGGAACGCGGCCGATGTCGCAACTCGCACCGAATTCCGGATTGTGCAGGTGCACGACGCCGGGTTCGAGGTACACGCTCGCCATCATCACGCACATGCCGTGGACGTTGGCATAGCGGCGCAGGGTGCGGCGTTCGTTCTCGACGCCGTTCTGCGCGCACACGATCGGCAGATCGACCGGTGTGAGCGGCGCAAGCGCATCGAGCGCGTTGGTCGTATCTTGACTCTTCATCGCCAGTACGACGACGTCGTGCGCCGCGAACGTCAATGCGGCCGGATGTTCCACGACGGGAACGCGCAACGTACGCCAGCCCGCGGAACTTCCGAAGCGTAAGCCGTTGGCCGCAATCGCGCGGCCATGGTCGCCGCGCGCAATGAACACGACGTCGCCGCCGCGTTCGAACAATCGCGCCCCGAGCGTGCCGCCGATCGCGCCGGCACCATAAACGATGTATCGCACGGTATGGGCCTTGGCGGCAGCGCACCGGGAATCCGTTTGCCGCATTGCCGAAGTCACACGAATGGACCAAGCGATCGCGAAACCGAAAGGCGGCTGGAACCTCAACGGACTGATGGCGATCGCGTTCGGACACGGCGTCAACGACTTCTATTCCGGGACGGTCGCGTTGACGATCTTCTTTGTCGCGAGCAATGCGGGGTTGTCGGCCTGGTATCAGGGCGCGATCGGGTTCCTCTGGTATCTGACCAGTTCGATCGTCCAGCCCGTGTTCGGCGCCTATACCGACCGGCACGGACGCTGGTGGTTTATGCCGACGGGCGTATTGATGGTCGTAGTGTCGATTTCGTTCGCCTCACTCGCCGGATCGTTGTGGCTTTTGTCGCTGCTGGTGGTGATCGGTGGTCTCGGTGCGGCGATCATGCACCCCGAAGCCGGCAAGTATGCGGCGCTGCTCAGCGGCTCGCGCCAATCGAGCGGCATCTCGATCTTCCAGATCGGCGGGTCGCTGGGGTTCGCCCTCGGTCCCGTTGCGATCGCGGCACTCCTGACGCATTTCGGCACGTATGCGTCGCTCGTGATGCTGCCGCCGGGCTTGATTGCCGTCGCCTACGTGTACGTCGTCATCCGGCGCGCACACGTGATGGCGCAGCCCGCGCACGATTCGCAGCGGAAACTCGACGCACACGTAAAGGCACCGATCGACCGTTTCGGTATCACGCTCGTCGTCGCAAGTACCGCAGTCCGGTTCTTGACGACTGCGGCGTTCATGACATATCTGCCGAACTTGCTCGCCGCGCGCGGGGGCACCATCGTGCAGGCCGGCCAACTCGTCACGGCATTTTTGCTCGTCGGCATCATCGGGATGTATCTCGGCGGCTATTTGGGCGACCGGCTGGGTTCGGTTACCGCATCGGTCGTCGCGCTGGTGGCGGCGGTGCCGTGCCTCCTCGGATTTTTCTTTACTCCGGTACCGATTGCGATCGGATTATTGCTGCTCGGCAGCGTCTTGCTCTCGGTGCAGAACGCACCCGGCGTCGTGATCGTGCAGTCGCTGCTGCCGCGCAATTTGGGTATGGCGCTCGGACTCATTAACGGCGTCGCGTTCGGAGCGGGTTCCGTTCTGGTCACGCTCGTCGGGGTGGCCGTAACGCGCTTCGGCCCCGAGTCGGCGCTCATCGATGTGAGCATTATGCCGTTGCTCGGGGCCGCTGCGTATCTCGTCGTTGCGAGACGGTTGTCGCCGGCGCGCTTACGTCCGGCGGCCGGCGTCTAGTACGATTCGGGTTGGAAGGGGAAGATCGACTCGATCGACACTTCGTGCGACTGGGTTGAAGCGGCCGGCGCATAAGAGACGGTTCCGTTGCTCCAGACGCTGCCGTCGGCAAACGTTGCCTTCTCGACAGTGAGCTGCTGATCGTTGTCGATCTGGATGTCTTGGAAGCTGTGCCGGACGGTCTCGCCCTTGGCGTAGGAACCGACATCCTCGTAGCGGTCGATCACGTTGCCATCTGACTCGAGTGCGAACACGATGTCGGTCGCGGGGCTGGCATTTTGGTTCGTGAAGGCGACGGTGACGAGGCCCGGGCTGAACTGGTTGCGGTCCCCGTAAGACTGGGTGATTTCGACCTTATTGAGTTGAATCGGGCCGGTCTGCATTTCAGCAGCCGTGGCCAGGGCCGGGGCACCGGCGAGGAGGAGGGCGGCTCCGAGGGCCGCGGTGACAGATGCGATTTTCATGATCTTGGACTTGCTTTCTGCTCGTTTTTTAGGCCTGAGCTGGCCGCGATCCGATAATGCCACGCCAAGCGATAGGTGTCCAATATCAAAAAGCGATGTAGCCATCGCAAATTAGTATGGAAGGCCTCGTGGGCGGTCGCACCGTAAGGAGCGCCTAATGGAACTCCGGCAGCTGCGGTATTTCGTTGAGATCGCCGATCAGGGCAGCTTCACGCGAGCGGCAGAGACCTTGGCGATCGCGCAGCCCGCGCTCACCGCGCAGATCCACAAGCTCGAAGCCGAATTCAACGCGCAGCTATTCGTCCGCACGCCGCGCGGCGTCATCCTCACCGAGGTCGGACTCGCCGTCCTCGAGCAAGCGCGCCGTACGATCGACGCCGCCGATTCGACGCTGCGTTCCGCTCAGCTGGCCGGCGAAACGGCGAGCGCACGGCTGGTCGTCGGGTTCAGCCGGATCTTTCCGTTCTTCCCGATCGCGCGCACGGTGCGGCGCGTGCGCCGAGATCGCCCGAACATCAAAATCGAATTGCGCGAAATGTGGTCGATGGATCAGATGGACGCGCTCGTCAGCGGCGCCCTCGATATCGGCTTCGTTCACTACACGGAAGAGCACGAGGATCGCGATCTGGTGATCGTACCGATCGCCGAAGAAACGGTGATGGCGGCGGTGCCCGACGGTCATCGGCTCGCCACGCGCCGGCAGATCGCCCTGACCGAGCTCGCCGACGAAGATTTCGTCGTTCCGGCCTGGACGGAGGTCGGTGAAACGGTGCGCGATCAGGTGATGGCGGCGTGTCTGCGCGCCGGCTTCCAGCCGCACATCGTCCAAGAAAGCAGCGACGTTCGCATCCTGCTCGGCCTCGTTTCAGCCGGACTCGGCGTCTCGCTGCTCTCGTCGTCGTCGCGCGACGTCAAAATTCGCGGCGTGCACTACGTTTCGATCGTGCCGAAGCTCGAGATGCGCTTCGTCGCGATGTACCGCCGCGGCGCGACGGGGAAGTTTCTCGAGCCGTTTCTCGAGCGGATCGAGCGCTAGGCGTCCACATCTGCCGCAATTCGGACATTTCACGGGGACGCTAGCGGAGCATCCGGAAGACGTCGCGCATGATCGCTCGTCACTCGTTCGTGGCCGGTTCGGTTGCTGCCATGCTCCTCGCGGCGGGCCGTTCCGCACGGGCCCAAACGCGGGCGCACCTCCGGATCGGCGCCACCGCCAACGACAGCTTCGCCGAAGCGTACTACGCGCAAGACCTCGGATTCTTCAGCCGCGCCGGCATCGATGCGGAGATCACGACGTTCGCCAACGGCGCGCAAGTCTCAACCGGCGTTGCTTCGGGCGCGCTCGATATCGGGATTTCGAGCGTTATCACGCTGGCCAATGCGACCATACGCGGCTTGCCGTTTGTGTATATCGCCGGCGGCGGAATGTATACGGCGGCGGCGCCGACGATCGTGCTGTGCGTGACGAAAGACTCAACGCTCACCGATGCGCGCGAACTCGAAGGGAAGACCGTCTCGGTTTCGGGGATCAAGGACATCACCCACCTTGCCGTCGTGGCCTATCTCATCAAAGGCGGAGCCGATCCCGCGAAGGTCAACATCATCGAAATGCCGTTCTCGCAAGTGAGCGCCGCGCTCAAACGCGGAACGATTGCCGCGGGCATCATTTCGGAGCCCTCGCTCGCTGCGAGCAGCGATGACGTGCGCGTGCTCGCCAAGCCGTTCGAACTCATCGGCCGGCGCTTGATGATCGGCGGCTGGTTCGCAACCTCGGATTGGCAAAAGAAGAACGTCGCGGCCGCTCGCGCCTTTGCCGGCGTGATCTACGAGACCGCGCGCTGGGCCAACGCCAATCACGACAAGTCGGCCCTCATCTTGCAGAAGTACACAAAGATCGATGACGCCACGGTGCGCCGCATGGTGCGCGTTACCTACGCGGAGTCACTCGAGCCGGACATGATCGATCCGACTCTCGATCTCGCCGCGCGCGAGAAGTTCACCGAGCGGAGAGTTCGTGCTCCTGAGATGATCGCCACCGGCTAGTGCGTTCGGGCGCTACTTCAACCAATGATCGAACCAGCCGACGATGCGGCGCGACACGTCGAGCTGATCGGCCGGCTTGTTGAAGAGGTGCCCCTCGCCGGGATAGACGACGAGTTGTGCCGGTACATGCAGGGCCCGGAGCGCATGCCAGTACTCGTATGACTGCGTGATCGGGACTTCGTCGTCGAGCGTGCCGCCGAGCATCAGCGTCGGCGTATGTACGTTCTTGATGAACGTGATCGGCGAACTCTTGGCATAGACGGCCGGATCGTCGTACACGGTCGCACCAAAGAACGGCGTCATCCACGTGTCGATGCCGTTGGTACCGTAATAGCTCAACCAATCCGAAAGTCCGGCACCCGACACGGCGGCTTTGAAGCGGTTCGTTTGCGTGAGCGCCCACATCGTCATGTACCCGCCGTAGCTCCAGCCCATGATCCCCATACGCTTGGGATTGGCCGGTATGACGGCAGTCGCGGCGTCGAGCCCGGCTAAGACGTCGCGCAGATCACCACCGCCGAAATCCTTGACGTTCGCGCGCGTGAAGGCTTCGCCGCCGCCGTAGCTGCCGCGCGGGTTCGGCTCGAACACCGCGTAGCCGCGCGCCGCAAGCACGCCCTCGTAGGCCTCGGCACCGGCCGGAAACATCGGGCTCGATGCGTAGCTCGGACCACCGTGAACGAGGGTGATGAGCGGCGCCGGTTGGCCGCGGCGATATCCGAGCGGCTCGATGAGGAAACCTTGTACGGTGTAGCCGTCGCTCATCCACGTAATGCTGTGCGCGGCACCGGTGAGATGGGTGACGTTTGCGTTGGCCGACGTTACGCGCTTCCACGCGCCGACCGGTCCGATGGCAATTTCGGGAGGCGAGGCGAACGATTGCCGGATGACGGCCGAAACGCTGCCGTCGAGCGAGACCGAGATTCCGGCGTCGCCCGCAACGAGGCCGGCGTAGTTATTGGCAAAGATCGTTTCGAGGCCGCACCAGAAATCGTGATGCGACGCCGTATCGACGCCGAAGGTCGTAACGCACGTTTTCCCGAGCCGGTTGTCGGTGGCGAGGATCGAGTCGCGCGAACCGCGCCAATCGATCGTCGTTACGGACGCGTCGAAATCGGGCGTGACGTCGATCGCCTCGCCGCCGCGCGCCGGCACGACGCAAATGTCGCCCCCGGTCACCGCTTCGTCGCTCATGATCCCGCAGATGTACGCGATGCGGGTTCCGTCGCCGGAGAAACGCGGCGAGGCCATTTGCGTCTGCGGCCGGAGAATCCGCCGCGCCGTTCCGGTCGCGAGATCGATCGTGTAGAGCGCGGCGACCCACCAATTCGCATCGCCGTCGCCGTGTGCGGCGGAAGCGGCAAAGCGCGTTCCGTCGGGCGACCAATCATATTCGTAGACGTTGAGGTTAGCCGGACCGAGCAACCTGATCGCTCCGCCGGCGGCGGCTACGACCGCTAATCGCTGCTCGTAATACGTCCCGCCCACGATGCCCGAATCGGGCGTCCCGGGCTCGAGCGCGCTCGGCACCCGCGGCGCGCCCGGCGAATAGAGAAACGCGATCCGGGCACCGTCCGGCGACCAATGCGGCGTCGAGAGGGGACCGTGGGCGTGCGTGACGATGCGGATGCTGCTGCCGGTGACGTCGGTAATCGCAATGTTGCCTTGACCCTTGGCATCGGTCGTGACGAACGCAACGTGCAAGCCGTCGGGCGACCAGGCAACGGCTGCGCCTTTGCATGTTCCGCACGTCGAGATGCGGCGCGTGCGGCGCGGCGAGCTGACGTCGCCGATGTGCACCGCATCGTCGGTGTAGGCAAAGTGACCCCCATCGGGAGCGATCGCCACGTCGTTAAAGACATGGACGCCGTTGAGTGCTCGCCCGATCCGCTCGAAGGGCATCGGAGCCGGTGCCGCCCACGCGGGCGCACCGGCGCAGGTAAGAACCAACAGCGTCAGCAGCGAGCGGAAGAAGAACATGCGAAGAGTTCCGATGCGGGAAAGCTGCGGGATAGGAAGTCGTATTTCGCCATCATGTCGATGACGGGCTGGACGTATGCCGGGTCGTTGGATTCAGCGAAGCGCTCGCGGGGATAGGCATCGACGGCGGCGGCATCGACTTTGGTATAGCCCGAAATAATCGCTGCCGCTTCGCTGTGGTTGCGCGCATCGTTAGCCCAATGGGCCGCGGCGCGCATCGCCACGACCGCGCGCTTGATGACGTCGGGATTCGCATCCGCAAACGTCTTGGTAACGACCGTTCCGAAGATCTGAACGGGCTTGCCGTCTGCAACAGCCGCGAACGGATTCCCGAGCGACGTGAGATCGTTCTTATTGCGCGTGTAGAGCGGCTCAATGAGATCGATGGCGTCGATGTGACCCGTCTGCAACGCAGCGATCGTACTGGCCATCGGCATTTCGATGAAATTCACCGATTTGGAATCGCCGCCGTTGCGGTCGATCCAATTCAAAACCGAACAATGAGCGAATTCGTGCAGGCTGGAAACGGCGACGGTCCTTCCCCTCAGATCTTTGGCCGTCTTGATCGGGCCCGTTTTGAGGGCGACGAGGTATGCGCTTGGTGATGCGCTCGAGTACAACGAGCCGCACGTCATCAACTGCAGCGGGACACCGCGTAGGTGCGCTTGCGCCATCGAACCCGAATTCGTCACGCCAAAATCGAGCGTACCGCCGATCAACCCCGGCGTCACGGCGCCGCCGGAGTTCAGGACCGTCAGCGAAACATCGAGCCCGGATTTCGCGAAGAACCCTTTCGCGACGGCATAGGCAGCGAGCGCGGAATTTTCATCGGGCGCCATGCCGTACCGAAGCTTGGTGGGCGTCTGAGCGTATACGAGCCGGGTCAACGAGGCGGCGGCGAGGCTGCCGGTCAGCGCCAACAGCGAACGGCGTTTGAGGTTCATCTACTCGGGCCAGCCCTCGAGCAAGTCGACGGGATCGCCATAGAGTCCGGCTAGTCGAATGACCGGCTGGTCACGCAGCGCTTCGAGAAAGCCGTCGGTGATCAGCGGAACATCGCCGACCATCACCGTGCTATCGAACGTGACCAGATCCATGTGCACGGGCGGTTCTTCCCAATTCGGCATCATGCGGCGGATGTAATCGCTCGGCTTAGCAAGATCGATCCCGTAGTGGAGGGCGCCCGGCGAGTTCGGGCCGGCCGGATAGATCGTGTGCCGCGGCGACTTCGGATTGAAGCCGCAACCGAGTTCGATCAGCTTGCCGCCCCCGAGCATATCGCGCAGCACTTCGGCATCACTCGACTCGCCGGTGACCTCAACGATCGTGTCGTCTTCCCAGCGCACGCCGATGCGCTCGGAAAATGGGCGCGGGAAACCGACCGCCCACTGCGGATAGATCGTGCCGTTGACCGGCACCGGTGCGCCGCCGCGCAGCTTCGGCGACGGCGGCTGGTAGATATTTGGACCGTGCGTCGGCAGATAGTGCACGTACGAGCCCGGATTCTGCGCCGTGAGTTCGCCGCGCCAGCGATTGTTATCGAGCAGCTCTTTGGCCCATTCCGGCTTGATGTCGTAACGCCAGTTCGAGCCGCGCCGATCGGTGATCGTCATCGGTCCGTTCTGCGCACCGCGCAGGATGCGTGCCGCCGTCGCCCGGATGATCTCGCCGATCAGTTCGATCGGAAACCGCGCCTGCGGCGTATCGAGCAGATCGAGGTCGCGAAAGTAGGTGATCTTCACCCAGCGCTGACCGGCTTCGCGGCGCAGCTTGATCGCATGTGGGTCGATGACCGAGCAGAACCACGACGACACGACAAAAGTCGCTCGATCGAGAATCGGCTTCACACTCTCCGGTATTTCGGTTTGCTGACACGACGGATAGACGATTGCGGTCGGCTTCGGTCCGCGGGCGCGTGAGAAACCGTCGATCGCGCTGACGACACGCGGATCGATCAGGCGGTCGAGCAAGAAGACGACCGTATCGTCGTTGCGGATATCGAACATCTTGGTGAAGTTATCGAGTGCGCCGAAGAAATGCAGCGTTTGCAGCGCTTCGGCGGCCTTCGCGTCGGGCATGGCCCGCCCGACACGCTCCAGGTAGCTACGTGCACCGATGTCGATTCCTGGGCCAATTTCTACCGGCCGAGTCGTATCCATGCGCAATCCTTTTCCGGGAGCAGGACCCCACCTTCATGCCGGCGCGAAATGGAGAACGTCCTAGCGGCGCAAACGTCAACGCCAATGGATTTCTCGACGATGATCCTGACCATGTATATTGCAGATCAGGACAACCCCGAGGCGGACGAACGCGTCCTCGGCATTGCGATCGAACAGTCGCTGCTGGCCGCCGGGCTCGGCTTCAACCCCTGGTTCACCGAACATCATTTCCGCGGTCCGTGGCACAGCAATCCGATGCAGTTCGCCGCTTACATCGCGCCGCAGATTCCGCCCGAACGGTATCTCGGCTTCGGCGTGCTCTCGACGCCGTTCTATCACCCGGTGCGGCTCGTCGAGAGCATGAATCTGCTCGACCAGCTCACCAAAGGGCACACGCTCTACGGACTCGGCAGCGGATTTCCGGGAAACGAACCGGTCGGCCTGGGCTTGGAAACGGAGTATCACAAGTCGGGCCAGGCTGCGCGCGACACGTTGGACGTGATGCAGCGGCTGTGGGATTTTAAGCCCGGCGACGACGAGTACACCTTCGAGATGCAAGCAAACCGCGGCACGATTCGGCGCCGCGTCGTTCCGGCGGCCTATCATAAACGGCATCCCATCGTCATTCGCACCGCCGCTCGCGATGCGGCCGTCGTCACCGCCGCGCAAAACGGCTGGCCGGCGTTCCTCGGCACGTTCGGCAGCGAATCGCCGCTCGCCGAACAGGCCGCGACGTATCGCCGCGTTTTGGCGGAAGCGAACCACCCGCCGGATGTCGTGGGGGAATGCATGCGCTGGTGCACGTGCGATTGGCTCAGCGTCGTCGTCGCCGACACGGATGAAGAAGCGTGGGCCAATGCGGCAAAAGCACGCGCCGAGCACCTGACGATTCGCCAACGCTTCGTCGAACGCAACGGACCGATCGAGGGACCGGTCATGCATCGGAAGGATGGCCAGAGCAACGCGGCCGCCTTTGCGGCAGGCGGCGACATGTCGGACATTATCGCCGGGACTCCCGAGACCGTTGCGGCGCAGGTTCAGGCGCTCTCCGATCTCGGCATCAACCACTTGCTCGTGCGCTTCCTCGGTGAATGGACCGGAGAAACGCGCTACATTTCCGAAAATTCGATGAAGCTCTTTGCCCGCGAGATCATCCCGCGTTTCTCATAGCCTCGTTTCATACGAAGGGGACCCACATGTCTAGCGGACGCGCTATCGCGATCGACAACTTGCTACTGAACTGCGCGAAGCTACGCCCCGGCAGCGCGGTGCTTTTCGTGAACGAGAACGATTCCGAATCAACTAGCCGCGAAACGGTCGAGGCGATCGAAGCCCGCGCACGGGAGATCGGGGCCGACGTACGTTCGATGTGGATCGATCACGTGCCGGGGCCGGAAGACATGCCGGCGGCAACGCTCGATGCAGTCGTAGCTTCCGACGTTGCCGTGTTCACCCACAACATGGGCGGTCTGCTCCGCTTGCGGCCGGTGCCCGGGAACGGCCTGGTCGTGCACAATTATGCAGGCACCGATGAGATCATGGATTCGCCGTGGTCGCGCGTGCCGTACGGCTTGTGGGAGCGTCTGAGCGGCGTGATCGCGCGGGAACTCGCGGCGGCACGCGAGTGGCGCATCACCGATGCGCGCGGCACGGATGTGCGCGGTACCGTTCCCGAGGCCGAGCGCGCTGCACCGGCGCCGGGCGACGGCTTCACCGTCTCGACGTTTCCCATCGGCACGCATCGGCCAACCTCGGCCGCTACGACCAACGGCACCATCGTCCTCGAGTGGCTGGTGAGCTCGTCCAATCACGATGTCGGCACGGGGTTCCGGCTCGATTCGCCGGTCACGGCGCACGTGAAAGACGGACGCATCGTCGATCTCGACGGTGCGCCGGCGAACGTGGCGCGCGTGCGCAAGCAGCTCGAGGAAGCGGGACGCATTACAAACCAGGATCCGTATGTGCTCAGTTCGTGGCACGCCGGTACGAACCCGCAAGCGTTCACTGCCTGGCAAGACGTCACGGATCTCTCGCGCTGGCAAACGCTCGCACACAATAACCCACGCATGGTGCACTTTCACGTCGTCGGTGAGGAAACGCCCGGTGAGATCTCGCTGCCGATCGTGGACGCAACGATCGCGTTCGACGGGACCGTGTTTTGGGAGCGCGGACGATTCGCGCTGCTCGACCGCCCGGCCATCCAAGCCGAACTCGCGAACTGGCCGACGAGCGAGCAGCCCTTCGACCTCAATCCAGCCATCGGCATCTGAACCGCATGGCCCCGATTGCTGACCCGACGATCGATCTCGCCGAGATCGCTACGGCCGGCCACGACCTGGCCCGCCCCGAATGCGTCCTCGCGACGAAGCGCGGCGATTTGTTCGTCGCACACGCCGGCGTCGGCGTAACGCACATTGCTCCGGACGGTCGTCAAGCGGCGATCGGCAATCATCACGATGTTGACGGCCAACCCTTCATTCCCAACGGAATCGCGCTCGCGCCGGACGGTTCGTTTTGGGTGACGAACATGGGCGAGGGCGGCGGCCTCTGGCGCTTGGATCGCGACGGGGCGCTCACACCGCTCGTGCGTGAAGTAGACGGCAAAAAGCTGACCGCGACCAACTTCGTTTTGCGCGACGGCGAACGGCTCTGGTTCACGATTACGACGCGGCACTGGCCGATCTCCGAGGCGTTCAGTCCCCTCGGCGGCCCGTACCTGAGCGACGGTTATATCGTGCTCTTCGACCAGGGCGGAACGCGGATCGTCGCGGACGGACTCGCCTTCGCAAACGAAGTGCGCATCGACGCCGCCGGCACGTCCTTGTATGCAGTGGAGACATACGCGCGCCGCATCATTCGCTTTCGCATCGACGCAGATGGTTCGCTCACGCATCGCGAGACATTCGCCGAATTCGGCCTGGGCACGTTCCCCGACGGCATGGCCTTCGACGCGGAAGGCGCGCTCTGGGTCGCGAGCATCATCAGCAATCGGGTCATCCGCATCACGCCCGATGGCCGGCAGCACGTCGTGATCGAAGACTCGGACCCGGCGTTCATGGAGATGATCGAGCAGCGCTTGCGCGAGCGTTCGCTGCAACGGGCCGACGTGCAAAAATCGCCCGCCAAGCTGCTGCAAAATATCGCGAGCATCACGTTCGGCGGTCCGGATTTGCGCACCGCCTATCTCGGCTCGCTCGGCGGCGACAAGCTCTTTACGTTTCGCTCACCGATTGCCGGCGTCGCTCCCGCTCACTGGGACGATTGAGGACATCCGAGTGCCGGCAAGCCCGCTCACGGCTTCCCAGTTCTTGGCGGCGTGGTCCCAGGTAGCAATGATGCAGTCTTCCAGGCCGAGTCCGCGCTGATTGCCGCGGCGGAAATCGAACTCGCCGCTTGCTCCAACATAGCCGTGCAAGTTCTCGACGTACGCGCGGATCGCATCGGGCGAAGCATCCGTTCCAAGTTTCTGCAGTGCGCTCGTGACCAGCGTGGCCGCGTCGAACGTCATGGCCGTATTCCCGTCCGCATGCCCGCCGGCGGCGGCGAGAGCGGAAAAATAAGCGCGCAAGATGTCGCGTTGGGGTCCGGCCGGCAGTACGCCGTACGCCGGCCAACTCAGCGAGTAAATGAAGAAGTGTGCCGGAATCAACGCCGCGAGCTGATTCATCAACGCGTATGATTGCACGGCGTTGCTCGCGACCACGGGAATATCCCAACCCGAGTCGCGTAGTCCCGTGAGCCCGGTCGCGATCGCGGCTCCGGTTACCCAAACGATGAGCACGTCGGGGTTGCCGGCGCGTAGCCGGGTGAGCTGCGCAGCGACACTGATGTCGGCTGGCGCGAAGTGCTCCCAACCGGAGACCGCCAGTTCCCGGTTTGCCGGCATTTTCAAGAGCATGCGAATCGCGGCGTCTGCTTCTTGGCCGGCGATGTCGGTCGCAGTGAGGATAGCGATGCGGCGCAAGTTGCGATGGCGTAAAAAGGTCAACGATACCTGGAGACCGTCCGTCGAATCGACGCCGGCCGAAAAGCGATAGCTGCCGCGCTCGGGATAGTACGCGGGCGAAATGCACCATAAGATCGGCCCGCTCGCGTAGAGGAAGGTCACCGATTTGCAATTCGTTGCCGGGCCGCCGTCGATGACGACATTGGGATGTTTCGCGAGTACGCCGCTCGTGAGCTGAACGTCGACCTGCGGGTTGGATTGGCTATCGAGTGTCATGAATCGCAGCGCCCGCCCGCGGATGCCGCCAGCCGCGTTCACCCGTTTCTCCACCGCGTGCAGCCCGTCTAATTCGCTCTGTCCCAAGCTTGCGGCCGGACCGGTGAGCGGAAGGATCGCGGTGATTTCAAGGTTGGCCGATTGCGCGCCGAGCGGAACGGCGCCCAAGGCGGTCAGGGTGATAAGCAGGCTGAGTGCAATGGATGCGCGTCGCAGCGAATGGCCCATCACGGTGCGACAGCCTGGATCGGCAGGTCCGTCGCGTGCTCGAGTTTACGCCACATCTTCGCCGGCCTACCGGTCGCCAGCGCTTGCATTTCGCGAGCGAAAATTCGCCGCAAGAGCGCGATGCCGGCGTCCGAGCGTCCGAGTATTTCGTTGTCGCGGTCGGCGACAACGCCCTGACCGCGTTGCGCGAGGTAGTCTTGAGCGCTCGTCAGCGACATGACGGTGTCCTCCGGAAAGATGTTCTCGTAGAACAACTCGCGATAATGGTCGGCAGCGTTATAATCGGCGCGCGCTTCGAAATAGTCGCTGATGCGGCGGTCGGCCTCGGGCGTGCTCTTCGGAACCGCCCAGATGTTCATGCGCGCCGTCGAGACGTCGTCGAGCGGGACGTTCCAGTGACCGATGTCGATCCACGGATCGCCTTTTTGCAGGCCCGGTACGCTGATGTGATTGTTGTTCGGAAACGTCCAATCGCTCACACGAACGTTGCCGATGCCGCGCGTCGCGATTTGCCGGATGCCCGCGTCCGTTTCCTCAAACTCCAGCGTCGGGACGGCATCGGAGACGTTCTCGATGAACGTGCCGATGCGTCCTTTCTGATGGACGAAACTCACGTGCGCCGCGTCGAGCGAATTTTCGACCAGCTGGAGCCAATTGCAATCCCAGATCTCGGAACGCGCGAAGACGATCCGGTCGTCGCCTTCGAACACGTCCTTGCACGGCAAATCGAATGCCGGCGCCGGCGTCTCGCC
Organism: Candidatus Lustribacter telmatis; assembly: GCA_003164045.1. GTDB lineage: Bacteria > Vulcanimicrobiota > Vulcanimicrobiia > Vulcanimicrobiales > Vulcanimicrobiaceae > Lustribacter > Lustribacter telmatis. The sequence goes on from PLRU01000087.1 coordinate 43,757, forward strand.
AAGATAGGCGAAGATCATCCCGCCGTATTCATGCGTAGGATAGGCAACGATACGTACCGGCGGGAGGCCGGTGTCGCTTTCCGCCGGGCGCAGCGTGCACTGCCCGGTGCCGTCGAATTTCCAGCCGTGATACATGCAGCGGATTTCATCGCGCTCGATCCAACCCGTGTGAAGGACGCTGCGGCGGTGCGCGCACTTGCCGGCCACGAGGTGCGGCCGCCCGCCTTCGCCTCGGTAGAGCGTCAGGTCTTCACCCAAAACACGGACCGGTTTGGCCGTGCCCGCTGCAAGCGTGCGCGCAACCGCGATCGGGTGCCAGAAGGTACGCAGCAGCGTTCCCATTTCGGTACCGCGTCCGGTTTGGGTCAAGCGCTGCAGCCGCTCGCCGCGTTGCGCGAGGCGTTCATCAGCAGTCATAAGAGTGGACCCTTTCCTTCCCCGTATTCGGTGCGCTCGATCGCGCGCGCGTAATCGGCTATATTGGCGCCGGTGTAGTCACCCGGCCGCCAAGCCGGATATTTGAACCGCAAGCCGCCGTCGACCGGGATATCGATCCCGGTGAGAAACCCGGCTTCATCCGATGCAAGAAACACGGCCGCCCACGCGAGATCGGATGCCCGCGGAAAGCGTCCGAGCGGAATCGACTTCAAGTAGTCGTCGCGCGAATAGAACGACCGGGTGTGCGGCGGCTCGAACGATGCATCGAAGATCTCATCGCGCATCGCCGTCCACAATTGATGCTCCATCGCACACGGGGTGATCGTGTTGACGCGGATCCCGGCGTGAGCGAGATCCATCGCTGCGGAGCGGGAAAAGTTCAAGAGCGCGGCTTTGGCAGCGGTATACGCGGCGCCGGACGCCTCGCCGAAATGCGCCGCCGTAGAAAGTAAATGGATGATGCTGCCGCCGCGGCCGGTGGCAATCATCGCGCGCGCGGCATGTTTCGTGGTGAGCATGCCGGCGGTTGGAAAACTCAGCACGGCCTCGTTCCAAGCCGTGAGATCCATATCGAGGACGGAACTCCAATGGACTTTGCCGGCCATATTGACGACGATATCGACCCCGCCGAAATGCTCGACCGCCCTCGCCACGACGCGTTCGACCGCCGCCTCATCGAGCGCGCTTCCGGCTAGCGCAAGGGCCTCACCCCCATGCGCGGCGATAAACGCCACCGTTGCTTCCGCTGCCGCCGGCACGATGTCGCAAACGACGACGCGCGCGCCCTCGCGCGCTAGAAAATGCGCGATCGTTCCACCGATGTTCGGCCCGGCGCCGAAAACGATCGCGACCTTGCCCGTTAACCTCGAAATTGCGATCCTCCCGGGAGAAAGTTCCATTTATCTTGAATTCGAGATAACTGGCATGCTAACGACGAATGAACCGGCTGTCAAGGAGCGTGAGATGGACGTGGACCAAGCCAATGTCTTGATCCCGCCGGCGCATGTCGCGCAGAGCCGGCGCGATTTTCCGGATGCCTACGATGCCGAGCGCATCCAAGTGTTCCATGCCGTCCGCGCGCTGGCGCAGCGGATGAACGATGCGACCACCGGCTGGCTCGCACCGTTCGGACTATCCGCCTCGAAGTTCAACTATCTGGTCATTCTTTATGCGCGCCGCGAGGCGGGCCTGACCGCGAACGAACTCGGCGCACTGGTGCATACCGTCAGCGGCACCGTCACGTCGATGATCGATTCGCTCGTTCGCGAAGGCTTGGTATCGCGCTCGCAAAACCCGCGCGACGGCCGCAGCTCGCTGTTGCGACTCACTCCGAAGGGCGCACGCGTAGTACGCAATGCCGCAACCGCCCATCACGAACAGGTCGAGCACGTTCTCGCATCGTTCAGCGGAACCGACTGCGCAACGCTTCTGGGCCTTATCGTGCGCGCCGGCAACGCGCTGCATGCCGCTAACGCGTAAGGCGCTCGAGCCGCGCGAGATCTTCTCGCATCCGCTCGATCGTCGCCGGAAGGTCGTCAGCGATCGGCTTCGATTGACCGGTACTACGTCCGAACGCCGTTAAGGCAATCTCCACATACTGTTCCGCGACCGCGTCCGGCGATTGTTCGTGATCGGGCCTGTACCACATTGCGATCCAGTTGCACATGCCCAGCAGCGCGAACGACCCGATGTGCGGGTCAACCGGTTTGAATTCGCCCGACGCACAACCTTCCGCAAACAGTTCCACCAGCTGTTTGAGGATTTCACGCCGTGCCCGCGCGTGACGTGCGGCAAGCTCCGGCGGCAGCTCATTTTCGCTCAGCAGAAGTAAGCGAAAACGCGCCGCGTGCGTTGCCACGTTGAGCGCCATGGCCCGCGTCACGCGGGCGAGTTTTTCCATCGACGAAAGTGATTCATCGAGACGGATATTCTTAAGATCGGTGACGCGCGCAGCCGTAATGCCCTCGACGAGAGTCGTCAGCAGCACCTCTTTGCTGTCGAAATAGTGGTAGAGCGCGGCCCGCGTCAGGCCGACGGTATCGGCAACGTCCTGCAACGTCGTACGGTTGAAGCCGCGCTCCGCAAAAAGCCTCGCGGCGCGCTCCAACAGCTCGGTCTCAACCAGCTCACGGCGGACGAGCTTCTTTGCTTTCTCCACGATGGTAGTACTCGCGCTTAGCCGTGAAGGAAAGTTTCCCTACTGGCAAGTAAGTTTTTTAGATGGCAAGTTAGACTTGCCCTCAGGTCCGCATCCGGAGGTCTCTATGACGAAGGCCCGACTCGCCGTCGCACTCGTTGCCGCGATCCTCGCGCTCGCCGCGCCGCACCGCACCCTCGCCGCCGACACGCTCGAGATTCCGACGATTCTTCCCATGACGGGGCCGGCCGCGTTTCTCGGCAAGGAGTATGCCGATACCCTCAAGCTGCTCGAAGAGCGGCTGAACAAAACCGGCGGCGTGGCCGGGCGGCAAATTCACTTTGCGATTGTCGACGATCAAACGAGCCCGCAGATCGACGTGCAACTGACGACCGCGGCGCTGCAGAAGAAGGTCCCGCTGATCATCGACGGTGCGCCGCTGGCGCTGTGCCGCGCGACGGCCCCGCTGATGCCGAATGGTCCCGTGATGTGGTGCCTCTCGCCGTCGATGGTCCCGACCCCGGGCAGCTACGTCATGGCCGTCATGGCCCCGTCGCGCGATAGCATCGTCGCCGGTTTGAATTACTTCCGCGGGCGCGGCTTCAAGAAGCTCGGCGTCCTCGACAGCACCGACGCCACCGGCGCCGATACCGACGCCAGTATCGTCGAATTGATGAAGCTGCCGGCCTATGCGGGCATGTCGGTCGTTGCGATGGAGCATTTCAACATCGCGGATCTCAGCGTTGCCGCGCAAATATCGCGTATCAAGGCCGGCGGCGCACAGGCGATGTTCGGTTTCACCACGGGTACCCCCGTGGCTACGATCCTGCGCGGCATGGCCGACGGCGGGCTCGACATTCCCGTCTTCACCTCGCAAGGCAACATGTCGATCGCCCAGCTCGACAGTTACAAGGCGTTTATGCCGAAAGAGCTGCTCTTTCCGGGGTACGCGGCACTCGCTCCGGATTCCGTCGGCGACGCCGGCGTTCGAGAGAAGGTCGCCGCGTTCCGCGCCGACATGAAGGCCGCGGGCCTCTCGCCGGATTTGCTGCACGCGACGCCGTGGGATCCGGTGTTCCTCATCCAAGAAACCTTCAAGCGCGCCGGCGCCAATGCGACGGCGGAACAACTGCGCGCGGCGCTCGGCGGCATTCGCAACTGGCCCGGCGTTTTCGGCCGGTACGACTTCCCCGCATCGCCGAATCGCGGCCTCGGCGTGAACTGGATCATCATTTCCAAATGGAGCCCCTCCACGTCAACGTGGGTGGCCGTGAGCAGCGGCGGCGGCGGACCGATCAAGTAAAATGCCGTTTCTGCGCAATACGTGGTATGTCGGCGCCTGGTCGGCGGACGTCGCGACCGAAACGCTCGTAGCACGAACGATTCTCGGCGAACCGATCGTGTTCGCACGCACGGCGAGCGGTGAGGTGACAGCCCTCTACGACCGCTGCCCGCACCGCTTCGCGGCCCTGAGCCGCGGTCACGTTTCCGGCGAGGCAGTCGTCTGCGGCTACCATGGACTGCAGTACGATGCGACGGGCGCATGCATTCGCAATCCGCACGGCAACAAGACGATTCCCCCGGGGGCGATCGTGCGCCGTTTCCCCACGGTCGAGAAACACTCGCTCGTGTGGATTTGGATGGGCGCCGAGACGCCGCGTCCCGCTGAAATCCCGGACTTTCGCATTCTCGATGAAGCGCAGCCGAAGTTCGTGAGCAAACGCGATTATATCGTGATGAAGGCGAACTACGCGATCATCACCGACAATTTGCTCGATCTCAGTCACGTCAACATTTTGCACGAAGGTCTCCTCGGCAACGAGCAAGCGAATGAAGCGGCGATCGATCTCGACGTGCAGGATGATACCGTTACCGTGCGCCGCTTTTCCGAAAACGTCCCCGTGCCGAAGCTCTTCGATCTGACGTTTCGCCAAGACGGCAAGCCGGTGGATACGTGGACGGAGATGCGTTGGAACCAGCCGGGCTGCATGCTGCTCGACGCCGGCGTGACGGAACCGGGCGCCGGAAAAGCCGCCGGTACATCCGTTATCGGCATCCATCTCCTCACGCCGGAAACCGAGACGTCGACGCACTATCACTTTGCCGCCGTTCGGGTGAACCCGCCGCAACGCAGCGCAGAAGAAGAGCTCGCAATTCGGGATGAGGTTTCCAAGTACCGGCGCTTCATCTTCGAGAGCCAGGACGAACCGATGATCGAATTGCAGCAGCAACGCATCCTGCAGGCGCACGATAACCCGCGTCCGGCGCTGCTGGGCATCGACGCGGGGCCCGTGCGCGCACAACGCATCCTGCGCGAACACATCGATCGCGAAGCGCGCGAACCCCAACTCGCAACCGCAAACGGAGAACGCTAATGTCAGCTTCGGACCAAAACACAATGGACCGCCGTCGCGCGCTTGCCGTGGGCGGCAGCGTAGCCGGCGGATTGATCACGGCTTCGGCCGGCGTCATGAGCCCGGCGATGAGTGAAGCAGCAGACGGAAGCGGCTCGAGCGGGCTCGTGCTCGAGGGCGTAACGATTGTCGATACGCACGACGGCAAGCTGCGGCATAACATGACGGTCGTCATCGATAAGGGCAAGATCAGCCGGATCGCGCCCGCGGGCAGCATCGTTGCAGGCCCGCTTGCCAAAACGATCGATGCGCGCGGCAAGTATGTCGTTCCGGGATTTCTCGACCTCCACGCGCATCCGCTCAGCACGAGCGATCCGGAAGGCAGCCTGACGCTGCTGCTGGCGAACGGCGTCACCGGTTTCCGTGAAATGGCAGCCTGGGGACCGATGCTCGAAGCGCGCCGGCAAGGAAAGCTGATGCCGCACATTCCCGCGCCGGAGCTGCTCGAAATGGCGGGCGAGATCCTCACACCCGGCAACGCCGCCACCCCGGCGCTCGCCGTCGCCGAAGTACAGCGGCAACAAGCCATGGGCGCCGACTTCATCAAAGTGATCGATTATAGCCCTGAGGTGTTCTTCGCCGTGGCGGTGGAATGCAGACGCTCGAACATCCGGTTTATCGGGCATCTCTCACCCACCGTCGACGTGCGCGAAGCGGCCCGCGTAGGCATCAAGTCAATCGAGCACATGGGTCCGCGCGACAGCATCTTGCTGGGCTGCTCGACCGACGAGGCGGCGTTGCGCCCCGTGGCCGTACAAATCGCACCCAAGCCGCCGGCGGCGCCGAGCGGACCGATACCGCCCGACGTCATCGCCCGATCCGTTGCGAATCCAACCCTCTCCACGTCTGCGGCAGAATACATCCGCTATCAGAAAGTCATCGACACGTTCAGCGATGCCAAGGCCCGCGATCTCGCTGCGCATTTCGTCGCTGCGGGAACGTGGAACGTGCCGACGCTGATTCGTATTCGCACGATGGCCGTGGGCGACGACGAGCAATACCGCAACGATCCGAATTTGCGCTACGTGCCGGCGCAGACACGCCAAATGTGGGAAGACGTCTCGCAGCAGTTTTCGGCCAAGATACCGCCGGCCCAGCGAGAGACGCTCAAAGCGCTGTATGCGTTGAGCGCCAAGCTCGTCAAGCCGTTCAAAGACGCCGGCGTGCAGATGATGACCGGCTCCGACCTCGGCGGCGGCTTCGTCGTTGCCGGCTTCGGGCTGCATCAGGAATTCGATATGCTCGCCGCGGCCGGTCTTTCGCCGCTCGACGTGCTTCAGATGACCACACTGAACGGCGCAAGATTTTTGGGCCGTGAAGCAACGATGGGCAGCGTTGCCGTGGGCAAAGATGCCAACCTCGTACTACTGGACGCAAACCCCGTGGCGAGCGTTGCGAACCTGCACCGCATTGCCGCCGTCGTGCGCGATGGCACATACCATTCTGCCGAAGCACTCGCCGCACTCAAGAAGAAGACAGCCGATCGCGTTGCGGCCGCTGTGGCCTTTACGGGACCGGGACGCCCGCCGTGTTGCTAGCGCGCCCTAGGACACAACATTTCTCAACGATGGTCTCGTGCGGAGAACGATCCGTCCGCCGACATAATCGAAGTCGACCGTGAAGAATTGCAAGAAATCGGCGCCGATCAAACCGTCGTTGTCTTGCGGATAGGCACCGCGTGATGTCACCACGTCGGCGACGAGGCCGGCGATGGAAACGTCTCCAACGTGGACGTAGTCCATACGAAATGGGCGGGAGGTAAACGATCCGCCGATGCCGCGCAATTCCTGCGCGTCGTCGATGGCGAAGCGCAGCACCTCACCGTGCTGCCGAGAGAAGTAATCGAAGAGCAGCAGGGCGCTCGGGCTGCCCGTATCGACGATCAAGCGGTGGGCGACGGCGCCGCCGAGGTTCGCGCTGATCATTGGAACCTGAGCGTTAAGCCGAACCGCAAGGACCGATACATCCGTTCCGCTCGGAGGTTCGTACGAGCGCGCGTCCATCGCGATGACGCGCTTGTGCTCGTAGTCGATACGCACGACGAGCTCGGCGAAAAAATCGAAGCCCAACAGCCCTACGGGATCGGCTGGATTGCGGGTCGCGCCGTGGGGCAGCACCGAGACCACGACGCCGTTCATCTGAAGCCCGGACACCTCCATGGCGGGGACGACGGTATCGCGCGTTTCAAAGCGTTTGCCCGCGGTTTGGCGCTTTGCGTTCGTGAGCACGAGTCCGAGGTCTCGGGCGACTCCCGAATCGATCGTTATCGAACTCGCGCCGCTGTCGAGTAAGAAGAAGAACGTGCGACCGGCGATCCTGACCGGGACCGATATCTGACCGTTCTCGAACCGGGCGTGTAAATCGACGATCGTCTTGCCGGCGGGCAGGGACACGATTTGGCGCAAAGCGGGTATGGCGACATCGGCCTCGCGCGTGCTATCGGCAACGAACCGCGTTCGCGTATAGGACATCGTCTCGTTGAACGGGTGATCCTCGACGCGCCACGCTGCCGGTAGCAGTTGCGCACCGAAGCGGGCATAGGCCGTGTTGGTTGTCGTCGTCGTGCCCGATGCGCCGATCTGATCGTGGCGCAGGACGAGATAGCTTGCCGGATCCACGTAGTCGCGCGTTCCGTTGCCGCTACCGTCGAGCTCCGTTAGGACGTAGGCATCGACGGGCGAAGAGACGCGCTGCACGCTCGCCGTCGTCTTAAGGCGCGCGACCGGACCCGGATCGGGTTCATCGGCTACGCTGATTCCGTTGGCATCTTGATGCCAATCGGTTCCGCGATACGTCCCATAACTCGTGCGGATGGGGCCGCGCGTGCGTGTGACGAGCTCGTCATCGCCGCGGCGATAGCGCGACGAAACCGTCACGCCCTCGTCGCCGGTCCCGACGATCGTTTCGCGATAGTTGCCGCTCGGCGGGCCCATCGCTACGTCCATTTGTGCCTGAAGGGCCTGCGCGTCGGGTAGCACGGAGTCCGGTGCCGCGGGCATGCCGGAGACGATCGCGAGAACGCAAAAAGCCAGCGGTGCTAAAACCCAACGGCGCATGAACCCCTACGTGTGGGTGTCAGGGCGCGTTGCCCTGTGGCCATAAGCCTTCGTTAAGGCGACCTTCGTTGGCGCTTCGGCCTACCTGATTCGATGCGGACCTTAGGGTTTTGTCGGGCCAGCAGGGAAATGTCGGCGGGTGACCAGGGCGCCGGCGTGAATCGCGCACATTTTCTTACCGGCCCCGCCGCCGCCGCATTGTGGCTAAATTCACTGAAGGACGCCGGCGCGCAGAGCCCGGCCGAGATAGCGATCGCCGGGTCGCCCAACGACACCGCCGGCTTGCTCTATTACGCGGCCGACATGGGGTTCTACGAGCAAGCCGGACTGCACGTGAAGCTCGCGCAGATGAACAACTCCGGCTCGATCTCCGCCGCCCTCGCGTCGGGCGCCTTGCAATTCGGATCGTTCGCGCTCACCCTCGGTGCCCTTGCGCGCGACCACGGCCTGGCTCTCACCCTGGTCGCGCCGGCGGGTCTGTATCTCAGCACGACGCCGACGTCGGGGTTGCTCGTGCTGAAGGGCTCGCCGGTGCGCACCGCTGCCGACCTCAACGGCAAAGTCATCGCGACGCGCGATCTCTCGAACATGAGCTACTACGGCGCCAAACGGTGGCTCGATACGAACGGCGGCGATTCCAAATCAGTACGTTGGCTCGAAGTGCCGGATGCCACCGCACTCTCCGCTCTGCAGTCCGGCCGCGTCGATGCGGCGTCCGTGAGCGAACCGGCGCTGGAAGATGCGCTGCGCAGCGGCGCCGCGCGTTCGCTCGCATCGGTCTTTGATGCGATCGCGAAGCGCTTCCTGATCAGCGGCTACTTTACCACCGATGATTTCGCGAAGGCGCATCCCGACGTCGTGCGGCAATTCGCGAGCGTCATGTCGAGCACGGCAGTGTGGGCGAACAAGAACCGCCCGCGCACCGCACAGATACTGGAGAAGTACATCCAAACGCCGGTCGCGCCGGGAAGTCCGCGCGTCACCTACGCCGACCATCTTGCCGTTGCCGACGTGCAACCGGTGCTGGATCTGCTGTTTAACTACGGGCTGCTCAAGACGCCGCAGCACGCGAAAGATCTGTTCTCGCCACTCGTACCATCGCGCTAAGCGAAGTCAGGGTCTCATCATGGGTAAGCCGAAAATCAAACATCTCGCGCTCTTTGCCCGCGACACCGTGAAGCTGGCGAAGTTCTACCAAACGGTCTTCGACATGGAATTGCTGCACGGCGACGGTCCCGGCAAAGCGCACTATCTCAGCGACGGCTACTTCACGCTCGCCATCCTACCGCACAAGCTCGAAGCCAGCGCAATGACCGGGCTCAACCACTTCGGTTTCAGCATCGAAAATCGCGACGAGATCTTTGCGCGCCTGGCTCCAACCGGAGTAGAAGAGCCGAAGAAGCGCCCGGCCGATCGTCCGTACGCGGAATACCGCGCGGTCGATCCCGAAGGCAACTGGTTCGATCTCTCCGAGCACGGCTACGAAACGGCCGAAACAGCCGACCAGCGCGCCTAATCGGACGCGCGCGCCGGCACGATCTCCCTAAGGGACGGCGCTTGCCAACTGATGGAGCGTGTCTTCCTCATCCTTGCGGCGAGCCAGGAACGCGGCATCGGCGTACGCGGTATCGAGAAACGCGAACGAGAGCGCGTCGCCTGGTTGCCGGTCGACGGAACCCACCAATCCGCGGACCGCACCCACGTTGCCGGTCTTGGCGCGGATCATACCGGATGCATCGGCCGACGTTTGCGCCGCGGTGTTCCCAATGGGCGGCAGCGACGCGTGAATGAGGTCGCCTTCGGGCGTTCCACGCAGGCGCCAGAGCAGCGTAGCAAGCATGCGCGGCGTGGCGCGATCGTCGAGCGACAGCCCGCTGCCGTCATAGAGGGCGAGGCCCGCCGCAGACACGCCGCGTTCGGCGAGATAGCTGCGGACCATCGCGATCCCGGCTGCTTCGCTGCCGACGCCGGAGCCGGCCCGGCCGATTGCCCGCAAGAGCTGTTCGGCGATGTGGTTATCCGATTCGACGAGCATCGTGCGGACCAGCGTCGAGACCGGCGGCGATTCATGCTGCCAAAGAACGGTGCCTCCGGGCGAACGGCCCGAGCGAATCGTTCCGTCGAGCGCGATATGATGCGCGCGCAAACTGCTGCCGAGTACAGCGCCCATGTAGGCCGCTTGATCCGCAACCGGCTGCAGCACGGGCGCGCCGTTGACGGTAGCGATGCGCGTTCCCTCATCCAGCGACACGGCGCTCGTCCCGGCACCATACGAAAACCCGCGGTTCGCGGCCGTCCAATGCGAATTGTGTTCGGCACCGGTGAACGCGCTCGCATCGATCAGGAGATCGCCCCGAACGCGCCGCACGCCCAGTTTCACGAGCGCGGCGACACCGGCGTCCAGATCGGCGGAACGCAACACCGGATCACCGCCCCCAACGAGCACCAGCGGGCCGTCGAGGACGCCGGCGCGGATGGGACCATCCGCGATGAACTCCGTGCGGAAGCGCGCGTCGGCTCCGAGCGTAGCGAGCGCCGCGGCGGCCGTCAGCACTTTGATGGTGGACGCCGGCGCGCGTGCGACGTCCGGTTGCGATTCCGCGACCGAGTTGCCCGCCGAATCGAGAACCAGGAATCCCGCGCCGTCGGCGCCCGGCAGCGATTTCCCGGCAGCCTTCGCCGCAGCCGCGGCGGCCGCAGCCTGCGCGGCGGAGGGGTGCGACGCGCCCATTCCGGCCGCTCCCCCGGCGACCGGCACCGCGGCACCGTGAGCGCCAGCGCCGTTCGGCGAGCCCGACGCGAGCGAGCCTCCGCCACCGATCGGCTTTGCCGAATCGCCCGGCCCGCCCGGCTTCGGCGGCGCGCCGGCGGCGGACGAACCCGGGCTTCCGTCACCTTGGCCGTATCCGCCGGCCAGCGGCGGATCGAAGACGATCGCGCGGGAACCGCTTTCCCCCGCTGAAAGCGGCGACTCGGCGGCCGGTGCTCTGCCGCGTGCCGGAGCGCTCATGCTGGGCGTTGTCGACGACGGCGGTGGCGTTCGTAAATCTCCCGGTGCAGATGTCCCTGCAGCCGTAGGGGCGCTGCCGGAGAGTGCTGCGCCCTGCGGCGTATCCAGCACGGGGGAGCCGGCGGTCGTGGGAGCCGCGCCCGCATCGGCACCAGTTGCGGCGCGACGATAGAGCGAGCAGCCCACGAAGAGCAGCAGGAGCAGCAAGGCGATCGCAAGCCAAAGCACGGCCCGTCTTCGTGACGACGCGGGCTCCGGAGGCGCCGGCGGGGGTGGCAGCGGTGGTACGATGGGCGGGGGTAAGGACGGCGGTGGCACGTCGGCCACCGGAGGACGCAACGGATCCGGCTGCCAGCCCATCTGTTCGTCAAATCGTAGCGCCAGAGCGCTTGCGAGAAAGGCTGCGAAATCGGCGCGCGGCACGGGCTTCACGACGATATCGTCGATCCCAGCTTTTCGCGCCGCCGCCGGAACCTCGTCGGCGGCCCCCTCGGTGAGCAAGATGATGTGGGGGCGCGGCTGGTCCGCGACGACCGGAAGCCGGCGCAGAAAGGCCGCGCCGTCCATCCGCGGCATCTCGTTGTCGATGACCACGCCGAGAAGTCCGTGGTCCTTTGCCCAGACGAGCGCCTCGTCCGGATCCGTGAACCCGCGGAACCCGATTCCTTCGAGCGACCCGACGGCGTCGTCGCAGATGGCGGCGATTTCCGCATTACAGCCGACGGCGAGAAGGAACAACGGCTTCTGTTGCCGCTGTTCCTTCTCGTCGCGCTGGGTCACCGGACCGCTAGTGTTGCGCGCATGTTCCGGCGAGGCTTGCCCGCGCGGCGAGGGTTTCCCGCGCACGCCGAAGATCCAGCGTTTCGTGAAGCAGCCGCATGAACGGCGGCGTGCGGATCGGCTTACGCGCGACGACGTCGGCGCCGTTCGTTCGCGCTTGCTCGGCGAGATTTCCCTTGCGCGAACCGATCAGAACGATCATCAGCTTTTTTCGTCCGGAACCCGCGCGAATGCGCCGGGTTAGCGCTGNNATAGTTCGTGTAGTAATGGACTTCGCAGCCGGGGAATTCTTCCTCGATTTGGCGGTAGCTCGGGACGTCGGTCCAGTGCTCGTCGTAGACGATGACCTTTAACATGACGTCGCGCTCCTTCGCGCGGAGCCCGCATCGCAGATTGACCGACGAATGCGAACCGGCCGGGATCGAACGACGCGCAGGTCGTCAACAAGTATATGCTCCCGCGGTATCGAGCGATTGAAACGTCCGCGCCACGTTAATATCCGGATTCTCGGAATGGAAGCAATCGACAACTTGGTTGCGCGCGCGTTTCACAACAACAAGCCAACTTCACTGCCTTCCATCGACCAGCGCGCGTAAGCGATGATCACGCGGGCGTCGGCGCCACGAGTTTATGATCGAGATTGCCGACGAGCAGACCGTAGGAGCCGCATCCCAAGACCAGCGCGACGCCGGCGGTGACCAGTAACGGAAGCTGGAAGCTGCCGACGCTGGAGATCAACAAGCCGGTTATGACCGGTGCAAACGAGCCGCCGACATTTCCGCCGAAGTTCTGCAGCGAGACGAGCGACGAAACGATATGCGGCGGTGCGATGTCGACGGCCATCGACTGGATGGAGCCGGTCGCAAGGCTGAAGCTCACAATCGATAGGGTTAGCAACGTGACCGCCAACCACGTGTCCGCGGCAAACGCGCCCAGCAGCGTGAAGACCGTCGCGAGGAACATCCCGCCGACCGCAAAGAGCTTGCGGGCAACCGTCAAGCGCACTCCCGCGCGGACCACCTCATCGGCAGCCCAACCGCCGACGACGGTAGCAAGCACGCCTAATAGGAAAGGCAGCATCCCGATCCAGCCGCTGGTGAGCACCGACATGTGTCGCTGTAGCACGAGATAGCCCGGGAGCCACGTCGCGAAGACATAGTAGATATAGAGGTAGCCCGCCTGCCCGAGCATGATGCCCCAAGTATTGCGATAGCGCAGCAGCGTGCTCCAGCGGATCGCGCGCATCGGCGCGGTCTCTTCCGGCGCCGGCGGCGGTTGCCGATACGAAAGCAAGAACCAGGCGATCCACACAAACCCGAGGGCGCCGGTGATGTAGAAGACCCAGGGCAGTCCCCATGTCGACAACACCACAGCGGCGAAGGGGATCCCAAGCGCCAGACCGATCTTGTTGCCGGCGAAGAACGTCCCGATCGCGAGTGCCCGGCGATCGCGCGGAAGGGTCTCTGCGATGATTTGCTGTCCCGAGGGGATCATCGGTCCTTCGCCGATGCCGACGAGCGCGCGACACCATGCTAGTGGTGCAAACGCGAACGAAAAACCGCACGCAATCGTGGCAAGCGACCAGAGTCCGACACCGATCGGGTAGGCAACGCGTGCGCGCACCCAATCGACGAACGGCCCCGAAGGCAGTAGCGCGATGGTGAACGCCCAATTAAAGATCGAGAACAGAAAGCCGAGCAGTGCGGGCGTGTAGTGGTAGTCGCGAATGAGCACCGGTGCGACGACCGAAAGGTTGACCCGGTCCATGTACGCGATCGTCTGCGACGCGGTAAGGACGAGGAGCATATTCCAACCGACGATCGTGAGGGGTTGAGCGCGACGTAGTTGTACGCTCGATGCGCTGCTCAACTCGTCACCGTGTCGATGTACCGAATCTTCAGATCGAGGGCGGCGAGGGCGTGAGGCCACGAATAACGTTCGGCAGTCTCCGCGCCGGCGCGGCGCATCTTCTCGCCAATGCTCGGATTTTCTAGGAGCGCACGTAGATAGGTCGCGAGTTCGCGCCCGTCCGCCGTATCGCAAACAATGGCGTTGACGAACGGGTCCGCGTACTCTTCGCCGGTTGCACCGCACACGGCGATCCCGCCGGCGGCGATGACTTCCAGCCCAACCAAACCGAACGGTTCCCTACCGCTGTTGGCGAGCACGGCGTCGGCCGCGGCATAAAGCGCGGAGAGCGTCTGTTCATCGAGGTACGCGCGTAAGTGGAGGACCTGGGCTTCGGAAAGCGCGATTCCATCGATCACTTTGTGGCCGTCGGAGCCCTCGTAGGCGAGCCGCTCGACGCTGAGGCCCCGCTCGTATGCGTGCGCGAACACCCGCTCAGTATACTCGTTGAACCGGCCGCGCACGATAAGGCGCGCGTCGATCCCGGCGGCGTGCAACTCTGCCAATGCGTCGATCGCCTGCATCCAGTTCTTCTCGGGATCGAAGCGGCCAACTTTGACGAGCGTCGGCCGGCCGGCCAGTGCCTCTTTCATTTCAGCGAGAAGCCGCGGATCAGCACTGTCGTGGAGTCCGGTGTCGATCCCATTCGGGATCACCAGCGATTCCACGCCCTTGCGTGACAGCTCGCTTTTCATGTGTTTGCTGACCGTTGTAATCGCTGCTGCTGCGCGCAGTGCCGGCCAGTCGACTCTTTCCCAGCCATTGGTACCGTTCGCGTTCCACATCAGCGTGAGAGCGCTACGAACGCCGCGCAGCCGCGCAAGCCGGTCGATCGCGATCGCGACGTTAGCCGTCTGCCACTCTTCGGCGATGACGAGCGTCCGCTCACCCGTCACAGCGGTGGGCACGACGATCGAGTCGACGACGAAGCCGGGAACGCTGGATTCCCAATCCAGCACCTTGCGCTCTTCGCCATCGTAAGCGTTAAGCGGGTGACACGCGGAGATCCATTGTGACCAGCGGCGCAGGGTTAGGTTCGGTGTGCACGCCTCGACGGCGGCCGCTGCCGGGTCACCGACGAAAATCAAATCGACGATGCAGCCCAACTCCCCAAAGGCGCGGGCGAGTTGCGATACGCGCGTCGAGAGCCCCCCGACCGATGCATATCGATCGGGTCCTTCGAACGACAAGATGACGATACGCTGCGGGAGCGCCACGGCCGGAACCTCACTCTCAAGCGCGTGCCCGCTCCAGAGCTTGCGCCTGTAAGCATTTTATTAGGCCGAACGTGAATGTTCGATGAAGACGTCCGACGTGAATCCGTCTAAGCGGAAGGAGCTAGTGATCTGAAGGCGGGCGACGGCGCGCCCGCTGCCAAGAGCGATTCGACTTCGCTAGCGGCATTCGCAGCGCCATCGACGGCCGCAAGTTTTTCGGCTCGCCGGCGGGCATTACCACGATACGACGGGGTGGAAAGCACGTCGAGCGCCGCCTCTGCCATCGCTTCAGCATCGGCGTCGCCCGGCAGCGCTCGACCCGTTCCCCACTCTTGCACCGCCGCCGCCACAAACGGCTGATCGCCGGCGAGTCCCGGAATGACGACCATTGGCACGCCATGCCGCAGGGAGCGCATTGCAGTACCGTGTCCGCCATGTGTCACGATCAAGGCTGCGCGCTGCATAATCGGATCGTGAGCGGCGTAGTTGAGCGCGATCGCGTTCGCGGGAACGCGCAGTTCAGTGGGGTCGACGATCCCGCCGGTCGTGGCGACGACGTGCACGTCGAGGCGACCTAGCGCATCGAGCGCGCACTGGAGCTTTTCGACCGATCGTTGCTCGAAGCCGGTGCTGAAGCTCACGAGAACGAGCGGCGTCGGATCATCCTCGGGCCACGGCAGCGAAACGGGAACCGCGACTTTCTCGTCTTCGAGAACGGGCCCAACGTGCCGGACCACGTCCCAACCGGGGATGGGCGCGTCGTCGAATTCGGCGAGGCTCGTTACGATGATGCGATCGCGTGCCGGCCACAGCTCATCGACCGGTGGCAAACTTCCATAGCCCGCCTGCACGCGCATGCCGTCCAATCGTGCGAACATCCCACGCCACATCTCGAGTTGGCGGAAGATGAAGGTGTGCAGCATGACCGCCGTCGGCTGCTCGAACCCGGCCGCTTCGAGCAACGCCACCGGGAACATCGCGTCGATGAGAATGAGATCCGGCGACTCCGCGGCAACGATTGCGCGCACTTCCTCAGCTGTCGCGGGCGACGTGAGGTAACATGCGAGACGGGTCAAAAACGCCGGCGGCGGATACGTGCCCATCTGTTCGTAAGCGCGCGTTATCTCGATTGCGCGGAATCCCGCCGCATCGACGCGTGGCACCATTTCGGGTCGCCCGGCGAACACGACATCGTGACCGCGTTCGGTGAGAACTCGCGCGATGCCCAGACTCGGCGGAAGGTTACCGCCGCCCGACCAGTTCAGCCAAAGGATTCGTGCCATTGGAATTCTCCGCGTCGATGACGCCGGCGACGATCGTGCGAACGGCGGTTTGGGATGCGGATCGGCTGAGCGCGAGATCGCGCCGTAGCAGTTTCCACACGTACACGTCGAGCGCTACGATCAAGATGTTGAAGAGTTGCGTCCGGGCACTCCCCCGGCGCGAGTTGAGTTGCGGAGCAAATATCTGACGCACCCATTCGCGATGATTTTCGCGACCGGCATCGAGTGATGGCTTGAGAGCGGGACGGCGCCGCTCGTCGGCCAGTTGGGCGATGACGAAATCGCCGATCGCCTCGTAGACGTCGTAGATCGCAGCCACTGCTGCATCAACGTCTCCAGGCGGCGAAGGCCGCAGGGGAGTGCCGGCGGCGGCGACACCAGCTAGCGCCGCGAGTGCCAGATTCTCTTTGCTGCCGAAAGCACGGAGTACCGTTTGCACCGTCGTTTCGGCCCGCTCCGCGACGTCGTCGAGTGTGAAGTCATCGAGGCTACGCTCCCGGTACAAGGCCACAGCGACGGCGCGGATGCGTTCCTTCGTTTCCGCCGCCCTGACTCGGCGGGCCGTCATGTCGTAGCGGCGCTTACTCATTGGTGTTAACAAGGGTAATGCCAATATAGTATTCGTGTCAATATGATTAATACGAATACCTATGGTTGGTGTCGAGAGTGGACTCCGGCGATTAACGTCCGGCCGTGTTTCCCTTACGGATGCCCCGGTTTGCATAGAAACTTTGGAGGTCGTCTCACCGCGGTTTCAGGTATCCGAGGAGCCCCGTAAGTTACGTCATGAGATCCAGGTATTAATATCATGAAATCTACATTATGTGATATTAATAGAAGAGGCCGACGCGAGACTTACACGTCGTCCAGGTCCAGAATGATGCGCACGCCCTGACATACCGCCTGCATGGCGTCTGGACCTAACGCGCCGAGCCGGGAACGCAAGCGCAGACGATCGGCCACCCGAATTTGGCCGCAGAGCGCTACGCTGTCTTTCTTAAGTCCGCCGTCGCCCTTTCGACAAAGTGGCCGCACGACAGTCGGCGTGTTCTTTGCAGCATCTGTGAGCGGAACGATTATCGTGGTACGTCCGATCTGGTTTGCAACGTCACGTTGCATGATAACGCAGGGCCGGGTTTTCGCCTGTTCGGAGCCGACAACCGGGTCGAGGGCAACGAGCCAAACCTCGCCGCGCAACGCGGTTAGGCGGCTAGTCAAGGCCGTCGGCGATCGTCGCTTCCCATTGGGCATAGACTTCGGCGTCGTGTTCCTCGTTGGCCACGATGCTCGCGGCAATTTCGCGATCGGTCAATTCCCGTTTCAGCTTGCGCGCGCGCTCGATGGCGGCAGCCACCATAAAAGCGGTCCGATTCCCGCCGGCTTGGGCGTCGATTTCAGCGAGGGCTTCGTCTGGAATGAGCATGGATATCTTCGCCATACGATTAGTATAGCAAAGATATCCATATTAGCCATCGGTCTCCGGTGGTCGCCTGCTTCTAGGGGCGGGCGGTAAAGTGGCCTTTCACCCAGCTCATCGTGCCGGCGAGCGTGTGGCCACCGTGCTCGAGGGTTCCGACATAGTTGCCGAGTTCGGGGCGCTCGATAATGATCTGCATTCCGGCCTGGCGCACGCGCATGTGTTTTGCGTAGACGCGCGCGTGAGTTGTCCGATTCACCCAACTGCCGGACATCACGGTGTGGCTCTGATCGAGGAACGTCCAGGTACCGTCCCAAGTTTGATGGCCCGAGGTTTCAACCGTGGCCCACGTTGTTGCTTGCATGATCGGCGGAACATTGGATGGCTGAGCGTTGGCGATCGAGGCGAATGCGAGGACGCCGGCAACGAGTGCCGCGCCAAAGGTGGTACGAGTGCATGTTTTATCCATAATCGCGGCTTCCG
Organism: Candidatus Lustribacter telmatis; assembly: GCA_003164045.1. Taxonomy (GTDB): domain Bacteria; phylum Vulcanimicrobiota; class Vulcanimicrobiia; order Vulcanimicrobiales; family Vulcanimicrobiaceae; genus Lustribacter; species Lustribacter telmatis. Next base: position 61,900 of record PLRU01000087.1, read on the forward strand.
GCGCGCTGCGAAGGGCTCCCCTAGGGATGTGCGCCGGACGGAGAGTTCCGCGTCGAATCACATGTTGGCGGTAGCGGTGAACCTTCCGGAGACCCAGCTCATCGTGCCCGAAATCGACCGGCCGCCGTGCGCGATCGTGCCGACGTAATTGCCGAGCCGTCCGCGCGCGATGATGAGTTGCGGGCCCGCGCGGCGTACCGTCATACGGCGCGCGCTCACGCGCGCTCCGGTTTGCCGATTGACCCACTGGCCCGACATCGTCGTGTGGCCCGGATCCTCGAACGTCCAAATGCCGTCCCAGGTCTGGCCACCCGACGTTTCTACGGTGGTCCAGCTCGCGGCGCGCATCATCGGAATCGTGCGCATGCGCGGACCGGGCGGTGCAAAGGCGGCCGGCGGCGGCCCGCCGCCGTAACCCTGCGCATTCGCGATCGGCGCGCAGATGACAGATGCGAGCAGTAGCGCCGCGACGACGCTCAATCGAGCAAAAGATTTCAACATTGCGCTCACAGTTTCGTTTTCGGCACGAAGAATTCCGGCATCGCTGCCGCTGAAAGAAATCGTTCGGTGTCTTCTGCATCGAGCGTTTGGGGTGCGGCGCGGATGACGACGCCACCATATTGGTGTATCGCCGCATCGGCAACGTCGGGCGTGCGCTCATCGATCAGCGCGACCAGCGCTGCCTGGCCGACGCCCAATTCTTGCTCCGCATCGCTGACGGCGAGGCTGTCTTCTTCGCGGCTCGTTCCGCGCAAGATCCGCGCAAGGGCCGTCCCGAGCAATGCATACCACGCCTGCGGTGCCTCGCCCGCAAAGCGGCCGTCGACGTGAAAACCTTCCGCATCGCGGTGGATGACAAACACCCGTTCCGTTGTGACGCCCTGCAGTTTCGCGAGCGCCGCCTTGGCATCTGCGGCCGCGGCGTCCCCAGCGAAGAGCGCGGTAAGATAGACTTTCGCCATTAGCCGCCGCCGAGACCCATGGCGTTACGAACGGCGGTGCCGTCGGGTGAGCGCATGAAAATCACGAATGCCCGAGCGGCGTCGGGTTGCGCGGATTTGGTTGAAACGGCGGCGGCAAACTTCGAGGTGCTCTTGGGATCTGCCGGAAAGATCGGAACGCCGTCCAAGCCGGGGATGACGGCGTACTCACTCGACTGCGCGACGGCGTATTGCGTCTGGCCGGTCCCGACCGGTATCGCGCCCTCACCGACCTTTGTGAGGGTGGCCTTTTGCATGACGGCGTCGCTGATGCCGAGGCGTTGGGCGACACCGGCAAAATAGACGGATGAGGCTCCACCGGCCGCGGGGTCGCTGAACGAGATCGATTTCGCAGCGAGCAGCACGGCTTTGAGCGCGTCGGGCGACGAGATATCCGGCTTCGGCGTTCCATGCTTGTAGACGAGCGATGCGACCGCGGTGCCGACGACGGCTTCCGTATCGGCAGCTACCGCGCCCGTCTTGACAAAGCCGTCGACCGCACCCACGCTGGTGACGACGACGTCGTAGCCTTCGCCCGTTGCGGCGCGGCTCGCGAGCGCAGCGGCCGAATCGTACTGGATGACGACCTTTCGGCCGCTGGTCTTTTCGAACATCGGCCCGAGTTTATCGAGCGCGCCTCTCACCGCAACCGATCCCAACACAACGATCGGAGCGTCCGTCTGCGCGAAACCCGGAATAGCCGCAGCGGCGAGCGTCGCACCGCTAAAGAGCGCTGCCAGTAACCGAATTCGCATCATTGGGAGCTTCATGGATACCCCGAATCGTTAGCGGTTAGTGAATTTCGGCGGTCGCTTTTCGCGAAACGCGGTCATGCCTTCGTGATTATCGGCCGTGCCGATGAGGATCGATTGTCCGAGCCGCTCGAGGATGCGTCCGGTTTCGGTGTCGACGTTCTGACACGTATTGATGATGTGCTTCGCCATGCCCATCGCCAGCGGCGCGCGCTTGAGCAAGATCTGGCAGAACGCGAAGACTTCGTCCATGAACGTCGCATCGGGCGCGACGCGCGTTGCGAGCCCGATGTCGTAGGCGCGCTGCGCGGCGATCGGCAGGGCGGCGAGTACCATCTCCTTCAGCCGGCCGATGCCGATCATTTGGATCAAGCGCGAACACGCGCCCGATGCCGGGAGAACGCCGAGCTGATTTTCAGGCAGCAGAAACGAGCCGGACTCGGCGACGATGCGGAAATCGCACGCAATGGCAATCTCGGTTCCGCCGCCGGCCGCGATGCCGTTGATTGCCGCGACGACCGGTTTCTCGAGCGATTCGAGATCGTCGAGCATCTCGTGGTTGGCGCGGACGTACGCCCGGTATTGTTGCGTCGGCAGATTGTTCTCATAGTCGAGTCCGTTGATGTCGCGGCCCGAGCAAAACGCGCGGCCGGCGCCCGTGATGACGACGACTTTGATGCGATCGTCGAAGTTTGCTTGCCAGATCGCCGCTCGCATCTCGCGGATCATCCTCTCGTCGAACGCGTTGAGTTTCTCCGGCCGGTCGAGCGTGATAACGGCGATGCCGTCGTCGCGCACGTCCAGGCGCGTGACGCGCCGTTCTTCCAGCGGTAGGAGAAAGCCGAGCGGAAGTCCCTCCGCGTTGAGTTCGACCGAGCCGCCGGGTGCGGAATGGGAATGCGACATGTGGATTCGTTCCTTTAGGATTTCGGTGCGGCGACGAGCGAGTAGCGGCCGTCGTCAAGCCGCGCGAGACGATGCTCGTCGTAGAGCGGTGCGAGCGCGCGCACGACTTCGCGTCCATCGCGCGACCCGCTCGCTTCCATGAGTTCGAGAAACGTGCACGGTCCGTCGGTGAGGACGTCCACGACCGAGCGTTTTCCAGCCGGGCCGAAGACCGGTGCCGTAGGCACCATGTACTCCATGGAGTTCCCTTTGCCGAACGGCTTCGTCAAATCGAAGCCGGCCTTCGCGCCGACGCGCTTGCCGTCGAGCGACGGATCGAGCGGGACGGCCCGAAAGCCCGAATCGACGACGAGGTCGCGATCGGCTTGGAATCGCGTCGCGAGTGCCCAGTCGATCTGCGCATCGTCGTAAACGTCGATATCCTCATCGACGACGAACACGTGCTTCACGTCGGCCGTCGAGGCGAAGACCGCGGCGATCGCGTTGCGCGCTTCGCCGGGATAGCGCTGACGCATCGCGACCCGCACGTTGTACATGCCGCCCGAGGAAGCCGTTGCGTGCACGGCGCCCGGTTCGCGCACCGCAAGCCGCAGAATCGCGCCGACACTCGCTTCGGTCTTGATCGAACCGAGCTGCGAGGTATCTGTGCGTCCGAGCCAACGGCCGCCGATCGTAACGGTTTGAAAGAGCGGGTTGCGGCGTGACGTGATCGCGGTAAGGTGAAAGACCGGGTTGCGCTTCATCGCGCCGTAGTAACCGACGTATTCACCGTAGGGGCCTTCGGGCTCGACGAGTCCGCGCTCGTCGAGATAGCCCTCGAGCACGAGTTCCGCATCGGCCGGGACGTAGACGCCGATCGTTTTGCACTTCACGACGGGCACGGGTCCGCCGCGCATCGCACCCAGCACGTCGAGTTCGTCGCATGGTTCGGCTGCGGCCATGGCAGCCATAAAATCCAGCGGGTGCGAACCGACCGTGTAGGCGACCTCGAGCATTTCGCCGCGCGCGGTAGCGGCTGCGTACATCGCGCGCAAATCGCTCGGTGCGTTGAGGTCGATGCCGGCCGTCGTCGGCGTCCGCAGCATGATGCGCCGGCAGCCGATGTTCGTCCAGCCCGTCGCTTTGTCGATCGCGTAGTCGATTGAAGCCGAGATATAGGGCGCGCCGTCGAGCGCATGCTGCAAGTGGACGGGCAGCGACGTGAGGTCGGCTTCCATCCCCAGGTGCACGACTTCGTGCACCGGCGCGTCGGCCGAGGAAACTTCGACCGGCGCGAAGCGCTTCGTCAAGCGTGCGCGCATCGCTTCGCCGATGTCGTTTTCGTTGGACTCGAGCGCCAGGGCCAAGCGTTTGCGCGAGCCCATTACGTTGCCGACCAGCTCGGCGCCGCCGGCGTTGCGGAACCAAACCGCCTTCGGGTTGCCGTCGAGACGCTCGCCGACATCGACCAAATCGATCGGGGCGTCGTGGACTTCGCACTCGCCGAGGGCGACGAGGCGCTCCACAAACGCGCGCAGGCTGAAGCGCTGCGCATCCGTCGCGGGGCCCGCCCCTGCCAGCGTCGTCATCGCGCCGCGTACTCTGCGCGGAGCTGGCTCTTTGCAACCTTCCCGGGGCCGGTCATCGGCAACGGCTCGGTGTGGAAGTCGATCGCCTTCGGGACCTTGTAGCCGCCGATGCGGTCGCGGCAGAACTGCAACAACTCGGCTTCTTCTGCCGTAGCGCCGGCGCGCAGTACGACGGCGGCCCGCACTTCTTCTCCCCAGCGTTCACTCGGGACGCCGAACACCGCAACTTCCGCCACCGACGGGTGGGCCGCCAGCGCGTTCTCGACCTCGGTTGGATACACGTTCTCTCCTCCGGTGATGATCATGTCTTTCTTGCGCCCGACGATGAAGAGATGCCCGTCGGCATCGTGCGCTCCGAGATCGCCGGTGCGATACCAGCCGTCGGGCATCGCCGCCTGCGTTGCCTCTGGGCGGCGCCAGTACCCCGCCATGACGTGCGGGCCGGAGATGTGGATCTCCCCGATCTCTTCGCCGCCGACCGGAACGTCCTCGTCGTTGCACAGGCGCAGCCCCACGCTAGGCGCCGGCTGGCCCACCGACCGCAGCCGCCGGCGCTCGCGCTCCGTGCCGTCGTGACGATAGTCGCCGGGCAGTTGATGCGAGACGATGCCCGAGGCCTCAGTGATACCATACGCTTGCACCAAGTCGACACTCAGCGCCGCCGTGGCGCGCGCATGCACCGCTTCGGTCATCGGTGAACCGCCGTAACTGAGAAGCTCGAGGGAGCGCACGCGCGGATCGCCCGGCACGATATGTTCGGCCGCCATCGCGATCAACGTCGGGGGCATACTGCTCTTCGTCACGCGCATGCTCGCGACGGTATCGGCAAAGGTTTCCGGCCGAAAATGCGCGATCGCGTGAACGCCGCCGACCATCGACATGCTCCAAATTGCAAACGCATCGACCAGATGGAACATCGGCGCGGTATGCAGCCACACGTCGTTGCGGTTGAGCGCGAGGACGACGATGCCGTCATACGCGCCCGCGACCAAGTTGGCATGCGTCAAACACACACCCTTGGGCTCGCCGCTGGTTCCGCTCGTATAAAAGATTTGCGCGACGTCGCCGGGCGGGCGATCGATCGCGCGCAGCGGCGCCGGCTGCAAGAGCAGCCGTTCGTAGGGGTTGGATGCGTTCGGCGGATCATCGTCGGGCCACACAATTGCGTTCGAACCGCTCGGCACGAGTTCGGCAAAACGATCGCTCGCGAAGGTCAGGACGGGTTCGGTTTCCGCGCTGATGCGCGCGATCTCGCGCGCCGCCAGCCGGGTGTTGAGGGGCACCAGAACGGCCCCGAGTGCCGCGCACGCGTAATGCACTTCGAGCGACCGCAAGCTGTTGCGATCGAGCAGCAACACGCGATCGCCGGGGCCGACGCGCGACGACAAAGCGGCGGTGAGGGCGCCGACCCGCGCGCCGAGTTCCCGGTACGTTAACGAGGCGGCTCCGTCGGAGACGGCGTGCCGGCCGGCGTACAGTTCGGCGGCGCGGTAGAGGACGCGCGAGAGATGAAACAGGCTAGGGCGTCTCCGGTGCGCCGCCGAGTTTGCTCACCGCGATCCAGTTATTCTTCCCCGCATCCCAACGCATGACGATGACGTCCTTTTGCGAGAGACCGCGGTGGCTGCCGTCGCGGAAATCATACACGCCGGCGATGCCCGCGAAATCGTGGATCTTATCGATGTAGTCCCGAATCTGCGTCGCGCTCGCATCGGTTCCCAGCGAGCGCAGCGCGGTGATCATCAGCACGGCCGGATCCCAGATGAGTCCGGTTTGAAAATCGGGCTGCACCCCTTGGCCTTTGGTGACGTCAAAAAACTGCTGAATCGCAACGCGCTGTTGCGCCGAACCGGTCACCCCGGCCAGAAACGGCGCGCCCGGAAACAAGAGCTCTTTGGGCAAGAACGTCGCCCACTGTTTCATCGCCGGAAACGTCATGTTGGCGTTCGAGAGCGCGACGGGAATGTCGAGCCCGGCATCGTTGATGCCATGCAGCACGCTGCCGGTCGGCGTACCGATCGTCCAGGCGATCAAGGCCTGCGGATTTGCAGCCTTGATTTTTGAAATCTGCGCGGCGACCGAGAGGTCGGCATTGTTCATGTACTCGTGCGCGACGAGTTTGATGTCTTTATTTTCCGGCAGTGCGAGCACTTCGGCGAGGTTCTTGTCTGCATCTTGACCGGTCGCATCGGTCGGAAAGAGCACCGCGATCCGCGTCATGCCCTTGCCGCGGAAGTAGCGCACGAACGCCTTCACTAGATCCGTCGTGCTGACGCTCGACGAAAACGAATACGAGTCTTTGGCCGGATGAATGCCGGGCGACGCGCAGTACTGCACGAGCTTACCCTGCACGAGCGGCATCACCGCTAAGCACGGCGCGGTCAGACCTGGGCCGACCAGAATGGCCGGTCCGTTTTTCGCCAACACTTGGTCGACCAGTTGCACCGCGACCTGCGGGTTCGTTTGATCGTCGTAGAGCTCGATGTGAATCGGACGGCCTTTGATGCCGCCGTTCTTGTTCACGCTGACTTCGAGCCGCTGCAACGTATCTTGCTGCGCCTTGCCGAGGAACGCGCCGAAGCCCGTCAGCGAGGCGATCGAATAGATGACCAGCGGCGTCGTATCCGCCGCGCGCGCGGGCATTACCGCGGACGCGAGGCCAACGAGTGCGAGGGCGCCGAGCAGACGGCCAAAGCGGAAACGACCGAGCATGAAGTACCTCCAGCAACAAGCGACCCGGTCATATCCTCAATCGGCCCGCGCGGCCCCTTGACAGCAGCCGCCGATCCCCTGTATTTTACCATCTAGTTAAATACAGGGGAGGACGGCAATGACGACCTCGGATCAGCTGGACGCGACCTTCGCTGCCCTAGCCGACCCCACACGGCGCGCGATTCTGGCGCGCCTTGCCCGGGGTGAGTCGTCCGTTACGGAGCTCGCCGCCCCGTTCGGGATCAGTCTGCCGGCCGTGACAAAGCACCTCAAGGTGCTGCAGCGAGCAGGCCTGATCACACGCGGGCGTCAGGCGCAATGGCGGCCGAGCCGCATCGATGCGCGGGCGCTTCGCGTTGCCGCCGATTGGATGGAACCCTATCGCTGCCTCTGGGAAGCGCAGCTCGACCGCCTCGACGACTATCTGCGCGATCTGCAAACGGGGGAACAATGAACGACGTCATCATCAAACGCACGATCGCCGCACCGCGCGAACTCGTGTATGCGGCATTCACCGACGCGCGCCACCTGGCAAAATGGTGGGGCCCCGAAGGCTTCACGACGCCTGACGCGGCGGCCGATCCGCGGCCGGGCGGGGCGATGCGCCTCGACATGCACGGTCCCGACGGCAACGTCTATCTCGGCGGCGGCACGTATCACGAACTAACGCCGCCCGAACGGCTCGTGTTTTCGACAACGATCCTCGCGGAAGACGGAACGGCGCTAGCCGAGTTTCGCAATACGCTCACGTTCGCCGAGCACGGCGGCAAAACGGAGCTGACGCTGAGTATCACCATGGTTCACGCCGATCCGTCCGTCGCGCACCACACCGCCGACATGGAGGAAGGCTGGACGTCGAGCCTCGTGTGCCTTGCGGCGTATCTCGAGCGTTAAATTGCCATGACGATGGCCGAGGCGTCCGTCGGATTGATGAACTTCAACCTGGCTGCAGCATCGAGCAGTAGCTGGTAGTCGGCGAGATTGAAGCGCGTTCCGAAGCGCTGCGTCGCGCGGTTCGTTTGCGATTTCAAGTCGCGCTGAAGAACCAGCGCCGCCGGTGCGGGGTTGGCCATCGCCCAAACCCCGCCCGCAACGACCGCGTCGCGAAAGAGGCGCGCCGTGGCGAGGTTTTGCGTGAGCCAGTCACGCGTTGTGAACCACGTCGTCTCGACGAAGATGTTGCCGACGGCGTCTTCGGCGTCGCCGAGCATGCGCAACTTGCTGCGCGCAGCGGTAAACTCCGGATCTTCGAGGTTCGCTGCATCCACGCGCCCGGCGAGGATCGCCGTTGCCATTTCCGGCGGCCGTAATTCGACGAACTTCATCGAGCCGGCGTCGCCGCCGAGCTTGGACACGAGCGCCGACGCGACGAGTTGATCGAGTCCCTTGAGCGTCGAGACGGCCACCGTTTTCCCGCCGAGATCCTTTGCGCTCGTGATCTTTGAATCAGGCGCGACCATCAAGCCGCTGGCCGGATAACGCGAATCGTGGATGGCGCCCGGGGCAAACGTCACGAACGGCAACCCGCGACCGATGGCCTGCGCGAGCCCCAGCACGCTCGTGATACCGATCTGCATCGTACCGCCGGCCACCGCTGCCGTCGTCGCCGCGCCGTTCGCCAAGGTGACGACGTCCACGTCGAGTCCGCGCGCTTTGAAGAAACCGTTGGCGCGCGCGTAATAAGCCTGCGCCTGCGGCTCGATCAGTCCTGCGCCGACGCTTAAGGGCGCCGCCTGTGCGCCGGCGGGACGCGGCAGCGCAGCGCCCACACACAAGGCGGCGCTCGACGAAATCCAGGCAGCGCGGGTGATCCGGTCGGGCATCGTATCCGTGGGAACAGCGGGCTCGTCGATATAAGTTGCCGGGATGGGAGAACTGGAACGCTGGGAAGGGCGCTATGCGCCCGAGAGCTATTTGTTCGGCACCGCGCCGAACGCGTTTCTCGCAGCGCAAAAGGAGCGCTTGCCGAAGAACGGACGGGCGCTTTCCGTTGCGGACGGCGAGGGGCGTAACGGCGTGTGGCTGGCCGAGCAAGGTCTCGACGTGGTGTCGATGGACTTCTCGCCCACAGCGCAGGTGAAGGCGCACGCGCTCGCCGCTTCGCGCGGCGTCAGCATCACGACGCACCAAGTCGACGTTTCGACGTGGGAATGGCCGGCCGATGCGTTCGACGTGATCGTCGTGATCTTCGCGCAACCGCTCGAGCGAACGCGGCTCTTCGCCGGCGTGAAGAACGCGCTCAAGCCGGGCGGCCTTCTTCTCATCCAGGGTTATCCGCCCAAGCAACTGGAGTACGATACCGGCGGCCCGTCGGACATCGCGCGCCTCTACACGCGCGAGATGCTCGAAGCGGGATTCGGCGACTTCACCGAAGTGCGGATCGACGAATACGACGCCGAGATCTATGAGGGCGAAGGCCACGGCGGCATGTCGGCCCTCATCGAGCTCATCGCAACGAAGTAGACCTTAGCGAACGCCCTTGAGCTTGCGATCGCGCCGGGCCGTGACCGGCTTTCCGCGCAGCTTTGTTCCGCGCAGCGCCGCGATGATACTATCCACCGAGGCGTTCGAGACTTCGACCAGCGAGAACGCGTCGGCGATATCGATGGCGCCGATCTGACGCGCATCGACTTTCGCTTCGTTGGTAATCGCGCCGACGAGGTCGGCCGGGCGGATGCCGGCGTTGCGGCCGAGGTCGATGAAGATCCGCGTCATGTCGGCCGAGGCCATGCGCTTCGCGGCATCCGGATGCGCCTTGGTGAAACGCGGGCGCTCGGCGAAGGGCGCCACGAACACGACGTCCTTCGGGATGTCCGCTTCATCATCGGCCGCGCCGTCGCGCGCCTCGTCGGCGAGCTTTGCCGCGGCGGCCGCAATGTCGAGCACGTCGTGTTCGACGGCGAGCGATTCGATGACGCGCCGATATGAGTCCAAATTACCGGCCGTGAGGGTCTCTTCGAGCGCCGTATGCATCAGTTCGAGGCGCCGCGCGCGCAAGTCGTGCGCCGTCGGGACCGATTCGATCGAGATCTTGTGTTTGGTAAACTGTTCGATGTTGCGCAGCAGGCGGCTCTCGCGCGCTTCCGCCAGCGTCACGGCAACGCCGTCGCGTCCGGCCCGGCCGGTGCGGCCGATGCGGTGCAAGTACGCATCGGGCGACGAAGGGACGTCGAAGTTTACCACGTGCGAGACGTGTTCGATGTCGAGGCCGCGGGCCGCGACGTCGGTCGCAACAAGAATTTCCGAAGCTCCGTCGCGGAATCGGCGCAGCACCCGGTCGCGCTGTTCTTGCGAGAGTCCGCCGTGGAGCGCTTCGGCTGAATAGCCGCGGCTGCCGAGCGTCTCGGTCAGTTCGTCGACTTCGATGCGCGTGCGGCAAAATACGATCGTCGAGGTCGGCGACTCCATGTCGAGCACGCGCGCGAGTGCGGCCGGCTTGTTGCGTCGCTGAACGATGTAGGCGATTTCGCGCACGCGCGCCGTCTCGCCGGCAGCCAGCTTCTCTTGCTGAATTTTGACGTGGACGGGCGTGCGCAGATGCCGCTTGGCGATCTCGAGGATCCGTTTGGGCAGCGTGGCTGAAAACAGCGCCGTCTGCCGCTCTTTGGGCGTCCGCTCGAGGATCGCTTCGAGTTCTTCGGCGAAGCCCATGTCGAGCATCTCGTCGGCTTCATCGAGGATGACGGTTTGCACGTTTTCCAGGTGCAGCGAACCGCGCCGGATGTGATCGAGCGCGCGGCCGGGCGTTGCGACCACGACGTCGACGCCGCGCTCCAAGGCGCGCAG
>PLRU01000083.1 GCA_003164045.1 Candidatus Lustribacter telmatis
GCGCGTTGAGTCCGGCTTTGCGGAAGAGTCCCGCATGCACGGCGTAGAGCGCGGACGTGGCCGTATCGTTGATCAGCGTGGCGAGCGTGATCGCCGGCAGATCCTGCGCGCCGGCCGGTACGCGTGCGGCGCCGGCAAGCAGGCCGGTCGCAGCGAGCGAGCGGAGAAACGGCGAGCGGCGCACGCGACGTTACTTGAAGAGGTCGGGATATTTCGCGCGAACGGCCGCGGCCAGCTCGGGCGAACTTTGCGCGACTATGGGGAACGAATCGAGCCGCTCGTACGGCCGGCAGGCGTCGATCACCATGCGCGAGTTGTAGAGCCGCGAGTAGTCGGTGACCATCGTGTCGAGGCGCGACGACCAGCAGCGATCGAGCACGGTCGTCATCGTCTTCGGATCGCAGCGCGTGCCCATCGCCCAGATCACGTCGTGGATGTCGGTTGGATCGATGTCGTCGTCGACCACCACGATCCAGCGCGCGATATACCCCACCGGGTTGACTTGCGATGCAACGAGCCCGACTTGCGTCGAGTGACCGAAGTAGCGCTGCTTCACCGAGACGACCGCGAATGTGCGGCCCGCACCGGCTTGATGCAGCCACGCGCCGCGCACGTCGGGGATGCCGGCGCCTTCGAGTGAATCGAGCAACGCGGCCGAGCGCAGGAAACAGCGCTCGAAGAGATGCGAGTGCGGCGGCTTCTGGCTCGCCGCGCAGGTGAGGATCGGCTGGTTACGATGGTACACGCGATCGATCGTGATCAGCGGTTCTTCGCGCGCGTCGCCCGCGTAGTAGCCGTGCCACTCGCCGAAGCGGCCTTCGAGCGTCGTTTCGGTCGGATGGATCCAGCCTTCGAGTACGATCTCCGCGCGTGCCGGGAACGGCAAGCCGGTCGATTCGCCTTCGATCAACTCCATCGGGCGGCCCATCATGCCGCCGCACCAATCGTACTCGGGCACCGTGTCGGCCATCGTGTACGCGGCCGCGAGATACGTGATCGGATCGATGCCGACGATGATCGCGACCGGACACGGCTTGCCCGCTTTGAGATACTTGTCGCGGTGGATGCGGCCTTGCTTGCCGTTCGAGATATAAGACGCGAGCGTGCGCGCGCCTTTGACCATCACGCGATACGTGCCGACGTTGATGCGGCCGGTATCGGGATCGCGCGTCACCACGCCGCAAGCGGTGCCGATGTACCGCCCGCCGTCCAACTCGTGATGCACCGGAACGGGGAACGCCTCGACATCGATATCGTCGCCGCGCACGATGTTCTCGCACACCGGACCGTCATCGACGATCGTGGGCGGAATCTGCTTGTATGCCTTCTTGATATTTTTGCGGAAGTAATCGAGCTGCGCTTTGCGATCGTCGGCGAGCGATGCTTCCATGCCGAGCACGAGACCCAAGCGGTAGGGCGAGCCGAACATGCCGTACGTGCAGCGATAGCCCGGCGCGTAGCCCGGGATATCGTCGAATAAGAGCATCGGTGCCTTCTCGACTTTTTGCCGATAGAGCACTTCGGTCACGGCGCCGAGTTCTTTATCCCAGTGCGCGCCGCGCACGGTCGCGAGTTCGCCGCGCGCCTCCACCGTCGCGAGGAACGTCCGCAGATCGTTCTGCGGCGTATTCGGCCCGAGGCCGGCGGCGGAGCCAATGCGTTCGGACGTCGCGGTCATGGGTTACGCTTTTGCGGCGACTTTCGCGCGGAAGAACTCAGCCTTGGTTGCGGGATTGGGTCCCTTACCGATGGTGTATTCTTGCAGTGCGCGCGTGTAGATCAGGTTTTGCTGCGATTTGGTAAGCTCGGTCCACGGGAGATCGAGACGCGGCTTGGGCGGTTTGACTTTTCGTTTGGCGGCCATGCCTCTTGGTGCGCCAAAAGGGGGCTTTTTCCCCGGTGCGAACGCTTGGTTCCCATGAAGGTCGTGCACTATTCCGCCTCCGGTAGTGAAGTGCAGAAGAACGGCCCGCGCCAGGGCCGCTTCGAATTTTGCCGCCTGCTCGAGGGCACGGTTGGGTCGCCGGACAACTTTCTGTTCCGCCTCACGAACCTCGACAGCGGCTTCTTTTCACCGCGCCACTGCCACAACTTCGATCAGATTCGCTTCATCCTCGAAGGCGAGACCGATTTCAGCAAAGACGGCAAGCTGAAGGCCGGCATGATCGGTTACTTTCCCGAGGGCACGGCGTACGGACCGCAAACCACCAGCGACAACCTCATGGTGATGACGCTGCAGTTCGGCGGTGCCAGCGGACAAGGCTATCTTTCGGCCGATCAAATGGAGACCGCGGGTGGCGAACTCAAAGCGAGCGGACGCTTCGAGAAAGGCAAGTTCGTCACCACGGACGCGGGCGGCAAAGAGCATCAGAAAGATGCCTATGCGGCGATCTGGGAGCACGTCAACGGCGTGCCGTTCCGCGCGCCGCGGCGCCGCTACCGTCAGCCGATCTTTATCGACCCCGAAAGCTTCGCGTGGCGTCCGTCGGCGACCGAACCGAACGTGGCGCAGCGCCATCTCGGCAGCTTCAGCGAATGCGAAACGCAACTCGATCTGTTCCGCGTCGCCGCCGGCGCGTCACTGCATTTGCAGCCGCACAGCATCTATTTCATCGTGTCGGGCCGCGGAACGATCGGGAACGAGCAGTACGATCGCTTCTCATCAGCGCAACTCGCCTTCGACGAACGCGCGGAACTTCAAGCAACGGAAGAGACGCGCGTCCTCCACATCGGCCTGCCCGACTTGCGCGCATTCATGCTGCACAAACCGCGAGAGCTCGCCGCCGCACTCTAACCGCCAAACACCTCGCGCCTTCGCGCTCGGCCGCTCAGGGCAAATAATACGGGTGCCGCGAGAAGCCGACGCGTGAAGGCGCGAGCTGTCCGGCCGATGCGCGAAGGCGCGAGGTGTTTGTCCCTCATCAAAATCGCGCGTAGTGAACGCACTAGCGCAAATTCGCGGGGAGGTATTGTTTGTCGATGTATTTGTTGATGTCGAATGGGCCGTCGAGAACGCCGGTGAGTTTCATTCCGCGCATCATGTTCTCGAGGCCGACCGGATCGATGTCGCCCTCGCCGTAATACTTCAGGCGGATCAAGAGGGGCACGACGATGTGCGCGGTTTTTTCGTCGGACTGGAACGCGTCCATGTAGATCGCTTCCGCTGCGGCGGGGTTCTTGTAGATGAAGTCGACCGCGTCGCGCCGGGCCAGGATGATCCGTCGCAGTTCGTCGCCGTGCGTCTTGGCATAATCGTCGGTGGTAACGCCGCATTCCCAGACGAGCCGCGGGGTGACGTCAACGGAGCGGAAGAGCACGCGGAACTTCGCGCTGTTGCGCGAGATCAGCGGCTCCGCCATCGGCGTCGCGTCGACCGCGCCCACATCGAGCGCCGTCGTGGCCGATCCTTGGCTCCCGGCCGGGATGATCTGCACGCTATCGAGGATCCCAGCCTTCTGCAACGCGATGCGGAGAATGATTTCGGTCGTGGAGCGCGGCGAGGTGATGCCGACTTTCTTCCCCTTCAAATCCGCGATCGTTCTTATCGGCGAATCGCGCTTCACTACCCACACTAGGTCGCCGGGATCGCGCGTCGGGCCGAAGATGATGCGCAGCGGCAGACCCGTTTGGATGCCGGCGATTGCCGCCGTGATCGACATCTCCGATACCGGCAACTCGTTCGCCATCAGATTGCGCACGGCCGTACCGCCGCCGTTTGCCGACACGTAGCCGGTGACGATCGACCCTTCTTTCTTGAAGAAGTTTTCGTGCAGCGCAACGGCCCACACGAGCGAGGATGCGACCACGCCGTACTCGCTGATCACGACGTCGGCCGAACGCGCCGGCAGTGCGACGGTAACGAGGGCGAGCGTCGCAGCAAGCGTGGCAAGAATGCGTCTCATTCTCGTTGCTTTGCTAGACCGGTACGGATTCCTCAGTCGGCGCGGCCGGCGTGGGTTCGGTTACCGGCGGCAGCGGCGTATCGAGGTTGGCGACGATGCCTTCGATCAAGCGCGCGACGTCGGAGGCGCCGCGCTGCGAGGCGGCGATGACCGCTGCGTGCGAGGCAACGTCACCGGCGTGGTGCACGTTGGTGATCAAACTGAAGCCGACGACGGAAAGCCCGAGCGCCCGCGCCGCGATCGTCTCTAGCACGGTCGACGCGCCGAGCGCGTCGGCGCCCATCGAGCGCCACAAGCGCGCTTCGGCCGGCGATTCGTATGCGGGGCCGATCAGACCGGCGTAGATGCCGTCGTGCATCCGGATCGCGTACTGGGCGGCGATGTGCCGCGCGAGATCGCACAGGTTGGGATCGTAGGCGTCGACCATGTCGATGAAGCGATCTTTGACGCCGGGAAACGGCAGCTTGCCCACGAGCGGGCTGCGGCCGGTCAGGTTGAGCTGATCGACGATCAGCATCAAATCGCCCGCGTCATAGGCCGCGTTCACGCCGCCCGCGGCGTTGGTGAGTACGATCGTCTTCGCACCGGCGTGCGCTGCAACGGCGACCGGATAGACGATCTCGAGCGGATCGTAATCCTCATAGAGATGGAAACGGCCGCTGAACGCAACGATGCGGCGGCCGTGCAGTGCTCCCACGAGTGCTTCACCGGCGTGACCCGGCACGGTCGGTTCGGGCATCCCGGCGATTTTCTTATACGGGATCGGCGTTGCATCGACGCGGTCGCGCAGCGCGCCGCCGAATCCCGAACCGAGGATGATTGCTGCGTCGAGCGTGCCGCCGGCGCGTTCGCGCAGCAGATCGGCCGCTTCGTCGAGCTTTTTACGTTTCACGGCGCGGGCGCCGGCGCGGGGAGCAGTAAGTTGGTGCCGGTCATTTCGGGCGGCACCGGCAGACCGAGCAGCGGCAAGAGCGTCGGCGCGATATCGCCGAGACGTCCGCCGGGCTGCAGCGCGCCGAGCGGCGGATCGCTGATCAGTAAGAACGGCACGGGGTTCGTCGTGTGCTGCGTGAGGACGTTGCCTTCCGCGTCGAGTTTTTCTTCGGCGTTGCCGTGGTCCGCCGTTATCGCGAGGATGCCGCCCGCTTTGCGTACGGCGTGATCGAGCCGGCCCAAGCACTGGTCGAGCGTTTCGAGTGCGGATACCGTTGCGTCCCACACGCCGGTGTGCCCGACCATGTCGGCGTTTGCATAGTTCATCACGATCACGTCGTGATGTCCGCGCGCGACGTCTTCCACTGCCGTTGCGGTAATATCGCTGGCCGACATTTCCGGCGCGAGATCGTACGTTGCGACCGAGCGGTTCGAGGGAATCAGGACGCGGTCTTCATCGGGAAATACGGCTTCGCGGCCGCCGTTGAAGAAGTACGTCACGTGCGCGTATTTTTCGGTTTCCGCTAGGCGCAATTGCGAGAGCCCGCCCTCGGCGACGATCTCACCGAACGTGCGCGACTGCGGCCGCGGCCCGAACAGGATCGGGTTTGGGAACTCATCTTCGTAGCGCGTCATCGTCGCGAACATCAGGTTCGCGTCATGCTTGACCGCAAAATGGCTGAAGTGTGCGTCGCAAAACGCCAGCGTGAGTTCGCGCCCGCGGTCGGGACGGAAGTTGAAGAAGATCACCGCATCGCCGTCCGCGACGGGTTGCGCTTCACCGACGACGGTGGGCAGCACGAACTCGTCGTTCTCGCCGCGGACATAGGCGGCCGCGAGCGCGTCGCTCGCCGTCGCTTCACGGTGCGCGTCGCCGCCGGAGAGCATGACGTACGCTTTTTCCACGCGGTCCCAGCGTTTGTCGCGGTCCATCGCGTAGTAGCGGCCGCAGATGCTGGTGAAGCGTCCGGGGCTGCGGTGTGTGTCGAGATAGGCTTGGATGCGATCGAGATAGACTTGCGCGCTGCGCGGCGGTGTGTCGCGTCCGTCGAGAAACGCGTCGATCGCGAAGGCGACGCCCGCGAGGGTGCACGCATCGATCAGCGCTTCGAGATGATCGAGCGAACTGTGTACGCGACCGTCGGAGAGCAAGCCGAAGAAGTGCAGCGTTCCGCCGCTCGCTTTGACGTGCGCGATGCACTGCTGCAGGGTCGGGTTCGTGGCGAACGTCCCGTCGGCGACGGCCGCGTCGATAACGACGAGACCTTGCGGCACGATGCGTCCGCTGCCGATGTTGATGTGTCCGACCTCGCTGTTGCCCATCACGCCTGCCGGCAAACCCACCGCTTCGCCGCTCGCATCGAGCGCGGTGTGCGGATAGCGTTCGAGCATGCGATGCCAGTTCGGTAAATCGGCCTTGGCAATCGCGTTGCCGTGCGGGTCGTCGCGCAAACCCCAGCCGTCGAGGATCGCAAGCACGAGCGGCGGGCGACGATTCATCGGGTTGCGTTTACCCGCGCGTTCGCAATCAAATCGGCGAATGATTGGGCCCCGAGGCTCGCGCCGCCGACCAGCGCGCCGTCGATGTGCGGTTGCGCGACGAACTGGCCGATGTTGTCGGGTTTCACACTGCCCCCGTAGAGAATGCGCGTGCGCTCGAGTCCCGAAACCGAGCCGCGGATCTGCGCCATCACGTTGTTGGCCGCCGCTGGACTGTCGCTGAGGCCCGTGCCGATCGCCCAAATCGGTTCGTACGCCACGACGCAGCGTGCAACGTCGTCGGGCGTCACCCCGTCGAACGCGGCCGACGTTTGCAGGACGACGTGATCGTGCGTGCGCCCGGCGGCGTGATCGGCCGCCGATTCGCCGACCGCAACGATCGGCGTGAGCCCGAGCCGCAGCGCGGCGTGCACTTTGCGATTGATCGCGGCATCCGTTTCGCCGCAGCTTGCGCGGCGTTCCGAATGCCCGAGGATCACCCAGTGTGCGCCGCAGTCGAGCAGCATCAACGGGCTGATCTCGCCCGTGAAGGCGCCGCTGTCGGCATCGTTCATCGTTTGTCCGCCGAGTCCGAGCAAGCTTCCCCGCAGTGCTTCACCGGCGGCGGCGAGGGCCGTGAACGGCGGAAAGATGACCGCATCGATCGCGTCGAAATCGGGTTCGAGCGCGAGCAGTTCGCGCACGAACGCCGTCGATTCTGCGATCGTCTTGTGCATTTTCCAATTGCCGGCGACCAGCGCTCGCGCAGCGTGCATGTCGTTAATGCTCGAGCGCGGCGACGCCCGGCAGCGTCTTGCCTTCGAGGAATTCCAGCGTCGCGCCGCCGCCGGTCGAGACGTGCGTCATCGCAGCGGCGAAACCGAGTTCGTGCGCCGCCGCCGCCGCGTCACCGCCGCCGACGACGCTCATCGCACCGTGGCGCGTCGCCTCGGCGATCGCTTGGCCGATCGTGCGCGTGCCGTTTTGATACGGCGCTTTCTCGAACACGCCCATCGGGCCGTTGAACACGATCGTCTTCGCGGCGCGCAGCACGGCGGCGTACGCCTTCGCGGTCTCGGGACCGATGTCGAGGATCATGCGTTGGCCGACATCCTTGAGCGCAACGGCTTGCGCGCTGCTATCGGCGTCGAACGCGTCGGCCACGACGGCGTCGGTCGGAAGGTGCAGCGCCACGCCTTTCGCTTTCGCGTGTTCGATGATCGCGGTCGTGGCGGAGAGATCCGGATCGCGCAGCGATGTGCCGACGTCGATCCCTTGCGCGGCGAGAAACGTGTTGGCCATGCCGCCGCCGATCACGAAGGCATCCACGCGCGCGAGCAAATTTTCGAAGACGCCGACTTTGTCGGCGACCTTCGCCCCGCCGATCGCGCACACGAACGGCTTCGCCGGGTTCACCGTCAGTTTGGTGAGCGCGGCGAGCTCGGCTTCCATCAAGAGTCCCGCGTACGCCGGCAGATCGCTCGCCACGCCGACGGTTGATGCGTGCGCGCGGTGCGCCGTGCCGAAGGCGTCGTTCACGTAGAGATCGCCGCTCTTGGCGAGTTCGCGTGCGAACGCCGGATCGTTGGCCTCTTCCTCGGCATGAAAGCGCACGTTCTCGAAGAGCACGAAGCCCCCGTCGGGGACGGCGTGCGATGCGGCCACCGCCGCCGCGCCGACGCAATCATCGACGAAGGCCACCGGCGTGCCGAGGCGTTCCCCCAAGCGCGCGGCCACCGGCCGCAGCGAATATTTTGGATTGGGCTTGCCGTCGGGGCGGCCGAGGTGCGAGAGGATGATCGTCTTCGCGCCGCGTGCGCCGAGCCAGCGCAACGTTTCGAGCGCCGCGACGATGCGCGTCTCATCGCCGACCGCACCGTCCTTCATCGGAACGTTGAGGTCTTCGCGTAGTAAGACGCGCTTGCCGCGGACGTCACCCGCGTCGCGTAGCGTCCGAAAACTCAAGCTTTAGGCATCTTTTTGAGGATCATATCCGTAACGTCGGCGAGACGGCACGAGTAGCCCCATTCGTTGTCATACCAGAGCCCGAGCTGAATCAGATCGCCTTGCGCGCCGGTGAGCTTGCCGTCGACGATGCAGCTGTTCGGGTTGTGCTTGAAGTCGCTCGAGACGAGTTCTTCCTCGGTGTACTGCAGCACGCCCTTGAGTGGACCCTCGGCCGCCTTTTTGAGAAAGCCGTTCAGCTCGTCTTTCGTCGTGGCTTTCTTCGTGACCGCAACGAGATACACCATCGATACCGTCGGCGTCGGCACGCGCAGCGCGAAGCCGTCGAAGGCGCCCTTCACTTCCGGAATCGTCAGGAACAGCGCTTTCGCCGCACCGGTTGACGTCGGAATGATGTTGGTTGCGGCGTTGCGCGCGCGGCGCAAGTCCTTGTGCGGTGCATCGAGGATGTTCTGATCGTTCGTGTACGAGTGGATCGTCGACATGAACGCCTTCACCCAACCGAGTTCGTCCACCACGACCTTGACCGCGGGTCCGAGACAGTTCGTCGTACACGATGCGTTCGAAATGATGTTGTGCTTGGCCGTGTCGTAGTTCTTGTCGTTCACGCCGAGCACGATCGTGATGTCTTCGCCCGAGGCCGGCGCGGAGATGATCACTTTCTTCGCGCCGCCGCCGTCGATGTGCGCGCGCGCTTTGGCCGCATCGGTGAAGAAGCCGGTCGACTCGACCACCACGTCGACGCCGAGCGTTTTCCACGGCAGCTTACCGGGGTCGCGTTCGGCCAGCACTTTGATCGTGCGGCCGTCGATCGTGATCGTGTCGTCTTTCACGCTCACCTCGCCGGCGTACGTCCCGTAGTTCGAGTCGTACTTGAAGAGGTGCGCGCACTCTTTTGCGCTCGTGAGGTCGTTGACCGCGACGATTTCGACGCCGGGGTGGCGCTCGAGGAGCGCCTTCGTGAAATTGCGGCCGATCCGGCCAAAACCGTTGATGCCAATGCGCATAGGACTCGGGGACTAAGCCGGATGCGTGCGCGGCTCCTGTTCGCGTGGCTCACGAAGCCGCCGAACCAGGCGCATTAAGGCCACGATGCGCCCGTTAATCGTCGCCTTTCCGACCGGCGGCGACGCGCGGCGGCCCAATTCGGCAAGCGTTTCCTCGGGATGGGCGAGCCGAAGCTGCGCGGCTTCCCGCAGCGCGGGAGAAAGATTCCGCAGGCCGTAGGCGTCGGCCAAGTAGGCGATGGCGTCCCGCTGCGCCGCCGCCGCGCTCGCCGCCCGCACGACGTTCGCGGTTTCCGTGTTCACCAGGCGATGGATGCGATTCTTGGTTTCTTTGAGCGCGCGCACGTCCTCGAGGCGTAAGACCGCGCCGTGCGCGCCGATCGCCGTGAGCACGACCACGATCGAGTCGAGGCCCTTAAGGTATGTCACCGGACGTCCCTTGCGCGTCATCGTCCGCGGCTCGATGCCCTCGGCGCGGATCAGGCGCGCGATCCGCTCCGCCGCCGGCGCGTTCGGCGCCACGAATTCCAAATGATAGCCCGCTTGCGGCGCCGCGAGCGACCCGCAAGCGAGAAACGCTGCGCGCAGTTCCATCCGCCGGTCGCAGCGCGCACGCGGCCACGCCGGCATGGCTCCGCTGGTTTCGGAGTCGATCTCGAACATCGTGCTGCGGTAGAGCCGCGGCTCGATCGTGCGCCGCACGTTGCCCTCGCGTTCGCCGCCGAGCGAACGCACGAGCCGGGCGATCGACGACCGCCGCGTGCGCACGACGTGCCGTCCGTCGACGTCCGCGCCGGCAAAATAGGCGAGTCCGTCACGCAATGCGAGCCGGCAATGCAGTGCCGCGGGAACATCGCGGGCCAACGCATCCTTCGCGTCGGCCGAGAGACTCGAGCGCGTCAGAGCCAATCGCGCGCGTCGTCCTTACGCTCGTCGACGATCTCGTACATCTCGGCCGGCTTGAGCGAGGGCAAGATGCGTTCCGGCACCATCGCAACGCGCACGGTAAGAAACCGCGTGCGGTAATGAATCACCAGCACGTCGCCGACTTTCACTTCATAGCCGGGCTTGAGCGGCCGCTCGTCTTTGGTGATCCGCCCGGCCTCAATCCCGTCCTTGGCCTCAGCGCGGCGCTTCGCCAACCGCGAGACCTTTAAATACTTATCGAGTCGCGTGACGCCGCACCCAATCAGTGAATTGCTCGTCGGTTCGTTCGCCCGCAGCGAGCGCCAGAATCTCCACCACGCACGCAGCGTTATCTGCCGTCAATCGAAATCCGTTCAATCGGAGAAACAATTCTAGCGCGATGAGGCCCGTGCGTTTGTTTCCGGCGATGAACGGATGGTTCCGCACGAACGCAAGGCCGTAGCCTGCGGCCGATGTTGGAGTATCGCGGGCGGGATCGGCGTCCGGCTCCAAGAGCATTGCATCACGAACGCCGGTGCCGCCGCCATGCTCGCTGACCTGCGCTTCGTGGATAGCGTGTATGACGGCGAGCCCGAGCCCAGCGCCGTCATTTTGCAAGTTCACGGAGCGCATCTCGCCGCTCGCGCATGATTGCGCGTGCCAGCGCCATCTGGCTCTCGAACTCGGGACTATACGGCGTTATCCGGTAGCCGTCGGGCGACTTGGTCAGGAAAAGCTGGTCGCCGGCCTCGACATCGAGTTGTGCGGCTGCATCTTTCGGAAGGATGACGCCCAGCGAATTTCCGATGCGGATAACTTTTAGGACCATTATCATCTGTTATAACATAAGTTAAACGCTGCGCCTAGATTAGAACCGCCCATTGCAGCGCCCGCTCGCCCGCTTCTTTGCTATAGTAACAAAGCCAAGCCTTACTCGTTTAGCGAGGTTACCGTCGTGAGCAACGATCGCTTCCTTCGACTCGTCCGCACCAGCCTTATGCTCGGTGCCGTTTGTACGCTGGTCACCTCGACGGCGCTGCCGGCGGACGGTGATAAGCAACTCGCTCGGCTGAAGGGTGTCGTCGGTTTTGCGACCGGCGCCGAGGCGCCGTTCCACCAGATCGTCGGGCGCGAACTGCTGCCGGACGACGATTTTGCGATCACGCGCGACAAATCGGCTGCATTGCTGGCGCTGCCCGATTCTTCGATCGTCGCGATCGGTGAGAAAACGCGGGTGCGCGTCGGCGCGTTCAGCCAGACGGCCGATGGCCCCGGTTCGACAATAACCGTCGATGAGGGCACGCTGCGATTCGATATCCGGCGCCCCACGGGCGGCGCGGCCAACTACCGCTTTACCACCGCAACCTCGCAAATCGCGGTTCGCGGAACCGTGGGACTGCTGTCGTTCATCGGCGGCAATACGACGGTGGCGTGTTTGGTCTGCGCCGCCGACAGCGTGACGGTGACGGTCGGCACGCAAACGATCGCGCTCGCCGCGGGCCAGGTGCTCACCGTGAGCGCGCTCGGAGCCGTCGTGACCGGAACGATCTCGAGCACGGTACTCGGCGGCTTCGCGGGCGCGCAAGTCAGCACCGTCGCGGCGGCCGGCCCGAGCGCAGCAACGGCGGGCGTCGCGGGCGCTTCAGGCGCGGCGGCCGGGGCAGCGGGCGGAATCGCGACGACGACCGCAATTGGTGCTGCCGCAGCGACCGCGGCCGTAGCCGGTGTTGCGGTCTCCTCATTAGTGGCGAAACCGACGCCGGCGGCGTCGCCCACGCCGAATACGAGCCTCCAAGTGCAAGGCGCGAAGCCGGCTCCGCCGGCGCCAAGCGAAACACCGCGCCCGATGAGCGGACGGCGCTAACGTGACGCACCGGTTCAGTCACGCCGCTCTCACAACCGCAGCGCTCGCCGCAGTCGCCGCGATTGCGGCCTGCGGCGGCGGCGGCGGCGGACAAAGCAGTTTGCCCGGCGGTGCGATGGCGCAAGCCGTGTTCACCATCGCCGTCCCATCGGGCGCGAGCGCATCGGCCGTGCAGCGCCGGCCGGCTTTCATTTCACCGAACGCGCAATCGATCTCGATTTCCGTTGCGGGCGCGGTGACGACCGCGAACCTCACATCGACGTCACCGAATTGCACCGCGACCACCACCAGTGCGCCGCTGACGTGCACGGTGACGCTGAACGCGCCGGTGGGCACCGATACGTTCGTCGTCACGCTCTATCAAGGCTTGAACGCGAGCGGCACCGTGCTCTCGACGGCAACCGTTTCGGCGGCCGTCAGCGCAACGCAGCCGACGACGATCCCGGTCACCCTCGGCGGCGTCGTCGCGAGCATCGATGTAACCGTGCAAAACGGCAACGCGCGGATCCCCGGCGGCTATGCGACCAGTGTTCCGGTCATCGTTACGGCGAAAGATCCCAGCGGCGCAGCGATCGTCGGCGCGGGCAATTACACGAACCCGATCACGCTCACGAATACGGATACCTCGGGCGTGACGGTGCTCTCGACGACCACGGTCACGTCGCCGTCGACCGTAGTCACACTCTCGTATGCGCCGACCGACGCGAACAGCGGCGTCCTCGCGATCAACGGCCTGCCGATCGGTGCAACCACGATCGGCGCGTCGGCCACCGGCGTTGCTGCATCAGCCGTCTCGCCGGGAACGTTCCAGTACATCGCCGACCGGTTCTTCGGCTTCGGGCACACGCGCACGCTGGTGGGAACCGCCGCGGTCGTGAACGTCGACTACAACGGTCTCGGAACGCCGCTGCCGAGCCCGTCGGCCTACGCGTATTCGGTTGCGGACACGTTGACCGTACACGGCGGCGTCACGTTCAACGGCGCGATCGTCGCCAATTCGCATCACATCTTCACATACACGCAGACGTCGCCGGCGCCGGCGGCATCACCGGAAGTCGTCACGCGTGATCAATATCGCAGCGTGACGATCAACGCGACGAACGCGATTTTCTACCGCTTCGGCGATCAGGACATCGACGTGAATTCCGGCGCCGTGAACTCACCGGTTACCGGCAACGTGCCCGGCACCACGACCAGCCTCTTCACCTATCCGATGCCGGTGGGCTGGGAAGAAGACGTTCTCCCGCACGTTACCGGCACGACCTGGACGAACAACAGCGTTCCGTTCACCGACGTCTTCACCGGCGCGCAGACATCGACGTTCGCGTTCATGGCCGACGGTTCGTGGACGTTCAACGAAACCGCGCCCGGCTCGGTCGCGCAAACGCAATCGGCGGCCGGCGCCGCGACCAACGTCAACGGCAACCTCACGACGACGGTCGGACTCCCGGTCGCCGCGACGCCGCCGGGAACGGGCGCCCTGATTCCGGTCACGCAGCAAACCACGAGCCCAACGCCGGGTCCGGTGGCGTCGTACTATCCGGTCGACTGGTATCCCGGCGGCGATACGCCCGTGCAGCCGCTCTACTCGTTCGTTTTCAGCGAGGGACTGACTACGATTCCGGGCGGCTGCAACGTGCCGGCCTCGATCGCGACGCAAGCGTTCGTGCTGATCGAAGTGAGCCAGCAACTTGACGTTGCAGCGTTCCGCAACCACTTCCAAACGTGGGCCGACTACTATGTTCCGGGCGGTGTCGGCTTCGTTTGCGAAATGTACACCGAATCGACCGCCAACTATCACTACTTCACCGGGACCATCGCGAACCTCACGACGATCGTGTATACGATCGGCGTGCCGAACGCGAGCGCGCTCAACGTGCACCGCAAGCCGTAACCTAGGCGGCGGTTTTTGCCGCCTGCCAGAGGTCTTCGAGTTCGTCGAGGGTCATGTCGGTGAGATCGCGGCCGCTGGCGATCGCATAGGCTTCCATATAGCGGAAGCGGCGGTCGAATTTCGCGTTGGCGTCGCGCATCGCGCCTTCGGCATCGATGTTCAGCTTGCGCGCGAGGTTGACGATCGTGAAGAGCACGTCGCCGAGTTCTTCGCGCACGTGGGCATCTTCGCTCGCGAGCTTGCCGGCCGTGACCTTCGCATCGGCGAACTCGCGCAGTTCTTCGGCCAGCTTCTCCGTGACTTCGCGCGCGTCGCGCCAGTCGAAGCCGACGCGCGCCGCTTTCTCCTGCATCTTCTGGCCGCGCTGCAGCGCCGGCATGCCGCGGGGAATGCCGTCGAGCTTTGAGGTGCGCGACGCGCTCGACGCCTCTTGCGCCTTGAGCTGATCCCAGTTCTGCCACACTTCGGCCACGCTCGCGACGGCGACGTCGCCGAATACGTGCGGATGGCGGCGGATCATTTTGTTGGAGAGCGAGTCGATCACGTCGGCGACGGAAAATTTGCCGCGTTCGGTCGCGAGCTGCGCGTGGAAGACGATCTGGAAGAGCAAGTCGCCGAGCTCCTCGCACAGTTCTGCATCGACGCCGCCTTCGATCGCATCGACCACTTCGTACGACTCTTCGATCAGGTAGCGCACGAGCGACTCGTGCGTCTGTTCGCGGTCCCACGGACAGGAGCGGCGCAGACGCGCCATGATCTGCACGAGATCGTCCCAATTCTGATGGCTCGATCCCGGCGGCAGCGGCAACAGCGGCATCGTGATCGAGGCGGAGAGCGTGGCGCGCGGCATGCCGGGCACGATCTCCGCCACGATGCGCCGCCGTTCGAGCGCGCGCAAGAGCATCGGCAAGCCGGCGAAATCCGAGAGCGGATTGCCCAAGATGCCGAGCGCGAGATCGCTTCCGTCGAGCCGTTCGACGAACCCGTCGATCACTTCGGTCGAGCCGCGCACGAAGAGCCCTTGGTCGGTGACCATGCCGCGCAGAACTGCGACGCCTTCACTCTCGAGAAAGAGCACGAGATCCGGCGGCGCAAGGACCGTAACGGCGCGACCAACCGCACGCAGCGCCTCGCGGCTGCCGAGTGTGAGGAGATCGGGGTCTCCCGGACCAAGTCCGACGATGCGCAGCATGCCTCATGCGCTTTCGCCGCCACGACCCGGGGCCTCTCTCTCGCTGTCATCCAGAGCGCAGCGCCGCAGGCGCGGAGTCGAAGGACAGCCGTAATCATCCACGCGGGCCACTAGCCAACGTTGTCGTCAGCTATACCGTCGTAGATGCGAAGGTCACGATATCGGTGGCCCCTCGACTACGCGCTTCGCGCTGCGCTCGGCGTGACAGTAAAAGAAAACGTCGCCCCAGGGTCATCCCCGGGGCGACGTTCGCTCAGGTGTGGTTAGGTCTTTGCGGGAGCCGGAACCGGCGTGCCGGCGGCCGGAGCTGCGGCCGATGCAGCGGGAGCGGCGGACGGAAGCGGCGGCGGGAACGCGTCCTTGTAGCGGTCGTCGTTGACCGTAATGGTCGCCTTCGCGCGCAGGCCCTGGAGGAACACCGGGATCTGCTGCTGCGTCAGCTGCTGCGTGAGCGTGTCCTTGATTTGCGCTTTGGCGCTCGCGAGGCTCGCGTGCGTTGCGGGTTTCTTCTCTTCGACGTTGATGATGTGCCAACCGAACGGCGACTTCACGGGCGCCGAGATCGCACCGACCGGCAGCGAGAACGCGGCAGCCTGGAACGCCGGCACCATCTGGCCCTTACCGAAGAAGCCGAGTTCGCCGCCCTTGTCTTTGGTTGAGGGATCGGTCGAATATTGCTTGGCGAGATCGGCGAAATTGCCGCCGGCCTTCAGCTTGGCTTCGATCGTGTCGGCCGTCTTCTCGTCGGCGACGAGGATGTGGCGCGCGCGCACTTGCTCGGGCTTATCGAGCGTGGCGTGGTTCTTATCGAAGTAGGCCTTGATATCGGCGTCGCTGACTTTCACTTGCGGGCCGACGGCCTGCTCGATGATCAGCTGTTGGCGCAGAATATTCTGCACGTCGGTTTCGGTGAGACCTTGCTGCCTGAGAATCGCCTCGAACTGCCCGGGCGGGTACTTCGATTTGATGTCCGCTTCTTTTTTCGCGATCGCGTCGGCCGAGATGTCGATCTTCTGGTCTTTGCCGTACTGATCGATCAGCGCTTGCTGCACCATCTGGGTGAGCACTTGTTTCGCGGTCGGGCTCGATTCGAGCTTGCGGTCGAAGTCGGCTTTCGAAATGTGCTGGTCGTTGACGGTGGCGATGTCGCCACCGCTGCCGCCGCTGCTGCCGGAGCAGCCGCTGAACGTAACGCCGACGATCGCGGTCGCCACGGCCGCGGCCGTGCGAATGAGCTTGGACATAGATCTCCCCAAGGGCTGACACAGAAATGCGGAGCGCTTTGCTCCGCACGACCCTAGACGCTTCAAACCCCATACGGCGGGGCCCTCCGTCGGCGTGCGGGAAACGAGGTGGCCGATGGGCGCCCCGATCCTGCTCTTCGCGACGCTAGCCGCGATCGCGCCGCTCGCCATCCTGGCGAAGTGGCTCAAGCTGCCCTACCCGATCGTCTTCGTGATCGGCGGGGCCCTGATCGCCTTCGTGCCGGGCCTTCCGCACGTACAGATCGCTCCCGACTGGATCTTCTATACGATCCTGCCCCCGCTGCTCTTCCACGGCGGGTGGGCGACCGACTGGACGCTGCTGAAACGGAACGTCCGGCCGGTTGCTTTGCTTGCGGTGGGGCTGGTTATCGTCAGCACCGTCATCGTGGCCGTGCTGGTCGAGTGGCTGGCGCCGGGGTTCGGCTGGGCGAGCGCGTTCGTGCTCGGGGCGATCGTGTCGCCGCCCGACGCCGTTGCGGCCGGGGCGATCTTCGAGCGCTTCGGCGTGCCGCGCCGGGTGCTCGCGATTCTCGATGGTGAGGGGCTGCTCAACGACGGCACGGCGCTCGTGATCTACCGGTTCGCGGTGTTTGCGGCCGTGGTGGGCAACTTTTCGCTGCCGCGCGCCTCGATGGCGTTCGTCATCGTCGTTACCGTTGGCATCGCGGCCGGCTTCCTCTTCGCGTTCGCGATCGAAGCGCTGCTGCGGCTGCTGCGCCGGCTCGAACTCNNCTCGGGCGGCGCAGTGCGTTGTATGCGAGTCCCGAGTCGCGGCTCGTGTCGGGCGCGGTGTGGAACATCCTGATCTACTTGCTCAACGCGCTGGTCTTCTTGCTGATCGGCATCGAGATGCGCGAGATCGTCTCCAACGGGACGATCGTAACCCGTTGGCTGCCGGCGGCACTGTGGATCTCGCTCGCCTTGATCGTGGTGCGTCTGATATGGGCGTTCGCGCAAGCGTACGTTCCGCGGGCGTTCCGGCCGGGCGAGCGGCAGCGCGATCCCGCGCAGTGGCGCTGGATCACGGTGATCGGCTGGACCGGTTTGCGCGGCATCGTCTCGCTCGCCGCGGCGCTCGCGCTGCCGCTGTATGCGGCGAACGGCGCGCCCTTTCCGCAACGCTCGGCGATCATCTTTATCACGTTCTGCGTTATCGTCATCACGCTCGTCGGCCAAGGGCTCTCGCTCATTCCGCTCTTGCGGTGGCTCAAGATCGACGATGGTGAAGATACCGGCGCCTACGAAACGAAGATTCGCATCAAGGCGCTGCAAGCCGGCCTGCAGCGGCTCGAGTCGCTCGCCGAGAGTTCAAATGTGGACGAGGAACGCGAACCGATCGCGCGCGCCGTTGCGGAATATCGCAATCGCATCGACCATCTCGGGCATCACGTCACGCCCGATCAGGATACGGAAAGCGCGGAGAGCCGCTACGATCATCGCATTCAAGAAGAAGCGGTGGCGGCAGAGCGGCACGAGATCCTCAAACTGCGCGACGAAGGCAAGATCCCCGACGAGATCTTCCGCAGAGTCCAGTACGATCTCGACCTCGCCTCGACGCGTTTAGTGTAGGATCGCCCCGCAAGGGTCGCGCCGCCACTTGGGGAACGACAGGAGCCCCCTCGGAACTGCAGGAGCGTTGAAATGGACATTTCGCGCCGGAGGAACCTCGCGGTCGTCGGCCTGCACCATGCCGGCAAGACGACCCTGACGGAAGCCATCCTCCATCATTGCGGGGCTATCCCGCGCCGCGGCACAGTTGCGGACGGTACGACCACGACGGACTTCGAACCGGAGTGCATCGGGCACGCACAATCGACGTGCGTCGGGTTCGCGCACACGAACTGCGGAGAAATCGATCTGGTGTTGATCGATGCGCCCGGGTTCGTCGACTTCCTCGAAGAATCCAAGATCGCGCTGCTCGCAGCGGACGCGGCCGTCGTCGTCATCGACGCCGACCCCGATCACATTCCGCAGACGCGCGCACTGGTCGACTTTCTCGAATCGCGGCGCATGCCGCATTTATTTTTTATCAACAAGATGGACCGCCCGGGCGCAGCGCCCGCCGCGACGCTGCAAGCGCTCGTTACCGCGTACGGACGGCACGTCGTGGCAGAACAAGTGCCGGTTGGCGAGGGCGAGGCGTTCAGCGGCGTCCTCGATCTGGTCGGCAGCGCCGCCTCGGCCGACGGCAGCGTGGCCGCGGCGCGCACCACCTTGCTCGAAGCGCTGGGCGATTTCGACGATCATCTGCTCGAAGAATTGCTCGATGGCGTCGAACCGCCGCTCGAAGAAGTGCGCCGCGACTTGCACGACGAGTACGCGCGCGACGAAATCGTGCCGGTGCTCTACGGCTCGGCCGCGCGCGGCATCGGCATCAGCGAACTCATCGGTGCGATCGCCGAACAGTTCCCATCTCCGCTCGACGTGCAGCGGACCGACGGCAGCGGACGCCCGATCGAAGCCAAGGCCGGCGGTCCGGTGGTGGCGCAAGTCTGCAAGACCGTCATTCATCCGCAGTCGGGCAAGCTCTCGGTCGTGCGCATTTTCAGCGGGACGCTCACCGTTGAATCCGTGCTGACCGACACGTCGCGTCACGGCGTGCAATCGCGCCCCGGTGGCATCTACCGCTTGCAGGGCAAAAAACAAGAACCGGTCACGAGCGCCGGTCCGGGCGAGATCGTCGCGCTCTCGCGGCTCGACGGCGTGCACACGCTCGACACGCTCACGACGGGGGGAGCGCACACGATCATGCCCGCGCTCGATCTGCCGGAACCGGTTTTTGCGGTGGCGATATCGCCGCGCGACCGGCTCGATGAAGCAAAGCTCTCGCAGATGCTCGCCCGTCTGATCGACGAGGATCCGGCGCTGCGGCTGACGCGGGCCGAATTCACCAACGAACTCGAACTCTGCGGCAGCGGCGAGATGCACGTTGCGATCGCCACCGAGCGGCTCGAACGCAAGTACCACGTTGCGGTCGAAACACGCGTGCCGCAAATCGCATACCGCGAAACGATATCGGCCGGCACGGAAGCGCACGCGCGCTACAAACATCAGACCGGCGGCCACGGCCAGTTCGGTGAGGTGCGGCTGCGCATCGAACCGCGCGAGCGCGGTCACGGCGTCTCGTTCGAGGAAAAGGTCGTGGGCGGCGCGGTTCCACGGCAGTTCTTCCCGGCCATCGAGAAGGGCGTGCGCGAAGCGCTGCTGCGAGGACCGAACGGCTATCCGGTGGTCGATCTGCACGTTACGCTCGTCGATGGTTCGTTTCACGCCGTCGATTCGAGCGAAGCCTCGTTCAGGACGGCGGCTTCGATGGCGATTCGCGACGCGCTGCCGAAGTGCGGCGTGACGGTGCTCGAACCGATTGCGGCCGTCGAGGTCTTCGTTCCCGAAACGTTCGCCTCAGCGACCGTCTCGCAACTCACCGGGAAGCGCGGCGTCGTGCAGTCGTTCGGTCCGGCGGAGGATACGGCGCACTATCGCGTTGCCGCGCTCGTGCCGCAAGCCGAGCTCGCGCATTACATCACCGAGCTGCGCACGGCAACGCAAGGTCTCGGCTCGTTCCGCAGCCGTCACGAGCGTTTCGATCCGGTGCAGCCGAGCGCAAGATAACCGGGCTGCCGTCGCGTCAGGCCGTGCCGGGATGCGGCGGCGTCCGTTCCTCGATTGCGCGCGCTACTTCATGCGTGTTGGTCGGTTCGGCGAGTTGCTGCACTTCGGGGTCTTCCACGTGCGGCAGTTCGGGCGAGTCGCGGCGAAGTTCGTCGAGCATGCGGATGATTTTTCCGGTGCGCCGTTCGTTGAGCAAGTTGATCTGCAGCGTGAGTTTGTCGCGTTGCGTATCGATCTGGGCGACGCGATTGGCGGTGGTGAGGATGAGGATCGCGACGAGCAAGCCGCTGAGCGTTACGATGCCCTGCAGCCACGAGAACGGCGGCGGATCGAACGTTTTTCCGCTGGTCTGCAACAGCGTGAGATTCGCGCCGATCCACAGGACCACGAAGACGACGACGATGAAAAACGTGAGCGGCTGGCCGATGCGATTCGTGACGCGCGCGATCCAACGCTGGTTTCGTGAGATCGCGTCCTGCGCGTCGCGTTCCAGGTCGGCGATCGCCTCGATGGCTTCGTCGGTGTGCGTTGCGCCGTTCTCGTTCAAGCGTGGCTCAGCGCGGGCATCGCATCGCTGCTCAGCGCGTTGAGCAGCGCGTGCAGCGTTGGCAGCTGTTCGGCGGCCGTTCGCGCCGGCAGATCGATCGTGATCTTGCCTTCGCCGAAGCGAAACTTGTTCTTGGTGATCGATTGCAGCTGCGGGATCGCGGCCGGATCGAGCCGGAAGCCCGTGCCGACGCCGAGCGTGAGGCGCTGTTCGTTGATCACGACGCGCGTCACGCCGGCATGCAGCGCCAGCACGCGCAAGCGCGTGATTTCGGCGAGGTTCGCGAGCGGTTCCGGCACGGGGCCGAAGCGGTCGCGCACGCTGGCCACGATGTCCTCAACGCCTTCGAGCGTGCGCGCGGCGGCGAGCTGTTGGTAGACGGCGATCTTTTGCGAGACCTGCGGGATGTAGTCGTTCGGTACGAACGCGTCGAGCTTCACGTCGATCACCGCTTCGCGCACGTCCATCGCGGCTTGCGAACCCTTGCGCGCGGAGATGGCTTCCGCCAGCAGTTGGGCGTACGTCTCGAAGCCGACCGCTCCGATGAAGCCGGATTGCGCCGCCCCGAGCAGGTTGCCCGCGCCGCGGATTTCCAGATCGCGCATGGCAATCTGTAACCCGGAACCGAGGTGGGTAAACTCACGAATCGCTTCGAGGCGCGCTTTCGCGTCCTCAGAGAGCGCTTTGTGCGCCTGGTAGAGCAGAAACGCGTAGGCCTGATGGTTCGAGCGTCCGACGCGGCCGCGCAGTTGATAGAGCTGCGCGAGCCCAAACTTGTCGGCGTCGTGAACGATGATCGTGTTGACGTTGGGGATGTCGATGCCGTTCTCGATGATCGTGGTCGAGACGAACACGTCGATCTCGCCCTCGATGAACTTGGACATGATCGGTTCGAGTTCGTGCTCGTGCATCTGCCCGTGGCCCACCGCAATGCGGGCCTTCGGCACGAGCTGCTCGAGCGCGCGCGCGACGCCGTAGATCGATTCGATCCGGTTGTGGACGTAGTACACCTGGCCGCCGCGATCGAGTTCGTTGACGATGGCGTGCTGCACGATCGCATCCGACGACGGCACGACGACCGTTTTGATCGACATGCGGTTGCGGGGCGGCGTGCGAATGAGCGAGAGATCGCGCACGCCCATGAGCGACATCTGCAGCGTGCGCGGGATCGGCGTGGCCGAGAGCGTGAGTACGTCGACCGTCGCGCGCATTTGCTTGAGGCGCTCTTTGTGCATCACGCCGAAGCGCTGCTCTTCATCGACGATGATCAAGCCGAGGTCGCGAAAGACGACGTCTTTCTGCAGCAGCCGGTGCGTGCCGACGACGACGTCGACCTGACCCGCGGCGAGCGCCGCCAGCGTCGCTTGCTGTTCTTTCTTCGACTTGAAGCGCGAGAGTTCGTCGATCCGCACCGGGAACGACGCGAAGCGCTGGGTGAACGTGCGATGATGCTGCGAGGCGAGCAGCGTGGTCGGCACGAGGATCGCAACTTGCTTCTTGTCGGCGATGGCTTTGAACGCGGCGCGGACTGCAACTTCGGTTTTGCCGTAGCCGACGTCGCCGCACACGAGGCGGTCCATCGGGCGCGGCCGTTCCATGTCGGCCTTGGTATCTTCGATGGCCTTGGCTTGATCGACCGTCGGATCGTAGGGGAACGCTTCTTCGAGTTCGGCCTGCCAGGGCGTGTCGGGCGCGAAGGCGTGCCCCGCCGACATCTCGCGCTCGGCGTAGAGTTCCACCAAACCGTCGGCGATTTTCGCCAGCGCTTCGGAAACGCGGCCCTTGGTGCGCGCCCAGTCGGCGCCGCCCATCTTGCTGAGTTTTGGCGCCGCGCCTTCGTGCGCGCCATACTTCGTCACCTGATGCATCTGGTGCACCGGCACCAGCATCCGATCGGTGCCGGCGTACTTCAGGTCCATGTAGTCGCCGATCGCGCCGAGAATCGTCTCGGTGCGCAGGCCGAGGTATTGGCCGATGCCGTGTACCGCGTGGACGACGTAGTCGCCGACTTTGAGGTCGGCCAGCGTGACCGGCACGCCTTCTTTGATCGCGCGCAGTTTGACGCGCTTTGCCGGTTGACCGAAGATCTCGCGGTCGCCGAGCACGTGCAGCCGCAAGCCGGGAATCGAGAAGCCCGCTTCGAGCGAACCCGTATCGACGAACACCGAGCCGCCGCGGGAACCCATCGCTACGCCGTCGGTTCCCGCTGCGCGCAAATGCACGAAGCGCGCGCTGCGTTCGACCGTGATGTCGGCGGCGCGCAAAATCTCGGTCAGCCGCGACGCGCCGTTGACCACCAGCAGCACGGTGTCGCCGGCGGCAATCCAACCGCGCACGGCTTCGAGAAAACGTTCGATCTGGCGGCTGAACAATTCGCCGGGATGCGTTTCTTGCGCGTGTCCTTCGACCGCGCGCGGCAGCCACGGTTCGTCGCCCGTTTCGATGCCGCCGGTAACGATCAGCACGCGGCGCGCGGCCAGCGCTTCTGCATGTGCAGCGAGCCGCGGATACGGAAACGCGAGTTCCGCCACCAGCGCCTCGCCCACTTCGTCGTCGTGGACGGAAAGCTCGCCCGATTCGACGCCGGCGAGCAGCACGTCGGTGGCGCGCGAGCGTTCGTCTTCGAGCCCGCGGTCGATCGTGGCGAGCATGCCCGGCTCTTCGAGCACCACGACGGCGCGCGCGTCGAGATAATCGAGCAGCGTTGCGCGTTCGTCGTACGCGAGGCCGATCCACGGTTCGGGCACGTCGTTGCCGCCGGCCAGAAACGCACGGATCGCCGAGATCACGTTTGCTTCGCCGGTCGCGCGCCGCAGCACGTTCTCGCGCAGCGCGTCGTCGCGCAGGATCTCCAGCCACGGCACGATCGTGGTGCGCTCGATCGTGTCCTCCGAGCGTTGTGAGGCAATCTCGAACGGGCGCAGCGATTCGAGCGTGTCGCCGAAAAACTCGAGCCGCACGGGCTGGTCGGCCGTCGCCGGAAACACATCGAGAATGCCGCCGCGCACGGCAAATTCGCCGGCCGCGCTCACCACGTCGACGCGCGTGTAGCCTAAACGATAGAGCCGCTTCTGCAGCGCATCCCAGCCGGGCTCGTCACCCGCCGCAAGCTCCAGCGTTTCGGCGCGGAAGCGGTCGCACGGCATCACGTACTGCCGCAGCGCGGCAACCGGCACGACGACGATCTGCGGGCGGTTCGCGCACAGGTCGGCGAGCAGCGTCATGCGCGCGCTGCGTTCCGATGGCGAGTCGAGCGCACCGACGGCTTCATCGCGCGCGCGCACGAGCGCAACCGCGCGCGATTCCGTATCGGCGAGATAGTAGGTCAGGTCGGCGAAGGTGCGCTCGGCGACGTCGGCCGTCGGCACGACGACCATCATTGTGCCGCCCACCACGCCGTGGATGCCGGCCAGCAAATAGGGCCGCGCAGCCGCGGTCGTTTCGTGCAGAGCGAAGGCGAGGCCGCGATCGGCGGGCGTGCGCAAGCGCTCGATCAGCTCCGCAAGGGGACGGCTACTCGAGGGCAGGGCGCGGACGAACGAGGGCGCGAGAACGGATGCAGTGTCGGGCACGGCCCTCTAGGTTACCACATCCGAAGCAGAGACACACCTCGCGCCTTCGCGCATCGGCTAGACACCTCGCGCCTTCGCGCATCGGCCAGACACCTCGCGCCTTCGCGCATCGGCCGGGCACCTCGCGCCTTCGCGCTCGGCCCCTCGAGGCGACCGTTTTCATTTGTCATCCAGAGCGCAGCGCCGCAGGCGCGTAGTCGAAGGACCGCCGCCCAGCGACATCGATTGCGGCTGCCCCTCGACTACGCGCCTGCGGCGCTGCGCTCGGCGTGACAAATATGTGGGGNNCACTACCGAGCGGCGGTCACCCGAGCGCCACTACCTAAAGTGAGGCGCTACTTCTCCAGGCGTAGGGTGAGGGTGACGGCGGTGCTGCGGCCGTCGGCGGTTTGTGCGGTGAGCGTGATGGCGTAGGCGCGGTTGAGCATGAAGAACGGGATGCCGCCCGGCACCTGACCGTCGGTTGCGAAGAGGCCGGGCCCCGCGCCTTGCATGCCGTAGGTCTGGCCCATCGTCGAGACGTTGATCGTCCGCACGTCGAGGCTCGTCTTCACCCGCACGCTGTACGGGCCGCCCTCGTGGATGGTCTGGTCGAGCATGTCGATCTCGACGATTGCGGGCTGGCCTGGCGCCGGCGTCGGCGGGGTCACCACGAACTTATACGGTGAGGGGGTCGGCGTGGCCGAGGGCGTGGGCGCCGGAATCGGTGCGGCCGTGGGCGGCGCGGGGGACGCGGTCGGGGCGGCGGTTGCCGGGGCGGGCTCGGCGCTGGGGGCCGGTGCGGGTTGGGCTCGGGCGGCCGGCGGGTAAGCACTCACCAGCACGACGAGCGCTAGCACGGCGAGGCCGAGGGATCGCATGCGGGCGGGCTTCGAGCCGTGGAGGCGCAAACCCAACCGAGATGACCGAGAGCTGGGTGCGGAACGCACTGGATACGAAGCGCGACGGCGGGGTCTTGCCGGCCGCGACATGGGAGCGTCTGATCGACGGCTACGTTGCCGGCACGATCGCCGAAGCACCAATTGCCGCGCTCTTGATGGCCTCGGCGATTCGCGGGCTGACGGGCGCCGAAACGAGCGCGCTCACCGAAGCGATGATCCGCTCGGGCGATACGCTGAGCTTCGAGGGTCCGGTCGTGGACAAACATTCCACCGGCGGCGTGGGCGACAGCGTCTCGCTGATCGTCGTGCCGGTCGTTGCGGCGTGCGGCGTCGCCGTTGCGAAGCTCTCGGGCCGCGCCCTCGGCCATACCGGCGGCACGCTCGACAAGCTCGAATCGATTCCGGGCGTGCGCACGCATCTCGAGCCCGACATGTTTCGCGCGCAGGTGGAACGTATCGGCTGCGCGATCACCGCGCAAAGCGAGCGCCTCGTGCCGGCCGACAAACGCCTCTACGATCTGCGCGATCGCACCGGCACGGTCACCAGCGTCGGGCTGATCGCGGCCTCGATCGTCTCGAAGAAAATCGCCGGCGGCGCGTCGGCGATCGTGTTCGACGTGAAGACGGGCCGCGGTGCGTTCATGTCGACGCACGAGCAAGCGCGCGAACTCGCGCACGTGATGGTCGAGATCGCCGCGCGGCTCGGCCGCCGCGCATCGGCGCTGATCACGGATATGAACGAGCCGCTCGGGCCGTCGATCGGTAACGCGCTCGAAGCGATCGAGGCGCGCGATTTTCTGGCCGGCAAACCGCGCGATCCGCGCCTCAACGAAGTCGTGCAGCTCATTGCAGCGGAAATGCTGCGCGTGGGCGGCGCGCCCGACGATGCGCCGGCGAAGGTTGAGGCTGCGCTCGCGAGCGGGCGGGCGTACGAGAAATTCATCGCGATGCTCGAAGCGCAAGGCGGCACGCGGGCGGGGCTCGAGGGCATGCGCGTTCCGGAGAAGCGTGTGGCGGCCCGGGCGGCGCGCGACGGCAACGTCGCGTCGGTGAACGCGATCGCGCTCGGGGACATCGCGCGCCACGCCGTCGAGCGCTACGGCGCCTCCGCCGGCATCATCGTGCGCACCCGCGTCGGCGATGCCGTGCGCGCCGGCGATACGCTGGCCGAACTCGTCGGCGCCGGCGACGACGCAACGGCAATTGCCGACACATTTGACGTTGAAGACCGCACCATCGAGCGCATTCCGCTCTTTCACGCGGTGATCCGGGATGCCGATCTCGTGGTCTCGTCGAAGGCGGCGCGAGGATGAACGGAACGCGTAAGGGCCGCACGATCGTCACCGGCGCGGCTGGCTTGATCGGCAGTGCGCTGGTGTGGGAGCTCAATCGCAACGGCGTTGAAGATGCCATCCTCGTCGACCGGCTCGGCCGCAGCGAGAAGTGGCGCCACCTCGTGCCGTTGCGCTTTTCCGAGTATCTTGAAGCCGAAGAATTCTATCCGCGCATCGCGGAAAACCCGTCCGCCTTCGGACCGGTCGCCGAGGTCTATCATTTAGGCGCGTGCTCGGCCACGACCGAGCGCGACGCGACCTACCTGATCGCGAACAACTACCGCACGACGCAAGACCTCGCCGCCTGGACGCTCGGCCGCGACGCGCGCTTCGTGTACGCATCGTCGGCGGCGACGTACGGCTCGCGCGAGACCGATCTGCGCGAAGATCTCGATCCGCACAGCCTCGCGCCGCTCAATATGTACGGCTATTCCAAGCATCTTTTCGATCTGTGGGCGCGCAACGAGGGCATCCTCGACCGCATCGTGGGCTTGAAATTCTTCAACGTGTACGGCCCCAACGAAGACCACAAGGGCGATATGCGCAGCGTCGTCGCGAAAGCATACGAGCAGATCACGGCCGACGGCGTCGTGAAGCTGTTCGAAAGCTACCGGCCCGGCATTCGCGACGGCGAACAGACGCGCGATTTTCTCTACGTGAAAGATGCAGTGGCAATCGCGCTGCACCTCGGCCGCTCGCTGCGGGCGAACGGGCTCTACAACGTCGGCGGCGGCGTCGCGCGCACGTGGAACGATCTCGCGGCGGCGATCTTCACGGCGCTCGAGCGTCCGAAGAACATCCAGTACGTGCCGATGCCCGACGCGCTACGCGGCAAGTACCAGTATCGCACCGAGGCGACCGTCGACAAGCTGCGGGCCAGCGGCTACACCGCGCCGTTCATCTCGCTCGAAGAAGGCGTGTGGGATTATATCTGCCGCTATCTCGTCCCGGGCATGACGCTCGGCATGGAATTGCCTTCGCCCACCGGCGCCGGTTCGGCGCGCTCGACGCCCGCCACGAGGTAGAGCGGGCGCGCTTTGATCTCTTCGTAGATCCGCCCGATGTATTCACCGAGAATCCCGATGCCGATCAGCTGCACGCCGCCGAGAAACAGGATCGCGAAGATCAGCGACGTGTAGCCGGGCAAGTTATAGCCGGTGAAAATTCGCAACCCGATCTCGAAGATGCCGACGATGAATGCGATGCCGGAAACGGCGAAGCCGAAGTACGATGCGAAGCGCAGCGGCACGTCGCTGAACGACGTGATGCCGTCGATCGCAAAGCGCAGCATTTTGGAGACGGGATACTTGCTCTCGCCGGAAAAGCGCGAGTCGCGATCGTACTCGAGTGCGGTCTGCGGAAAGCCGACCCACGACACGAGCCCGCGAATGAAGCGATGCCGTTCGCGAATTGCTTTGAGCGCGTCGACCACGCGGCGCGACATCAACCGGAAATCGCCGGCGTCGACCGGGATCGCGACTTTGGTCAGCCGCTGCGTCGTGCGGTAGAAGAGCCGCGCGGTCCAAATCTTGAAGCGGCTCTCGCCCTTGCGTTTGCGGCGCACGGCATATACCACGTCGAAGCCGGCCTGCCAGCGCTCGACCATCGCCGGAATCAGCTCGGGTGGATCTTGCAAATCCGCATCGATCAGCACGACCGCATCGCCGCGCGAGATGTCGAGTCCCGCGGTCGCCGCGAGTTGATGGCCGAAGTTGCGCGAGAGCCGCACGACGACGAGTCGCGGGTCGGCGGCGGCATGCATGCGCAATAACTCGACCGTGCGGTCCGTACTGCCGTCGTCGACGAGCACGATCTCGTAGCCGTCGATGCCCGGCGCCCCATCGGCCGCGGCGCGCAACCGCCGCACGAGTTCGGCAACGTTGCCCTCCTCGTTAAACAGCGGGGCAACGACACTCAGGGTCGGCATAGAGCCTGTTTCCGTCCGCGGCAGACGCTTTCCCCGCTTCATCTTCCGCCAGCGCAAACCGGGCCAAGACGGTTGGCAGACGGCCGGCGATTACACTTTTTCGGTGAGAGAATCGCCGGACCGGGTCGAACACCTCTTCATCGTCCGCATGTGGCGCGAGCCGGGCACGCCCCATACGACGTGGCGCGGCTCCGTCGAACATACGGAAACGAAAGAGCGCGTCTACTTCTCAAGCTTGGTTGCGCTTACGGCGTTCGTAGAGACGTGTCTGGCCGGAGCGCCGCCTCCGGCACGCGAATAGCCGCCGTGAGACTATATGGATCCGTCAACCGCGTCGCTCGCCATCTCGCTGTTTGGGCACGCGCGCGTCACGTGGCACGGCTCACCGCATAAGTTCAACGCTCCCCCGCGTACACTACCGCTCCTCGGAATGCTGCTGCTCAATCGCGGCACCTACCTGATGCGCGACGCCGTCGCGTTCGCGCTGTGGCCCGACGATACGGAAGAAGCCGCGCGAACAAATCTGCGCCGACATCTCAACTACCTCAAGACGGCGTTACCGAGCGCCAAGACTCCCTGGTTTCTGGCCGACGCCGAGTCCGTCACCTGGAACGACGCCAGTTCGACCTGGTTCGACGTCGATGCATTTCGTTCGCTCGCCGGCGCTCCGGAGACGATGGCGCAGGCCATCGATTATTACACCGGCGATCTGTTGGCCGGATTTTACGACGACTGGCTGATCGTCGCGCGCGACCGTCTGCGCTCTCAGTTCCTGGGCACGCTCGAAAGCCTGCTCATTACCGCGCGTAGACAACGCGATTTCGTGCTCGCCGCCGGCTATGCGCGACGTATCCTCGGCGAGGATGCCTGGCGCGAGGATGCCCTGCGTCATCTCATGGCGGCGCGCTACGAATCGGGCGATCGCACCGGCGCACTGCACGAATACGAGCAATTCTCGCGGCACTTACTCGACGACGGCGGGATCGAGCCGATGCCGGAAACCATCGTGCTTCGGAACGCCGTGCTGCGCGGTGCCTCGTTGCCGGAGAGCTCCGCCTTTCGCGACGATGACGGCGCTACGGATTCGGGCGCTCCGGCCTTCCCCTTCGTCGGTCGCGACGCCCAACTCGCACAGCTGACGAACGCGTGGACTCGCGCGGCGCGCGGTCGCGGATCGCTTGTGCTCATCGGCGGAGAAGCGGGAACGGGCAAAAGCCGGATCGCCTCGGAGCTTGCGCTCGTCGCGACCGCTCAGGGGGCTCGTGTCTTGCGCGGCGCCACGCCTTCGCCCGAGCAGCGCCCGTTCCAAGCGATCGCCTCGGCATTGCGCGGCGCTGCGCCGATGTTGGCAACGCTCGATATTCGGCCCGTCTGGCTGCGCGCGCTAGGCGCGATCTTACCCGAGATCGACGCGCTGCGCACGGACGTCGATCCGCTGCCCGCACTCACGGCGGAGCGCGAGCAAACGCGTCTTTTCGAGGCGCTCTTGCGAACGCTCAGCGCGCTCTCGAAGGTGCGTCCGACACTGCTCATCGTGGAAGATCTGCATTGGGCCGGCCGCTCGACGCTCGCGGCGATCGAATACGTCGCTCGGCGAGCCGGTCTCCAGGCGCTGCTCGTGGTTGGAACCTACCGCACCGAAGAGCTTGGATCGCGCGCCGAACTCTCGGCTTTACGCCGCCGCCTCGCTGCCGATGAACTGCTTGCATCGGTGGCGCTTGGCGGACTAGCGGAAGAGCACGTGATCGAACTCGTCGCGAAGATTCCCTCGCTGCGAGCCGACCCAAATGTTGAGGGGCGGCGCATCTTCGATCTCAGCGGCGGCAACGCGCTCTTCGTTTGCGAATTGCTGCGCGATCAGATTGAATCGCCGCGTGCACCGGCGACTGGCTTAACGAATATTCGCGAAGCCATTGACGCTCGCGTCGGACGTCTTTCCGCCGGAGCACGCCTCATCGCCGATGCGGCGAGCGTCGTCGGCGCGACGTTCGACGTGGACGTCCTCGGTGAAATCATCGCGCTCGACGGCGCGACCGTCGTCGATGGAGTGAGCGAACTCCTCGATCGCCGGCTGATCCGGGAAGTGGGCCTCGGTCAGTTCGGATTTGCCTTCAGTCATCACCTCGTGCAGGAGACGCTCTACGACGCGCTCGACGCGAGCCGGCGCGGTCGTTGGCACGCACGCATCGCGGCCACATTGGAACGCCTGCCGGTCGAGCAACGCGGTGAAATCGCAGCCTCCATCGCGCGCCACTACGCATCATCGGATCAAACCGAGGCCGCCGCCGGCGCGTACTTGGAGGCGGCACGCCGGGCCCTAACGGTGTTTGGCAATGATGAAGCGATCGATTTTGCAAGTCGCGCGCTCGCGCTCGGCGCTCCGGGCGGCCTGCGCTTCGAGCTCTTGCTGGTGCGCGAAGCGGCGAATGCGACGCGCGGCGGTCGCGCCGCGCAAGCCGCCGACGTGGAAGAATTGCTCTCGCTCGCAGCTGAATCACCCGATGCCGATGCACGCTGTGAAGCAGCGTTGCGTGAGCTACGACTGGCCCGCGCGCGCGGCGAGATCGAACGCGAGCAACGGCTTGCGGCGGTGCTCATGGACCTCGCGAACGCATCGGGCGCGCAGCAACGCATCGCCCAGGCATGGGCGGAATGTGCGACCACCGCACACAGCGCAAAGCATTTCGACGAAGCGGAGTCGGCCGCGCATCGCGCGATGGACGTCTATCGTTCGATCGGCGACGAAGCCGGCTCGTTCGAATGTTCGTGTCTGCTCGTGGAAGTTGCGTTGGCGCGCGGCTCTGCGCGTAAGATGAAGCAGTTGGCCGGCGAATTGCGCGCAATGTCGCCGCAAGCCGGAAACAAGGCCCTGATCGCGCGTTCGACGATGGCCGTTTCGGTGGCGCTAATGATGCAGCGCGAGTACGATACGGCGCAAGACCTCGCGTTCCGCGCACTCGAAGTGTATCGGGAGATCGGCGACCGCGAGGGCGAAGCCGCCGCACAAGGACGCTACGCGAGCCTGCTTGCCGTCTCGGGCCGGCTCGATGCATCGCGGCGCGAGCACGAGGCGGCAGCCAAGATCTATCGGGATCTCGGCAAAGACCTCTTGCTCGGCAATCTGCTCTTCAATCTCAGCGTGACCGAGATGCTGCTCGGACGGCTCGACGTAACGCTCGCACTGCTGACGGACGCCGAGCGCATTTTCGATCGGCTCGGCGAGGACCGTCCGCGCGCCTATTGTTGGGTCAACCTGAGTACCGTGTTCGAGCTGCGCGGCGACAGCGAGGAGGCGCACCGCTTCGCGATGCGCGCGCTCGAAGCTGGGCGAACGGCTGGCAACGAAGTCATCGAGGCAACGGCCTTGGCCAACCTCGGCAACGCCGAACGCAGTCTCGGTCACTACGCCGTCGCGATCGGCCATATGAAAGAGGCGCTCGCTCTCGGCGCGCGCATGATGCACCCGCCGGCAGTCGAGGAACTCGCGAATCTCGCGCTCGCGTACCTCGAGTCGGGCGATATTCCAGCGGCGGTCGAGACCGCGCGCTTAACACTTGAGCAAGCAAGCAACCCCGGCGACAACGAGGCTTGGTTGCAATACAGTCTCTGGATCGCGGCGCGCGTGTTGCGCGGCGCCGGGCTCGGGGATGATGCCGCCGCCGCGCTGCAGCGTGCGCACATTCATCTTCAGGGTGTGCTCGAAGGCATCGAAGATGAAGCGTCACGTTCGACGTTCCTCGCGCTACCCATGAATTCGGCCATCGCCGGCGCCGTCGAGAGCGGGATCTGGCAGCCGTAGACGTTTAGCCGACGCATCGACCCTATGCTGTGAATGTGCGGAAGCCCGGAACGGCTCTCACGCACGAACGCGAGCGTCGACCGGAGGACACATGCCCCACAAGATCTTCACACTTGCAGCGGCGCTCTTTGCGCTGAGCATCGCAGCTTCGCCGGTGGTTCTCGCCGCGCCGACGCCGATTCCGGGCGGCGCAAATCAAATCAATGGCGTCACCGGGACGCTCCACGCCACGATCTTCAACGGGAAACTGCGCTTTCGGAACTTTGTGCTGCGCAAATCCACGGCAGCTGAGGCCACCCCGGACGCCGGCGGAATGGCACTCACGCTGACGTATCTCGTGTCGGACGGCATGACGAGACAGGCCTACGGCAACGTGAGCGCGAGCATGGTCGATGCGGACGGCGTGCTCGTGGGCAGCCACACCGTCGGTGTGTATGGGGCGTATTACACCATCCAACCTGGTGCAAGCGCTCGCGGTCTACTGTACTGGGTGTTACCGGCGGGATTCGTCCCGGTGAAGATTTTGGTCACTCCCGGCGACGGCCCGGCTCTGCGGATCAACTTGAAGCCGTCGGATATTCCGGCTGCCGCACCGGCGTCGTCACCGTCACCGTGAAGCGGTTTGCGATAATCGCCGCGCTGGTGCTCGTGACCGCAGCACCGGCGCTCGCCGATCCCACGAGTGATCTCGAGGGTGCCTTCGTCAAGCTCGCGGCTGCGAAGTCGTACCGCGTATCGACGGCGATGCCGAGCGGCCCGGCCATGAAAATCGAGATCGTGAACCCGGGCCGTTCGCACTCGCTGATGGACGGTATGGAAATCATCGTTATCGACAACACGACGTACACGAAGATGGGCGGCAAATGGCAAAAGCAAACATCGCCCGTCGCCGCGGGCAGCGGTGCTTCCATGGCACAACCCTACGCGACGCCCGGGCCGGGTTCGACAATCCGCGATCTCGGGATGAAAACGGTCGCGGGTGCTAGTCTTCACGCGTACGCGGTGCAGAAAAGCGCGAGTGCCCCGACGGGCACGATATTCGTCGACGGCAACGGCATGGTCGCGCGGATGGAGGCACCGGGCCCGCGCGGCACGATCGTGATGAGCTTCTCGGACTTCAACGCGCCGATCTCGATCGTGGCACCGATCTGAACCTGCGGGCTTGGGCAACCTGCCTGATGCTCGTTGCGGCCGCAGCCGGTCCGTTGAGCGGCTGCGCGACCGCGGCGAAGTCGGCGCTGGTTGATGTACTCGGCGATCCCACCCAAGTGCTCGCCGCCGGCGGCGTGGCGGTCATGGACGACGTTCGCTCCACGAGGCCCATCGTTCCGGTGACGGGCACGCCCTCCGCGATGCGCTTCACCCGCTGGCAAGTGCGCAACATGGTCGCTGAAGCCAACGCGCACACCGGCTATCTCGGCAGCGAACTCGATACCCTTGCGCAGCCGCCGCCCGGTAGTCCGGGGCTTTCTACGCTGATCGGTGCTTGGCTCACGCGCAAGGAAGGCGCCCTCGCCCAATACGCAGCCGGAGTCATGGGGCCGCACGACTACAAGCAGTCTGCCACGCTCATCTTTCCGACCATCGTTGTGCTGACGTTCATCGGCGACATCGCGCGGGTCAGCGCGACGTCGCAGCTCCCGAGGCCGCGTTTCGATCCCGAACGTTTTTTTGCGTCACCGGCGGAAGCCGCAGGCGAATGCACCGATATCGCGGGCTGGGTGAGCAGTGTCGTGAACAGCGTCACGGCCGCCGTGCAGGCAAACGGCAGCGGCTGGCTCGCGTCATTGTGGAATATGGCTGTGAGTGTTGCCGGTACCGCGATAACGGTGCTCTTTAACAGCGTCGCGCAACCATTGCTCACTTTTATCACGAGCATCGCAACGATCTGCGGAACGCTAATGCAAGTATCGTCGATGTTCAAGCCGTGGTCCGTGCAGCTTGCCGGAAGTCCATCCACGATCAAGCTCGGCGACGTGGCGCAAGACGGGCAATTTGTTGCGACACTTCACGCCGCCGATATACCCTGGCCGTCGACGTTGGTCGATTGCGTTAAAACGCTCTCTGGAGTTGATCTCGATGATGCATCGTACAAAGACGCTCCGGTCACCTGGACGCCGATCGCCAATATCCCGGGGCTCGCGACCGAAACGTCCGATGACACGACGTTG
The DNA here is from genome assembly GCA_003164045.1 of Candidatus Lustribacter telmatis. Taxonomy (GTDB): domain Bacteria; phylum Vulcanimicrobiota; class Vulcanimicrobiia; order Vulcanimicrobiales; family Vulcanimicrobiaceae; genus Lustribacter; species Lustribacter telmatis. Next base: position 34,251 of record PLRU01000083.1, read on the forward strand.
CTCGCGAACAAAACCGCTGCGTTTCACTTTCAGACAACGACGGTCGCATCCGTCGATCCCAACGATTGTCCGCGGACGGTGCCCGCCGGAAACATTGCCGTTCGAGTGAGTGTTGCACGGACGGACATTACCAAAACGCTTGAGTCGCTCGAGTCGCTCATCACGAATCAAATCAACGCGTCGGTTCGCGCGTTTCTCTCGCCGTACATCGATACTGCGCTTGGCAAGGCCAACAACGCTGCAGCGAAATTCGCCGCGCCGCACGAGACCGGCATCATTGCGCTCACGGAAGACATCGCGGACCCGCTCTGTTCCCATACGCCGCCGCCGAACACGACACCGACAACGCAACCGAGTTCCGCCGCGGCGCATGGAACGCTGCCGAATCTGCCGTGCGAAGCCGTTGCCACAGCGAGCGATACCTCGCCGTATCTGAACGGCGGCGTGGTCTTCGAACCGGTTGACGAACAGGGCCGCAAGATTGAGGTCGGCAAAATGATGGGCCAGTTGATCGCCGGCACGGCGTTGGACCCGCCCGCAGGCGCCGCGCCGTTCGCTCCGCTAGCGAAGGTTCCGGCTGGAAGCGACTACGACTCCACCAAGTCGTCGTGGTGCACCATCGGCAAGGCACCCGACACGATCGTCGCGCTCTTCGCCGTTTTGCCGAAAGGCGCGCTCCCCTATCACCAGATCCCGGATTTACGCGCCGACGACGCACAGTCTCCGCGGCCATGCCGTGCCGTCATCGGCATTACGCTGCTCGACGTCTTCGACGCCGATTGCCGCAGCGTCGGCGGCGTCTCGCCGTCCGTAACGCTCTACGGACCGACAGTCGAATACATCATCCTCGCCGCGCCTGGTGACTTCAACGCATCGCCAACCGCGTTAGCGTCGGTGCTTGCGCACATCGCCCAACGATCGCACTAATCTTAGTGGGATCTAGGTGTCGTCGCTCCAGGCTTCTACGGTGATATTGAGGATGGCGCCGGCTTGGCCCGTGGCGATGTGCGGGGGCGGGAGGCGGCCTTTGGCGTCGCGCTCGATCGTGGTGAAGCTGCCGCGCGTGACGCGAAACGCGAGCCGGCCGCCTTCGTGCAGCGGCAGGACGAGACGATAGCGGCGCGCATCGAGTTGGTCCATGCGGATTTCGGCGGGGTTGTAGCTGCTGCGCTCCGTCGAAAGAAAGATGTCGCTGCCGGCCGGGGTTGACGGCGGAATGGAGACGACGATCGTGATCGTGATGTCTTTGCCTTCGGGTATCGCCGCCGCCGACGGTGCGATCGAGAACGCGGTCTTCGGTATTTCGGTTGCGGGATGCGATGCGGCGTCGAGTGTTTGCGGAATCACGCGCGTTTGATCGTCGAGCGTGATCGAGATTGCGCGGCCCGGCACGACGCTCGCGCACGATCCTTGCGGCGAGATGCGCAGCACGCCGCCGCCGGAAATCGCGAGACCGTTCGGCCCGCAGGCAAGCGGTATGACGCGGAACGTCAGTGCGGCGGCGAGCGCGGCGGCTGCGATCATTGGAACACCGAGAAGTTCCAGCCCGGTACCCAGCGCGAGCCGTTCCAGCCGAAGTCGTACGAGCGCCCGAAGCTCAAGCCGATGTTGGAGAACGGCCGCACGCGCACGTCGGCTCGCACCTCGTTCGGCGGCCGTCCGGCGAAGTAGTTCACTTGCGGAAAATCGTCGGCTTTGCGATACGACAGCCGCACGGATGTGTAGGGGCCTTGCACGTATTGTAAGTCGACGTTCGCGAGCCGTGCCGTCGTGTAGCCCTCGTAGCCGTATTGCGTGGGCAACGGCGGGTAGAAGATCATCTGCGCGTTGGGAAAGAGATCGGCCGACCAGCGCGTGTCGTAGCCGAAGAAGAGCGTCATCGTGCGGCTGAGGCGGCGCGAGCCGGTCAGGTTCGTTTCGAGCGCGTTGAAGTGATGCGGATACGAGTACTCGGTGTTCGAGCCGTCGACGGTTGCCGAGAGCGTGGTGCGCAGCGGACCGTGGATGAGCGGCGAGGCGAGGAACACGTCGATGCCCTTTTGCCACACGGTTTGCTGCTGCGTGGGATTCGGCGCGAGCGAATAGACGCCGCCGTCTTGGGCGAGGAAGCCGTAATTCACACTCGTGTGCCAGGTGATGCCGTCGAAGAGTTCCTTATCGCGCGTGCGCAACGAGAGAATCGCGCTCGACGCACCAGTGTTGGTGATGCCGTAATTCAGCCGGCTCACCAGCGTGCCGATGGCCTGCGTGAAACCAACCAGCCCTGTGTGGAGGCCGTCGAACGATGTGGCGCCGACCGAGACCGTGCCGTCTTCGCCGAGCCGGCGGTAACTGTTGAGTCCTTCCGCGACGGGCGCGTGAATCGGCACGTCGACCGCACCGGCGAGATAGCCGTCGTTGTTGTCGATGAGGTTCTGTTCGAGACCGAGCGACGCACCGGTGCCGTTGAGGTAGCGCAGATGGGCCGACGTCAACGCGTTCGGTGTCGAAATCAGGCCATAGGGCTGATCGAACGCCGCCGACGAGAGCGCCGTTGCGGCGTAACCGTTACCGGACGCAAACGTGTAGAGATACATCGGTACCGGCGGCGCGCCGGCCGACGTGGGGAAGGCCGCGGGCCGAAACCGGACGCTCGTGCGTGAGACGATCGATGCATGCCGGGCCCGGATGTACGCGCGCCGATCGACGAGATCGGGAAACGCAAACGCATCGCCGTCGTCCGGCGCGGGCTGCAGTTGCGTGAGCGTCGCGTCCGCGCGCGCAATCCCGGTGTCGCTGCGCAGCACGTCGAGCTTGCGTCCCGGGAGATCGAAGGCGAGCGCGTCGGCGTGCAGCGTCACGGCGCCGCGGGTGATCTGCGCGCTGCCGGCGACGATCGCTTTATCCGCTCGCAGATCGATGTAGGCCGTATCCCCCGAGACGACCATTCCGCCGGCGAGATGGAGCGTCACGCCGTTGCGCACGACGATCCCGAGCGAATCGGAGTAGAAGAGCACGGCGCCGCCGTCGATCTCCGCAACGGGCTTCGCCTCGGCCCGCAGCGGCCAGAGCGTCACGAGCGCGAGTGCGAAGACGAGCGCTCGTGCGCGCACCTCAGCGGAACGGAGTCGGCACAGGAGTTGGCCCGACCTGGATGCCGCCCGGGCCGCCGCCGAAGGGTCTCGGGTTATACGGAGTCGGAATGGAATTCGGACCGGCGCCTTCCGAGGTCGCATGTTCGTCGGACCAGTGATACACGGTCACGCGCGCGGCCAGGGCATCGACTTCGCGCACGAAGAATTGATGCGGCGGTGCGTCGAGGTTATCTTCCCCGCGCTCGACCGAGTTCCACGAGCCGCGTGTGACGCGATACGCGAACTTCGTGCCCGATGCAAAATAGCGCAGCGCGCGGTACTTGTAGGCGTCGACGCGATCGAGCTTGATCGCCGTCGGGTTCCAGTCGCTCGAATCGGTTGAAATGAAGATGTTGTCGGTGAACGCCGTGGTCGGCGGGACGGTTACTTCGAACACGACTGAGACTTGTTTGCCGGTGAGATTCTGTCCGGCGATTTCGGGGGCCGGGATCGGCGACGAACCCACGACGACGTAAGCCGTGGCCGGTCCGAGGCTCTGCGAGGTTTGCAGGCGGCGCTTGGTGATCGCGAGTTCGATGATCTTCTTTGTCGCCGGATCGAAGGTTGCTTTCGCAAACATCTTCGCTTGCGGCGGAACGGTCGTCGGCAGGCCGGAGAACGCATCGATGATGCGCGGCTCATCGACCGTCGGAAACGCATCCCCGGTTGTGAAGTACACGTAGTTCTTACGATAGTCGAGCAGTTGGCCTGTGAACGTCACGAGATTCGACGGCGGCGTCGGCCCGGGCGGCGCGGCCCCCTTATCAAACGATGGGGTCGATGTTGCCGTTGCGGGCGCCGAGGGCGGCGCCGTCAGAACCGATGTCGGCGCCGCGATCGGCGTGGCAATGGGAACCGGCGTCGTCGCTCCGACCGGCGTAGCGAATGGGCCGGGCGTCGGTGCAGCGATGGGCGCAGGGGCCGTTTGCGCGCTAGCAGCCGAAGCTGCGATCGCGAGAACGAGTGCGAAGGCCGCGAGCGATTTCATCATGGTGAGAACTGGATCCCATACTGCGGCGACCACAGGTTGTTGGCGAAGTTGAAGTAATACGAGCGCGTCACATCGACGAGAACGTTGCGGCTAAGGCGCACGCGCACGTCTGCGCTGAACGTATAGGGCGCCGTACCGCTGAAGCCCGGAACGGGTCGTGGAGACACGTTCGCGTACGACACGGTAAGGTTCAGTGCAAAATACGGTGTCGGCGTATAGACCATCGAACTCGAGAGCGTTCGGGCTGTCGCGAAGCCATCGAAGGCCCCTAGCCCAGTAAACGTTCCGAACTGATTCGTGATTATGTCAGGATAGGCTGGATACGCGTAGCGTTGCTGCGCCCCGTAAAAGTCACCGATGTTCAGCACGTCATATGACAGCAAGAATGCGGGCAGCTTCACCGAGGTCGGCGTGCGGGCAAGCGTTTCTGAGACGTCGGTCGTGATGGTGTGATGCGGCAGCGAGTACCATTGCTCAAGTTTGTCGGCTTTGGCCGAGATCGACAATTGTTTTGCGATCTTGATCGACGACGTGTACGCCGTAAACCCGAGAAATGTTTGAAAGATCGTCGTGTAGACGGAGCCGTTGAAGTCCGCCGGAATATTTGTGCCGCCCGCACCCGCAACCGGTATGCCGTACCCGTCATGGTTGTAGCCGTAGCCGCCGCGGTACTGGAACTTGACGGGTACGCCGAGGTAGCGGAAGAGCCGGAACTCGTCTTCGTAACTCTGCACCGAGAGCGTGACGTCGAACGGATGACCGTTACCGCGTAGGCCCGAGGGCGTAAACTGGTCGACGGCACCCGCGAGCAAGCTGTCCACATACTGATCGGCGTTGATACCGACCGCGTAGCGTCCAACCTTCGAGTTCATCACGAAGTTCGTATACGTACTCGCGCCGACCGGCTCGTTGAGGCCTTGCGAGAGCGCTGAGAGTTGGTAGAAGAGGCGCGTTTCGAGCGCGGGCGACTCTCTATGGTAGAGGATCGCATTGTACTGGCGCTGGTTTTGCGTTAACGGGTCGACGGAGAAGACCGCATAGTCCTGTTTATAGACGAAGTGCTGATCGAACGCCGTGTACCATCCACGGTACTGATCGTAGCGAATGTGCCCGGCCGATATCGCGTCGGCAGCGCCGTGAAAGGGCACGCCGATATCGAGTACCGCTCCGGCAAATGCATTTTGATAGAAATTTGGATTCGACGAGTAGTTGACGACGTAGCCCGGCGTCGGGAGATAGGCGCCGAGTTCGAGTAGCCGCGAGCCGGCTGGAAACTCAACGTTGTTCTTGAGAAAGATCGTCGCGCTGTTGGAGATGATGTACGGCTTCTGATCGCTCAGGTCCGGGAAGTAGAACGCATCGCCCGGCTGCAGACGGCCTTTGTGCGGGTCCGTGAAGTCGAGCCCGTAGTAGGTCCAACGGTCGGGCTTGTCGCCTTCGGCAACAAAATAATTCCGATCGAGGTCCGGATAGCTAGCGAAGGCCGCGCCGATCTCGTGAATGTGGGCCCCATCGACGTGGACGTTGCCGGCGATGAGGAAGCGATTGAGCTTGAGATCCATCGAGAACGTATCGCCGCGTACGACGGTGCCGTCGCTGAAGCGTGCGCTGACGTTGCCGTCGGCCGTTAGAATATATCGATTGCTATAATAGTCGACGACGCCTGCGCGTAACTCGATACTACGCGTCGTTTCGGCTACGGCAATAGTGGGGGCAAGCAGCGCCGCGCTCGTAACAATGAGGAACAAAAGAAAAAATCGCATTAGGACTGTCCTGCGCGTTCACGCAAAGGGGAGGGACGGTCCTGCGAGAGCAGAACCGTTTTTCGCTATGCCGCGGGTGCTCGCTTTTGTTATGGACTCAGCCGGCGTCGGCGCTTTGCCGGATGCTGCGACCTTCGGCGATGCGCCCAAAGCCAATACGATCGGCAATGTTGCCGAACGCGTGGGCGGATTGCACATGCCGAACTTCGAGCGACTCGGCTTAGGTCGCACCACGACGATACGTGGGGTTGCCGCCGTCGATCGTCCGGCCGGTGCGGTGGGGCGTCTGCGTGAAAAGTCACGTGGCAAAGACACCATCACGGGACATTGGGAGATGGCTGGGATTGTGACGGAAGTTCCATTCCCAACCTATCCCGACGGCTTCCCGGCCGACGTGATCGACGCGTTCACGGCAATCACCGGCAAGCCGCCGCTGGGGAACGTCCCGGCTTCGGGCACGGAAATCATCGCCGAAATGGGCGAGGAGCATCAGCGCACCGGCCGGCCGATCCTCTACACGTCGGCCGACTCGGTATTTCAGGTTGCCTGCCACGAGGACACGGTGCCGCTCGCGACCCTCTATGACTGGTGCGAGAAGGCGCGGGCGATGCTCGTCCCACCCCATGAAGTGAACCGGGTGATCGCCCGGCCGTTTAATGGACCGCCCGGCGGGTATAGCCGAACGGCTAACCGACGTGACTATGCCGTCTCGCCACCGCCTTCAATTCTCGACCGAATTGCAGCCGACGGCGTGCCCATTCACGCCGTGGGCAAGATTTGCGATATCTATTGCGGTCACGGAATCGTCGACTCGATCCGCGTTGCCGACAACACCGAGGGCGTCGCGCAGGCCTTGCAAATAGCAGATGGACTCGATCATGGGCTGGTCTTCGTGAACCTCAACGATTTCGATTCGAAGTATGGCCACCGGCGGAACATCCGGGGCTATGCCGACGCGCTCGAACGCCTCGACGGAATGATCCCGGCAATCCTGGAGCGCATACGGCCGGGAGATGGGCTCATTTTCACGGCCGACCACGGGTGCGACCCGACGGCGCCGGGCAGCGACCACACGCGCGAATACGTGCCCTTCCTGGAATATGGAACGGCGGCCGGGGCCGATATCGGCGTGGTCGACGGTATGAGCAGAGTCGGCGAGCGGATGGCGGCTATTCTCGGCGTGGACCGCCCTTGAGCGCCCTCGAAACCCGCTTCCGCACCGCGGGAGCGGCAGCGCGCGAAGCAGCCTCCCAGCGCCGGATCCCGGCTTGGTTCTGGCCCGCGAAGCGGGTCATCGACGTCACCGTTGCCGGAGTCGGTCTCGTCCTCACCTCGCCGATCCTCATCCTCGCGATGGCCGGGATCGTGCTGGTCACGGGCGACGTTCCGCTCTACCGCCAAGAACGCGTGGGGCTCGACGGCCGGCGTTTCAAGATATACAAGCTTCGCAGCATGGTCCGTAACGCTCACGAGCGGCGTCATGAGGTGCGCCACCTCAATGAGGCCGACGGACCCGCCTTCAAGCTCCGGAACGATCCGCGGCTGCATCCCCTTGGACCGTTTCTGCGGCGCACCAGCATCGATGAGCTGCCGAACTTCGTGAACGTGCTGCTGGGCCACATGGCGATCGTCGGCCCCCGGCCCCCGCTGCCCGAAGAGGTCGCCCACTACGATGACCACGCGCTCCGGCGGCTGACCGTGAAGCCCGGCGTGACCTGTCTGTGGCAAGTTTCGGGCCGCTGCGAGCTCTCGTTCGAGCAGTGGATGGCGCTCGACAACGCGTACATCGACTCGTGGACCCCGCTTGGCGATTTTGCGATCATCGCCCAAACCATACCGGCCGTGATCCGCGGCGTGGGCGCCCATTAGCCTTTTCCGCGGTTAGGGCGCTATGCAGCCCCGGCTAACGGTGGTCGGCGCGAAGCGCGCGCCGCAAGGGGTCGCGCGCTCGACCATGATCGTGATGGCGGCCACGCTGACCTCGATGGTGCTGGGGTTCGGCCGCGAGGTGCTCAACGCGCGCTACTTCGGCGCGTCCGGTGACATGGATGCGTTTCTCGCGGCGACCGTTGTGCCGACGATCCTCTTCGGGGTGTTCAACGGCGCGCTCGTGAGCGCGCTCGTACCGATCTTCTCCGAGTACTACGTCAACGATCGCGAAGAGGACGCCTGGCAACTCGCCAGCACGCTGATCCTCTGCATCACGATCGGTCTCTCGATTGCGGCCGGGATCGGTGCGTGGCTCGCGCCCGTGTACGTGCCGTGGATCGCTCGCTTTCACGGGCATCGTTTAGACGAGGCGATCGACATGACGCGCTGGCTGATGCCGTGCATCATCGGAACGAGCCTCAGCGGTATTCTCGCCGCGATCCTCAACGCATATCACCGGTTTGCCGCTACCGCGCTGCAAGGCGTGTTTGCGAACGTGCTGACGATCGGGTTCGTCGTCGTCGGATTTCATCGTCTCGGCATCGGCGCGCTCGTCGTCGGCACGCTCGCCGGCGCGTTCGCGCAGTTGCTCGTACAAGTGCCGGCGTTCTTCTCGCTCCACCGGTTTCGGATCGTCATCGACTGGAAGCATCCGGGTCTGCAGCGGTTGATGCTGGTCCTTGGGCCGATAGCGATCGGGTCCGCCGCCGGGCAGATTGCAATGTTCTTCGATCGTTACTTCGCATCGGCATTGAGCGTTGGTTCAATCGCCGGCATGAATTATGCGGTGAAACTCGTCGGCTTCCCGCAGCAGATTTTTGTTACGGCTATCGCGACCGTGATCTTCCCGCTCTTCGCCGGTCAATTCGCAAGCAAAAATCGCCCGGCAATGCGCCGCAGCATCGCGACCGGCCTCAAGATCGTGATGTTCCTAACGATCCCGTCGGCATTTGGTTTGTGCATGCTTGCCGGACCGATCGTCCAGACGCTCTTCGAGCGCGGTGCGTTCACGCCGGAAGCCACCGTGCTATGCGCGTCGCTCCTGCCGTATGCGGCGGTAGGGCTCGTGGCGCTCTCCGGCAACGTGATTCTGACGCGCTATTTGTTCGCGTGCAACGCGGTGCGGCCGACGATTATCATCGCCGTGGGAACGGTCGTCGTGAACGTGCTGCTGTCGATTTACTGGCTGCCGAGCCTCGGCGCTCGCGGTTTGCTGCTGGCAAACGCCGTGAGCCAAACGCTGCAAACGCTAGCACTGGGCGTGATCGTGTGGCGTTTGCTCGGCGGATTCGACGTGCGCGGCATCTTGATTTCCGGGTTCAAAGTGATCGCGTGTAGCGCCGCAATGGGCGTCGCGCTTGCGGTCGTGCAGATCTATCGCGCACCGCCGGATCCCACGTTCATTGCGCGCGCGACCAACCTCGTCGAGCATCTGCTCTTCGGCGGCTTCCTGTTTCTCGCGCTCGCGCGCATCGTGGACAGCGAGGAACTCGACCTGGCGATCGATATCGTCCTCCGCCGGAAAGCGCGCGAGCTGGTTCCATTACCGTGAACGGTGTTCTAGAAGTATTGATAGGTGACGGGGTACGTTCGCTTGACCTCGACGCCGTCGACCGAACGCGCGATCACTTCGAAATTCCAGTGACCGAGCGCGGCCGGCGGCAGCATCGGCACGCGATAGTTCAACGCGAACTTACCGGGTGCGGTCTGCTGGAACGCAACGTTCCAATACTTCACACGGCCTTCCACGTAGCTTACGTTCGGCGAGGTGACGACAGTCGCGACGATGCTCGTGCCGGGACGCAATTGCGCAGTACTCGTGAACGCAACGTCGTGGATTTCGGGGAAGCCGTGTTCGGGCGGCCGGCCGGCGGCGACGGCAGTTTTGGTTTCGTCGGTGGCCTTCGGGCTCACGACGTACGGCGACTCGGCCACCGCAGTTCCGGCGAGCAGCGCGGCGATCAAAACGATCAGGGGAAAACGCAGCACAGTTCCAATCTTCTTCTTAGCTTCTTATGATCCGCTGGCAACCGGGGTACGTATACCCACCCGTCTGGGAACCACCGCATTATGCGATCGGTCCGCTGCACGCGCTGTTTTTCGTGGCGCTTGCGCTGGCGGTCGGCCTGCTTACCTATCGCCGTCCGGCCTTCGGTGTCGGAGCCCTCATTCTCTGTGCCCCGTTCGCCGAGCCGCGCTACTTTTTAGGTACGTCGGTAACCGTTTCTAAGGCAGCGTTAATCGGCTTCGTGATTGCGCTGATCGTGCATCGCACGTCGCTACGCATTCTCACCGAGAAACCGGTGCGCGCGCTATTGCTCGCATTTGCTGCGATCCTGGCAGCGATCGTGCTCTCCGCGCTGCACGCCGCGCACGGCGACGCGGTGGTGCGCGAATTGCTGAAGTGGATCGAGTACGCTGCCGTTTTTGTGGCCGGCGTCGTCGGCTTTGCCTACGATCCCGACGATCGCCCAGTTTGGACGGCGCTGATCGCCGTCGGCTTTATCGAGGTGGCGGCGGCCGTGTTCGAGCTGCTCTTCGGCGCCGCGTCAGGCGTGGTAATTTCAGGGCACAACTTTCCGCGCGTGGCCGGCACGCTGGAGGGACCCAACCAGTTTGCCGGTTGGTTGAACCTGCTCTTACCGGTGCTCTTCGCGCGCGCCCTCACCGATCGTAATCCGTGGCTGATCGCTTCGGTCGGGTGCTGCACGCTCGCCGAACTGGCGACGCTTTCGCGCTCGGGGATCGTCGCCGCGATCGTCGCCGGCGCCGTGGTGTTGTTTGTCACCCGGCCGACGCGCCGGGTCGGCCTTGGCTTTGCCGCCGGAGCCATCGTGGTCACCGCCGTTCTCGTCACGCTGGGGCTGGCGATCGGCCTCGAGGCGCGGTTCTTCAGCGTGGCCGAAGTCCCGCAGCCCGACCACTTGGGCACCCGGGCGATCTTGTGGGCCGCGGCGCTGGATCTCTGGCGTTCCTCGCCGCTCGTGGGCGTCGGCGCGGGCAACTTCGAATTTGACCTCGGTATGGTCGGTCACCCGGAAATCCGGACGCACGCCAACAGCCTTTATCTCCAAGCTCTGAGCGAGATGGGCTTGGTTGGTTTCGCCGCGACGATCTACCTGATTTGGACCGTGATCGCGACCTTCGCGCGTTCGTTCTCGCGCCGGCCGCTGCTCGTCGGCATCTTTGCCGCCAACATTGCGCTTGCGCTGCACCAAGTCTTCGACTATCTGTGGTTCTTCCCGAAAGTCGGCGTCTTCTGGGCGATTCTGCTCGCGATCGGCGTCGTTGAAGTGCTCGCCGCGCGCGACGATGTCGGTCCCATGCCGGAGGCGACGTGAAGCGTTTTATTGGGAAGAATTCGCAGATAAACCGCCGAAGCCGCGCGCATGGAGTCTAGTACCGTGAATGATCGCGTGTCAGCGTATTTGGACGAGACCGTAGAGATCGTTAAGTCCATCTCGCGATCTGAAGTGCGGGATGTGGTGAGCCGTCTTTTCGAAGGCTGGCGCGCCGGAAGCACGACCTACATTATCGGCAATGGCGGTAGCGCAGCAACTGCTTCGCACATGATGAACGATCTCAACAAGATGACGTCGTTTCCGGAAACGCCGAGGTTTCGCGCGATCGCCCTGACCGATAACGTACCGTACATCACAGCGGTGGCGAACGATATCGATTATGCAGACGTCTTTATCGAGCAATTGCGTAATCTGCTCCGTCCGAACGACATCCTCATCGCGATCTCGGGCTCGGGGAATTCGGAAAACATCATCCGCGCGGCCGAGTATGCGCGCGGGCTCGGTGCGTACGTCATTGGACTTTGCGGCAACCCGGGCAGCCGTTTGTGCAAGTCTTCGGATGCAGCCGTCACGATCTCGGCAAAGAGCATCTGCCAGCAAGAAGACGGCCACCTCATTCTAAACCACGCCATCGCGTTAGCGCTGCGCGATCTTATCGCCGCCACGACGTCGCCTGCTTGAGCATCGTCGACCAATCGCGGACTGCCAAGAAGATCGTTTCGGTCGAGGAACTTGCGGAGCAAGTTGCGGCGCTGAAATCGGCCGGCAAGCGCGTCGTGCTCTGTCACGGCGTCTTCGATCTGCTGCATTACGGGCACATTCTTCATTTTCGCGAGGCGCGCGGCCAAGGCGATGCGCTCGTCGTCACCCTTACGCCGGACGTCTACGTCAACAAGGGACCGGGACGCCCAGCGTTCACGGAAGCCTATCGAGCGCAGATGCTCGCAGCGCTGGAGATCGTTGATTTCGTCGCGATCAATCGCTGGCCGGCCGCCGTCGAGATGCTCAAAACCGTTCAACCGGACGTGTACGCGAAGGGCCCGGACTACCGGGACAATGAGGCAGATCTCACCGGGAAAATCCAGGAGGAAGAAGCTGCCGTTCGCTCTACCGGCGGCCGAATCTATTACACCGAAGACATTTCGTTCTCGAGCTCGACGCTTATAAACCGGCATCTTTCGTCGTATTCGTTGGAAGTAAACGATTACTTGACGGAGCTGCGCAAGACGTTTACGCCTTCACAAGTGCACGGCGCTCTCGACAGTTTGCGAAAGCTGCGGGTCTTGGTGGTCGGCGAAGCGATCATCGATGAGTACGCTTATGTCGATCAGATGGGAAAATCTTCGAAAGAACCCGTCTTGGCCATGCGCTACATTTCCGAGGAGCAGTTTGCCGGGGGAACGTTGGCCATCGCCAACCATCTCGCGGCCTTCGTCGATGACGTTCACCTCGTCACGTTCTTGGGCGCGAAGGATTCGCGCGAAGAGTTCGTTCGCGATCGGCTCGCGCCGAACGTTCGGCCGACCTTTCTGTACAAGAAAGATTCGCCTACGATCGTCAAGCGCCGCTATGTCGAGAACTACCTGCTCTCGAAGCTGTTCGAAGTATACATCTTCAACGACGAGTTCTTGGACCCTGACGACAACGAACGGTTCAACGCTCTACTGGCCGCCGAAACGTCGAAGTACGACCTCGTCATCGTCGCGGATTTTGGGCACGGAATCCTCACCCAAGAGGCGATCGACACCATCCAGAGCAACGCGAAATTTCTTGCCGTCAACACCCAGCAGAATGCCGCGAACATCGGCTATCACACGATCTCGCGCTACTCGCGGGTAAACTACGTGTGTACGAACGAAGCCGAGTTGCGCGCCGATTCGCGCGCCCGCTTGGGCGACATCAAACCGCTGATTCAGGCGCTGGCAAATAAGGTGCATGCGCAAAACACGCTCGTCACGCAGGGGAAACGCGGCGCGTTGTTTTATCGCGCCGACGAAGGCTGGTCTTGGGGGCCGGCCTTTGCACGGAGCGTGACCGATCGCGTCGGGACCGGAGACGCGGTGCTTTCGTGGACGGCGCCGATGGTCGCCGCCGGCTTGCCTGGGCCGATGGTGGCATTCGTCGCGAACGTGATCGGGGCGGAGGCCGCCCAAATTGTCGGAAATCGTAGCGCCGTCGATCGGGTTGCGACCTATAAGTTCATCGAATCCCTGTTGAAGTAAAAGGGCGGACTGGAGTGCGCATTGCGTGGTTTACAACGCTTGCGAGAGCCGTTTTGCCGCGGTTACCATTTGCCATTGCGATCCTGACCTGTTTTTTGGTTACGGTCTTCACCCTGCGAGCGCCGATCAGCCGCGATTCCGCTTCGGGTGTTCAGTGGGCCGAATCGATCGGTACGACGTTTTCCTTTCAAAACACCGAGGTCCCACATCTCGTCTACCCGCCGTATTTATCGAACGGCGGCCCGCTCATGTATGCGGGTGGACTTGGTTTTGCGCTAACGCACGACATCGACGGGGCATTGGTGGCAGGCGACCTTTTGGCAGCGGTCGTGCTCTTGATCGGTCTCATGCTCTTGCGGCCCTGGTTCAGCGCGATACCTCTGGTAGCGCTGTTCGTGTGGCCCATTTTCGCCTATGTCAGCCACGCCTTTCTTGCCGAGATCTGGGCTACCGGCCTGGTCGTCCTCGGACTCGCGCTGTTCGAACGCCTGCAGGCGATTCCGACGATTCCGAGGCTCTTCGCCGACCGGCGAACGTGGTTGGTATTTCTCATATTCAGCCTCGCAACATGGTCGAAGATGGTCGCGAGCCTCGCGATCTTCGGTATCATTTTCGCAACGGTTTATGAGCGCTGGGCAGCGCGCGCCTGGGGTCTTATCGTATTGAATGCCCTGCGCTCGTTAGCGGTAACGGTCGTCGCGTGCTCGATCATCGGAACGCTGTTTTTCCTTGAATTTGGCTTTGCGATCGTTCATACGGTCCGTTCCGTTGCCGGAGCGCGGGCGGTCCCGTCGATGTTCCGAGGCCTCATCGACGGAATGTTCGGGCTGGCTAACATCGGTCAAGCGTCCTCCGCCCGAGCCTTCTTGGGAACGTTCGGTCGGTTCGGCGGCCAGATCGGCGACCAGAGGTCCACCCACCAGCTGATCATCGTGATTCTTATCGCGGCGGCGGTCCTCGTGCTATCGAAGCCGAGTTATGCGTTGCTGGTGTTCATCGCCGGGGCTCTCTATCTCCACTTCGGATTCGACGAGCGCGAAGTGTTGCCGGTATATTTCGTCATCCTGGTGCTGGGAATTCGCGAGATCGTGCGCATCGTCGGGCGCGTCGCCGAGAGGCGGCACCTGCCCGCTCCGCTATTTGAAGCGCTATCGATGGCGGCGGTCTTGCTGTTTCTGTGCCTCGGCAATCCCGTCATGGGCGCGCCGGCGGCCGATCCCGGGCGCAGATACGGCGTCAATGTCTGGAACGGCTACGAACACTATTCACCCGAAATGGTCGCAGCGCTCAAAGCTCATGCGCACGTCTTTATTGCCGGCATCCTCGCGTTGCCGCAAGTCGATGCATCTTGGAACCTGGTGTTCTACGACCGTACCAGCGTGGAAAACGCAAATCTTTGGGGCCAAGACAACGTTCTGCTTTTCGACGTTGCTCAGTTTCCGAAGACGACCGTGGCGGACAACTGCGGTTCGGTTATCCGTACCGATGGCGATCTCGTGCTCTGCAATGCTCGCAAGGACGTGCCGCTCGGCTACATACCGGTTCCCCCGCCGGCGGGGAAAATGAGCGTAATCGATCTCGCGGATCGGTCCTGGACGGTAACGTCAGGCTTTCAGACTGCGTTGGCCGGCCCGCACGGGTCGAAAGACTATGAGTACGTCGGCACGGGTGGCCAGCTAAGTGACCCTCGATCTCTGAGCGCGGTCGCCCTAACGGTACCGGTCCAACCGGGTACGACGTACGTGTTTTCGGCCTGGGTCGATCCATCGAATCTTAGCGGTGACGATCGTATCGGCCTCAACATCTTCACGGCCGCGGGAGCCATTGCCGGATCGTCATGGCCCGTCGGTCCACCTACGCGTTACTCGGCCGTGCCGTGGTTGTGTCCGCCCGGAATCAATCAAGTGACGCTAGCGATGGGATTGAATTTTGCGGTGATTCCGGCCGGTCAAAAGGTGAGGTTTTCCGAGCCGAAGTTAACCGCGTTTACGCCGCGGTGATGAACCCTCGACTGCGCGCGCTCGCCCAACGCGTGGTGGCCAGTAGTTTTGCGCGTAGCGGCATGTTCGTCTTTGCGGCGGTCATTCTCGGCAACGCCGTCAACTACGCCTATCTGCTGCTGCTGGGGCGCTTGCTGTCGATCCTAGACTACGGCGTCGTCATCTCGCTCGTATCGGCCGTGTTGCTCGTGAACGGCGCCGGATCCGTCGTACAGACGGTGACTGCAAAGCTGGCCGCCGATCTGCGCGCTGCGGACGATGCCGAACGGATGTCGGCGTTTCTACTTGGTATCAACCGCGTTGCGTTTGTCGTAGCGGGCGGATTTGGGCTGCTCTCATTGGCGTGCGCCGGTGTGGTCGCCGACTATCTGCACCTCGATCACCCGGAATACGCTGCGGTCGCCGGCATCATCGCCGCACTCGGTTTCATAATTCTTTTTCAACGCGGCTGCCTTCAAGGCTTCGGCTACTTCAGAGACTACGCGATCTCGTCTGTCCTCGACGTGGTTCGAACGATTCTCGTTGTGCCGCTCACTCGTGCATTCGGCATTCTCGGGAGTCTGTCGGCGATGTTGGCGGCGATGCTTGTCTCCGTTCTGTATGCGAACGTCGCCCTCTTCCGGCATGTTGGGGGCGCGCGAGGCAAAGCAGCGCCGCTGGATCTCCGGCGCATGGCCGTCACCGCGACCGCCACCGGATCGTCGTCGTTCGGGGTCGCGTTTCTGATGTTCTATGACGTCGTGCTGGCGCGGCATTTCTTGGTTCCGTTTGAGGCGGGATTGTACGGCGCGGCGGCCATCGCCGGGCGCGTCCTTTTCACCACGGTCTCGTTTCTCCCGACGATCCTGCTCCCGCACATTTCGATCCGTACGACGCGCGGAAGCCCCGTGACCGCAATCCTCTTTGCCGCGATCATCGTAAGCGCGCTCGTCATCGGACCCTTCGCGGTCGTCTCTGCTTTCGCACCAGAGCTCATGATCCGAATCCTCGCCGGGAGCCGGTTCGCAGCGGCCGCTTCGCTCGTTCTCCCGTACGTTTTGGCCGCCGGCGCGCTGGCGCTGGCAAACGTTCTTTCATCCTACGCCGTCGGCCGGCATCGCTTCAGTTTCGTTCCCTACATGTGGATCATCGGGGTTCTGGAAGTCACCCTCGTGAGCTTGCGACATGGTTCTGCGCGCGAGATCGTCGAAGACATCCTCGCCGGACACGGTGCGGTATGTTGCATGATGGTGATATGGACCGTTCGCGAACTGACGTCCACGCGAAACGCCGAACGCGCGTCCGCGGTATGACGAGATGACGGTATTCCTCGCCGGGGCGGGCCTGTTGCTCGCTTCGTTCCTGGTGCAACTGTTGATTTGGCGTGTGGCGCTGCCCCGCAGCCAAACCGTGGCTCTGCTCCTGATCTTTGCCGTCGTTCCGCCGTGCGTGCTTGCGACGGCCGCCCTCAGCGGGCATGCGTTATGGTTACCGGCGCCGGAAACGGCGCGATTGGTTCTTGCGTATGTCGCCTTCACGCTAGCGTACGTCGTGCTCTATTCGGCGATCGAACATCAGAGCCCGACGCTCGCTATCATCTCGCAGGTTGCCAAAGACGGATCGCGGGGGTGCGCTTCCGCCGATCTCTACGCCCACTTTGCGCGCGAAGATCCGATGTCGAACCGCATCGAAGCGATGGAATTGGGCGGGTACGTGCAGCTTGACGAAGACGTCATCACGCTAAGCTCCCGTGGGCGCAGATACGCGCAGCTCTTCGAGTACGCGGGCGGCCTCTTCGGCCTCGCGAAGGGCGGCTGAATTGTGAACGCCGAGTGGATGCTGACGTTGGCGCCGGTTGCGGGACTCGCCGCCAACGTGTTCGCGCAGATCGCCTGCGCGCGGATTCTTCGCCGGCTGGGTTTGTCGATCGTAGCCGGCGCACTGTGCGGCCTGCTCGTGACGGCGCTTTGCACGGCGCTCGATTCGACTTCGGCGGGAATCGCGCTCGCCGCGGATTGGGCGGTGGCGATTCTCACGTATTTCGCGCTCGCTTTCGGCTATTGGGCCTTTCTGAATCTCAACATCACGTCGCTGCGCATTCGGATATTGCGCGAAATTTTGCAATCTTCCGGAGGTGTCTCCCGCGACGAACTCACCGCCCGGTATTCGGCGGATGAGTTTCTCCGGCGTCGCCTCGAGCGGCTGGAAACCGGGCGGCAGATGAGTTGCCGCGACGGCCGATGGCGGCTGGAATCGCGCACGCTGCTCGTCCTCGCTCGCACGATGGAGGCGCTGCGAGCGTTGGTGCTGCCCGCTAGCGCGCGTTAGTGGCGCGAGGGATAAACAAAGCCGGATAGGCGCCGGTTTGCGATCTCGACGATCGTATGCGCCACTGAGAGGAAGTTACGGAGTTTGAGGGCGTTGGATTTTCCTTGACGTTGTTCGATCGCGTGAACGGGAATTTGCTTGTGCGTGAAGCCCAAATCGATCAGCAGGCATAGAATTTCCGCCTGAAAACCGAAGCCTCGCGTGTTCGTGTGCCAACGCATGACGTTATGTCGCAGGTGAACGGCCAGCCCGTTGTAGTAGTGAATCTTGTTGCCGGTAATCGCGTTGATGATAAAGGTGTAGCCCTTCGAAACCACACGCCGGCTCAAACTCCGGCCGGGAACCGAAACATGGTAGGGGACGAGGCAATCAGCCTCGCCGATCGCCTTGAGGATCGTGACGATCGTCTCTTTGGGTTCGGGACTATCGCCGCAGAACAAGCGGTAGTAGGTTCCTTTGCCGATGAAAGCACCATCGAGATAATTCTGAGCGAGCCCCTTGTTCGTCCGATTCGCCACAAGCATGATGTTCGGGTCGGGATGCGAGGCGATGTACTCGCCGACGACTTCTCGAGAATTGTCCTTCGAGCAATCGTCGATGACGATAATCTCGAAGCTGAGGCCAACCTCAGCGGCCGCACTGCAAATCGTATCGAGGGTCTCAACGATGGAGGTCGCTTCGTTGTAGCAAGATACGAAACAGGTCAAATCCACTAACGAATCGTCGTACGGCTGCCGGATCGAGGCAGCATCACGGAGCCGCGCTGCGGCAGAACTCATTACGACGTCGGCTTGCCAATAAGCTCGCCCAGGACCGGCACTCATCGGGTAAGCGCATTTCCCCCGTTGAAGCTGCGTCCCTGGCTACTTGCGGACAGGTTTCCGCCGAAGACCTGGAGGACCCTAGCCGACATGTCCGTGGTCATCGTCACCGGTTCCGCGGGACTCACATGTGTCGTCGAAGCCACGTTCGACGCGCGACGCATCGCTGCGCTCGTGCGCATCATCGCGCCGGAGGCGGATGACGCCTGAGGACGGCCCGTCGCGCGAAACGCTCGGCGCGCAAATTGAGGCGTTGAAAGCAGTCGTCGAGCGGCAACGGCTCTACATCGGGTCGTTGCGTGCGAGTCACTTCTGGAAGCTGCGCGACGCATTCTTCGCGATCCGCCGCAAGTTTGGCAACGGCATCGAGCCGCTACCGGTGCCGACGGCGAGCGATCTAGCGTTCGAGGACGGCGCTTTCGGTGATCCCTACCAGTTGTTCCGCATTCGCGAGCGCCGCAGCATCGCTGATTTGGATTGGCTGCGCGGTTTCGTGCGCTTACTTGCGCTTCGCGAGCCGATCGAGGTGATCGTCGATGCGCGGGGCGCGCGTCCCGGTGCCCTCGACGCGACGAAGGCTTCCTTGGACGACCAGGTCTATCCCTATTGGAAGCTGCGCGTGTTGACGGAACTCGCGGACGCGCCGGCGTTCGATCCGGCGCTGGCGGTTTGCGCGCTCGAAGCGGGCGACGTTCTCGAGGCCGAGGCGCTGTTGTCGCTCGTGGTCGAGCTGAGCGATGGCGCCGACGTGGTGTATACCGACGAGGACCAGCTCGACGCGAGCGGGATTCCGCGCAATCCGGCGTTCAAGCCGGGCTGGTCGCCCGAGACGGCGCTCACGCGCGACTACGTCGGACGGCTCTGCGCCTTTCGCGGCAGCGTGTTGACGGAAGCCGGGGGGCTCGAGCCGCAATTCGGTGCAGCGATGTGGTACGACGCTTTGTTGCGCGTGAGCGAGAGGACCAGTCGCATCGCGCACGTGCCGCGCGTCCTCGTGCATCGCCGAAACGGTAGTGGCCCGGTCTCACCGGCTGATGCCGAAGCCGCTGTTCGGCGCGCACTCGTGCGACGCGGGGAGGACGCCGATGTCCGCTCAACGCCGGCGGGACTCCAGGTGCGCTTTGCCGTCCCCGAGGCCGAGCGCGTCACGGTTATCATTCCGACGCGCGACCATGCCGACTTGCTCGAGCGTTGCCTGCGTTCGCTCTTCGAGCGAACGGCGCATCCGAGCTTCGACGTGCTCGTGGTCGATAACGGCAGCAGCGAGAGCTCCACGCGCGAACTCTTCGAGCGTTGGCGGGCCCGCATGCCCGAACGCTTCCGCGTCGTGGCCGATCCCCAGCCGTTCAACTACTCGCGCCTCAATAATCTCGGCGTCGCGGAGACGGATGCGCCGTTCGTCGTGCTCCTGAACAACGACACCGAGGTGATCGCGCCGGAGTGGATGACGGCAATGCTCGGGCAAGCGCGCCGGCCGCAGATCGGCGCCGTCGGCGCTTTGCTGCTGTACGAGGACGGTACGATCCAGCACGCCGGGGTCGTGCTCGGCGGCGTCTTGTCGCTCGCCGGGCACGCGTTCCGCTACCTCGATCCGTCCGAACTGGCCGGCGACGAGCGTCTCGTTCTGGACACGAACTATTTGGCCGTCACCGGTGCGTGCCTCATGATAGCCCGCGAGAAGTATCTCGAAGCGGGTGGTTTGGACGAGACGCTGGCCGTTTCGTACAACGACATCGACCTGTGCTTGAAACTGAGAGCTGCCGGATACCGGAACGTGATGGTTCCCCGGGCGCGCTTGTATCATTACGAATCGAAGAGCCGTGGCCGCGACGACACGAAGCGCAAGGTCGCGGTTGCGACGAGCGAAGCAGAAGCCATTCGCCGGCGTTGGCCGCAGTGGGTGCGACGCGATCCGTACTACAACCCGAACTTGACGCGCGACGCTGAAGATTTTTCGGTTCGCCGGTGATCGCCAGAATTCGGAAGAGCCAACTCGTTCGCCACGGCGCGATCGTGTTCGGCGGCGTCGCCTTGGCCAGCGTGCTCAATTATCTTTTCTATATGTTGATCGGGCGCGGTGGTGGGGTTGAGATCTACGGCGTCGTCACGTCGTTGCTTTCCGCCGTACTCGTCCTTTCCGCCCCCGCCATCGTCGTCCAGCTCATCGTGGCTCGCTTGGCCTCTGACTTAGAGGCGCGCGGCGACTTCCCGGCTCTGCGCCGGCTTGCTGATTTAGCCACGTTATGGACCGGAGCTGCTGCGATCGTCCTTGTCGTTGTCGCGCTGCTTGCCCGCGACGCGCTCGCCGCGTTTTTCAATCTGACGAGTAGCGAGCCGATCGTCATCTGTGCGGCCTCGTTCGCTTTCCTTGCCGTCGTCTTCGCGCAGCGCGGCGTCTTCCAGGGAGCTCATCGTTTCGGCGATCTTTCGGCCTCGGTTACGATTGACGCCGCGACCAAGGTGTGCGTCGGGGTTCCGCTGATCCCGGCGTTTGGTGCGAGCGGACCACTGTACGGTCTGCTAGCAAGCCAGATCGCTGCTTTCGGCTATTCGATCGTGGCGTTTCGGGCGCGCTTTGGTGAGGTTCGCGCTCCCCTGGCTCTCGATCGGAAGCTGATTTTCCGAGTCTTCTCGCATGTGGGCTTGGGTCAACTCACGTTCACCGTGTTGATGTTTTACGACGTGCCGCTGATCAAACACGCCTTTGACCCGACGTCGGCAGGGCTCTATGCCGCCGCGGCGCTCGTCGGGCGAGCGGTGCTTGCCGCAATTTCGTTCATTCCGACGTTGGTGATGCCGAAGGCGACAGCGCGTGCGGCCGCCGGGCGTTCTCCTTTGCCGCTGCTCGGTGCCGCGGTTGCCATTGCCGGCCTCATCGTGACGGTCGCCGTTCTTGCGAGCCTGTTTGCACCCGGCCTTATCGTGACGCTGATCGCGGGGCGGGCGTTCGCAGCGGCCGCTCCGCTCGTCCTGCCGTACGTCGTGGCGAGTGGGGCATTGGC
Organism: Candidatus Lustribacter telmatis; assembly: GCA_003164045.1. GTDB lineage: Bacteria > Vulcanimicrobiota > Vulcanimicrobiia > Vulcanimicrobiales > Vulcanimicrobiaceae > Lustribacter > Lustribacter telmatis. The sequence continues at coordinate 55,701 of PLRU01000083.1, forward strand.
CCTAGCGAACGTGTTAGCTTCGTATAAGATGGGCTTGCACCGCTATGAGTTCGTCATACCGGCCCTCATTGTAGCGCTACTTGAAGTGGTCACATTTGCGCTGTGGCATCCGACTCTACTTATCGCCATTACGATCTTGCTCGCCGGGCACGTCGCCATCCTATGCACGATGCTTCCGCGATTGAATGAAGGATTGGCTCCTTCAACCGATGACTAGTACGCCGTGCATTTTTTGGTAACGGGCTGTGCCGGATTCGTCGGCAGCACCATGGTCGATCGCTTGCTCCGCGACGGCCACTCCGTCGTCGGCGTCGACGATTTCTCCACGGGCATCGAAGCTTTCTTGGAAGGTGCGTCCGCGAACCCGCGATTTCGTCTCGTCCGGGGGGATCTGCTCGATCCCGACGTAGCGCTGGCCGCAGCCGCCGGTGCCGACGTCATCGTTCATCTTGCGGCCAACGCGGACGTTCGGCACGGAACGGAGCATCCGCGCAAGGATCTGGAACAGAACGTCCTGGTCACCGTGAATCTCCTGGAAGCAGCCCGCCGCAACGCCGTACCACGATTTGCATTTTCATCGACCGGATCGGTATACGGCGATGCGACCGTTTTCCCAACGCCGGAGACCGCGCCGTTTCCGATCCAGACGTCTCTCTATGGGGCCTCGAAGGTTGCCGCCGAGAGTTTCATTCAGGCGTACGCTGAGGGATTCGGAATTCGGGCCTTCATTTTTCGATTCGTTTCGTTGCTCGGCGAGCGCTATACGCACGGGCATGTGGTCGACTTTTATCGGCAGCTCATCCAGCATCCGGATAGCTTGCACGTGCTTGGGGATGGACGGCAACGAAAGTCCTATCTGTACATTGGAGACTGTGTCGAAGCGGTGCTCACCGCTCTGGCGAATGATGGACCGGGCGTGCAAGTCTATAACCTCGGAACGGACGAGTATTGCGAGGTGAACGATTCCATTTCATGGATCTGCCAAGCGATGAACGTGAAGCCGCAAATCACGTACGGGGGCGGCACGCGCGGGTGGATCGGCGACAATCCGTTCATCTTTCTCGACTGCTCTGCGATGCGCGGGCTCGGTTGGCGCCCGACCCTCACGATCCGCGAATCCGTCGAGCGAACCGTCGCGTATTTGGATGGACGCGCATGAGCGAAACGATCGCCGTCGTCGGTTTGTGGCACCTGGGAACGGTCACGGCGGCGGTCATGGCGGAAGCGGGTCACAACGTCCTCGCCTTCGATGATGCCGGCGTCGTTGCTGCGCTGGATTCCGATCGGCTTCCCGTCTCCGAGCCGGGCTTAGCCGAATTGTGGCACGCGCAGCGTGCGGCGGGCAGACTGCGAACCACGGAAAATCCGGAAGACCTAGCGGATGTGCCTTTCGTGTGGATCTGCTACGATACGCCGCTCGACGCAGAGGATCGGCCGGACGTCGCTTTTGTTCGAACTCGCATCGAAAGGGTGATCGACATCTTGCGCGGACCCGCAACGGTCGCCGTCTCGTCGCAGATGCCGGTTGGATCCATCGCGCAATTGGAGGCTTATGCCGCTTCGCGTGGGCGTTCGGACGTTGGTTTTGCAGCGATCCCGGAGAATCTCCGGCTTGGCGGCGCCATCGCCTACCTGCGATCGCCGGACCGCTTTGTCGTCGGGACGAGGCACGCGATGGATCGGGAGCGGGTCGCAGCCGTTTTGCGGCCGCTCGCGGCGCCGATCGTGTCGATCGGGGTGGAGTCGGCTGAAATGACCAAACACGCGCTCAACGCATTTTTGGCCACCTCGGTGGTATTCGCAAACGAAATCGCGGCTATTGCCGAACGCGTCGGCGCCGACGCGCGCGAAATAGAAGAAGGGCTGAAGTCCGATGTCCGCATCGGGCGGCGCGCCTACGTACGGGCCGGGGAAGCGTTCTCAGGCGGCACGCTCGCGCGGGACATCGGCTTTTTACTCGAACTCGGGAAGCAGCATGACGTCGCGCCACTTCAGATCGACGGTACTTCCAAGAGCAATGAAGAGCACAAGCTTTGGCTTGACCGCAGTCTCTCTGACCTTCTGTCCGGGGAACCACATCCGCGGGTTGCCCTGTTGGGCTTGACCTATAAACCTGGGACCGACACGCTTCGTTCCTCAGCCGCAGTGGCGCTCGCAGCGCGGCTAGCGGCGGCTGGTATTGAAGTCGTTGGTTTCGATCCCGCGATTTCGAGCTATCGGCCGGAACTATCGGGTGTCGTTACGCGGGTGGCCGGTGTCGACGAAGCGCTGCGGGATGCCGACGTTGCGGTGCTCATGACGCCGTGGCCGGAGTTTAGCGAAATCGCGGCGACGTCGTGGTTGCTGATGCGCCGGCGGCGACTGGTGGATCCACAACGCTTCCTGGAAGCAAGCGCCGCCGCGCATGTCGATGCGTATGTCGCATTCGGACGGCCGCCGGTGACGGCATGATGTTGTCCGGCCGGCGCGCGGTCATTACCGGTGCGTCCCAAGGCCTCGGCCTCGAACTCGCGCGAGCGTTCGTGCGCGAAGGTGCCGACGTCGTTATCTGTGCGCGCGATGAAGATGGCATCAACGCCGTCGCGGACGTACTGCGGGCCGAATATCCGGAACGCATCGTTGCCGGCATTCGAGCCGATGTGGCATCCGAATCCGACGTCGACCGGTTGTTCGAATTCGCCGAAGAAACGTTGGGCGGCGTGGATGTGGCCGTGCTAAACGCAGGCGTGTACGGCCCCAAAGGCGCGATCGGCGATATTGATTGGACTGCCTGGGTTCAAGCAATCAACATCAACTTGATCGGAACCGTGTACTGCGCGCGCCGTGCGCTGCCGCTGCTTCGGCGTGCGACGTCGGCGAAGATCTTGATCTTGTCGGGAGGCGGCGCCACGCGGCCGCTGCCGAACCTCAGCGCGTATGCTGCTTCAAAAGCCGGAATCGTGCGCTTCGGCGAAACCCTGGCGGAAGAACTTCGGGCTGAGGCGATCGACGTTAACATGATCGCTCCGGGGGCCTTGAACACGCGGTTGTTGGATGAGATTCTCGAAGCCGGTCCGGCGTCCGTCGGCGAAGCCTTCTACGAACAAGCTCGCAAGCAAGCCGCGAGCGGTGGCACTCCGTTGATCCTCGGCGTCGATCTGGCGCTCTTCCTTGCGTCAACGGCCGCCGACGGCATCACCGGGAAGCTCATCAGCGCGCAGTGGGACCCGTGGCAAAAATTTGCGGAGCAGCCGGCTCGTCTGGACGGAGACGTGTACACGCTGCGCCGGATCGTGCCGGAAGAACGCGGTTGGTCATGGTGAAGCAATTGGGGGTCGCGATCGTCGGATGTGGTCTCATCGGGGCGAAGCGCGCCGCGTCGTTGCCGCCAGGCATGCTGCGAATCGTTTGCGACCTTGACGCTGAGCGGGCCGGCGCACTCGCTGCCAAGTACGATGTTCGCTCGACCACCGATTGGCGTGCCGCGATTGAAGACGCGAATGTCGGCATCGTCATTGTCGCAACGACGCACGATCAACTCGCCTCGGTCGCGGCCCATGCGGCCGAAGCGGGCCGGCACGTACTCGTTGAAAAACCGGCGGCGCGGCGTGCCGGCGAACTCGAAGCCCTCGAAGCGGCGGTACGGAAGACCGGTGCTTTGGTGCGCATCGGCTTCAATCACCGTTACCATCGCGCGTTCCGGGCCGCGCGACGAATCGTCGACGACGGGAAGCTGGGAGGGTTGACGCACGTTCGTGCCCGATACGGACACGGCGGCCGCCTCGGTTACGAGCAAGAGTGGCGGTTCGATCCGGCGATTTCCGGTGGCGGCGAGGCGATCGATCAGGGCATGCACCTGATCGACTTGGCGCGGTGGTTCCTCGGCGATTTTCCCGAGGCCGACGGCGCGATGCGGCGCTATTTTTGGGACTCGCCCGTGGAAGATAACGCCTTCTTCCTCTTGCGCGGCACGGACGGCAAAATCGCACAGCTGCACGCCTCGTGGAGCGAGTGGAAAAACACCTTTTCGTTTGAATTGTACGGCCGTAAGGGCAAACTCGAAATCACCGGACTTGGCGGAAGTTACGGCGTCGAGCGCCTCGCTCACTACGCGATGTCGGAGGCTCTCGGTCCGCCGGAAACGTTCATTTACGAGTATCCGATGGCAGACGATTCGTGGGAAGCGGAGTTTGCTGCGTTTCTTGAGGATATCGCGCTCGATCGAACGCCGGACCCGACAGTGTCCGACGCTCAGGCGGCCTTGACCATCGTCGAGCAGCTCTACGCGCGCGAAGGTTTGCTATGATCATCACTCGCAGCCCGCTGCGCATCTCGCTCGGAGGTGGCGGCACCGATCTTCCGTCATACTATCGCGAGCACGGGGGCTTTTTGGTAGCGGCCGCCATCGATCGCTACGTCTACCTCACCCTTCACCAAACATTCGTCGAAGAGTGCATCATCAAGTATTCAAAGATGGAACGAGTTACGTCCATCGACGACATACGTCATCCGATCATTCGCGAAGCATTGCGCCTCACCGGCACACCGTGCGCGTCGCTCGAAATTGCGAGCATGTCGGATATTCCAGCCGGGAGCGGGCTCGGCTCATCGGGGAGTTTCACGACCGCCCTCCTCGGCGCGCTTCACGCCCTCAATCACGAGATCGTGTCGAAATCACGTCTCGCCGAAGAGGCGTGCCACATCGAGCTCGATGTTCTCGGTGAGCCGATCGGGAAGCAGGATCAGTTCATTGCCGCGTATGGTAACGTAACGAAGTTTTCGTTCAACCCGGACGATACGGTTACGGTCGAACCACTGCGACTCACCCCTGAATCGCGCGCCAATCTCGAAGATAATCTCGTCCTGTTCTTTACGGGCTACACGCGCTCGGCTTCCAACATTCTCAAAGATCAAGACGCGCGGACCAAAAGTAACGATCGCGCCATGATCGACAACTTACACCGGGTCAAGGCACTTGGCAGACAAAGCGCCGACGCGCTCGAAGCGGGCGACCTGCGCGGATTTGCCGGGCTGATGCACGAGCATTGGGAGGTCAAGCGACGGCGCGGCGAGATGTCGAACGATCGGATCGACGATTGGTACCGGTTGGGGCGCAAGAACGGAGCGCTCGGCGGTAAGCTGATCGGGGCCGGCGGAGGCGGCTTCCTGATGTTTTACACCGAGGACAAGACGCGATTGCGCCACGCGATGCGGGAGGCCGGGCTCGCCGAAGTGCGGACCAGTTTCGATACGCTTGGCACGACCGTCGTGATCTCTAGCTGAGCATGTCTCTCCCGGTCGCAATCCTTGCCGGGGGCCTCGGGACGCGGATGCTTCCGCATACCCTCACCGTGCCCAAGGCCATGATCGAGACTTGCGGCGAACCGTTCGCCGCCCATCAACTGCGTCTGCTCGCTCGAAATGGTTGCCGCAACGTCGTCTTTCTCGTCGGATACCTCGGTGAAGCCATTGAGGCATTTGCCGGAGACGGGTCGCGCTTCGGATTGAACGTCGCGTACGTTTACGACGGCGACCGGTCATTGGGGACGGCCGGAGCCGTGGTGCAAGCGCTACCGCTGCTGGGAGAGGCATTCTTACTCACCTTCGGCGACGCATATCTGCGCGCGGACCACGCTGACGTGGAGCGGGCGTTCCTGGCGGCGGAAACGGATGGTCTCATGACGATTTTCCGTCCCGGCGAGCGCGGCGAAACGCCGAATGTCGAGTACCGGGACGGCCTCATCGTCGCTTATGACAAGAAGGCGCGCTCGAAAAAAATGGAGTACATCGACTACGGTCTCAGCGCTTTCCGCGCCCGTGCATTCGCAAACGTCACGCCGGGTTCGTCAGCCGATTTAAGCGACATTAACCAAGCCCTGATCGCACGTAAGCAGCTTGCGGCCTATGTCGTGGAAGATCGTCCGTTCGAGATTGGGTCACCCGAAGGATTGGCAGAGACCGAACGTTTTCTGAAAGGATCGAGGACTAGCAACGAATGACGGCCGGCGACATCCGCTTTTCCGATACGTTCCTCCGTGAAGCGTCCGAAATCATCGGCTTGCTGGATCGCGATGCGATCGAAGCCGTAGCGAACACCCTGGCGCGCTCGCGGGCAAACGGTGGCCGGCTTTTCATTCTCGGCGTCGGCGGAAGTGCGGCCAATGCTTCGCATGCGGTGAACGATTTCCGAAAGATCTGCGGCTTTGAGGCGTATGCCCCCACCGATAACGTCGCAGAACTCACAGCGCGGACCAACGACGATGGCTGGCCGACGGTATTCGTAGAGTGGCTTCGGACGAGCCGGCTTCGCGCCGAAGACGCGGTGCTCGTGTTCTCCGTGGGCGGCGGTAACCTCGAGCAGAACGTGAGTCCCAATCTCGTCCGCGCATTGGAGTTTGCGAAGGAACGTGGCGCGGCAATCGTCGGCGTCGTCGGCCGGGACGGAGGCTATACGAAGCAAGTGGCCGATGCGTGCGTCGTGATCCCGACGGTCAACGCCGCCAACGTGACGCCCCATTCCGAAGCCTTCCAAGGCGTCGTATGGCACCTGCTAGTTTCTCATCCGGCGCTCAAGACGTCCGATACGAAGTGGGAGTCGGTCGCCGCAGCAAGGTGAAGCGGGCAGTCTTTTTCGATCGCGATGGCGTCCTCAACGATGCAGTCGTGCGGCTCGGCCGGCCATATCCACCAGCAAGCGTCGACGAGCTACATATCGATGACGGGGCCTCGAGCAGTCTTTCGGCTTTGCACGAACGTGGATTCGCGATCGTTGTCGTCACGAACCAGCCCGACGTCGCTCGGGGTACGGCGACCCGGGCGCAAGTTGAAGCGATCAACGGCCGCTTGCTCGCGAACTTGCCGATCGATGCGCTGTATGTCTGTTACCACGATAACGCCGATGGATGCGACTGCCGAAAGCCAAAGCCGGGAATGCTCTTTGCCGCCGCCCGGGATCACGAAATCGACCTCGTTCGGTCGTATATGGTTGGCGATCGTTGGTCCGATATCGCCGCCGGGCGCGAAGCAAGGTGCCGAACCGTCTGGATTGAACGGGGCTATGACGAACCCAAGCCGCAAGAGGCTGACGTTCGCGTGACATCTCTCGTCGCAGCCTGCGATTGGATCCTTGATGACTGCAGCCGAAGCTAGCCGGTACACGCCTTCGATCGAAAATCTTCGCGTCAAGCTTTTCGCCGACGGTGCCGACGTAGCCGGCATCCTCGAGATGCACGCACGCTCGTACATATCCGGCTTTACGACGAACCCCACGCTGATGCGCAAGGCTGGGATATCCGACTACGCGACGTTCGCGCGCGAGGTGCTGGCTCACGTAAAAGAGCGCCCGATTTCGTTCGAAGTGTTCTCGGATGAGTTCGACGAGATGGAGCGTCAGGCCGAGTCCATTGCAGCTTGGGGTCCGAACGTGTACGTAAAGATTCCCGTGACCAATTCGCGCGGCGAAACGGCCGAACCGCTGATCAAGCGGCTGTCGGACGCCGGCGTCAAGCTCAACGTTACGGCGCTCATGACCAACGCGCAGGTGCGGACCGTCGCAGCCGCGCTGGGCGGTGCGACACCTGCGTACATCTCGCTGTTCGCGGGCCGCATTGCCGACACGGGGCGGGATCCGGTGCCGATGGTGCTCGAGGCGGTAGAACATCTGCGTCCGACCCCGCGGATCGAGTTGATCTGGGCGAGCCCGCGCGAACTGCTCAACGTATTTCAAGCCGACGCGGCCGGGTGCCACATCATCACGGCAACGAACGATATCCTAAACAAACTCTCCGGCGTCGGTAAGGACCTCAGCGCCTTTTCGCTGGAAACGGTCAAGATGTTTTACGACGACGCCGCCGCGGCGGGCTTTACGCTTTAGAGAAACGTTTCATGAGCGGTCGCAGCCGCGGGCGGACGAAGCGATACGCAACGAGGCCCTCACGTGCCACGGCAACGCTAAGGGCCAGGAGCATCAGCGGTACGAAACTGCCGAGATACTCGGGGCTGAAGCCGGCGGAGAACGTCACCGTGAGGGCGGCCAGAACGAAGATGAGAAAGCCGCCGCTCAGCATGACCCCGATGCTCAGGATGTCGCCTGCAGACGGGAAGGTGAGCCGTCGCCGGATTGCGGCTCGAGCTGCGCGCAGAAGCAGCATCAGGGCTCCCGCAATGCAGAAATACGGCACGACGGTGTGATAGAACACGTCGAACGAAAACAACGCCCTTTGCGTGCCTGCATAGTCGTATTGCTGAAGCGGCTGGTCTTCGGCGTCGAGATGGTAGAGCACCGTGGACGACGAGAAATCGTGGGTCGCCGACGATAGCGGAATTCTCGTTTTGCGATTGTGCGCATCGGTTGCGACGATGAAGCAGTCGTCGCCACATGCGGTAGTAATCGAAAAGCGCACGTCGCTGTCGTGCCACGTCCGACGGCCGTTTTTTGCGAGGGCGGCTGCAACGTCCGCGCTCGGCTGGCGCAGATCGCCTTCAATCGGCTGTTGATCACCCGCGGCACTTTCTATGGTGATCGACGCGGGATGCGCCGTGGCCAGCCAGCCGCGAAGGTTGTGCCGTTCGAGGGTTATCGATCGCACGACGAAGGCATACATATCTTCGAGGGCCGGATTGGGCAGCGGGATAGAATGCCCGAGCGAAAACAGCTCGAACGCCGTGGCCATTTGCACGCCGGCACGAAAGTTGGTCCAGATCTCCGGTGCTTCGGCCAGCGTCGGGTTCGGGAAAACGGTTAATGCCTTGGGGCGGCACTTTATCCGGCCGGAATCGCACGCCGCATCGATTTCGCTCGCGAGCCGCAAATAGAAACTGCGCGCTTCGGCGCCTGACGTATAGTGGCCGGCCGCGCCGACCGCGTCCCGAAATGCCCACATGAAGAACGACCCCGCATAGTCGTTGCACATATGGATCGAGTACTTGCAGACCATGTTGATCCAGTTGTGTCCATAGGGGCCCTCGAGCGACGGTTCCAATTCTCGCGCCGCCGGGCTCACGCTATAGGCGATTTCCCGACTCGACTTGGGCACGTAAATCCGTATATCGTTGTTGTCCGATACGATCCGCGCCATGGAGCTGTATGCCGAAACGAACTCGGGCGCTTTCGTTTCTACGACGACGCTCCAGCCGTACATGTGGTGATTCATTTTGGCGATCGCTGCGCCGGAGAGATACCAGAACGCCAAGGGGATCGCGAGCGCGAGGACCTTCCAGCGGAAAGCGGGGTCTTTGCGGATGCTTAAGACATATGCGGCGAGGATCACGAGCACGCAGGGTACGAGCCAAATCGCTTCCTCGCGCGTTAACCAAAAGGCCGCGAACGAGGCGGCGAGCCCGACCCACCATTTCAGCAACGCGCGTAGCGGAGCGTGGCGCCGCACGAGAATCCCGAGCGCACACGCCGTCGCCAGCAGTGCGAGACTGTCGTTCACCCCGGAACGCATCGCGAGCCAGGCGAGCGACGCGTAGGTCATGGGATTGAAGAAGAGCGCTGCGAAAACGACCGAAAGCAGAATTCCGTTGCGAACGATCGGGCGAATAGCCAGGCACGCAATCACGCAGGCGGTGGCGTAAAGCAGCAGATTCGCGAACGGAAGCGTCAGGCCGATCTGTTGCACGACGGCGAGATAGATCGGGTAGAACGGTTCCTTGATCAGCGTCATGTCGCTGTAGGCACCGAACCAGGCGCCGGCCAAAATCGCGTAGGCGTGACTGACGTAGTTCAGACTATCGTGCGGCGCTAGGGCCGGCTCGATCCGAATAGCTGAAGTCAGCCACATCTTCGTGAGGATGAGGCCGGTAACGCTCCAAAGGAACACCTTACCGTGATTCAAAGTGGGGCGAGTCATTGGACGATGAACGTGACTTTTGCCGGAGATAACCAATAGTGTTTCTTGTCCGGCGTCAGGCCGGCGATCTCCAAGAGATGCGGCCCCCTGACCAGGCCTGCCGTCGGCAAGGGAACGCCGTTGAATCCGATGGCGGTCATTGCCGGTGCATTGAACGCCTTGGCAACGTCCGGCCGTAGCACGCCGTATTGAGCGGTGGCGTCGTACGCCAGGTGATGATCGACGACGATCACGATTCCGGAGAGCGGTTTCTTATCCGCGCCTCCCGCCCACCCGTTAACGTACACCGTGGACCCGGCAGCAAAGACGTTCCCAGCGGGGCCTACGGCATGTGTCAGGGCGTCAATCGCGGCCTGAGGCGGTTTCCCCGGCGCGGATGAGAGCCGTACGAGCGGCGCGTAGGCAACGGGCTTGGCCGGCGCCGCTATTGGAGCAGCTATTGGCGCCGCTGGGGCCGGAGCGACTGCCACCGGTGGCTGGCCGCCGAACAGTCCTGTTTTCGACCAAAAGACGAGCAGGAAGAGCACTGCTGCCACAGCTCCGCCGGCGTTGTACAGCATAGCCCGCGGAACGACAAGCGAAACAAAAAAGCGGACCAAGAAGAACGCAATGGTCGCGCCGATGAGAGCTAGCACCATGCCGACTACGATTGGTGAGCCGACGCAGGTGAGCCTTCAGCTCACGATCTGCACGGTTGCAAGTGGTATTCGGGAGTAGCTGCGCCGCCCGGGCTGGACGATATCGAGGGCAAGCGAATACTCCCCGCTTTCGTAGGCCGGCACTTCGAATGGCCCCTGAAACCACGTTCCGGCAATTGGCGCCGGCGCAATCCCATCGATTGCGATACGGCGTCCAGCATCAGTTGGATGCCGGTGCGGCGGCAGGGCCGTCCACATCGCCGAACGCTCGATGAAGACTTCGTGCGCCGCATCCCCATTTTCGTCGAGCGCCCATCCGTCCACCGAGAAAGCGCCTGGCGGCAGAACGATCTTGTCGCGCGCCGGCAGCAATATGTCGCGCACCTCCTTCCCGAAAATGCGTAGTCGCGCGGCGAACGCCGGGGTGGAATGGGCAATGCGAGCAGTGAGGGGAAAGTGCTGCTTTGCGGCAGTGATATCGACGGCAACGGAAACGTCGTTTGGGTAACGGCGCCCGCTTGCGTCGCGCCCGTACAATGCAAAGCGGTGTCGACCGACGCCGATGACACTGGCGGGAATAAATATCTCGAATCCGAGATGCGCGTTGAGCAGGCCCAGGCCCCTTTTGACGTATCCCGCACCGCTCCACGTCCGTCCGGTGCCGTCGCTTACCACCATTGTTGCCGCGGCATCTTGAGTCACCGGGTCATAGGTAGTGCCCCGCAGCATGATCGTGGTGTTCGCGTGGAACGGCGTGCCATACGGAATATGGAGGCCCGTTTCGTAGTCTATTGGGTCTTCGACGTCGATCTGCAGTGCCTGTGGAATGCTACCGCATTCGGGCAGAGCCGAATCATGGTGGAACAGCCAAAAGCCGGCGACCCCGCATTCATACCAACCGCCGTCGGCACTCAAAGCGTACATGTGGACTTCGTGATTCCCCGGGAGCAAATCTTCGGTCGGCATGACGAGTCGAAAACCGATCAATTCTTCCGTGCTCATTTGCGCAGCGACGACGTCGCTCCGCGAAATGCCCGTTTGCGCATCAAACGATCGAACCAGGTCAAGCAGCGCCGAAACGGCTAGCGGGCGCCCTCCGGTTGCCGGGTCTACGCCCCAGCCGGAAACGAGCAGCGGGGCTCCGATCGGGAGAACCGTGGGCCGCTCGTGGTGAATGAGACCCGGCAGCCCGTCTATGTAGTCAACGTAGTCGACAGCGCCAAACGTCGTCCCCGCAATGGCGCCCGGATCGGTGAGAAGCAAAACGGATTTCCCTTTAAACTCCGAGAACGGCAGCTTGTTGCTCTCTTACGTCCCCCAAACAATGGCGCACCTCCCGAACGTGGACGATGCATAACGACGACCCCGAGCAGGTGCTGGCGCAACTGCGCGATCTGCACGCGCGCTACACCGAAAATCAGCTCTGGTCATGGCAAGCGGAGCTCGAGCGCCAACGCATAGAAGTCGACCTCGCGCTCGCTCGCGATCACATCGCCAGAACGCAGCCGCTCCTGCACGCGATGCGGCGACTTTTGATCATCGTTCAGGACAGCAAATTTTGGAAGGTGCGTAATCGCTGGTTTCAGATCAAGAAGCGCCTAAAGCCCGATAGCGTTGGTCCGCAGCCTTACTGGGTGCCCGATGTCGAGGACACCAACGATCACTGGCTGCGCGAGCTTCCATACGAACGCTGGATGCTCGCGCATCGCTTTCGTGCATCGGATCGCCGGCGGTTGCTCGACGCGATCGGTATCATGCCGGCGCGTCCTACCTTCAGTGTCATCATGCCGGTCTATGAAACGCCCGAAAACTATCTGCGCGAGGCGATCGAGTCCGTGCTCATTCAGGTGTACCCCGATTGGGAACTCTGCATTGCCGACGACGCATCGAAACAACCCCACGTGCGGAGGGTTCTGGAGGAATACGCGAGCCGAGATGCGCGCGTCAAGCTCTTCTTTCGAACCGAGAACGGGCACGTCTCTGCTACGAGCAACGATGCCCTCGCGCTCGCTACGGGGACGTTTGTCGCGTTACTCGATCACGATGATGTTCTCTCGCCGGACGCTCTCTTTGAAAACGCGATGCTCGTCAACCGTCAGCCCGATGTTGACGTCATTTATTCCGATGAAGACAAGATCGATGCCGTCGGGCGCCGCAGCGCCCCCTACTTTAAACCCGATTGGGCGCCGGACTCACTGCTATCGAGGAACTACGTTTCTCATCTGGGCGTGTACCGGCGCAGTCTAATACAGGAAGTTGGCGGCTTTCGGCGTGGCTTCGAAGGGAGCCAGGACTACGATCTGCTGTTGCGCGTCACGGAACGAACGGATCGTATCGCTCACATTCCCCGTGTGCTGTATCATTGGCGGCTCCATTCAGGTTCGACAGCTGCGGTTCGGGATCAAAAGGGTTACGCACTGAATGCGGCCCGGCTTGCGCTCGAAGAAGCGATCGAACGGCGCGGTGAGCCGGGGCGCGTCGTACACGACGCCGACCGGTCGGGCCTCTATACCGTCCGATATGATATTCGTAGACCTGGGAAGGTGAGCATCATCGTGCCCACGCGCGATCACGGTACGGATGTCGACCTCTGTCTTAGCTCGCTCTTTGGGCGTTCGACGTACCAAGATATTGAAGTGATTCTCATCGACAACGGGAGCCGCGAACCGGAGTCGCTTCGCATCTTCGAACAGTGGCAAAAGCGCGAAGCCGGCCGCGTCAAGGTGGTCCCATACGATGTTCCGTTCAATTTTTCGGCGATCAACAACTTCGGTGCGAAAGTGTCGACCGGTACGTACCTGCTGTTCTTGAACAACGACACCGAGATAACCACCCCCGATTGGATCGAGGCGATGGTCGAGCAAGCCCAGCGCCCATCGATCGGAGCGGTCGGCGCGAAGCTTCTTTATCCGGACAATACGGTCCAGCACGCGGGCGTCATCGTTGGTCTCGGTGGGGTTGCCGGTCACAGCCATAAGCACTTTCCGGCACATGCCACCGGCTACTTTTACACATTACAAACGGTGAATAACTTCTCGGCGGTGACGGCAGCTTGCGCCATGATTCGGCGCGACGTATTCGACGAGGTTGGCGGGTTCGATGAGAGTATCGCCATCGCGTTTAACGACGTCGACCTTTGCCTCCGTATTTTGGCGGCGGGCTACCGGAATATTTACTTGCCGCACGTCGTCCTCTATCACCATGAGTCCAAGAGTCGTGGCTACGAGAATACGCCCGAGAAGCAGGCGCGATTCATCGGCGAGCAGCAGGTTATGCACCAACGTTGGCATACGGATACACGACCCGATCCGTACTATAATATCAATCTCACTCTGGACGCCGAAAATTACGAAATTGGTATCTAAATGCGTACCATAGCGCGGGAAAAGAAGATCAGCGTGCAAACGCTGCCGGCGATTTCGCTCGATGGCATTTCCTTGATCCGGCGCACGCAAGAAGAGCTGCACTACGATTTCAAGCGCAGCATTCTGCGCTTATTCGAGGCCCGAGGCGAGCACCGCCGCCGGACCGTGTTGCACGACGTCACCCTCCGGGTCGCACATGGTGAAAAGCTCGGTATCATCGGGCCCAACGGCAGCGGCAAGTCGACGCTGCTGAAGATCATTGCCGGCATACTCTTGCCGAGCCGCGGCTCCCGGATCGTCGATGGCTCGATCTCGCCGTTGATCGAACTTGGAGTCGGCTTTGATGCCGAGTTGTCGTTGATCGACAATATTCTCTATTACGGCGTTTTACTCGGTCACCATCAAGACGTCGTTCGCGACCACGTCGACGACATCTTAGACTTTGCGGAACTGAGCGAGTATCGAGCCGAGCCGACAAAGACGCTGTCGTCGGGAATGAATGCCAGACTCAGCTTTGCGATTGCGACCGAATTTCGAGCCGACGTCATTTTGGTCGACGAGGTCTTGTCGGTCGGGGACGAACGTTTTCGACGGAAATGTCAGGCTCGCATCAATCGCTTCTGGGACGAGCATAGTACGATTTTACTCGTGAGCCACGATATGTTCACCGTTTCGCATATGTGCGATCGCGTCATATGGATGGATCACGGTACGATCAGGTTCGACGGCCCGTCGAAAGAGGCGGAGAAGCTATATCTCTCGACGATTCCCAGCGTCGCGAATTTTCGCCGTGGGGAAGATCTGATTCTCTCCGCTCGCAACCACCCAAGAGGAGAGATCCTGGTCGGAGGGATTTCGGGTCGTCCGCAGCTCTTTATCGTGCGAGACGGCAGACGTCACTCGATCGCCTCGCCCGATTGGTGCCAACTGCACGAGTACGAAGCGAGCGATATTACCCTCGTTGACGACAGCGTTATCCTCGAGATTCCCGATGGCTATGTCCTCAGCTAGCAGCGGCTAATTCGTCGTGACAGGTATTGGGGCGATAGACATTCCGGTTGACGGGGCGGTGGTTGCGCGCGAAGGCTTCATCGTATCTGGATTTGCATCTCAACAAGACGGGAAGCCGTTCAAGAGCGTCCTCGTGCGTTGCCAAGGACGAGAGGCCGGCGCGACGAGCTTGCACCATCACCGGCCCGACGTTCGGCGGGCCATACCAGGTATCCAAGATACCGAATGCGGCTTCCGCATAGCCGTCAGCCTGCCGGATGAGTTGCCCGGCACGCAAACGTTGGATGTAACGGCGTTCTTTGAGAACGGTGCGACGTGGGAGAAGCAGATTCGCGTCCGCATCGGACCGCACGATTATCGAGCGGGCCCCTACGGAACGCTGGCCGACGGGAACGTGAACGTCATCTACGGACGCGAACACATCTACGGTGCCGGCCCCCCTTCGGCGGAGGCCAGCGTTGAATGCGCCGCGCTGCTCAAATCGCACCTTTCGGCCGGAGAGACCGTGATCGACGTCGGTTGCGGTGTGGGAGCATACGCCGGACCGCTCATCGAAGCCGGAGTCTCGTGGCACGGCTGCGACGTGAACGCGGACTTCATCGAGCAAATGCGCGAGCGAGGCCTCCCGGTAACGCTCTTGCCGAACGATGGGTTCCCGTTTGCCGAGAACGAATTCGAAGCGGCGATCTGTATCGAGGTGCTCGAGCACATCGCCGAGTATGAAGTGCTCGTATGGCATATCGCTAGAATCAGTAAACGAAGGGCGTTCTTTTCGGTTCCGAACTGCGCCGCCATTCCGATTCTGGCCGACCGTTTAGTCGTTCCATGGCACGTGCTCGAGGCCGATCACAAGAATTTTTTTAACGCTACCAGCCTGAAGACGTTGCTTTCAAGGCATTTTCGCACTGTGGAGGTCATACCGTATGGGACGATGCCGATAATCTCCAGCAACGGCTCGCCCGTCTATTACCATCTCCTGGCTGTGTGCGAGGCGTAAATAGTAGTGGTCGCTCCTACCGAACAACTTCCGCGGCGGCTCGATATCGTGCGGATGTCGGCAATCCGGCAACTCAAGACGCGGTATCGGGGCTCGTTTCTCGGCGTCCTATGGTCGTTTGCGAATCCGATCCTCATGACCGGCTTGTATACGATGTTGTTCGGCACGGCATTCGCTACGTATTACGGCGGTTCGATCATTCGCTACGTTTTGTCCGCGTTCGTCGGCGTTCTCGTCGTTACGTTCTTTTCGCAAGGCACATCCGAGGCGCTTTCGTCGGTCGTTTCAAACGGTGGCCTACTCAATAAAATTGCCGTAGAGCCCGAGATCTTTCCAATCGCTGCGATCGCGGCAAACGTTTTTCAGCAAACGATTACGACGTTCCCCATCATCGTCGTATTGACGGCCGTTTTAACGCACGACCCGATTCACGTCGCTCTCGTGCCGGTCGTACTGATTGCACTCGTGGCGCTGGTTGCCGGGTTTGGACTGGCCCTCTCCGCCCTCTTTGTCTTTTTTCGAGACCTCTCGCATCTTTGGGGCGTCATAAGTTTTGTCTTTTGGATGACGAGCCCGGTATTCTACCCCGCGGCACTCGTCCCGGAAAAGGTTCGCCCGTGGTTTGAAATCAATCCGGTAGGCTTGGCCATTGCAGCTTTGCGTGACGTCGTATTGGGGCGCGGTCCCGTCGATATGGTGCTCATTGGAAAGTTCGTGCTGATCGCGGCCGTATTTGCGTCTTTAGGCCACGTGATCTTCAGCGCTAACCGCCGGCATTTCATGGATTTACTTTAAACATGTTGCTTTTTGAGTTTCCGGATCGCTATACGGCGAATGCCGACGTCACCGGTAACATCGACGGCGTGACTTGGCTTACGGCGGACGAGGTTGGCCGCGAGGGTGAACCTGTCCCCAGCGGTGCCGCGTTGCACGTTCGAGGATGGGCGCCGAATCTCGATGCGAGCGGACCGGCGACTGCAGTAGTCCTGTCGGTAGACGGTTCGCACAAGTACCACGCGCGAATCGGAGGCTTGCGTCCGGACGTTGCGCGTCACTTCGACAACGATGGTCTGAGCACGAGTGGCTTCGAAGCGATCGTTACGACGGGGCGTCTGGCGCCCGGCGATCACGAAATCGTTGCCTATACGGTCGATGCGCAACAACGGCGTTACGCGCGCGTCGCGCAAACCTTGCACTTCACCATCGTTGCCGATTGGACATCGTTGCCCGCCGATGCGCCGCGACGTGACACGGTTTGCAGCGGCAGCCTCGATCGGATCGTCGACGAGTCCCGAGGTTTGACGCTGACGCCGAACGCCGGTGTGGTAGCCGTGCCGCGTGGCTCGCTTCTTTCGCTGGCCGGGTGGTTTTACGATCCCTCGACGACCGAAACCATTACCAGAGCGTATGCCGTTGTCGATGGCGAGCGGGCCTTTCCCGTCGCCTACGGTGAGCCGCGGCTCGACGTTGCGGCTCAGGTCGGGCGCGCCATGCCGGCCGAGGTGGGTTTTAGCGTCAGCATCCCGACCGTCACGTTGAAGCGCGGCATGCACAGTGTTGAAATGTTTGCGTTGGCGGCCGACGGCGCGACGCTCATTGCGACGCCGATCAACCTGCAGATCATTGTCGGGCAGTCATCGTCGGCCCGGCTGCCGCTCGCAGAGATGACCTTGGCCTTCCTTGACGATGTCGTGCGTGTTCAGCGCGGGCCGGCTCGCGAGGTTGGAGCACCGCTGCGAATCCTTCGCGGAGATCGATTATTCGTCCGCGGATGGGCTGTCGATGAACCGGCTCGAAATGTTGCGGCCGGAGTCGTCATCGTGATCGACGGCAAAATCGAGGTTCCGGCGCTTTATGGATTGCCTCGTCCCGACGTTGCCGAGGTGCACGGGAACGACGCCTTTCTTCGAAGCGGGTTCTCCGGCGAGATCGAAACAGACGACTTGGCCGCGGGACTCCACACGGCTGAATGTCGCGTGCTTTCGCGCGACGGTCGCGGGGCCTATCTTACGGCGCAGCGTTTCGAGTTCGAACTGAACGAAGTCTAGCCCCGATCAGCGTGCGGAGCCGCCCACTAATTTTGGAGTAGTACAACTTCCGCAGAAGGCGGCGGCCCGGGCCTTCCCGGCGGGCGAGCTGCTCCGAAACGATGGCGAGCTCGTCGTTCGCAGCTTCGAGCTGCTCCAGAACGGCGGCGAAACGGGCGCGGAGTTCGGTAACCATGAGCAACGCCTTTGGCTTGTCCGCGATGGAAGCGACCTCGTCCGCGAACCCGATGAGGAATTCATAGACAGTACGCTCGGCGGCAACGATCCGCATCCGCGCTTCCGAGTCCGAAGGCTTGAGCCACTCGATGACCGGTCGTTGTGCTAATTCTTCCAGCTGTTCCGAAGCGAGTGCAAAATACGCCTTCAGCTCCTCGTGCTGCTGTGCTAAGTGGTTAAAGGCAGTCTCGCGCTTTTTAAATTCGCCGCGCAGCTCCATGAGATCATCGCTTGCACGCAAACGGAGCCCTTCAAGGTTCTCGACTTGCTCGCGCAGCAAGGCGATGCGGTTTAGCTGTTCGCCGAGCCCGGCGCCGTCAGAGCTCGAATCGGACACGCCCATCTCCCTTTCGGTGCGGGCCGGCGTCGGTGATGTTCGCCGCTGTGGCGCTTCCGGCTGGCCTGTCATGGACTCGAACGTTCTCCTAGAGGACAGGGGGAAGTACCCATCCCTCCAAATCGACTAGGCGGATCGCATTTAGTCGTTGGTGCAATTCCCATTGAGGAGGGGCGTAACCCTTTGTCCAAGATCGGCGAAAACAGCATTCGCGAAGCACGTGCGCTACTAGCGATCGCCCGCGCTAACGAGGTGGTAGCCCTCGGAAAAGTGGCGGAGCTCGAAGCGCGAGTCGACGCGCTCGAACGTGAAGTGCAACTGCGCTGCAGCGAAGCGTTGGAGTTGACGGCGGCATTCGGCGGACCAGCGACTGGTATGCGGCGCCGCAATTCGGCGGAAGCGAACGTGGTCCGCCGTATGTTTGCGGAAATTGCCTCGCGAAAAAGCGAGGTGACGCCGCTAGTGACGGTCGTCATTCCGGTCTATGAAAAGCTGGAATACACCTTGATGTGTCTGCGTTCCATCGCTTCGACGTGGTCGTATACCATCAACCCGGCGATCGTTGTCGTCGATGACGCATCGCCCGACGACTCCGTCCAGGAACTGTTGCGGATTCCAGGCATCGACGTCCTTCGTAACAGTGCGAATCTCGGATTTCTGCGTTCCAGCAACCGCGGATGCGATTTAGCAAAGACGCCCTACGTTTGCTTTCTGAATAACGATACTGAAGTAAAGAACGCATGGCTGGACACGCTCGTTCAGACGGCGGAGCTCGATCCCCGGATTGGAGCGGTCGGCTCGAAGCTCATTTACCCGGACGGAACTTTGCAAGAAGCGGGAAGCATCATCTGGTCGGATGCCAGCGGCTGGAATTATGGACGCGGCGACGACCCTGCAAAGAGCGAATACAATTTTCAACGAGACGTCGACTATTGCTCGGCCGCGTCGCTTTTAGTACGAACGGACCTCCTCCGCGAAATCGGCGGCTTCGACGAGCAATTCGTCCCCGCGTACTACGAGGACGTCGACCTCTGCTTCGAGATTGCATTTCGCGGGTTTCGCGTCGTTTACGAGCCGCGATCGCAGGTCGTGCACTACGAAGGCGTCAGTTCGGGGACCGACACGTCGACCGGCGTTAAGCGATACCAAGAAGCCAACCGGCCGAAGTTCGCCCGGAAATGGGCGGCAACGCTCAGCAACAAGTACGAGCCGTCCGCTGACAACGTCGAACGCGCCGTCTCCGGTGACGCTCTGAAGACGGTGCTCATTATCGATTCGTACGTTCCTTTGCACGATCGCGAAGCCGGCTCCAATCGGCTTTTCAAGATCATCCAGATCCTTCGCTCGTTGAATTACCGCGTGCTGTTTTTTCCGGCCAACGGCGCGCCGATCGAGCCGTACAGCACCGACCTCGCCCGTCTCGGCGTCGAGGTGCTCTACTCGCGGCCCGGAATGCGAAGTCTCGAGAAGCTCCTGACGTCTGTCCTGCGACGCGTCGATCTCGCGTGGATCTGCCGTCCCGAACTCTGCGAGCAATACCTCGCGGTCGTTCGCAACGGGACGTCGGCACCGATCATTTACGATACCATCGACTTGCACTTTGCGCGGGAGAAACGCCGCGCCGAAATCGAAGGCGGTGGCGACGACGGCTGGCAGAAAATGAAAGAAATCGAGCTGGCGATGGCAGCGGCGGCCGATCACGTCGTAACGGTTACGGATGTGGAACGTCGCCAACTGAACGAGCTCGGTATCGGCAACGTGTCCGTGATACCGACGATCCACGACACCGAGGTCCATCGCCATGTCGACTTTCATGGCCGTTCGGGACTCGTGTTCATCGGTGGCTACGGTCACCCACCGAACGTCGACGCCGCGTTATGGCTTTGCAATGAGATCATGCCGATCGTCTGGTCGCGCCAACCCGATATTCGCGTCACCTTGCTTGGAAACGCACCGTCGAAGTCCGTTCTATCGCTTCGCTCGGAGCGCGTAATCGTGACCGGTTTTGTTGCAGACGTCTCCGCATACTTCGAAGAATCGCGGCTGTTCGTCGCACCGCTGCGATATGGGGCTGGTATGAAGGGGAAGGTCGGTCACGCTCTTTCGTACGGCTTGCCCGCGGTGTTGACGCCCGTTGCAGCCGAGGGATTCGATCTCGCCGATGGCGTGAACTGTCTCATAGCCGACGACACGGCCTCGTTTGCGGAAGCGATCCTCGCACTTTACAACGATCGGACGCTGTGGGATCGCTTGAGTGCGAACGGCGCGGCTGCAATCGGGGAATTCGGTTTGGCCGCGGTCGGAGGCCGGCTGAGCGAGCTCTTTGATGCCCTCGGTGTTAAGCCGGGGTAATCGGCATCGAAGCGAAGCTCCCGACGATTGGAGTTACCGGCGCCAACGGATTCGTCGGTAAACATCTGCTGCGCAGTTTCGTGCGGCGCGGCTATCGGGTCGTGGCGTTCGCGCGCGGTTCCGGCGGCGTGACGGAAGGCGTCGAATACAGGCGGTACGAGATGGATTCCGAGTTTGGGCCGCAAGCTCTGGCTGGGATCGACGTCATCATTCACGCCGCATACATTCGCTGGAGTCGCGACAATCGAGATGCGGCGGAGCGCAATATTCGAGCGACGCGCTCGCTCTATGATGCTGCCGTGCAATCCGGGGTACGCGTGGTCTTTCTCTCGTCGCTGTCCGCACGCGAAAATGCGAAGAGCCAGTACGGCGTGCAAAAATATGCCTTGGAGCGCATGCTTTCCGAGACCGATAGCTTGATCGTTCGAGCTGGCCTCGTCGTCGGCGATGGCGGCCTGATCAGAAGCCTCTATCTCTCGATGCGCAGCGGTTTCATTCCGCTCATCGACGGCGGTTCGCAGCCCGTGCAGGTCATCGGGACGGAGGACCTTGCTGCGGCGATCGCTCTAGCGCTGGAAGAGGGCCTGGGAGGCCGGCAGAACGTTTGTTCCGAGGAGATCATTCCAATTGTCGAAATCGCGCACTCGATGGCGATGCAGTTCCATCTCCGGCCGCGTTACATCAGCGTGCCGTGGGGCCCGGCGTACGTCGTTGCGGCGCTTGCGGAACGCCTCGGGCTGAGCTTGCCGCTGACGACGGAGAACCTGATGGGCCTGCGGGCTGCCGAGCCCGAGCGCCCAAGCTCCGCGCTGTTCGATCTGGGTTGGCGAGCACTGCCGTGGGCGACGCTGTTGCCCGCGCTCTCGTTCGAACCGAAGGCCGCCTGAAATGACATCGCTCGCGCAGTTGCTTCGCCCGTCAGGATCTGAGGTCCGCGAGCTCGTGTTGCGCGAGACGGATCCCGCCCGCGCGGCTGAGTTCGAACAGCTCTGCCTCGGACCGGCGCTCACGCTACTCGCCTTGTTCGCCATCGTCGTTTGCGCCGTCGTCGTCACTCCGTTTCGGATTCTCCGCCGGCTCGGAAGCCGTCGATGACCGTGCCCGACGTGATCGTCGTCGGAAGTGGCCCCAGCGGGGTGAATGCCGCCGCGAAGTGCGCCCAACGCGGCAAGAGCGTGCTCGTTCTCGATGTCGGATACGACGACGAGCGTTCGCGGCAGGTCATACCGGCGGGAGATTTCCTGACGGTGCGTCGGAGCGACCCCGAGCAGTCTCGCTATTTCGTCGGCGAGCATGCGAGCGCTGACGACCTGGCCGGCGTACGCGTCGGGGCCCAGTTAACGCCGCCGCGGCAATTCATCACGCGCAACGCACTCGAGCTCGCCCCGATCCAGTCGACGTCTTTTGCTGCGATGCAGAGCCTTGCGCTTGGCGGCTTGGGTGCCGGTTGGGGTGCCGGCACCTATAGTTACAACGACGTGGAACTCGAGGAGGTCGGCTTGCCCATCCTCGACATGGCCCGCTCATACGACGAAGTCGCCGCCGATATCGGCATCGCCGGTCCGGAAGACGACGACACCAGCGTCGAGCTGTCGCGCTTTCGACCGCTTTTGCCGCCTCACGAGCCCGACACAAATGCCGGTGCCGCCTTCGCTTCGTATCAGCGGAGCCGCGAGCGGGTGCGCTCCATGGGGCTCTCGGTCGGCCGTGCCCCGAGCGCCGTGCTGAGCCGCAGGCTCGAACGTGACGGCATGGTGCGCGAGGCAAATCCCTACGAAGACATGGATTTTTACTCGGATGCGTCGCGATCGGTGTATCGTCCGCGCTATACGCTCGAGAGCTTACTGCGCGAACCAAACGTCGCTTATCGTCGGAATGCATTTGTAAGCAGCTTTCGGAGCACCGGCGAGGGTGTTGAGGTTCACTTCAAGGATTTGGAAAGCGGCGCAGAGGCTACCCTCGCGGGGCGCCGGCTGATCTTGGCCGCCGGTGCCATCGGCACAACTCGCATTGCGCTGCGGTCACTGGGAATGCTCGATCGCCCGGTACCGGTGTTGTCGAATGCCTACACGTATTTGCCGTGTTTGAATGTGGCTATGCTCGGCCGTCCGGCCGAGAACCGTCGCCACAGCCTCGCGCAATTATGCGGCGTCTTCTCGGACCCGAGCCGGCCTACCGACAAGATCGTCCTCTCGTTTTTCTCGTACCGCTCGCTGCTCATGTACAAGCTCGTCAAGGAAATGCCGTTGCCGCCGAATCTCGGCTTGCTCACCGCACGGTTGTTGCTGTCGTCGCTGACCATTGTTGGGATACATCATCCGGACCGGCGCACGGATCAGAAAACGATGCGGCTGCGTGAAGACGGCGCGGGAGGAAGCATCGACATCGTCTATAAGCGCGAGCGAACGGAGCGCGCCTGGATCGATGGTACGCTGCGGTCGATTCGGCGCGCTTTGCGCGCGATGGGGTGCGTGCCGCTGAGCGCGATCTCGCCCGAGACGGGTGCCAGCATTCACTACGCCGGGGCGTTCGGTATCACGAGCGACCGCGGCGACGTTCTCGGGACGGCAGCCTCGGGGCAGCTCCATGCTGCGCCCGCGGTCTATATCGGCGATTCGGGGAATTGGCGTTCCTTACCGGCGAAGGGACTGACCATGACGCTTATGGCAAACGCCCGGCGCGTTGCGGCAGCAGTCTGCGACAGCTTGTAGATGAAGGATGCGGCGGCGTTTCTGCGTGGCAAGTTACGCGACGTTCCGGTCTCCGCGATCGCGTTCTCGCAGGCAGAAGCGTTACTCGTCGCGTTGGTTGGCTGGGTGCCGGGTGTCCCGGGGTTTGTGGTCCGGACGCTCTTCTACAAAATGCTCTTCAAGCGTCTTTCGGGGATGGCGTGGATTCAGCCCGGCGTGACCTTCGTTGAAACGAATCGCCTGGTCGTGGGGAAGAACTTCGGTGTGAATACGGGGACGTACATCAACGCGATCGGCGGCATCACGATGGGCGATTATGTGTTGATCGGTTCGAACGTCACGATCTCGTCGGGACGTCACACGATCGAGGGTCGAATGCCGCCGGTCTTCGCTCGGCCGGCGGTTCCTCTACCCATCGTCATCGAGGATGACGTTTGGATCGGAGCTGGAGCCGTTATCATGCCCGGCATACGGTTGCGCAGGGGAACGGTCGTGGGCGCCAATGCCGTGGTCACGCGAGACACGGAGGAGTACTCCGTGATGATCGGGGTCCCGGCCCGAAAAATCAGAACGAGAGACGCGGAAGCGTAACGCTCAGCTCATTTTTATGGCAAGCCAGAGAAGCGTGCCGACGGCGAGCAAGAAGCCGGCGAATGGGAAGACGAACACCGCGATCCCTAGAACGCACGCCGCTGCCCCGTAGAGAAGATTGCGAGTGCTCATCCCGGCACCCCCGGGCCGAAGAAAATGACGCTCGGCGAATCAGCGAGATGCGCTTCGCGATAGCCGGCCCGCCCGAGCTGATGCTCTAGTGCGACAATTCGCTCGGGTGTGAAGAAGGGATGCGGTGAAACGATAACCGCACTCACTTTAAAGTTCGCAAGAAACGTCGCGGCTTCGCCCCGATCGATCGACGTAGCGAAATCCGAATATCGCTCCGGTCCGAACCAATCGCCGATCTCGGTAATCTGATGGGTTTTGAAGTAGTACGGGAGTTCATAGTCGGCGACATCGTAGACACGAAGATCGGATCGACCCGTCTGTGCCAGCCGCTTCGATACGAACTCTTCCACGCCATATCCGGGGAGGTCAGCCGATAGGTAGGCCGATGCGTTGGTATAGGCTTGCCCCTGGGCAGATTCCACCTGCCACACCATGACGAGCCACGCAGCGCCCGCCGGAGCCGGCAAGACCGTGCAAGCCAGCAAGGCAAAGACGCCGATACGACGTATGAGGGGGCCTTGCGCGAGCTTTAACGCAACGAGCCCCACAAACGCCGCCAGAGTTGGATAAAAGAGCAGCGCGTAGCGACCGAGGTGGGTCGTCAGCAGCCAATAGGTCACGGCGTAAAACAGCAGTGCCGAGAACGCGAGCCATGGTCGAGACGCTGGGCCGTTGCGCCGTAACAGTCCGTAGACGAGGACGATCCCGGGTAAGAAGATCAGTGCCATCAATAACGATACGCCCGGTTCGCGATATTCGCGCGATTCGGGATGCCTCACGATATTGACCGGTAGTCGCAGCAAGAATCCCGGTGTCTCGCTGACGCGAACGTCGGTCATCACGCCTTGCATGTCCGCTTGCGACCACTTGCTGTCTGGCCGATGCAGGGCAATGTTCAGGTACGGAGCGACCGGATCGCCGGCTTGTATGAAATTTTTGGCATACCAGGGGACACAGAGAACGAGAACGATCCCGCACGCCGCACTCGATGACCGTATGGAGAGACCCGTTGCCCGTGTCACGAGCCACGCAGCGATCACGGCCGGTGGAATAAAGGCTAGAAACGAGCCTTTGGTGCCCACGAAAAATCCGAAGCAGATGATGGTGTAGATCGCCCAACGCCGCTCGCCGGTCACGAGCGCCATCACCGTGCTCGCAACGGATGCGAGAAAAAAGAATCCGATGGCCGTATCGATGAAACCGGTGTCGACCCAGCGCACGAACACCGGCGCAAGTAGAACCGCAAATGACGCGAGGAACGCGGCGATCGTTGTGGCGCGGCGCCCGGGGCCACCCATTTTGTCCGCCACGGCGTAGACGAACCCATACACTCCCAGGACTGAGAGGGCGCCGCCAAGCCAGCCCAAGAAATCGATATAGTCGCCCAGGCCGAACTCGAACATCCATGTGTCGAGCAAGTTCCAGTTGTGCGCGTAATATGGGAACCGCAAAAATGGATCGACGTAAATGCGATGGGCTTGCGCCCAATCGAGCGCGTAAACCAAGTGGTAAAACAGCGCGTCGAAGCCGGTTTCGGGAAACAATGCGGGAACGGCGAGGACGAGGAGACAGACATAAAGCGCCGCTACCGCCGGTGTGAACGCCGCCGCTATCGTCTCGAATCGAACCGCCCAGAACGTGCGACGGAAAGGCGAATCCCCAAGCGCAACGAGCAACGCAATAATGAGGACGGCAAAACACAGCGCCGTTAACGGATAGATGAGGCCGAGTAGTCCGAGCACGAACGAAGAGAAGCCGACGATCGCCATTCCGCACGCCGTAGCAATGACGACTTCGAGCAGAGCCGTGGCCGTACCGGGCGTCCGCGGCGCCGGCGCTCCGAACCAACGTGGAACCCACAAGATCGTTCCGCAGAGATACAGGGCCGCCCAGAATGCGTGAATGACGGCGATTCCGGCCGCGTATTGCCAAATGGCTGCCATTGGCAAACCTCTTAAAGTGCGACGGCGAGCGTCCTGCCGTGGGGACCGGCTGTCTGCGCAACGAAGTCTGACCGCGAGTGCCCATGACAATTGCCGTCATACCCGCATATCGAGCGTCGGAGACGCTGGAAGGCGTCGTCGCAGAATGTCTCGGAGTGGTCGACCACGTCGTCGTCGTCGATGACGCATGCCCGGAGAATTGCACCGCGAACCTAACGCGCTTCGTCGACTCCGCGAAAGTAACAGTCGTTCGCCGTAGCCAAAACGGCGGCGTCGGTGCCGCGACGAAGGACGGCATTGCCGAGGCCTTGCGTCGAGGCGCGGACGTCATCGTGAAAGTCGACGCCGACGGGCAAATGGATACGCGCTACGTGCCGCATATGATCGAATTCCTGGCGAGCCAGCCCGAGGTGGACGTCGTCAAGGGAAACCGGTTTGCCGATGCCGCGACACTGCAAAAAATGCCGGTTGCCCGCTTGATCGGTAACGCCGGCTTGACGTTCCTCGTAAAATTTAGTAGCGGCTACTGGACGATCGTCGACCCGACGAATGGATTCTTCGCCATACGGGCGAGTGCGCTGCGAAAGATGAACGTCAAGGCTCTCGCCGATCGATACTTCTTCGAGATCGACTTGCTGTGTGCGCTCGGACTCGCTCGCCGCGCGATCGCGGAACTCGAAATGCCGGCGATTTACGGAAACGAGAAGAGCTCGCTTTCGATTAGCCGGGCGCTACTCGGGTTCCCGGGGCGCCTGCTCGTGCGGTTCTTAAAGCGAATTATCGTAAATTATCTCATCGTCGAAATCAACGTCGGATCGATTTGCGGTTTCCTCGGCATTCCGCTCCTCATCGCGGCGCTGGTCTTTGGATGTCATGAATGGCTGGTCTCATACGCCACGGGTCAGCCGCGGGCGACCGGCACCATTATCCTGGCGCTGCTCATGTTCATGTTGGGATTTCAGCTGTCGTTACAAGCGCTGCTGTATGACGTGCAATTCTCGACCCGAACGGTAAAGGTTCGCCGCGATCCGGCAGAACGGGTAGATGCGAATGCCGGCTCGGCCGAAGTGTTCTTCGCATCGTGACGGACGACGATATTTTCGAGCGTTTGGCCGGCGTCGTTCGTGAAACGTTCCACGTTCTTCCCGCCACACGCGTTCTCGAAGAAACGACGAGTGCAGACATCAACGGCTGGGACTCGCTCTCGCACGCGATACTGATCATGCGCGTTGAGGAAGAATTCGGGATCGAGCTGCCGATCGAAAGAATCTACTCACTAGAGAACGTCGGCGAGCTGGCTGAACTCGTCCGTTCTACGCTCGAAGAGCGGCCGTGAAGCCGACGCTCCTCTTCTATGGAAACTGTCAGGCCGCAGCTCTTAGCGTCATCTTTAGCGCGGACCCTACGATAGCGGAGGCGTACAACGTCCTGCATATTCCCAGCTTTGACGACCGGATTCCCGACTCCGTAGCGGTAAATGACGAGGCGATCGCGGCAACGACGGTCTTTTTCGACCAACACGACAAAGCGCCGTTTCCCAAAGGGGATATACTCCCGGCCGACTGCCGGCGGGTTACCTTCCCTTCAGTCGATCTGTTCTTGTTGTGGCCCCTGCATTGCGTGAACGTTTACAACGATGCGCCCACGCCGCAGACGCTCTGGGGACGATTTCCGTACGGCGACCGCGCCGTCGTTGACGGCGTCATGCAGGGGCTCTCGGCCGGCGAGGTCTTGGCCTCATATGAGACCGCTTCGCAGCGAGCCTTACCGGATCTCGACCGCTTTGAAAAGCTCGAGTACGCGCGGCTGCGTGCACGCGATGCGCAGTGCGAGGTGAAGATGTCCGACTTCGTCGTGGGTGCATTTCGCACGCAGAATCTGTTTTGGTGCGTGAACCATCCGTCGATGTTTGCGCTGCGGGAGCTAACGCACCGGCTTATCGCCGCGGCAGGCGAGCAGGCGACGGAACTGCAGCGCGCGGCGATCGATGCCACGATCGCGACACTGCATCCGGAAGGGCCCCTGAGCGATATGCATGCCCCGATTCACCCCGCTGTGGTCGACCACTTCAAGCTCGAATGGTACCCGCGCGATGATGGCCCGTACTTCGGGCTTCGGGACAATCGGCTCACCTACCAGCAGTACCTTCGAGAAATGATCGAGTGCTCTGTTCGGGTACGGGATGAGGCGGCGCTTGGACTTCCTACTTCCTCCGCAACACAGTGATTCCGTTGGTCGCAACGTAAACCGGGTGGGCGAAATCGTAGCCGTCTTTGCGCATGCGCTCGACGATGACCGCGTTTGACTTTGCTGTCTCGTCCGATCCCAGGAAATTGAAGACTCCACTATAGACGTCCGGCCCCGCTGCCCGATCGCGCACCAGAAGAGCGTAGTTCGCATGATCGACGTCCATCGGGAACAACCGCAACGTGCGATGATGGTACAGGAACGGCATGCCTGCCTCGATCGTCGTAACGACACTATTTTCGGGCACGACGCGCGGAAGATCGGTCGCCCATTCGCGCGATTTACGCACCTCCGGCGTGGCATACTGGATCGACTCGCGGGGGTACCAAAACACGAAGAGATTGTAAACATTCGTGCTTGCAAATCCACCCGTATATGGATTTATAAGTGCGAGGAAACATATGAGGGCAGCTACCAGCGAAAAAAGCGCGGTTCGCTGGGCTCGCGTTTGAAACATATGATATGCATGAACGAAGCCCATAAGGGCCGCCCAGATCAACGCCGGCAGATATTCGTCGTGATAGTGGGTCGTCCAGCCGAGTTTTTCCGCACCGCCGATGTTCCCGATGATGTTCGGTATCATGAGCAAAAAAGCGATCAGCGCTGCGCGCCACTCAAACCACGAAAGTAACCAAAGCGAACAGTTGATGATGAGAAAGAGGATCGCGTCGTGGGCAAACGCTGCGTTCTGAAACGCGTGCACTAAGCTGCCTGCGCTCGTCGGCAGAAAGGATCCATTGTAGAAATTAAGGGGCAGAAAGAATTTTACGGCGATTAGCCCGTAGGCGATGAGCGCCGTCGCCAGCCCGAGTTTGAAAAGACGGTCAAGGTTGGGCCTACCCCAGTACAACATCGTGTATGCCAGTAAGAACAGGCCGGTCGTTATCGCCGTTCGCTCGTCGATTGAAAGACAAAGGGCCGCCGCCGCGGTTAGAAAGACGCGGTTACTGCGCGCGGACGTACTCAACAGCATGAAGAGGAGTCCCGCGAAAATAAAAATGCGATCCGGATAAAATTGGCCGCGCAAGCCTTCAGACCAAGCAGGGTGGCAAGTCAGGAGCAAGCAGAACGCGCAGGCGGCAGGCACCGGTATATGCGCGCGTCGTAGCGCAAGATATGCGAGCAAGAGCGTTGCCGTAAAGCTCAATACGTACAGTGTTAAAAGCACGACGCTCGTTGGGAAAAGCCAAACGAACAGCGCGACGGGATAAAGGATCAGGTACGCGTGGAACTGGAGATGATTCATCTCGTAGACTGCCGGCGGCGGTAAAGGAGCAGTCGCAAGCTTCAAGGCAGTCATGGATGGTAGATGCTGGGCGTAGAAGGCCAGCAGGTTCGGCATGATTTGGTTTTCAGGAACGCCGCGGTGAGCGATGTTTTCCACCACCTCCGATATCTGTGCCATGTCGCCGAATTGCTGGTCGACGTGAGCGATCTTCAGATTCGTCAAGTCGATCGTAAGAAGAAGAAAGAGCAAAACGGCGCACAAGATGTCGGGCGCCCTCAGAGCGTTAACAGCGTTGGTGACCGCCGATCGAACCACGGCCTAAGGCTTGATCAAGCGCATCGCTATGCACAGGTTCGGATAAACCGACGGAATCGGTAATGGAAAGTAACGGACGCGCGATGCGCGGAACCGTGGCGTCAGAAGCGGCAATATTTCGAAGATCGTATTGACGTGTTCGTTGGCGATGATCGGCCGGTATGGCATTTTGAAGCGCCGGTGAAAGAGCCGCTCCGCGGAAAGCTTTCTCGCCAGCCAATAGGCCGGCGATCCCTCGCACGGCAGAACGACGTCGAAAATGCCGCCGCTGGCGAGGACACGCTCGATCTCATCGATGGCGGGCGGAAGATCGCGAAGGTGTTCGAGTACGTGAATCGCCACGACGCGATCGAAGGAGCCGCTCTCAAACGGCGTGCGGAGTTGAATATCGCCTTGAATGACTTTGACCGAGGGCAAGAGGCGCAACCGTTGGCAAAATTCCTCGCGGTACTCGAGGCAATAGTAGTCTTGCCGTGAGAGATCCTCAAAAGGCAGGTGTCCACCGATGCCCGCCCCGACTTCGAGCGTGCGAAAGCGTGCGGGCGAAGCCGGTAAGTCTGCAAGAGCTCCGTGATTGAACTTCTCGATCAGGGCGTACTGCGTGGGCAGCACTTCATGCCAGACCGCAACGAACGCTTCGCGGGCTGCTTCTTGCTCGGGTGATAGTTTCGGGGGTATCTTTGGCCAGCCGCTAAGGGCGTTGCTCATTCGACGGGTGCGAGTGAGCGCGCCGGCGCAGCCTCTGTCGCGAGGCGCAAGCGAATCTGGATAAGCTGCGAGAGGATCTGGATCGTGCCCTTGATCGGATGGTAGCGGCTATCCGCGTCATTCGTCCAACGCACGGGAAAGCCGGCGATCCGGTATCCGCGTTTTACCGCCCGCAAGATGATTTCGATGTCGAACATGTAGCCCGCGGTAAATAGGTTTGCGTAGAGGTCGCGCGCGATGTCGGCGCGGTACAACTTGAAGCCGCACTGTGTGTCGCCAATCGTGCGCGGGATGCCCATGGCCAAATAGATCAGGTGCCGGAACAGGCGCGAGCCGACCTGACGCCAGAGTGGCTGTACCCGGAGCAAGACCGTTTTCGGATCGCTGCGAGAGCCATGCGCTAGCTCGCATGCCTGAGCATCGAGCAAAGCGATTCCTTGTAGCGCATCTTCAAATGGCACGCAGAGACCGGCGTCTGCGAACATGATAATCGCACCTTGAGCGGACGCGACTCCGCGCTTGACGGCGGCGCCTTTTCCTCGTTGCGTCGTTTGAGGGAGAACGCGCAGCGCCTTCACACGTTCACTCATCGCCGCGGCGACGGCGCTGGTATCATCGGTGGATCCGTCCGTAACCACAATGATTTCGCCCTCAAGACCGGCTCGCGTCAAGAAGGCATGCGCCGATTCCAGATCGCGTTCGATCTTGTTGCGTTCGTTGAGGGCCGGGATGATGATTGTGATTTGCAAAATAAGGAGATCAAGGGTTCGAGAGAACAGAGGGCGTTTCGGCCCCGTTCGACGGGATTCATCCCCAACCCGGGGGAGCAAGAGGACCTTCAACGGCCGCCGAACCGTTGCCATATGAGCGCTGCGCGTGCATAAAGAAGTGACCGTTGCATAACGGGGCGCCCGACGCGTTTTACACCTCTGACGACCATTCGTTTCGGGAAAACGATCCCTACGCCCGGGCCAAATACGATCTCACAATGCGTTGGCTCGCTCCCGTGATGAAGCACGGCGACCTTCTGTATAACGTCGGCGTGGGCGGAGGTTACTTCAATCACCTCGCTTCGGCGCGGTCGCTCAAGATTGCCGGCTGCGAACCTGACGCAGAGGTGTTCGCTCGGGCTTTGGCAACCGCGCCCCCCGGCGTCGAATTGTTCAATTGTACGTTGGAAGAATTTGCGGAGGACCGCCCGCCGGCGAAGTTCGTCGTGATGCACGACGTGCTCGAACATATCGAAGATGACGCCCGGGCCGTTCGCGCGTTGCGGAAACTCGTGACCGCCGACGGCACGATCGTCGTCAGTGTCCCAGCGCTGGCATGGCTCTTCGGTTTGCATGACGAGAAGCTTGGCCACTTCCGCCGCTACGATGGTCGCACGCTTCGAGCGGTACTCGAACCGGAGTTCGTGGTGCAACGGTTTCAGTGGTACGGTATGGCCAGCATTCCCATCGCATTGTACTATTCACGTTTGGCAAGAAAGCCCTATCCGGCGGGCGCCACGCGATCGCTCGTCGGGCAGCTTTATGGCACGGTGTGTTCGCTGGAGAGTTATTTGCCGGAGCCGATCGGAACGTCGATCGTCGTGCAGCTTAAGCCACGAAATCGAACATGATCGGGCGCGAGCTAGGAAGTTACCGCTTTTAGAGCGCCTGCCACGAAGAGCTCCCGATTCTTGGCGCGACTGATCTTGCCGCTCGTCGTTTTGACGAGCGTGCCGGGCGCTAATACGACGACTGCATGAACCGCTAGGCCCGTTGCTTCGCTGATCCGGACACTCACCTCGTGCTCCAAACCTTCAACGTGTAAGGCATCGCGAGCTTCAACGAGCACGACGAGCGTGTTCGCATCCGAGCCGGCGTCGTGGATGCTTAACGCGATGTTGCGGCCGGGCGACGCTGTAGGAATCGTGTTGAGCAAACTCTCGAGTTCGTGCGCGTAGTAGTTCCTACCGTTGAGATGGATCATGTCGTCGACGCGACCCGTCACAAAGAGCTCGTCGTCCAAGATGAAGCCCATATCGCCGGTGGCATACCACCCCTCGCGCAAGCGTTCTGCGGTCGTCGTTGGCAAGCGGTAGTATCCGTCGAACAGGAAGTCACTTGTTATGTGGATCTCGCCGATGTCGCCGTCATCTGCAGGAAGTCGCGATCCGTCCTGGATGCATATCGACACTGAGTCTACCGGGGTTCCGCACGAGAGCAAGGCTACGCTGGACGCTCCATCGCGCGCGACCACGGCGGTACCGGCAGAGAAGGCCTCAGCGTCAAAATGTTCAGCGCGCACCGGCTTTCCAAGCTGCGTCTGGGTAACGCTGAATACGTTTTCCGCCATCGCGTAGCAGACTTGCAGTTGTTCTTTGCTCACGCCGCAATCTCGAAAGCGATGGAGGAATCGGTCGAACGTTTCCGGCTTGCACGGCTCCGAGCAGTTGACGAACGCGCGTATGGACGAAAGATCGTAGGTTGCTGTAGCCCGAGCTGTTCGCACCAAGTGGGAGAACGCAAAGTTGGGCAGCCAGCAAAAGGTCGCGCGATACGTTGCAATTGCATCGAGCAGGATTTGCGGCCGAACCGTCCATTCAAAGGCATCGAGCGCCACCAGGTGGGTGCCCTCTATGATCGACGTCATGAAGCACGCGATGAATCCCATGTCGTGATAGAGCGGCAACCAGGATGCAATGCTATCGCTCGGCCCGAAATTCAAGGCGGCGCAATATGCTTGGGTCGCATGGATGATCGCGCGGTGGGACAGCATCACCCCCTTTTTCAGGCTGGTTGTACCAGAGCTATGTTGCAGGCAAGCAATTTCTGTCTCACTCACGTCGCACGGAAGTGCTGCATGGCCGTCGTCGATGGTGCGAGTGAAGATGTCGTCGCCGGCAATGATAAAGGGAATGGCAAAGTCAGGCAGCCGTGCCGCGGCGTCGCGAGCATTGCTTTCGTACGTTACGATCGCTTTGGGCTCGATGCGCGAGAAAAGCGCCTCGTGATCGCCCCAGTAGAGTTCGGCGCGTTGCTTGGGCGTTGGAAACGGCATGAAGGAGGGGATAGCGCCGCACAACATCGCGCCGAGGAAGCTGTAGAAGAGATGCGGGGTGTGTTGCAAGATAATGAGTACGACATCGCCTCGGTTGATGCCGAACGCGGAATAGTAGCGCGCATAGGCTAGGCTCCGCCGATAGAGCTGCTCGAAGGTGATCGGTTCGACGCTCCCGCGTGACAAGAACGTGCTGAAGGTGCGTTCCGGCTTTTTCTCGGCCCACAACTTCAAACGATCGAGAATCGTCTCCACCGCGCGACCCTACCGGACGCTGATAATCAGGGGAGTGAAACTACGGGTGGCTTCTTGCGCTGCGTCGACGCAAACTACGTAGCCGCGGTGCGTACCCGCCCCAATGTGGCTTGCCGGAACTTGGATCAAGTAACTGACGTTGGTCACCGCACTGTTCTCATACGCTGCCGCGACGTCGGGCCGGGCATTACCGGAAACGCCGGGAAAAATGAGCTTCTTGTCGAGGACGAGCCCCACGGCTTCGCAACCGCCCTTGGCGCTCGGCGGGAATGCCCATCCGACGATGGACAGTGATTGCGTCATGCGGAGGGCGACCGTCGTTTTGGTGCCGGGTTGGGAATCGATTCCGTCCATCGTGATTGTGTTGCTGCCGGCAGCGGAAAGCGAGACGAAAAAGAGTTTTTCTAGCGCTTTTGGGTCGGAAGCAAGTCCGAAGGATGCGGGAACAGGTACGACGTGCAGCCGGGCGGCAAGGACAATCGCGCAGGCGATTAGCCAGCCTAGGCACGTTCCCCATGCAGTAGTGACTATCAAATCACTGGTCGCTGTCTCTCAGGACTCGCGAACGAAGCTCATATACTGTTAGCCGCGTTCTTCCTGACCACGTGAACGAAACAGCCCGGACCTATGAGGCCGTAACCCTTCGACCATAAACGATAACTGGTGCACGTCGCTCCTAGCTGACGGAACCGCTCAGTCATTTGTCGGATAGAAAAAATGCGATACACCAAGGCGCCTTCTGCCCTAAGTGGATCGCCGTGGTAAATGGGAGTGTCCAGGTAGTCGATCGTACCGTCTGCGCGCATTCGAGCGAGAATCAGGTCTTCATCTGCCATTGCAAGGAGTGGAGCGGTGAAACAGTACGCACCGCCCGGCTTCAGAATACGTACAATGTCGCGTTCGGCCATCAAGGCGTCTGGAACGTGCTCCATAACGTCTGAGGTAATGATTACGTCGAAGTAGTTGGATGGGAATGACGTTTTCTGAAGATCTTCATGGCGAACGCCGTCAATCGAATCCCCAGATGCGTACTGGTCACCGAAATACTCAGACGTCACCAGTAGGCTGGAATCAATCAGGGCTTTAACGGCATGATGGAACGGCGTTGTCGTTTCGGTGAGGAACAGTGATTTTTTCTTACTATTGATGAGATCGATAGTGTCTGGCAAAGTCACCAGAGGATCTTCGAACAAAGCGAGGCCCAACGAGCAAGCCAGCATGCGGTGGCGGTTGCTACTACCGTTGAGATTGGAAATCACATTCTCACGGAGGTTCGAGTCGGTCACGGCGAACAATGCCGGCTGTGCAGCCAGGTTGCAGAATCCACTCATCGTTCCGGACGCGAGCGCTTGAGTCGACACGGCCGCGTCAAGCTCCGTATCTAGCCCGGTCGGCGTATCAGGCCAGAATACTTCGCAAAAAAAGGCCGTTTTGCCGGCTAGATAACCCACTAGCGGCGAAATTCAACGTTCGCTTGGCTACGTCCGCTTGTTCGGGTCTAGTGCATGGGAGGGCCATCACCATGAAGCCGAAAAAGTCACCGACCATGGCTGGCGCGAGCGATTATACCATCCCGCTTATGCGTCCACAGTTGCCGACATCGTCCCAGCTTGCCCCGTATCTCGCCGAGATTGACGCAAACCGGTGGTACACAAATTTCGGCCCGCTCGTCTTGCGCTTTGAGAAACGGTTGGCGGCGCACTTCAGAATGCCCGAGAGCGGGGTCGCGGTCGTCGCAAACGGGACAACGGCTCTAAGCGCGGCACTAATGGCGGTAGGCGCGAGACCCGGCAGTAAGTGCCTCGTTCCCACATGGACATTCGTGGCGTCCGCCGCCGCGATCTGGGCGGCCAACCTTACTCCGCACTTCATCGATGTTTCGAGCCGCACGTGGGAGCCTGATCCGGATGCGCTGCGCCGTCGAAGTGATCTCGGTGAGGTCGGCGCCGTCATGGTCGTCTCGCCATTTGGTTCGCCCGTCAATGCGCGCCCCTGGGACGAGTTTTGGTCGGAAACCGGCATTCCGGTGATCATTGACGCAGCTGCCGCTTTCGACACCGTCGCAAGTCTGGATGGAGCTCGGCCCGGGCGGTGCCCAGTGATGATTAGCCTTCACGCAACCAAAGCGTTCGGCGTGGGTGAAGGCGGACTCGTCCTCTCGACGAGCGAGCAGGTGATACATCGCTTGCGCCAAGTCTGCAACTTTGGGATCTGGGGCTCCGAAGAGGGCCAGATCCTGGGATATAACGGCAAGTTAAGTGAGTATCATGCTGCGGTGGGGTTGGCGGCGCTCGATGGTTGGGCAATGCGACGTACAGAGCTAATGTCGCGCACGCTCCGCTATTCGCAAGAACTCAAACGCTTGCCGAGCGTCGCGTTGCTCCCCGCATACGGTGACGGATGGGTGTCAGTCTACTGTACAATCCAGGTTCCGGGCAACGTGCCCGCGATTGTCGACCGAATGGCAAGCTTGGGAGTAGAGACCCGCCGCTGGTGGCAAGACGGCGTGCACGTTCAACCGGCCTACCGCGGCTTTCCCAGCGATGACTTGCCTGTTTCAGCGGACATAGCCGCCCACGCGCTCTCGCTGCCTTTTTCACACGATATTTCAGATGAGCAAATTACCTATGTAGTCGATAGTCTGGCACGTTCCTTAGACATCTGATTCTACATCTTTCCAACAAACGAATGCCGTCATGGCGAGCTCCGAGGGTGGATAGATATCCGACACCCTCCAACCCGATTCGGAAAGCATCTTCAAAAGGAACCCAGGATTGTAAGTGCACATGTGGCCTTTAAATGTCGGGTCACGCTCAATATAGTCGCTTACGCTTTCGTCGACGAATGCGGTGAAATACATCGCACCACCGTTCATCACGCAAGGATAAAGCATGTCAAACGTTTTCTTCGCTTCGTTTGGATTGTTGTGGGTGATCACCGAGAACATGCACGCTGCATCATTGCCGACAAAACCCGCATCCGCTAAAATGCCGGCATCCACACTTCGGGCGTGTGGGTTATACATTGCATTTGGAATGTCGAAATGGTCGAACCTAAAGCGTGGACTCTTTATATTTCCACGAAGCCACTCGATTGGCTCCGGATTGGTATCGATGCCGCTATAGGTCTCAATATCAAGGCCAAGATTGACGATTGTTCGTGCAAAACGTACGCCGCATCCAAAATCGAGCAGACGCTTGCCGGTCAATCCGTCCCACCGCAAGCGCCTGGACAATGATTTCAGTAAGAAGTACCCGGATACTTCGGCGGGATATACAGCAACATCCGAATGGTTAAAATTGAACGGAGGCTCGATATATGAAAACGAGCTGGTCTCGTCCGACTCCGCGCGCAAAAGCGTCGAGTAAGGCGCGTTATCTTTTTGCCTCATATGCTTAAGGACGCTGCTGGGGTCGGTCCAACTTGGAAATCATTGCGTGGAAATTTCGACGTCAACGTCGCCTCTTCCGGCCTGTTGCAAGCGTGGCCCACGCAGCGGGGAGCGGCGTCCAATGAAAGAAAGTAAGAACGCGATGGCTGGATCTACCGTTCGCGGCCTCCTGTTGGTGCAAGCAATGTTCGGACAAATCTTAGGCTTCGAGAACGACCTAATTACCGAGCAGCTCATCTCATACGGCGCGCACACGCGATGTGAGCTCGCATTTCTTTCTCATTTTGTCGATCCTGGCGACACCATTCTTGATATCGGTGCCCATATAGGAACGTTCACCATTCCCCTGGCGCAGAAAGTCGGTCCTAACGGGTTGGTCATCGCGGTAGAGGCGGACCAGCGGAACCATGCTGTACTCGTTGCGAACACAAAACTGACCCAAACTTCTGACCGTGTGCAGGCGGCAAACCTGCTCGTCGGAAGCCCTGCGGAGACATATGAGCTCGCTCAAGATGAGTCAAATACCGGCATGTCACATCCGATCCCGGTAACGGATCGCACGCGAGGCATACGCGGCCTCACGTTGGATGAGATTTCCGCGGGTAAAAGGCAAGTAGCGATCGTCAAAATCGTGGTACAGGGAATGGAGCTAGAAGCCCTGTGCGGCGCCGAGCAGCTTCTCCTTAGCAGCAGACCCATTCTCTACGTTCAGGTGCACAGAGAAACGCTAAGCCAATATAATGCTAGCCCGGAACAAATCGATCTGTTCCTTCGCGCGAGGGGCTATCGGTTTTTCGTTAACGTCGGCGATCGTAATGCGGCCCACGACCGCTTTGTCATTGCGGAAGTCGATAAGCTAGGCGAGCTTGGTGCGCATTTCGACCTGCTCGCTATCCCGCAAAATCATGCGCGGCTTTCGAGAACCGGGTTTTCATGAGTTCACAGTGGCTTATGCGCCTTGAAGCGGGCCATTCCAATTTTGGTAAGCGGAAGCCAGTCGCGGTGCTCCACCGAATCGACAACGAAGCCTGTCTCGGATAAATCTCGCGCAAGGTCATCGACTGTCCCATGGACGCCCGGATCCTCCACTTGTTTACCCTCTGAAAAATTCCAGAGCTGTCTCGAAAATGGCACGGTATCCACTGTGAGCAGAAGCGCGCCACCGGATACGAGTTGCCTGTACGCCTTGCGTATCCAAGCCTTCCTGACCGAATTCGGGACATGCTCGATCACGCTCACGCTAACGACCACGTCCAAAGCCAAGTTGTCCTCAGTATCTTGATAGGGCACGTTAAAGGAGCGAATGCGGGGGTCGATTAGGCCATAGTCGAGGTAGCCCCATTCGTTCCACGTCGCTTTCGTTTCAAGAATTCTGATAAGCGAATGCGAATCGATGGTCGTTACGTCATGGCCACGTTCCGCTAACATGAAAGGAAGAACGCTTACACCGGCTCCTGCGTCTAATATTCGCAGAGCTGGCCGCTGTGGCAAGTTCGAGCTAATCCATGGATACTCTATGCATCTTGGTAGGTGATCGGGAAAGAATCCCAATTTTGCGCGTGAGCTAACGACGGCTTCAAAGAGAAGGCTGGGCTCCGGAACTATCTGGACAGCGGTCCTTAATGTAGTTGTTGAAATGTCGCGAGCTGCGGCGCCCATTGCGGGTGGAAGCGCGATGAAAACTACGGACTCTTCGTACGCACCCAACGGTATCGCGGTGTAGCCCTTTTCTTCTAGACTCCGTGATAGTGGTTGGTGGAAGTACGTTGCCGGGTCCGGGAGCATCGGCGCAAAATCAAAGCCGCTTACGAGCAACGGCGACCCATAACCCGTTAGGTCGTCGATTGCAGCCTGATACGCTGAAGCCGAAGACAGATAAATCAGACGATCGAAGCAGGTCACTAAATCCGGATGCGATTCGCCGGTGCCATTTCTGATTTCGTCGTTCGCCCCGACGTTAAACACATCTCGAGCTTCGAAAATACCGACAACACGTCCCAAGATGTCGTGCCGAATACCGGCGGCGGTCCCGTCTGGGATCGGCGTGCCGAAAATGTCCCGGGCGGAAAAGGGTATCTTCGCAAGGCGTCGTCGCAAGACTTCGTTCGATCCGGCCAAGTCTTCCCTGGCTATCAAACTCGAGACGGAGCTAAAATCGACGAAATCGCGCTCTCGGCTAACGATTGGGGTGCGCAGGAAGTGAAGTAGGCGAACATCAGCGAGTTCAACCGGATTGTATATTTCGAACTCAGGTTGATTCGGGAAGTTGAAGCGAAGCGGCAATGCGCGCACGGGAATGGAAGCTCGCTCGACGGCCAGCGTTAAAGCGATTTGTTCGAAAAAGTATGAGTCCATCTCGCCGCGGACGAACTCCAAAGCTTCGAAATATGGCTGCTGAAGCCGTTCGTAGATACCCTTGGAGCCGAACACGACGCCCGTATTGATATAGAATGGCGACTTCCGCGCGTTCTCGTCATTCGACATCGCACGCCAGCCAGAGTGTTCGTACTGAAATGGCGTTTTCGATAGGCCGTACTCGGAAAAGAGCCGGTTCCACGTCGACTGGTGTGCCTGTGCAAAAGGCGACCAGTGAGCTAGAACGCCGGAAAGCTCGTTCTGATTCTCAAAAAGCTCGTCGAAGCGATCGATCGCGATGACATCGGCATCGATCATCAGGACGAAATCGCGATGAAACGGCGCCTTGAAGCGATCCATGATTGTCGCAATGTACGGATGAGCGGTTCCACTCCAACGACTGAATTCGTTCTTGTCGACCCAATTCCAGGTAATCCCCAGCTCCCGAGACCACGGCAAATGGCTCGCGAGGTCGTAGGGTTCGCATTCAGTACCGACGCTCACGCGGAAGATCGCGTCCTCATAAAATTGCTTGATCGAATGCGCAATGAAAAATACTCGGTTAAAGTAGTCGGGTCGGGGGCTTATTGGGATGCGTACTTCTAGGCTGCGTGTGGGGTGCGTAGAACCAACTCCTTCGACGCGTGATGACGTAAGGTTGCTGCTTGGTCTGTCGTATGAGTAGAAGCTCCGCGGTCCCTGCAAGTAGCCCCCAGGTGGTCGAGCGTCAACGAATGGTGGAAAAGGAACGGCATTCCTCACCTCCAACAAGCGCTGAGAATGAGCGACAAGGCCATTGTTTTCGTTTTGGGTATGAGTCGCGCCGGCACGTCTGCCCTCACACGCGTATTGTCTCTTTGCGGCCTCACGTTGCCGACCGATCTCGTAGAGCCGAACTATGCGAACCCCGCCGGCTTCTGGGAGTCCGCGGATGCGATCCAGATGAACGAAGTGTTCTTGCGCTCCCACGGTTCGAGCTGGTGCGATCCAACGCTGCGATTACAATATGGAGAAACGCACGTCGAGGTCGGAAGTGCTCAATCGTTTATTAGCGAAATACAGCAGTTCCTAGAATCATCATGGGTCGATAAACCGCTAGTCGTCAAAGACCCACGCATCGCTTCACTTGCGAAATTCTGGATTGAGGCTGCTAAGAGATCCGAGTTCGAGATCAAGGTAATCATCCCCAATCGTCACCCATATGAAGTGGCTGCCTCCCTTGCCACACGCGACGGCGCTTCGGCGGACCTGTCCGACGTTCTGTGGCTAAAGGCGAATTTTCTTGCCGAGCGAGCCTCACGAGCGCTTCCGCGAATTTTTGTCAACTACGCGGATCTGCTTTCGGATTGGCGCACGCAGGTTAAGCGTATCGAAGCTGCTCTCGGACTCGATCTTGGCGCCAACGATGATACGATCGATGCCTTTCTCGATCCCGGACTGCATCGGCACCGGGAAATCCAACGGCCGCAGCAGGCGCCAATGTTGCCGTGGGTTCTTCCCGTTTATGAGGCATTTTCAGCTGCTGCTCGCGATCTGCCCTTAAACCTAAGCGAAATGGACGCCGCGTTCGACGCATTTTCGATGAATGACGGCATCTTTAGTGCTGCTACGATCGAAGCGAACCGGATCACCAAGACCTGGGGACTCTTCGGGGGCGCGCAGGCTCCGGTTGGGAATGAGGAGAGGCTTGAGAGTCTCGCAGAATTGGTGGAGACACTGACCGAGGAGCGCAACCGAGTCATGGCCGAGTATTCTCGGCAAGAAGCTGAGAGCAATCGAATTGCTGACGTTGTAGCGCAGCGCTTGCTCCAGTGGTCCGCAGCCACAATTGTCCCCGTCACGGGCCCTGTCGTCTTAGAGCGAGCGACTCGAGGTTTCGAGCCTGATGGATGGATGCTCAAGTCGGCGAGTTTCACTTGCAAAGCGCTGAGTCGGGTTGTAAGAATTTCGATCGAGGGCTGGCTTCCCGGTGAAGGCCATTCGAACGTGCTCGTGATTCGAAACGGAATCGAAACAATGCGTGCTTCTCTTGTTCCCGGTCAACCGTTTTCGGTGTCGATGACCGTCGCACGCGAGGTCTCGGACCCAATAACGTTGGAGTTGTCGCTCGAGCATTCGTACTCTGCAATTCAGCAAATGCAGGGTTCTCAAGATGATCGAGAACTTGGTTGCATCATCCAGTTAATTACATTTGCATGACCTTATGCGAGGGTGTGGACTGCCAAAATGAGGATACTGAGATCGCGAGCATCCTCGCTCTCACCGCGCGCTAACAAGTTCATGACCGCGGAGCTAACCACAGTGAACTTGGCAGAGTGTCCTGCGGTCAGCGGAGTGTCGAGGTTTATCGTGACCATAGCACCGGGATTGACATCGACCGCGACGGGCTGGACGCCCTCCGTCGATAGTTGCACCCGGAGCGGCCCAGTATGATGCGCTGGGCAAAAAGCCTTAAGCTGGAGACCGCTAATCGATGATTCGGCCGTCAGACGGAAGCGCAGCATCTTGCCCATGAATCCGTCGGAAAAATAACCCGTAACATCTGATGCGGACGCCGCTCCATCAATTGGCAGGTCCCAATTGCTCTGGCGAGCCATCACCTCGCCGTTGAGGAGCTTCCTTTTGTTTGCGATCGAGTAACGAATCAACTCATCGAAATACTGGTCGTAGGAGTACGTGTATCCTCCGAGCTGCTGATATGTTGCCTTAGGATCGTACCATTCGAGCTCAAGCTCGTTAGCGATCTGTGGATGGACCGGCACGGCGAATTCGGAAAGCTCTTTGCCGATCTCGGGATGCTGCTCGATGAGGTGCCACGCGTCGATGTTTTGCAGTAACGGCTCGTACCGGCTGCACGCGTCGATTAGGCGCTCCATGAGAGCCGCTAGGAGTGGACGTTTGGGGTGTGCAGTATTCCAGAATAGTTGCTCCGTACCGAGCTTTTGCAAAACAAGATCTGCCACGACGACATCGCAGCCGGCCTCACGTTTGCTCAATCTGACGCGTTCGAGTTCAGCCACCCGCTTGAGATTTATTTTGTAATCGTTCCATCCATTGAGGTAGTATGAGAGCACTTGGCCGGCAGCCATGTCCCGATCTATCTCCCTCAAAATAATGCGATCGCCCCGTAAGAACCGGCCATAGGGAAACTGAGGGAACTCCGGGACGTTGTACGGATTGACGCAAGTTAATGGCCAAAGCAATACGGAGTCCAGGGAGGGAAATGAGAGCCGTTTGCAATCGCTAGGCAGCAAGCTTCTGTGTGGAAACTCTTTTGAATCCACTTGTTCGCATAGTATTGCGCAATCACTAAAATCTTGACTCGACGGAAAGGGCTCCCGCTCGTTTGAATAGCTGCAGACATAGACGAAGCGAAAAAGGCTTGATGCAAGCGGATCAGCCCGAAGCATATCGCGTATGAACTCGGCCTGGCAATTGCCGTAAAGGAACATGGTTCGCATCGTGAACTTTGCTTTTAACTCCAGGCGCCGGGCCGCCTCGGAGCCCAGCCGAAGAAGTTGGTGGCGATAGTTCGGCGAACCGATGGCTTTCGTGGGACAACGGCATTGGATCGTTACAGGCGGCCTGGGCTTCATCGGCTCCGCTTTCGTGCGCA
This sequence comes from Candidatus Lustribacter telmatis, assembly GCA_003164045.1. GTDB lineage: Bacteria > Vulcanimicrobiota > Vulcanimicrobiia > Vulcanimicrobiales > Vulcanimicrobiaceae > Lustribacter > Lustribacter telmatis. The sequence continues at coordinate 99,014 of PLRU01000083.1, forward strand.
TGGTACTCCGGGACCGGACCGACGTTCGGGTCACGGTTCTGGATGCGATGACGTACGCGGCCAATCCGGAAAACGTGCGTGAAGTAGCAGGCGATCCTCGCTATCGCTTCGTCCGAGGTGATATTTGCGATGCGGCCGCCGTTCGCGAGGCCATTGGCGATGAGGCTGCGGCCATCATTAATTTTGCTGCCGAGACCCACGTGGACCGCTCGATTCTCGCGCCCGAGCAGTTCCTCAAGACGGATGTGCTTGGAACGCACATTTTGCTCGAGGCCGTCCGAGAACAGGGGATTGGGCGCTTCGTGCAAGTGTCGACCGACGAGGTCTACGGCGACGTTGAGCAGGGTAGCTCGACCGAAGACGACCCGATTCGGCCACGGTCGCCCTATGCCGCCTCCAAGGCCGGCGGCGACCTGCAGGTCCTCGCTTACCACAATACCTATGGCACGCCCGTGCTGATCACGCGCGGCTCGAACACCTACGGACCGTATCAATACCCGGAAAAGCTGATCCCGCTCTTCGTCACCAACTTGATCGACGATACGCCGGTTCCGGTGTATGGGGACGGCCGGCAAGTGCGCGATTGGCTGCACGTCGACGACCATGCGCGCGGTATATTGCACGTGCTCGAACATGGCGAACTCGGGAACGTCTACAATCTCGGCGGCGGGAACAGCCGTGAGAATATCGAGATTACGAAGGTCTTGCTCGAGGCAACGGGACGCTCGTGGGATACGCACGTCCGGCACGTTACGGATCGCGCCGGTCACGACCGCCGTTACTCGCTCGATGCATCGAAGGCAATGCGGCTGGGATGGCAGCCGAACGTGTCATTCGAAGCGGGCCTTCGCGAGACGGTTGAATGGTATCGCGCGAACGAAGCGTGGTGGCGCCCGATCAAGTCCGGCGAGTTTCGCGAATACTACAAGACACAGTACGCCTCAAGATAGGACGCATGAAGGGTATCATTCTCGCCGGCGGATTGGGCTCGCGCCTGCGCCCGCTGACCAAAGTCACCAACAAGCATCTGCTGCCGATTTACGACAAGCCGATGATTTACTATCCGCTTGAGACGTTATGCCAAGCGGGTATCGACGAGATCATGATCGTCACGGGCGGAAACTCTGCCGGTGACTTCTTGCGCTTACTCGGTAACGGCCGCGAGTTCGGACTGCACGATATCTACTACACGTATCAAGAGGGCGAAGGCGGCATCGCCGACGCGCTCAAGTTGTGCGAACACTTTGCTGAAGGCGATTCCGTATGCGTGATCCTCGGAGATAACATCATCGAAGACGACATCACGCCGTACGTCGAGAAATTCAAAGCGCAGGCTAGCGGCGCCCGCCTCTTACTTAAGGAGGTGGAAGATCCCGAGCGCTTCGGCGTGCCGGAGCTCGACGGCGATCGCATCGTTCGCATCGATGAGAAGCCGGACCACCCAAAGAGCAAATACGCGGTTACCGGTATCTACATGTACGATGGGCGCGTGTTCGACTATTGCCGGGATCTCAAGCCCTCAAAACGTGGCGAGTTGGAGATCACCGACGTCAACAATGCCTATATTGCAGCCGGCGACTTGCGCTATGACGTCCTATCGGGTTGGTGGACCGACGCCGGCCAATTCGAGAGCCTCTTTCACGCGAGCCAACTGGTGGCAGCGCAGCGAGCGCAGCACTGACGAGTGCTCTAGAGCAACCGCGATCCCGCGATCGCAAGCACGACGACGATCGTAGGTCGCAGCCACGCGTCGCCGACAATCTTGCACAGCTTTGCCCCAATCCAGACGCCCGGCAACGAGCCGACGAGCAGCGAACCGGCCATACCCCAGCTCACGTTCCCGAACGAACTTTGCCCGATGGCCGCGAGCGGAACGAGAAACGCCGCAAAGGCGATTTCGGATCCAATCAACCGGCGCATCACGGTCGCCGGCAATGCAAATACGAGTAAGGGCAGCGTGATGGAGCCGCTCCCGACCGACGTCAGACTTACGAGCACCCCGACGAGCGCGCCGATCGCTACGATGATGAGGGGCTTATCGAGCGGGGACGCCGTCGAGTCGTCTTGCGGCACTTTGCGCCGAAAGATGAGCACGAGCGAACCGGCGCTCGCAAACAAAATCGCAATCCCGATACTGTGCTTGAGTGTGGCTTCGAGCGCTTCAATCGGAAGCCGTGCTTTGAGAACGGCAAACAGGACGAGGCCGGCGATGGCACCGGGTGCTCCGCCGGCGAGTAACATGCGCGTGATGCGCCAGTCGATCGTCCCCTGACGCTGATGTAAGAAAAGAGCGAGGACTTTCGTCGGCACGCTGTAGAGTAGGTCGGTGCCGATCACGAGCGTCGGCTTTACGCCGAGCACCAAAATCAGCATCGGCGCCATGATCGCGCTGCCGCCGACACCAGATAGGCCCACGAAGATACCGACGACGAGACCGGCGAGTGATAACCGAGGATCCATGCTAGTCACGTCTCCAAGAATCAGGAGAGCGGCGGTGGCGTCGCCGACGCGCTTGAGCTGTAGCTGTCTGTAGAGTTGCGCCGAGTGTACTCCCACATTTGATAGACGAGGGCCAGTAGCGCGAGGCCAAATGAGGCATAGCCGAATTCCATGAACGGCGGTACGAAGGAAAAGGCGACAGACGAAGTTCCCGATGGTAAAGGGAGCGCTTGAAACACCTCATCCGTCTCGCTGACTTCTTTTGTGGCGCCGTTTACCGTCGCCGACCAGCCTGGAAGATACAATTCTCGGCGTACCAGAGGTGTGGGATGCGTGCACTGGGCGGTCACGCGCTCTCGGCTATCTGCGAGCAAGACACACCCTGGAGCCGAAAAATACGACGATGGATGCGGTAGCTGATAGATCATCAGGAAATCGTCGCTGTAGGCGAGGAGCGGATGCTCCGTACCTGTCCGGAACGCTGCCTCAAAGTCAGGTAGGTTACTTCGGCGGATGAGAACATACTTCGTAGCGACTCTCTCATACGATGCAATATTTTCAGCCAATTGATCGAAGTGTTGGCCCAGCAGCGCGCCTTGACCAGCAAGACGGTCTAGATGCTTGGCAGTGTAATTCGACCAGCTTTTAGCAACGGGGAGTTCGAGATCGTCCAACTCCGCTATCCCGAAATAGGATCCAGAATTGGGAAAGAGAGGCCCGAAGGAGTAGAAACGCTGCAACCCAAGGTGGCTATGTAGAAAGGCCACGGGGCTTTCCGAGAGCACGACGCTTCTGGGGTATCCGAGCGTCGGGATCAGGTAATTAAGAGACGCTTCGATGATCACCGTGCCTGCAACGATTAGGAGGCGCTTCCGCACCGTCAAGGCCTGTATCGTCGTTGCCCACATAAATATAATTACGATTGCCGCGAAGATGACAGAAGCCCAGCACCATGTCGCATATCCGGGTTGAGCGAGGGCGTCTCGGACAAATGTCTGTCCGCCCGATATCCCTAGTCCGATTGCGAGAAGCGCGACAGTGGTGGCCACCACATATCGCATCCAGAGCCGAGCTGCAGCCTTACTGACGTCGTAGACAAAGAACGCCGCAAGAAGCGCCAGAGCGAGCTCCCACGATCCATCTAGGTATCGAGAGTATGCCGTATAGTTGACTCCTGGAATTGCTAGCAACAATTGGTTGAAGAATACGACGCCGCTGGAAGCACCAATTGCAACTAATCCCCAGGCAGCGAGCATGACGCGAAGCGCTCGAAGATATTGTCCGAAAAGGCCACAGATTGCGAACGTGAATAGGGCGATCCCCGCGTACCCGCTATCATGATAGAAGATTGGGCCCAAAACGTAAGGCAATACGACTTGGGCGAGCACAATGATGCCGTAGCCGAAGCTTCCCGGCTGACCCGTGTGCGTACCAACGCTTGAGACACGCAAATAGTCGGCGAACGCGATAATAACCGGCGTGGCGATCATAAAGCCGAGCAACGCGGCGAAGATGAGGCGTCCGAATCGCGCCAGCTTGCGAATCTGGGATAAACGGAGAATTGCCCAAACTACCCCGAGGAGACCATCCAAATACGCCACTTCGATCATCGCCGCACTGATCGATATCCCGATTGCGAGAGCGACGAGAACGGTTCCAAGTACACGCTCTCGGCGCACGGAACTGAGCGTCACCTCGATCCCGTAAAGTAGGAGCGGAAGAAATGGTAGCGGGTAGCACCAGCCGGCGCCGAGCCACGCAAACGTGCCGTTCGCCTCGAATGAAATCGCTGCTACGGTTGCTGCGAAAAGGCCTAGTTTGAGCCGAGAAGCGAGCATTAGAGTAAAGACGCCCGCCATAATCTGAACAAAGACGTCCAGAACGGTCTGGCCATTTGGCAATGCTTCCAGCAGGATGAACGGGTAGAACGCACCGGGGCTCATTTGGCCGGCTAATGGAGCGCCGATTCCCTGATCCGAGTTCCACCACGGTAGCCGGCCATTAAGCAGTTCGTCCGCTGCGCGTCTCCCCAGCGGTTGGAATACTGTGCCGATGCTCGGATCGAACGAGGCATGGATATTGACCGGACCAGGGATGGCCGAAGACTGGAGATAGCTGTAGCGCAGGACGGGATCAGCTTTGAAAAAGTTGAGCAGTTCTGCGCTGTTCAGCAAGATTGGAAATAGAAGCACCGCCGCCCATGCGAGGTAGCTCCGCTTCATCAATGCGCTTCGACGGCGACGGCCCGAGTGCGGGTGAGAATTCGCATGGTGGCTCTAGGTCACTTCCGGAGCGCTTTGATGACCTTGTAAGTACCAATTAGATCGGCCGCGCTGCTTGGCGGCGATTTGGCGGCTTGGGCGCCGTGCACGTTCGCGAATAAAATGCAACCGATGAGCCGGGCAGCTCAGCCTCCATTGGTGCGGGCCGAAAAGCTTCTTCGGCCAACCTTAAAACGATTGGCTCGACGGCCCCCAAGCTTTCGCGCGAGGCGGGCACATCTCAGCCTTGTTGCCGTCTTGTGATATTTCGGTCACCACGAAGGGCACCGGGGTACCTCGGTTACGAGAGTAAGTCTTCGACCTGGCCGCGGCAGCATCTCTTATCAAACTCAGGCGGCGACTTCGTCCTCGTGCTCGATGAGGCCGCGAATGAGGGCTTT
>PLRU01000006.1:0-63736 GCA_003164045.1 Candidatus Lustribacter telmatis
GCGGCGAAGCTGCGCGACTGTTGCGGTGCGTTGTAGGCGGTGCGTTGGACGCGAGCGTTCCCGGCGTTACCGATGTAGCCGTGCGGGCGGTTCTGCCAACCCGATGGGGGTGCTATCGCCGTGCGGACGCGGCCACCGAAGTTGAACGCGCGCTCTTGGAAGCTCCGGCTGCCGATGTTAAACGAAAGGCTGAACGACGGGCCCCAGCCGTTGGCATAACCCGGATACCATTCGCCCGGTCCATAGTACACGGCGACCGGAGCCGGTCCGCTGTACTGGTAGGGCGTGTCGATCTCGAGCGCGTCGAAGTTTTGACCGTCGGCGTAGCCGTCGATCGTCACGTTCATTCCGGGTTCGAGCGTGAGGCCCGTCGGGTTGATGATCGTGCCTTGTTCGAGCTGGACGCTGTCGGTGTAGCCGTTTGCGTCGTCAACGCTGATGTTCCAGGTTCCGTTGATTGCGGCAACCGTTCCCTGGATCTGTTGATTCGCGCCGCCCTCCGCGTACGACGCGTCTTGCGCCGATGCGACTGCGGGAGTCATGAGTGCGGCCGCTGCAACGGCGGCGATGAGAGAATTCTTGATGTTTAGCATGAGGGGCCCCGCCTTTCTGCAGAGCGTGTACTGATAACGAACCCGCGTGCCGGGACGTGTTCGGTCCAATCAACCTCTCATCTATCGCAAGCGTGTACCGCGCTGCCGCTCGATCTCCGCGATCAGGCAGTTGCGGCATAGGCAGTGCGCCGCATCACTCTGCGGGGTTATTGGTGGAAAGGCGAGGCACCAACACGCGGCGTCTGCTTGCGGACGGCATTCCATTTCGGCGCCGCAGCGAGAGCATGCTATTGTCGGCGGCAAGCGTTAGTTTGCCGTTTTTGCAAAACGCTGGGCGGAGCGCGCTTTGGCTTTTGCGATCCACACGTCGCGGTCGTGGGGTTCGGCTGTCGTTACGAGACTGCCGATGAGTTCGCGGGCAACGGCGGTCACTTCATCGACGGCGCGGTTGAAGGCGGCTTCGTTTGCCTGCGAGGGTTTGGTGAAGCCGGAGAGTTTGCGGACGAACTGCAGCGACGCCGCCCGGACTTCGTCGTCGGTGGCGGGCGGTTCGAAGTTGAAGAGCGTGCGGATGTTACGGCACATGCCGGTAGTATAGCGCGTTTTCGCTAGCGGTTGAAGGGTAGGGTTATGGCGGTCCTTCGACTACGCGCCTGCGGCGCTGCGCTCTGGATGACAGATATGGGGGTGGCGAAGTTTTCTACGTAGTTATCGCTGTTCGAGGCGACGCCGGCCCAGTTTGTGGCTGACATAATGTTGATGTAGTGGCCGGTGCTCTCGCTGAAGGGGCATGTTTGCCAATTTGCGCCGGGGCAGTTGGCGGTCTCTCCCATGAACGCGGCTTCTGCATTTTGCCACGTGGCGTTCGCGGGTTGCTGGTCGATGTTTTGCGAGGACGGGATCGAACCGTGTTGGGTTTCGTAGAGCCAGAACTCGACGCACGTCGTCGGCGCCGGCGGGCAGGTGTGGGCGAAGAAGTTCCCAGTTGCCATTTGTTGCGCCCAATATCGTGCGGTTTGCAGCGTGACGCTATCAAAGATCAAGGGGCTGTTCACCGGCGGCACACCGATGTTCGCGCGGTCGGCGTTGATCTGATTCAGCCAAGCACTATCCGCGGCACTGGGCAGCGCGATTTGAATGGAACCGAGGTTCGTCGTGCCCGTTGCTGCGATCGTGTGGATGGCGTGATATGCGGCGTGGCCGTCGGTTGGAAAGACGTCGATCCATTGCGCGGTGGTGTAGACCGGATAGCCCGTTCCGACGTAGGCGAAGCTTGCTGTCCACATCGACGGCGCGACGTTGCTCACATCGAACGAACCGTCGGCGGCTGTTGTAGCGGCCGGCCATGGCGTGGCCGATGCCGGCGGCGGCGTCGCGCCGGCGATGATCGTTGCTTCGCTTACGTAAACGGCGGCGCCGGCGATCGGCTTTCCGCTGGTGTCATCGACGACGGTACCGGTGACGTCCGGCAGCGCCGGGGTGTGGCTAGGCGCGGCCGTCTGCGTCCCGGTACCGTTCGCCGACGGCATCGCCGCGCTTCCGCCCCCGCCTCCGCCGCAGGCGGAGAGCAGGACGACGAGCGCGAGCGACGCGACCGATCGGGCACACTGCCGCTCAGTGCCCGCTTCGGTACCGGATTATTCCGCGCCGATTATGCGTCGGCCGCAAGCAGCGGCACGAGGACGGCGCGATGCTGCATCGCGACGAGGATCCACAGGATCGTGAGGATCAGCGGGCCGGGTATGCCGATCAGCATCATCGTGATGTGGAAAACGTACATGTTGAAGATGATGGCCGCGATGATAAGTAGCGCGAGCGCCACGTAGCGATTTGCGAGCAGCAACGCGCCGGTGACGAATTCCATGCCATCAACGAAGAGCACCCAGCGTGACTGGAAAAAGATGTTCATGAACGTCGTGGCCATTCCGGGCGGTGCCGGCGGCGGGTTGTTGATGATAAAGAACCCGCTCGCGCCGGCGAGCACAAGGATGAGACCGAGCAGAATGCGGGATACAAGAGCGGCGATGTTCATGATGACTCCTTACCTGCGCGCGCATCGCGCGGCGCGTTCGAGCAGAAGCGTGCGATCGCGGGCATTTTGCGCCAGCGCGGCTGCGCGTTCGTATTCAGCGTTCGCTTCGCTGAAGCGGCCGAGTTTCTCGAGCAGGTCGCCGCGCATGCTCGGCAAGAGATGGTAGGACTTCAGCGTCGGCTCATCCGTGAGCGTGTCGACGAGGTCGAGTCCCGCTGCGGGACCGTACGCCATACCGATCGCGACGGCGCGATTGAGCTGCACTACCGGCGATGGCATCAGTTGTGCGAGCGCATCGTACAGCGCGGCGATGCGTTCCCAGTCTGTTTCTTCGGCCGCTCGCGCGCGGCCGTGACACGCGGCGATAGCGGCTTGCAGCGCGTAGATGCCGAGCGCTCCGCCGAGCGCCTCCGTGCGTTCGAGTGCGGCGAGTCCGCGCCCGATGAGCAGATGATCCCACTTGCCGCGGTCTTGTTCGAGTAAGAGAATCGGCTCGCCCGACGGACCCACGCGCGCTTTCGTGCGCGAGGCCTGAATCTCCATCAGCGCGACGAGCGCGTGCACTTCCGGCTCGTCCGGCGTCAACTCGGCGAGCACGCGCCCGAGCCGCAGCGCATCTTCGCACAGGGCCGGTCGCATCACGTCGTCACCGGCGCTCGCTGCGTAGCCCTCGTTGAAGATTAGGTAGAGCACTTCGAGCACCGCTGCCAGCCGGGCAGTGCGCTCAGCTTTCCCCGGAACCTCGAACGGCACGTGCGCCTCGGAGAGCGTACGCTTCGCGCGCACGATGCGTTGCGCTACCGCTGGTTCGGCGCTGAGGAACGCGCGTGCAATCTCCACGGTCGTCAAGCCGCCAAGCAAACGCAGCGTCAGCGCGACGCGCGCTTCCATCGACAGCACGGGATGACACGCAATGAAGATCAAGCGCAGGAGGTCGTCGCCGATGTCGTCTTCATCGAGCGCGGCGAACGCGGCGTCTTCGCTTTCGGTGAGATCGGGTGCAAGCAACGCGGTCTTACGCTCGAGCACTTCGTCGCGGCGAAAACGGTCGATCGCGCGGCGTTTCCCGATCGCCATCAGCCACGCGCCCGGATTGCGCGGGATGCCCGTCTCCGGCCACTGCGTAAGGGCGGAGACAAAGGCATCTTGCGCCAGCTCTTCGGCGACGCCGACGTCGCGCACCATGCGCGTCAGACCGGCGATGAGTTTCGGCGACTCGATGCGCCAAATCGCATCGATGGTGCGGTGCGCGTCGATCGGACTTACCCGAGGACGGGGGCGAAGTCTTCCAGTTCGTAGATGCGCCGGATCTCGACTTGTTCGCCGCGTTCGAACGGGCAGCGCGTGAGCCACTCGACGATCTCTTCCTTCGACTTGGCTTGCAAGAGCCAGAAGCCGGCGACGAGTTCTTTCGTCTCGGCGAAGGGCCCGTCGGTCACGATGGGCTTACCGCCGGCGAAGCTCATTCGCGCGCCCTTGGAGCTCGGCTGCAAGCCCTCGCCGCTGATGAAGATCCCGGCCCGGACCAGCTCTTCGTTAAATGCGCCCATCTTGGCGAGCATGCCGGCGCTGGGTAATTCGCCCGCTTCACTTTGGGGCGTGCCCTTGACCATTACGAGAAATCGCATCGTCCGGGTCTCCTTTGCGGTGGGGGGTTCTACCTATGCGTCGAGCGGGGGAGGCCCGGATCGACACGGCTAGACTCCGGGCGCGAAAAGTTCTTGGGCGACGAAGCGTTGGGGAAGGATCGCATAGTGCGCCATCACGTCGACGACCGGCTGGAGCAGCCCGGGCGCGTTGACTTCAGCCCATTCCACGCGCGGTATCGAGCGCACGACTTCCGGGTCGATCTTGGTCAGCTTGGCGATGAGCGTTGCGGCCTCGTCGTGATCGCGGTTCGTCCACTGTGCGGTTTGGTGCATCACGGCGGCGAAGCGCTTGACCGCGGCGGGATTGGCATCGGCCCACGTTTTGTTCGCCGTGACGCCGGTCGCCGCAAACGGTTTGCCGCCCGCGACGGCGGCGTAGGTGAGGCCGATCTCGCGCACGAGGCCCTTCGCATTGCTGAAGTTCGGCTCGTTCATGATCGCTGCATCGATGCGTCCGCTCTGGACCGCCGCGGCGAGCGCGAGCGGCGGCACTTCGACGAAGTGCACCGACTTCGAGTCGCCGCCGTTCACGTCGAGCCACTGCATCACGGCGGCCTGCGCCATGTCGCGAATCGCCAAGAGACCGATCGTCTTACCGGCGAGATCTTTCGCGCCGTGTATGGGCGCGGCCGGATGCGTCACCACGTGCGAGATGGGTTGGCGCGGTGAGTAGAGCGCGCCGCATGCCAGCAGCGAAATCGGAAGTCCGTGCACGTGCGCAAGCGCCGTCGCACCGCTGTTCGAAACGCCGATCTCGAGCGAACCGCCGAGCAGTCCTTGCATGAGCTGGTTTGGCGGGAAGACCGTGAGCGCAACGTCGAGCCCGGCATCTTTGAAGAACCCGTTTTCCAGTGCAAAGAACGGCAGCGCCGATTCTTCGGTCGCTGCGATCCCGATGCGCACGGCATCGGCGGCGCGCGCTCGCACGGTTGTCGCCGCGACGAACGCGGCGCAGCCGGCGAGCAACCTTGAACGCCGCATCACGACGGAACGCGGTTAGCGGGTGTAGCCGGGAACGGGCGGCGGCGTCGGCAATTCGCCGGGGACGATCGAGGCGTCGGGCGGCGGGATCGTCGGCAGCGGCTGCGGCTGCGACGGCAAATCGTAAGCCGGATTGCCGACCGCGCCGTTGCTGAGAATGTGCGGCGTGATGACGATGTAGAGGTTCGTGTTTTGCGAACTGTTGGCGATATCGCGGAAGAAGCCGCCGACCAGCGGCAGGTTCCCGAGGCCCGGCACTTTTTTCAGATTGCGAATTTCGGTCTCTTGCAGCAAGCCGCCGACGATGAGCGATTCGGAATCGTTTACGACCGCCGAGGTCAGTTCTTGACGGACCGCGATGCGCGGCGTGTTCTGCACGTAATCGATGATGCTCGAAACTTCGCAGAAGATCTGCGTCGTCACGCGGCCGTCGAACGAGATGCGTGGCAAGACTTGCAGGCTCACGCCGACGTTGATGTATTGCACCTGCTGCTGCACGACCGACGGGTTGCCGATGACGATCGAGGTGAAGATCGGCACCGCTTCGCCGCTCAAGATGGCCGCGGGACGGCCGTTGAGCGAGAGGATGCGGGGACGCGCGAGAATCTTTGCTTGACCCGCTTGTTCGAGCGCCGACACCGTCGCACTGAGGTTGAGCCCGATGTTCGGCTTCGTGTTGGTCGCTACACCGAAATTCGCGGTGGTGATGCTGGTGCCGTTCGGCGAGTAGTCGAGGCCGAGGTCCTTTGCGCCGCTCACGGTGAGTTCGACGATTTGCGTTTCGAGTAGCACGCTCGGCGAGGGAACGTCCAACTGAGCGACGATGGCGCGATAGGCATCGACTTCGGCCGGAGTTCCGGTGAGGATCACCGCGTTGAGCCGGCGGTCCACGGCGACGTGCTCGTCGAAGCGCACGCCGGCGGGCGTGTCTTTCGGGATTAACACGCCGGCGGGAATCGTCACGTATGTCGGTGTCGGCGGCGGCGGAACGTCGCGAGTCCCGGCGTTACCGCTGCCGTAACTGCTGCTGGTTGTCGGCGGACTGAACGGCGATTGCGCGGTGAAGACATCCGTCGAGGGCACGACGGCGCCTTTCACGAGCGCGCCGGCGACTTCGCTTACGTCGGCATACGAGAGCTTGAGCATCACCGTGATCCGGGCTGCGCTGGGCGACCGCGTGGGCGCGGGCGTTGCTATGCGCGCAACGGGGCTGCTGGTGCCGGCTTCGTGATCGCTGAGCAGCGCGGGTATGTGCACGATGAGGGTGTTGCCCTGCGGTTGGATGCGCACGGGCACGCGATCGCGCAGACGCAAGTCGAGCCGTAAACCGATCCCGGCGAAGCCCGCGAACGAACCTTCGGCGAGTTCGCCGTAGCGCAGCACGTCGGCATGTGCCTGCTTTTCGATCGCCGTGTTGATCATCACCACATGGACCGTATGCTCGTCGCTGCGAATCACGCGCGTTTCCGGCGACCGCTGGTTAAAATAGAGCGTGATGCGCACGCTGCCGTCGTCGGCGGCGACGCTCGATACGTGTTGAAGCAGCGTCTCCGCGGAGTCGCCCGAGGCGCTGATTGGGCTAAGCAAAATCAGCGCCACAAGCGCTAAGATCCGCAAGGTAAGCAGCACACGAGCGCCGTTCCGTACCAAGTAGCAGCCTGCCTGCAGGCGTGTGCCCGGCTATTCTGAGAACTCCGTCTGCATATGATCAATCGTCGCACCGCGCTCGCGACGCTCTCGGGCGCTTTGGCCGCTTGTGCTAGTGTGCGAGCCGCCGCCGCAGCGAACTTGATGCCGCTGGCCGTCGGCTCGTCGGCCGAAGACGACATCGGTCCGGTCTTATACGGCATCGCGACCGGCGCGTTTGCGAAGGCCGGACTTGACGTGCAGGTGACGTTGCTGGGCTCGGGTTCGGCCGCGGCGGCGGCGGTTGCCGGCGGATCCTTACAAATCGCTAAGAGCAGTTCGCTGCCGCTCGTTACCGCGCACGCCCGCGGCGTGCCGTTCACGATCATCGCGCCGGGTACGATTTCGACGACCGACCATCCGTCGTCGGTGATCGTGGTGCGGCCGGACTCCCCGCTGCGCACGCCGCGCGATTTCAACGGTAAGACGTTCGGTCAGAATTCGCTTGGCGACGTAGGCGCGCTCTTATCGCGCGGGTGGCTCGATGCGAACGGCGGCGATTCGCGGACGCTGAAGTTTCTCGAGATGCCGGGCGTGGCCGTAGGCGCGGCACTTGCGGAAGGACGGATCGATGCGGCAACCCTGCGCAATCCCGGTCTCGCTGCGGTGATCGGCGCGGGACAAGGAAAAGCGTTCGCGCATCCGGGCGATGCGCTGGGCAAACGCATCGTCATCAGCGCTTGGTTTTCCACGCTCGACTACGTTGCCGCGAATCGCGACATCGTGCGCCGTTTCGCCGGCGTGATGCACGATGCGTCGATGTATTCGAACGCCAACCCGCACGAGATGGCGAAGTATCTCGCGCCATATTTTCACCAGGACGTTGCAATCCTCGGCCGCACGGATCCGGCACTGCTCGGCGCAACGCTGGAGGCCGCCGAACTGCAGCCGATCGTCGACGCTGCCCAGCGCTACGGGCTCATCGCAAAGGCGTTTCCAGCCGGCGAATTGCTCGTGGCCCGCGCGCCCCGGCGCGCTCCAGTCGGGGTAGCACCTCATCGCGGAAGTATGGAAACTCGGCGAGATAGTTGACGAAACCCATTGCGACGCCGCTGAAGCCGGCATTTGCAACGGCAACGAGGCCGGCGGCAACGGTGTCCGGATCGCCGACGATCGGCCAGCCGCCGTAGCCGGCGGCGAAGCGGATGCGCATCTGACGAAAAATCTCGGGCTGCATCGTGGTCGACGAACCGCGTTGACCGGCCGAGACCATCGCATCGACCGCTTCCCAATCGGCTTGTTCGTCGGCGTAGTAGCGGTAGTAGTCCTCGGCTTCGCGCTGCGTCGGACGGCAGACGATGCTCGCCGTCGTCATTACGCCGAGCCGCTTGTTGAGCGCGGCGGCACGGCGGTGCGCGTCGGCGACGTTTTCCGCGGCGGTATCGAGCGATAGGCGGATCGTCGAGAGCAGATACCCGCAGTTGCCGATCGCGAACGCTTTGCCGGTGTCGGAACTGCCGGCGTTCATGATCACCGGCGGTTCGTGGCCGTACGGCTTCGGCTCGGATTCCACACCGCCCAGCGTGATGAACCGGCCCTTGAAGTCGAACGTCTTTTCGCTCTCCCACATCATGCGGACGACGCGCAGCCACTCTTCACCGTACTCGTAGCGCGTTTCGTGATCGCGCTGCGCCACGTTGAACATCTCGAACTCATCTTGATTCCAGCCGCACACGAGGTTGAGACCGAAGCGGCCGCGGCCGACGTGATCGACCGTCACGAATTGCTTCGCTGCGAAGATCGGGTGCACGAGCGGTGCGTGCACCGTACCGAAAACGGTGAGGCGTTCGGTTGCCGCCAGCAAACCGCCGGCCCACGTCACCGTCTCGAAGCCGGAGCCTTCGAAGTTCGTCGCGCCGCCGAAACCCCTCCAGCGCGCGACCGGCAGCGCGAACTCGAGGCCTGCCGCGTCGATCATCTGCGCGAGCGCGACGTTTTCTTCCCATGATGCCGGCCAGCGCTCCGGAACCTTGGTTGCGGCAATGCCCGAAGACATATTCGCACCGAAGATTCCGAGCTTGAGCGCGTTGTTGCTATAAAGGTTGGCGCGATCGGCTGACGCGAGCGAGGCGGTCATGGAGCAAGTGATACGATAGCCTTGCGCCAACGTCCGTTCTATGGATCTGGGAATTTCAGGGCGCCGGGCCATCGTCTGCGCTTCGAGCAAGGGACTCGGCCGTGCGTGCGCCGAGGCGCTGCTGGCGGAAGGCGTCCGCGTGGTCATCAACGGGCGCGATCCCGAGCGGCTGGCCCGCACGGCGGAGGAACTCCGCGTCAACTTCCGTCCGGAGGTCATTGCGGTCGTGGCCGACGTGACCACCAGCGACGGCCGCAACGCGCTGCTCGCCGCTTGTCCCGATCCGGATATCCTCGTCAACAACAACGCCGGGCCCGAGCCGGGTCCGTTCTCGGCGATCGACGAGGACGATTGGCTCGAAGCGCTGGCGGCGAACATGGTCGCGCCACTGCAACTCGTGCGCGCGGTGCTGCCGGCGATGATCGCGCGCAAATTCGGGCGCATCGTGAACATCACGTCGGCCATGGTCACGACGCCGCGCACGAACATGGCGCTCTCATCGGGTCCGCGCGCCGGACTCACCGCCGCGCTCAAGGGACTCTCTTTCGAATTGGCGCCGCACAACGTAACGATCAACAACCTCTTGCCCGAGCGCTTCGATACGGATCGGCAATTGCAAATGGCGAACGTTGCGATGGCCGCGCAGAAGATTGACTTCGATGAAGCGCGCCGGCGTCAAGTGGCGTCGATCGCAGCGAAACGTTTGGGCCGGCCCGAAGAGTTCGGCGCCACCTGTGCGTTCGTGTGCAGCGCGTATTCCGGCTACCTCTCCGGTCAGAATATCCATCTCGACGGCGGAACCTATCCAGCTCTCATTTAGCCGCACGGCGGCGTGGCGTGCCTTCGGCATCGTGGCCGCCGCGTGCTTATATGCGATCTCGGTCAGCGGCCGCGCCTACAACCTCACCACACCGGTGACGATGCCGCATCACGAGCTCGCGCGGAAGATCTACGCCGTGCTCGCGTTTGCGCTGTTGGGCTTCGCGCTCGAACGCTCGAACCTCCGGCGTCTGCACGGCGTGCTCGCCGCGGCCGGTGCGCTCACCGCGTACTCATATGCGATCGAGCTCGGTCAGATCGTCTTCAAGCACTCAACCGAGACGTTCGCCGAGCATGCGTTCGACGTCGCGAGCGGACTCGCCGGCGGCGCGCTCGGCGCGTTCGCTGCCCTCCTGTTTACCGCCCCCGCGATGCGCGCGCGCCGAATCGAAGCGATCGCAATAGCGGGCGTGTTCGCCGTGCTGGCGTGGGCCTTCACCGCGACCTACGGGCGTCTCGACTAGCGCGCCAGGAGGTCGCGCGCCGTCGGGCAAGTCCTTCGCGGCACGATGCTGACACCGCAGGACAACGAACGTTTGACCCGCGTGGGCGCGGGAACGCCGATGGGCAACCTCTATCGCCGGTATTGGCTGCCTGCGGCGATCTCGAGCGCCTTGCCCGAAAACGACGGCGCGCCGCTGCGCGTGCGCCTGCTCGGCGAAGACCTGATCGCGTTTCGCGATTCCAACGGCGACGTTGGTCTCGTCGGCGCGTTCTGTCCGCACCGCCGCGCACCGATGTTCTTCGGCCGCAACGAAGAATGTGGACTGCGCTGCGTCTATCACGGCTGGAAGTTCGATCGCGCGGGCGAGTGCGTCGATATGCCCTCCGAACCGCCGGATAGTTTGTTCAAGACGAAAGTGCGCATCGAGAGTTATCCGGTGTGGGAAGGCGGCGGGATCGTCTGGACCTACATGGGCCCGCCGGAACTGCAGCCCGCGCCGCCAGATTTCGAATTCGTGCGCGCGCCGGCGACCCATGCCTATGTTACGCGCACGGTCGAGGATTGCAATTACTTGCAGGCGCTCGAGGGCGGCCTCGATTCGACCCACATTTCGTTCTTGCACAAACAGAACGCCGGCGACGTGACCTACTTGCACGACTACGAGTCAACTGTACCGCGTATCGACGTCGAGGTCACCGACTACGGCTACATGTATATCGGCATTCGGCACTTGCCGGAATCGCAGTGGGTGCGCGGCTACCAATACGTGATGCCGGCGGTGCAGATGCGCGATGGTTTCGGCGGCGGCAACCGCCGCGGCGAGACGCCGAAGATCAGCGGCCATTATTGGGTGCCGATCGACGATGCCGCAACGATGGTGTACAACTTCCGCTATTCCTACGATCCGGCCGATCCGTTGACGCTCGACGACGCGGTCGCATATGAAACGATCGCCGGACGGGGTCCGGGCGACTTGTTGCCCGATTTCCGGCTGAAGAAGAACCGCACGAACGAC
This sequence comes from Candidatus Lustribacter telmatis, assembly GCA_003164045.1. GTDB lineage: Bacteria > Vulcanimicrobiota > Vulcanimicrobiia > Vulcanimicrobiales > Vulcanimicrobiaceae > Lustribacter > Lustribacter telmatis. The sequence continues at coordinate 11,259 of PLRU01000006.1, forward strand.
TACGGCATCGACCGCGCGCTGCAGAAGACGGGCAATTTCACCGGCATCGTCGGCGTGAACACACAGGACTACGCGCTGCAAGAAGGGATGGGACCGATCGTGGACCGCTCGCAAGAACATCTGGGAACCACCGACCGGGCGATTATCGTCATGCGGCAACTGCTGCTCGAAGCGACGTATGCGGTGGAACGCGGCGAGGCGCCACGCGGAATCGACCCATCGACGTACCGCTCGGTGCGCTCGTTCGATCGAAACATTCCGCGCGAATCGTCGTGGCAGACGACGATTGCGGCCGAAGCAACGGCGCGCTACTGATGCGCCGGCTCACCGCGTTCGCGGCCGCCTTTGCGACGCTGTTCGTTGCCTCGAGCGTGCGGGCCGATCTGCCCCCGCTCAAGATCGGGATCGTGTACTCGTACAGCGGCGGCGGCGCGACGCTCGGCAAAACGCTCGACGGCGCGATCGATACGTGGATCGCATTGCACGGCGACACGGTCGCCGGCCGGAAAGTCGTGTTCATCAGACGCGACGATACGGGTATCGCGCCCGACGTGGCCCGGCGCCAAGCGCAAGAACTGGTCGTCCAAGAACACGTCGATATTTTAATGGGCAGCGCGCTCACGCCGAACGCGATCGCCGTTGCGGCGGTGTCGACGCAGGCGAAGGTGCCGTTCTTCATCGTCAACTCGGCGACGTCGAACATCATCGCGAAGCAGCCGTACTCATCGCGCTTCGGCTTTACCGAGGCGCAAGCCACAATTCCGATCGCGCAGTGGGCGCTGCGGTCGGGCATCAAGACGGCGTACGTCGTCTTTCAGGATTACGGACCGGGCATCGATGCCGGCCTGACGTTCGAAAAGACGTTTACGGCCGGCGGCGGCGTCATTCTCGGCGAGTCGCGCGTGCCGGTGGCGAATCAAGAATATGCGGCCTACATTCAACGCGCGAAAGACACGAAGCCGCAAGCACTTTACGTGTTCCTCAACAACGGCGGCGGCAGCGTCGCGTTTTTGCACGGCTGCAAAGCGGCGGGATATGGTCGCGCCGGGATTAAGATTCTCGCGGCCGGTGCGCTCGTTGACGAGGACTACTTGCCGATTATCGGCGACGCCGCCGACGGCCTCATCACCTCACTGAACTACTCGACGGATCACGATTCCGCCCTCAACCGCCAGTTCGTCAAAACGTTCGCCAAGGTTACGGGCAACGGTCCCATCGTGCCCGACTTTGGCTCGGTGGCCGCGTTCGACGTGATGGCTGCCATCTACAAGGTCGTGGGGGCGCAAAACGGCACGGTCGATCCCGACAAAACGATGGAGCTCGTGAAGGGGCTGAAGTTCGAGAGCCCGCGCGGACCGATCGCGATCGATCCGGCAACGCGCGACTTGATCCAGAACATCTATATCCGCCGCACGATCAAGCGGCACGGTTCCTACGTCAACGTCGAATTCGAAACCGTGCCGATGGTCCGCGACCCCAACGAGTCCTAGTCTTTGTAGCTGGGATCGAGCCGGTCGGCGAGGCGCAGCAACGCGCCCCAATCGCGGTGATTTTCGTCGCGATGGCCGCCCTTTTCGGATTGCAGCGCAGCGCGTTCGGACATTTCTTCCGATGGAACGATCAGCGCTTCGACGCCGCCGGCCGAGAGGGCGGCGATTTGCGCCTGACACGCCATCTCGAAGAAATGATGGTTGTTGTACGCCTCGGGAATCGAACGGCCGCACGATAACACGCCGTGGTTGCGCAGCACGAGCATCAGCTTGCCTTCGAGATCGCGCACGAGCCGCTCGCGGCCGGAGAGGTCGAACTCGAAACCGGCAAAGTCGTGATAGCCGATGCGGTTGTGAAACCGCACCGCGTGTTGCGTGATCGGCAGCAAGCCGCAGCGCTGCGCGCTCACGCCCATGTTCGCCGGGGTGTGCGTATGAAAGACGGCCATGATGTCCGGGCGCGCTTCCATGACGCCGCCGTGAATGACGAGCCCGCCGCGGCTCACGCTATCGTCCGACGGATAGATGCGCTCGCCGGAGAAATCGTACACCAGCAGCGACGACGCCGTGACCTCATCGAAAAATTGATGCTCGCCTTTGATGGCGTAGCGATCCGGCCGGTCGGGAATGCGGGCTGAAAGATGGTTATACGTGAGGTCCGTAACGCCGGCGTGCGCCATCAGGCGATAGCACGCGGCGAGCTTGACGCGCGTTTCCCACTCGGCCTCGCTGACGAGGCTGTGCAGGGATGACGCCGCGGCGTGTTCGGTTGTCAGCATGGGGACGGACCTTCGCCGCGGCGGCTCGCACGCCTTACGGCATCGGCGAGTTAAGCGGCCCAACCGGCGGCAGCGAACTCGGGATCGACACCGGCGTCGCCATCGGCGCGGGGGTTACGGCCGGCATCGGGGTTGGGGCCGCTTGGGCGAGAGCGAGCGTCGAAACGGCCGCGGAGAACGCCGCGGCGGCCAGGGCGGTTGCGAGTAGATTTTTCATCATGCGTGGTTCCTACCCATTACGGCGTGCCGCGATGAAGGCGATCGTCCGGTCGACGGCCTCGGGAGCAAGCCCGACGTAGGCCGTCGGATCGAGCGTATCGATGATCGCGAGACTCACCTCATCGCCGGCCACGGCGGGACGGCGGCGGAGCTCGTCGACCAAGGTCGTGCCGTTCCGCCATGCGTCGGCGGCAGCAAGACGCACTTCTTGGTGCGCGGTGTGTTTGCCGATTGCCGGCGCGAGCAAAAACATCGCGCGTTCGGCCATGATCAGGCCGCGCGTGCGCCCGACGTTCGCGCGCATGGTGTCGGCGTTCACCGTTAAGCCTGCGAGCATTTTCGTGGCGGCGCGCAGCAGCCGGTCGAGTGCGTTCGAGACGGTACCGAGCGCATCGGCGCTGCTGACTTGATCGCGCTCGTGAATGCTCACCATCCAGTCGAGCAGGACGCCGGCGCCGTTCGTAACGTCGCGTGCGCGCGCCATGACGGTGCGGCTGTGCAACGGATTGATCTTGTGCGGCATGGTCGACGAACCGATGCCCGTCGTTTGCTCCTCGATCTCGCGGATGTCGTCACCTTGGAGCAAGAACAGTTCTTGCGCGATCTTCGTCCACGTTTTCGCGACGATCGCGAGCAGCCCGGCGTACTCGGCGAACATATCGCGGCTGCCTTTCCAATCCATCGGCCACGGCTCGCCCAAACCCAGCTCCGCCGTGAAATCCGCTTCGAGGGCGAACGCGGCCTCACCAAGGGCGGCGTAACTGCTGACGGCCCCGGAGAGCGTGCCCGTCGGCGTGCGCTCGCGCCACGACGTGAGCCGGTCGATGTTGCGCCGGTTCTCGCCGAGCCAGGCGGCAACTTTGAGGCCGAACGTGATCGGCAACGCGTGTCGCCCGACGGTTCGCCCGATCATCACGGTTGCGCGATGGTCGCGGGCGAGCTCCAGCATGCGCTCCTCGAGCGCGAGCAAGTGCGTGATGAAGAGCGCGGCTGCGTTCCGGCATTGCACGACCAGTACTGTGTCGAGGACATCCGCGCTCGTCGCTCCAAAGTGCAGCCACTCCGCGGCGTCGCCGAGCAATTCCGACCAGGGCTCGATGATCGCGACGAACGTGTGGCCGAGCCGTTCGCGTTCGGCGGCGACGCGTGCGACCGGCACGAAGTCGATGCTCGCAGTGCGGGCGATCTCCGCAGCTGCCGCGGCCGGAATGATCCCGCGCCGGGCCTGTACGGCAGCCATTGCCGCTTCCGCACGCATACACAGCGTCTGATGCCATTCGGCTGAAAAGAGCTGACCGATTGAATCGGCTTGCGGGAGAACCATCATGCGGCGGGCTCCGCTCGGCTTAGCCGGGACTCAGGTGCATTTGCTCGAGCGCGGCGCGACCGGCCAGGCCGTACGGGTTACCGAGCGTTTCGGCGATTTCGAAGTGGTTGTAGCCCTCGCCGGCGAGCAATTGCACGCGCTTACCGGCAGCAGTGAGGGCGGCGGCAAAATCGCGCGCTTGGCGTTGAAATTCCGGTGATTCGTCCGTGCCGTACGCCAGCACGATCGGCATGCCGATCCGCTCGACGTGCCGTATGGCGCTGAGCGCATCGACCGTTGCGTCGTCGAAGCGCACGTACGAACTGCGCGCCGATAAGCGCACCGGAGTGAGATCGTAGATCCCGCTGCAGCAGAGCGCGGCGGCGATGACCGTATCGGGCACGCCGTACTCGCTCCAGTTCGTTACGAGCGTGCAGGCGGTAAGGTGCGCGCCCGACGAGTGGCCGCCGATGTGAATGCGGCTGCGGTCGCCGCCGAACGATGCGGCGTTTTCGTAGACCCACGCGACCGCGCGGCGTACTTGGTCGACGATCGGCATCAAGTGCATGCCGGTGTCCTCGACACCGTCGAAATCGACGAGCACGAGGTGTGCGCCCGCCGCGAGGAACATTTCCGCCGCAAAGGCGTAACGTTCGGATGAATTGGCCTTCCACGCGCCGCCGTGTACGAAGATGAAGACCGGCGCGCCGTCGTGCGCGGTGCGAAAGACGTCGAGGTGCTCCATGCGGCCGGGGCCGTAGGCGAAACGTTCCGGCCGGCCGAGCCGTTTACGCGCCGCGGCCGCCAGCGATGCTTGCCGCCGGTGCATTTGATCGGTGTTTTTGGCCCACACGGTCTGGTCGTAGCATGCGTCGAGCTGCGCCTGATCGTAGTCGAGCCAAACGCGCGGACCGAGAGCTGACATGGCGCTAGAGTGCGGCGCGCCTGGTGAGGCGTCCTCGCGGGCGTGCGCGAAAGGTTCCACATGCGCGAAGCCGATGTTCCGGTGCTCATTATAGGCGGAGGTCCCGTCGGGCTCGCGCTTGCCGTCGATCTCGGCTGGCGCGGCATCGCGGCCCGCGTGGTGGAACAAGAAGACGGCACGATCGATCATCCGCGCGCCAACGCGGAGAACGCGCGCACGATGGAATTCTTCCGGCGCTGGGGCGTTGCGGATGCCGTGCGCACGTCGGGAACGCCGCAAGATTTCACCCAAGCCGTCGTGTACGCGACGAACCTGTGCGGCTACGAGATCGCCCGCATCGACCGCCCCGGACACGGCGGCAGCGGCGGCACCGCGATCAGTCCCGAACGTCCGCAACGCTGCAATCAGTTGTGGCTCGATCCGATTTTACGCGAACGCGCGAGCGGCTTCCCGAGCATCGATCTGCGCTATCGCACGCGCTTCGAATCGTTCACGCAGGATGCTCACGGCGTGGATGCGGTGGTGCGCGATCTCGCGACCGGCGTGCAAGAACGCGTTCGCGCGCAATACCTCATCGCATGTTGCGGCGGCCGCAGCCCCGTCCGGGCGGCGCTCGGCATCGAACTGCAAGGCTCGCCCGCGATCGAATATAACCTCAACATTTTCGTGCGCATCGACGACTTGTGGGCGCACACCAGCGTGGCCGAAGCGGCGATGTACTTCATGGTCGCACCGGAAGGCATCTGGCGCACGCTGATCGACATCGACGGCCGCGGCCTCTGGCGCTTGGGTTTGCGCGGTAAGGCGTACTATGACGATCCGGAGTCGGTCGACGCCGCCGCGATGCTGCGCGAGGTGATCGGCGCCGACGTGCCGTTCGAAGAATTCTGGCGCCGCGGCTGGGTCGCGCGCGATCTGATTGCGGATCGCTACGGCTCGGGCCGCGTGTTTCTAGCGGGCGACGCGGCGCATCAGAACACGCCGTCCGGCGGCTTCGGCATGAATACCGGTATCGGCGATGCGGCGGACCTCGGCTGGAAGCTTGCTGCTGCCGTTGCGGGCTGGGGCGGACCGGAACTGCTCGCAACGTACGAAATCGAACGCCGCCCGGTTGCGCTACGCAACGTCCGTCAAGCCACCGAGAACTTCGTCGGCGACCGCAAGCGCCAAATCGATCCCGCGATTGCAAGCGCAACGCCCGACGGCGACCGGGCGCGCGCCGAACTGCGCGCGAAGCTCGTCGCATCGCAATCGCGGCAGTTCCTCACCGACGGCACGGCGCTGGGCTATCGCTACGACGGCTCGCCGATCTGCATCCCCGACGGTTCGCAAACGCTTCCCGATACGATCGTCGAGTATCACCCGAACGCCCTGCCCGGTGCGCGCGCGCCGCACGCGGTCCTCACCGATGGGCGCTCGATCCTCGACCTATTCGGCCGGAGCTTCGTGCTGCTGACGTTTGGTGCAGATCCGGTCGACGCCGATCGCATCGGCGCAGCATTCCGCACCGCCGGTGTTCCGCTCGTGGTGCACGCGCTCGCCGATCCCGCGATCGCCGCACTTTACGAGCGCAGCCTCGTACTCGTCCGCCCCGACGGCCACGTCGCCTGGCGGGGCGATGCGGCGCCCGCCGATGCGACGGCACTCGCCGATACCGTTCGGGGCGCCCGCGCCTCACACGTCGAACGCGCCGGGTGAAGACGGAGGAACGGTGACCGAAGGGCACGCGCGCGATCCGGCGATTCTGATCGTCGGCGATGATGTATTGGCGGAACGGGTTTGCGTCGAGTTGGCCGCGGCCGGCGGCACGCGCGTGCGGGTCGTTTCGCCGATGAGTTCCGAGCGGCAAGAAGCCTTCCGGCGCGCCGGCGCAGCCGTGACGCCGCACGATGCCGACAACGATGACTCGTTGCTCGAAGCGGGCGTGGCCGGCGCGATCACGATCCTCACGCTCTCGGGCGACGACGAACGCAACCTTTCCGTCGCGCTGCGCGCGCGCATGCTCAACCCGAGCATCCGCGTGGTGCTGCGCCAGTTCGGCACGAAGATCGGCCGCAAGATCGAGCAGAATCTCCCCGACTCGACCGTGCTCTCGCCGGCGGCGCTCTCGGCCGCGACGTACGCGGGCGCCGCGCTCGATCCCGGTTGTTTCTTCGGGCTGCGTTTCCCCAATGCGATCGACGGCGCGTTCGTCGGCTTCACGCGCGGCCTTGCCGGCGAGCTCGACGTCGCCGACCTCACGGTGGCGGAAGCGGAAGAGAAGCTCAAAGTGCGCATCGTTGCGCTCGGCGAGCATCACGAGCCGGTGCCGGATTCGCTGATCGATCCGAGCGATACGATCGTCGGCTTCGGTCCGGTGAGCGAGCGCCGCAGCACCGACGCGAAGCCGGAGCGCGCGGCGCGGGTACAGCGTCCGTATACGCGCCGTACGCTGATCGGATCGGCGATCGAAGCGTTGGCGCGCGTCAACCCGATCCTGCGCACGATCGCGCTCGGCGCGTTTCTGTTCTACGCGATCGCGCTGATCTTTTTCCACTTCGCGCTGCACCTCACATGGCCCGGGTCGGCGTTCGACGTTGTTCAAGCGATGACGAGCACCGGCTTCGGCGACAGCTCCGTCGTGCGCCGCGGCGTCGCCGTGATCGCCGGTGCGATGGTCGTGATGATCGGCGGCACGGTCTTCACCAGCATCTTCATCGGTTATGTCAGCGCCGCGATCACGCGCGCGCAGTGGACGGCGCAACAAGGCTTGCGCCGCATCCGCGCCCGCGGTCACGTGGTCATTTGCGGCGGTGGACGCATCGGCAGTGCGGTGGTGAACCTGTTGACCGAAGCGGGCAAACACGTCGTGGTGATCGACTCGCACCCCGATCCGACGCTAATCCGGCGCGCGCGTGAAAGCAGCATCGATCTGCTCACCGGCGATGCGACCAACGAAGACGTGCTCGCGCTGTGCGACGTGCCGCACGCGGCGGCCGTCGTGGTGCTCACCAACAGCGATCCGGGCAACTTGGAGATCGCACTCGGTGCGCGCGCACTGCGGGCCGACGTGCCGCTGGTGGTGCGGATGGAAAACCGGACCTTTGCCCAGGCGACCGCGCGCTTGTTCGGGATCTCGACGTTCTCGCCGGCTGCTCTGAGCGCGCCGGCCTTCGCGGGGCTCGCCCGGTTCCCGGGAACCCTGGGCCGTGTCACGTATGCCGGTGAGGAGCACACGATCGTCCAGCGCTGGGGCGGCCTCGGGGCCGGCCCGCCGGCCGAGGACGCCGTCCCGCTCTGCGTATGGCGCGGCGGTCGCGTGCTGCTCGTCCACGATAGCGCTGAGATCGCGGCCGGCGATACGGTTATCTACGCCTTGCCGCTCGGCCGCCCCGGCGCCGAACCCGGGATTGTGTCCGTTTGAGCCGAAAACCGATGTATGGAACCCTCAGGATCGTCTACCATGACGCTCTCTGAGCGCGCTGATGCGCTCGAGAAACAGCTGAGCGACGACCTCGATCGCACGATCCCCGTTCGCGCCCCCCTCTATACGTCGGGCGATCGCGACCCGCGGCAGCCGCTCGAGATCAAGTCGGATGCGCCCGAATTCGCCGGCAAGAAGTTCAACATGGGCCACGACGCGCGGCTTCCGAAAATGCCGGACAAGCCGACGCTGACCGACTTCTTCGAACTGCGCATGGGCCCGGCGACGCATCTCTTGCAGAGCGCGACCCACGCGCTCAAGGCGGGCTGCGATGAAAAGATCGTCATGGCGTGCTTGGTGCACGACATTGCGGTCTCGATGTTCATTCGCGGCGATCACGGATACTGGGGGGCGCAGCTGCTCGAACCCTACGTGGCCGAAGAAGTCAGCTGGGCGATTCGCGCGCACCAAACGCTGCGGTTTTTCCCCGACGAGAAGTACGGCTACGTGTATCCGGAACTTTACGTCAAGTTTTTCGGCGCCGATTACGAAGTCGAGCCCTACATCAAACGCAACTACGAGAAAATTCGCAACCACAAGTGGTACGAAACCGCGCGCTTGATCACGGTCAACGACATCTACTCGTTCGACAAGACGATGTCGGTCAGCATGGATCCGTTCCGCGATATCATCGCGCGTAATTTCAAGCAGCCCGAAGAGGGCTTGGGCTGGGACGACAGCCCCTCGTCACATATGTGGCGCACGATCAACTGGCCCACCCGCTTCCTCTGATTGATTGACGTCCACGTCCATCTGCACCCGCCGCGTTTGTACGCGGCGATTCGGCGCTGGTTTGCCGAGCGGACGGACTGGACGATCGACCATGCCACGGAGCCGGCTGCCGTGGCCGCGACGCTGCGCGCGGCCGGCGTCGAGCGCTTCGTGTTTTGTTCGTACGCGCATAAAACCGGGATGGCGCGCGATCTCAATGCGTGGCTCGCGCAAACCGCGCGCGACCTCGACCGCTACGGCGTGCCGCTGGCGACCGTGCACCTGGACGATCCGGATCCCGCGGGCGACCTCGATGCGGCGTTTGACGACGGCTGCATCGGACTGAAAATACACGAAGACGTGCAACGTCTGGCGGTCGACGATCCGCGCTTCGATCCGGTGTTCGCGCGCATCGCGCAGCGCGAAGGCTTCGTGCTCGCGCACATCGGTCACGTTCCGTGGGACGAAGACACGAACGATGGTCCGGCGCGGATCGCGCGCGTACTCGAACGTCATCCGCGCCTGCGCTTCGTCGTGGCGCATTTCGGCGTGCCCGATTGGGCGGGCTATGCCGCACGTATGCCGCAGCACCCGAACCTCTTCTTGGATACGACGATGGCGTTCACCGCCGGCTCGCCGCTCTTTGCCGGGGCGGATCGTGCGTTCGTCGAGTCGATCGCCGATGCGATCGTGCTCGGCACCGACTATCCGAATATTCCGTACGCCTACGGCAGCGATCTGCAAGGCCTTGCCGCGCTTTCGCTGCCGCCGGAGGTGCTGCAAAAGATTCTGCGCGAGAATGCGCGCCGGCTATCTCCCGCGCTCGCGTAGCGGCAAGCCGCTCGCATCGAACGACGTGCCCACGAGCAGGCGGATGAAACGGCTATAGCTCACCACCCCGCCCGCGACGCCGTTGGCGCGCAGATAGCGGTCGTAGAAACTCCAGCTGATCGTGAACAGGCGTGGGTTGTAGTAGCGCAAGTAGCGCTCGTTGCCGGCCTTAAAATCGGCCAGGACGGCGGGCGTGAGATGGAGCCGGCGGCGATCGCTCTCCGGTAACTCGCCATACGTCCAATACGCGCCGGAGTAGCGAATCAACGGATCGGGCGAACGCAGACACGTGAGCGTGCCGATCAGGTTGGCGTCGCCTTCATCGCCGAAGCCCGCCGCATGCGACCACTCGTGCGCGAGCGCGCGCGGAACTTCAAACGGCAGAAATGCCGCGTTGAGCAGCGTTTCAAACGCAAACGGATCGTACTGGCCACCAACGCCGGCCATCTCGTAGATGCGTTCCGCGATCGTGGTCTTCGGCACGGTCACGACCACCGGCCACGTATCGCCCAGCCGCGCGACGACCGGCAGAAAATCGCGCGCCAGCTCGGCACGCATGTCGGCCGCGCTTTCGATGCGCATGCGTGCGTGCGCGGGGCCGGCATCGTCGTTGAGAATGGCGGCGATGCGGTCGGCAAAGGCCGAGACCGACGCCGCCGTGACGCGTGAGGCTTGATAGTCCACCCGCGCGGCCACCGGCAGGCGCCGGTAGTTCCAGCCCCACAGCAGGTTAAACGCAATGACGATGGCCGCCGCGAGTGCTGCGGTGTGTGCGAGCAGCACCGCAACGGCGCGCAGTCGCGAGCCGCGTGCGCGGCGTAGACCAACGATCCAGCCGGCGGTGAGGCCGGCGAGCACGAGGATCACTTCGAGGTCACCCACGGCAAACGGCACGCGGTTGGAGAGCGGAGCGAAGGCCGCGTTCATCCAGGCAAACGCACCGTTGGCATAGACGTGCTCGATCGTCGCGCTGGGAATGTTCGCGTCCATCACCACGAACGCGAGTGCGATCACCAGCGCATCGATAACGAGCGCGCGCTTCACGGGAAGAGGTACGTCGCGAGTTCACCTACGCGGGTAAAGCCGATCCGGTCGTAGAGCGCGATCGCTTCGCTGTTGAAGTCGTTCACGTAGAGCGACACCGTGGGGTTCGTCTCGAGCAGACGGCGGGCCGTGGCCGCAAGCGCCAGGGTCGCGTAGCCGCGGCCGCGCAGCGCCGCCGGCGTCCACACGCCTTGGATCTGCGCCGTGACCGGCGTGCGCGCGCCGATGTTGCACTGAAAGCGCAGTTCGCCCTCGACGATCCACACCCACCAGCAGCCGAGTTCGATCGCGCGCCGCACGCCGGCTACGAAGGTCGAACGCTGCGCGCGCGGATCGTAACCCAGTTCGCCTACGATCATGCGGGCCGAATGATCGGCGACCAGCTCGGTCTCGTCGGTTCGCGCGAGCCGCACTTCGACATCGTCGAACGTTTCGAGGCCTTGGGGCCAGAGGGCGTAGAGCGGTTGCCGCTCGCGCACGAGCAGCGGTGCGCGATGCCACGTTTTGACGCGCGCCCAGATGCCGTCGACGGCACGCTTGGGCCCGACGAAACTGCGCAAGCCGGGATATTTGCGCGTTTCGACGGCGAAGGCATCGAGCGCCGCGGGCTCGTCGGCCGCAACGACGAGCTGCGCACCGTAGTAGATCACGCCGCGCACGGTGCCGTCGCGTTTGCGGTCGAGCGAAAGTTCGTCCGGTGCGTACGGACCGTGGCCGCCGTCGAGCACCCAGTGCAGGAAGGCGTTCTCAAACGGGCGCGCTGCCACGAAGGCGAGCGCGTCGCGTCGATTGTAACGGGTGACGGATTCGAGCAGAGTATCAGCTAAGCGGTTGAACGAACGCGGGTTTCGTCGTCGGCGCACGGCTACCGCCTTGCGGTTCGACGCTCACGGCGACCGCGGCCAAGCTTCCGGCGTTATCGGGTATCGGAACGAGCGTGAGACCGCTCTGGCTTGGCGTAAACGTTACGCTCGGCGCCACGGCTTTCGCACCACGGGCCAGCGTCCACGCTTGATAGACCTTGCCCGGCGCCAATGCCGGCAACGATCCGAGCGCGAGATATACGTGTTCGCCGCGCGTGACGACCGTGCCGTAAGCGACGGTGTAGCGCTTCGCATCGCTGGCGGTCAGATCGGTGAGCATGCGCCGGTCGCGCGCAACGGTGCGGCCGTCGGCGAGAATGCGCGTCTGCAGCGTCGCGACGCGCTGCTGCGCCTCGTGCAAGTCGGAACGCAGGCTGAAGTTCTGGATCACGCTTACGAGCGCAAACACGACCGCGGCGGCCGCGGCGAGCGTGGTGCCCCACATCGCGCTCGTGCGCGTCGCGCTCGACGGGGCGCGGCGCGGTGACGACGCATCGCTGCGCACGGTGGCCATCAGCCGTTCCTTCATGCGCGCCGCACGTGCGCTGTCGACCGGCTCTTCGGCCGAGAGCCCGACTAAATTCGCGGTTGCCCGCAGTTCGTCGTATTCGCGCCGCGCGTCGGCATCGGTGAGAATGAACGCGGCGACGTGGCTGCTTTCCGCGGCGGGTAAGGTGCCCAGCGCATAGGCTGCCACCAAGTCGAGCAGTTGTTCGCGATCCATCGGTTCGTTCATCGCGATACGGCCTCGGTCAACATCTCGCGCATGCGGCGCAGACCGGTTCGGATGCGCGTCTTGATCGTGCCCAGCGGGATTCCCGTGCGCTGTGCGATCTCTTCGTGGGTGATCCCGGCGAAGAAGCCCATTTCAATCGGGGCACGTTGCTCCTCACTCAGCGCGGATAGGGCGCTGCGCACGCGCTGCGCATCGATGCGGGCGAAGACGGTTCCGTCGGTTGAGGCCTCGGCCGCGACGTCGGCGGGTATCTCGCCGGTCGGGCGATTGGCGCGGCTGCGCACGACGTCGAGCGCGCGGTTGCGCGTGACGCGGCTCAGCCAGCCGGAGAAGTTGCCCTCGCGAAACGTCTCGGGCGCGCTCCAGAGCTTGAGAAAGATCGCTTGGGTGACGTCCTCGGCGAGCGCGGCGTCGCTCGCGACGCGCAGGGCGATGCCGAATACGAGGCGATGATAGCCGTCGTAGAGCTGCTCGAAGGCCTCAACATCCCGTGCGCGCACTCGCTCCATCAGGCGTGCACCGTCTTCCACTCTGCCACCGTTCGTGCGTCCATTCTCGGAACCCCGGTAAGCAAACGGGCGGTCCGAGGCCCTGGATGGGGGCATGTCCGAAAACGGACAAAAGAACGCGCAGCCGAAGGCGCGGGTGTGACCGGGATTGCTGGAACGGCCGCTCTACTGGTCGGCCTCCTCGGAGTTGCAGTGCTGGTCGCGCTGCTGGCCGAGCGCCTGAAGATTCCAAGCGCCGTGGCGCTGGTTGCCTTTGGGGCCGGCACGGCGGCGATCCATCCGATCGCCCTGCCCTTCCATTTCGGCGATACGCTGCTGTTCGTATTTCTGCCGCCGCTGATTTTTGAGGCCGCCTGGGCGATCGACCCGGCGGGCCTGCGCCGGGTCGCGCTGCGCATCGCACTGCTGGCGCTGCCCGGCGTACTGCTCGTCGCGGGGACGATCGGCTTGGGAATCGCGCTCTCAGGCCAATTGCCGCTGGCATCGGCCATCGTGCTTGGCTCCATCGTCTCGGCCACCGATCCGGTAGCGGTCATCGCGATCTTCCGGAGGCTGCACGTGCCGGCCGATTTGCTGACGATCGTCGAGGGCGAATCGATCGCGAACGACGGCGTCGCGATCGTGCTCTATACGCTGGCGATCGCTTTTGCGTCGGGCGGCCCGGCCGGCTCGTTCTCCGGGGCGGCGCTGCACGCCGTCGTCGCGATCGCCGGCGGTTGCGCGATCGGCATTGCGTGCGCGCTCGTCGTCGCGTTCGTCATCGGCCGCACGCGTTCGGGGTCGCTGGAAATTGCGGCCACCGTCGTGCTGGCCTTTCTCGCGTACTTGAGTGCCGATGCGCTGCACTGCTCGGGCGTTTTTGCCACTGCTGCCGCCGGCATCGCGTTGCGCGCGTTCGCACGCATCGCGCCGATCACGGATCATGCCGACGACGTCGATACGTTTTGGAGTGCGATCGCGTTCATCGTCAACGCGATGGTGTTCCTAGCCACGGGGCTCGTGCTGCAGATCGGGCGGATCGGCGATCATCCGCTGCTCGTGGCCGTGGCGATCGTCGCGGTCGTGCTCTCGCGCGTTGTGCTGGCGGCGCTCGTTATCCGGCCGGCGACGTGGCGCGTGACGTTCGTCTTTGCGGGAATCCGCGGCGGCCTCTCGCTCGCGCTGGCTCTAGCGTTGCCGTCAACCTTGCCGTTTCGTACCGACATCGTCGATGCGGTGTTCGCCGTCGTTCTGTTCACGCTGATCGTGCAAGGGATTGCGCTCGAGCCGCTCTTGGCACGGCTCGGGTTTCACAACGGCAGCGGCGGCCCGTCGTTGTCTTCGTAGGTCGCGCGCGGCGGAGGCGGATCGGGCATGATCGGGCCTTCGTCGGCTCCAAAGGCCACCGGCATCCGCAGTTCCGGAAGATCGAAGCCGAACGTGGCATCGTCGTTCGGACGCGGCCGGCGCCGGGTGCGCAGCGGCGGCGGTTCGGGCGGCGGCTGCGGTGCCGGCGGCGGAGAGATCGCCGTCTGCGCGGTGCTTTGCGGCGTGGGGTTCGGCGGCGTACCGGCCAATTTCGCCGCGTCCTCGAACGGCACGACTTCCTGCGGCTCGAGGAAGTCATCGACATGTTCGTCGATGACGGTGTTGGCGAAGGCCTCCGCTTTGGGCAAAATCAGGCTGTCGTTGCGCTTGCGGCCGCGGACGATCGACGCATCGAGCAGCGCGCGCACGCCGTTGAGCGGAATGCCCGAGACCGGAACGAGATTGTAGAGGTCCTGGATCGGTTCGACGGTGGTGTGCGAAGCGACGATGAACGCGTTGAGGTCGAACGTTGCGGCTTGCAGGCGATGCGCCAGCGTCACGTCGGGGCCGACGATCGCAAACTCGCGCCGGTTCGCAAAGCCCGCGTCGCCCGCGATGACCATGCCGGTGTTGACGCCCACGCCGACCCGCAGTGCCCGGCGGCCTTGCTGCGCCCATTTTTGCTGCATCACGTTGACCAGGCGCACGATGTTGATGGCGGCGCGCAGGGCGTGATCTTCTTGCTGGCGATCCTCGAGCGGCACGCCGAAGATGCCGACGACGCCGTCTTCGAGGAAGCGGTGCAGCACGCCGTGCTGCCGTTCGATCGACGAACCGGCCATCGCGTAGAACTCATTGAGGTAACGCAGGGTCTGTTCGGGAGTGAGGTCTTCCATGAAGTGCGAAAAGTTCCAGATGCGACACACCAGAATCGTCGCCCGCACGTCGCGGCCGGTGAAGATGCGCTCGTCCCGGCGGTTGAGGAGTTCCTCGACGATCGCCGGGGGCACGTACCGCGAAAATGTCGAGCGGACGCGCCGAACTTCAGCCTGCTCGCTACGCCAGCGGCGCACTAGGACGACACATACAACGAGCGCGGCGAGGAACGCCACGCTGATCAGGGCGACCGCCATCGGGGCTCCCTTCGCCCTCGGCCTGGTAAACCCGGCGTTATGAGCGAGGAACTAGCAGACGGGGCGGCCATCGTTCCCGGCTATGCCGGCCATGCCGACATGCCGGCCCGGCGGCTGAGCGATCAGCAAGTCCGCGCCTGGGTTGGCGAATTGCTGGCCGCCCTTCGCGAACGGGTGCCTCTGGGCGAGTACGGGGACCGGGTCGAGGCCCTGCTGATGCGCTGCGAATTCGCCGACCAGAACGTGATCCACGCGATGGAAGACGACCGCTTCGCGCAGGCTGAGTACGCC
The DNA here is from genome assembly GCA_003164045.1 of Candidatus Lustribacter telmatis. Lineage (GTDB taxonomy): Bacteria > Vulcanimicrobiota > Vulcanimicrobiia > Vulcanimicrobiales > Vulcanimicrobiaceae > Lustribacter > Lustribacter telmatis. Next base: position 26,846 of record PLRU01000006.1, read on the forward strand.
GCGGCGATCGAGGAGTACGATCGCAAGCTCGTCGCCGCCGCGAACGGGCTCCCGAGCGCCGGGACCGGCGCGCTGGAGGCGGTGGTCGCCGGCCTCGAGCGCGCGTTTACCGAGCGTGCGGAGGGGATCGCTAACCGGCTAAAACGGTAGGTGCAGAGCCCCGCGTGCTTTGTTGATCACGGTGTTCTCCACTTGCTGCACGTTGGTCGGGATCCCGAGTTCGGCGAATTGGTCCATGGCGGCTTGGGTCAGCTTGTTGACCTGTGACTGGATGATCCCGTTGACCAAGTTCGCGACGAGCGACTGACCGGGCAGCACCTTCACCGCGACGCCGATCTTGTCGCCTTTGGTGTAGGTGACCAGCACGCCGTTCGGGTCGCTCGAGTTGTAGACGTTGACGGTGAGGTTGTCGCCGTCGACCGCTATGTCGCCTTCGGTGCCCCGCACGGCGATCTGCGTCGTCGGCGTCACGAACGTATAGTTTGCTTTGCCGCCCTGCGGATGCGCGACTTGAAAGCGCGTTTTTCCCTGATAGACGATGAATTTCGCGGTAGCGATGTCGCTTTGGTTGAAGAACGCGAGCTGCACGCGCGTTACCGCACCGAGCGTGACGATCGACGAATCCGGCAACGTCACTTGCGCGAGCGAATCGGTCTGCGTTACCGCGGTATCGTCGTCGACGAGCAGCTGCTTCACTTTCGGTACGAGCGAGTGCGGCGTGCCGGCGCGTTCGTACGACACGGCGCCCTTCATGTTGGTGAGGACCTTGTCGTCGTCGGCGCGCACGGTGAGCGGCAAGATTGCGAGCAGGAGCGCGAGACCGGTTACCACCGTCGCCTTGATCGCCGGCCGGTTGAGATTGCGCGCGATGATCGCCCCGCACACGATCGCGACGAGCGCGAAGCCCGCGCCCGGCAAGGGTTCGGCGAGCACGAAATCGCCGATCGCAAACAGCGTCCCGAACACCAGGCCCAGGCCCGCGAGCCAGTCGGCTAGCGCCAGACCCAGCGAGTCGCCTGCGGTTGCGGGAGCGGCCATCCGCGCAACGCGTTTCCAGCCGAAATCGTCGGGGCGCACGCGTTCGAAGAACCGGATCAAGGTGGCCTCGGTTTCTGGCTGGGTCGCAAATGTGACGGCGATCCAGCCGACGGTGGTGACCGCGACGGTGATGAGGAGACGCTTCGCCGTGGCGTTGGGATCGTCACCTGCCACCACGTTAAACGCGTAGAGCGCGCTGCCGGCAACGGCCGAAATCGCGAGGGCTGAAATCTCGCTCCAGGCGTTGATGCGCCACCAGTACCAGCGCAGAATCATCACGAGACCGACGCCGGCGGTCATCGTGAGCATATACTTCCAGGCATCGCCCACCGAGTGCATCAGCGGGGTGATCGCGGCGGCCAGCACGAGACAGACGCCGGTCATCACGCGCGAGATCATCACGTAGTGTTTTTCGCCGGCGTCCTTACGCACGAAGCGGCGGTAGAGGTCGTTCGTGAGATAGGACGCGCCAAGATTGAGCTGCGTGCCGATCGTCGACATGTATGCGGCGGCAAAGCCCGCCAGCATCAGACCGCGCAGCGACGGCGGCAGATAATCGACCAGGGTTTGCACGTAACCGAGTTCGGGATCCGCTTTGCCGTCCTGACCGATCACGCCGTGCGGGTAGAGCACGAGCGCGCAGAGCGCGACGAGGATCCACGGCCAGGGGCGTAGCGCGTAGTGCGCGACGTTGAAATAGAGCGTTGCCAGCACGGCATTCTTCTCGTCTTTCGATGCGAAGATGCGCTGCGCGATGTAGCTGCCGCCACCCGGTTCCGCGCCGGGATACGACGATGCCCACCACGCGACGCCGACGAACACGAGGAAGGTCGTGATCGGCATCCAGCTCGCATCCCCGGTGGGAAAGAACGACAACAGCGACCCGCCGCCCGAGGCGTGGTGCGCCGCATCGACGACGGCGAGCTTGGCCTTGAGCGGACCGATGCCGCCGACCGCAACGACCGCAGCGATGGCCAGCACGATCGCCATCGACATCTTCACGATGAACTGCAGCATGTCGGTGACGAGCACCGACCACAAACCGCCGATCGTCACATACAGCGCCGTGAGGACGAGACAGACGTAGAGCGCAAGCGTCGTCGGGACGTGCAGCGTCAGCGAAAGCACCTTGACCATCGCGAGGTTCACCCAGCCCATGATGATCGTGTTGACGATCACGCCTTGGTACACGGCGCGCACGCCGCGCAGCCAGGTCGCGGGTTTTCCGCCGTAGCGCAGTTCGATGAACTCGACGTCGGTGAGCACGCCCGAGCGGCGCCAGAGGGCGGCGAAGAAGAAGACCGTGAGCAACCCGCTCGCGGCCATGTTCCACCACAGCCAGTTGCCGGCGATCCCGTTCGCGGCGACGAAGCCTGTGACCGCGAGCGGTGTATCGACGGCAAATGTCGTCGCAACCATCGACGTACCGGTGAGCCACCACGGTGCTTTGCCGCCCGAGACGAAGAAGTCGCCGACGTCCTTGGTGCGGCTCGCGTAGTAGATGCCGATCCCGAGGTTGACCGCGAAAAACGCGGCGATCACAAAGATGTCGAGACCGGTGAGGTGCATGGCCTAGCGTTGCCGGTCGGCTGCGTGCGAATCCTCCGCGGCCGGGGTCGCGACGCGGCCGGCGGGGAAAGCTCGCAACGTGCTCCGGTTCGTGCTCGCTCTCGCGTTGTTCCTGATCGCGTCGCGTGCCGCCGGCGCCGCACCGGCGCTGGTGCCGCTGCCGTTACACGTTGTGCCGCGTGCTTGCAGCAGCGGGCCCAGCCTGCAGCGGGCGCTGCGTTTTTCGGCCGCCGCCGATCCGGGGGGCTTGGCGATCGTGCGCGAGCGCTGGACGGCGCTTGGGATCCCCGCTCCGGTCGTCGCCGCGCGCGGGGCCGCGCCCGACGTGGCCGTGGCGCTCGAACCAGCGCTCGGAGCGCGCACGTATCGGCTGCGCGCCGATGATACGGGCATTCGTATTGCAGCCGGCGACGGGGAAGCCGCCTTCGACGCGCTCGCGACCCTGGCGCAGCTGCCCGAACGCGACGCGCGCGGCTGGCACATCGCCTGNNTACTTCAAGACGCGCATCCGCACGCTGGCAGCGCTGAAGATCAACGGTTACTCGCCGTATATGGAAGCGGCGTTTGCCGATCCGGCGCACCCGTTCGTCGCCTTTCCAGAGCGGCTTACGGCGAACGAACTGCACGAGCTGGCGGTGTACGCGCGGACGTATCACGTTGCGCTGATTCCCGAACAGCAAACGTTTGCGCACATGCACGAATCGCTGAAGTGGGAAGCGCTCGCGCCGCTCGGGGAATTGCCGCACGGGTATCTGCTGGCCGAGTCCGATCCCGGCACGTATGCCTATCTCGCGCCGCTATTGCGCGCCGAGATGGCCGCGGTTGGTCCGACGCCGTTCTTTCACGTCGGCGCCGACGAGCCGCTCGATCTCGGCCGCGGCCGCACGCCGCGCTCGGCGCAAACGTTTGCCGCGCACGTCAACCGCGTGGCGGCGATCGTGAGTGCGAACGGCGCGCGGCCGATGATCTGGGACGATGCGATCCAAGCCGATCCGTCGATCCTCACGCTGATCCCCAAACGTACCGTGATCGTCTCGTTCCACTATGGCGTGGAGCCGTCGTTCGCAAAATATATCGCGACGATCGATCGCGCCGGCTTCGATCAACTGGTATCGCCGGGCGCGAATAACTGGAACGAGATCTACGCCGATCTCGATGCCGCTTACGCGAACGAGGGGCAGTTCCTCGCGGACGCTAAGGCCGCGCACAGTCCGCACGTGCTCGGCATGTTCGAAACGGTGTGGCACGATGACGGCGAATCGCTCTATGAAGCCACCTGGGCGCCGCTGGCGTTTGCCGCCGCATCGGCGTGGCAGACGGCGCCGGTCGATCGCGCAACCTGGCATCGGACCTTCGCGCAGATGTTCTTCGGCAGGGACGCCGCCGGCTTCGCCGCCGATCTGGACGACCTCGCCGCGATCCGTACGGCGCTGCAGATGAAGCCCGAGACCGATCCCCCGAATTATCTGTTCTGGTCCGACCCGTTCGACGCGCGCATTCAAGCGCGTATGCAAAAACTCGATCTGGCCGGCATGCGCGTGCGCGCCGAACGCATTCTCGATCACCTCGCGCGCGTGCATCCCGCGCTCGACGCGCCCGCCGCCGCGGTGATGCGGCTAGCGGCGCTGCGGTACGATACGCTCGCGCGGCGGTATCAGATCGGCAAGGAAGCGCGCGACTATTACGACGATGCGCGCGCCCACGTTGCGGCGCACGACGACGGGGTCGTCTACCGCGGCCTCAACGTCGCGAAATATTTGTGCTGGGAAATGCGCGATGAGATGACGGCGCTCGCGCCGCTCTTCGCCGCCGCCTGGAACTACGAGAGCCGGCCGGCCGGGCGCGATCGGGTGCTGGTGCGGTACGCGGCCGCGGCCGAACGGGCCGTCGCGCAAGCGGATCGCCTCTACGCAGCCGCGCGCGAAGATTACCTGCGCGGCGGAACGCTGCCCACGTTCGACGACGCGCTCGGTCCCACGCGATGAGCGGCATCGCAATCGTCGTCGTCTTTCTGCTGCTCGCGGGCTTGATGGTCGCGCGCAAATTGCCGGCATTGCTTGCGGTGCCGCTGATGGCCATCGCGATGGCGGCCCTGGCAGGCAACGCGCCGGCGGCAGTTGCGGATGTGATCGTGCGCGGCGCGGTGCAACTCGCGCCGGTGTACGCGACCGTGATCTTCGGCGCGCTGCTCAGCCGCGTCGTGCTTGCGACCGGCATCGCGGAGACGATCGTCACCTACGCGGCCGAGTTCGGCGGCGACCGGCCGATCGTGCTCGCGCTGATCTTGTGCGCGGCGGTCGCGCTGCTGTTCACCTCGGTCACCGGTCTCGGCGCGATCATCATGATCGGCACGATCGTGCTGCCCGTGATGATGACGGTCGGCGTGCCGCGCGTGACGGCGGCGACGCTCTTTCTGCTCGCGTTCGGCCTCGGCTACATCCTGAACATCGCGCAGTGGACGTTCTACCGCCAGACGTTCGGCGTCGATCAAACGCAACTGCAGGGCTACATCTTCGTGCTCTTTGCGATCGATGCGGTCGTACTGATCGTCTTCGCGCTCGTCCGCTCGCGTACGACGCGCGACTACGCGACGTTCGCAATCGCCGGAACGCCGCCGCGCAAACGCGTTCCGCCCTGGGCGCTGCTCGCGCCGGTCCTGCCGCTGGTGCTCTATGCGGGTTTCCATATCGACGCGCTGGTGGCGTTCCTGATCGCGGCACTCTACGGCGTGCTGGTGACGCGTCCGCGCGAAATCGCGGCGACGCTGAGCGCCGCCTGGATTCGCGGCATCGAAGACGTCGCACCGGCCGTGATCCTGATGATGGGCATCGGGATGCTGCTCGTGGCGGTGAAGACGCCGGCCGTGCAGGCGGCGGTGACGCCGGTCGTGGCGCTGCTCGCGCCGCGCACGCCGCTCGCCTACGTGATCGCGTTCGGATTACTCAGCCCGCTCGCGCTCTATCGCGGACCGCTCAACCCGTTCGGCGTAGGCATCGGCGTGTACACCGTACTGGCGACGCTGCATGTGTTGCCGCCGGTGGCGCTGGTGGCCGCGGTGATGGCGGTCGTGCAAGTGCAGAACGTGTGCGATCCCACCAACACCCAGAACGTCTGGGTGGCGAACTTCACCGGCGTTGCGGTCGAGCGCATCACGCGGCTCGTGCTGCCGTATCAAGTCGGCGTCGCAACGCTGGCGGTCGTGTGCGTGGTGGTGTTCGGCCGCGCGCTGCTCGGCGTCGCGCCTTTTGCAACGGCGATTGCCGCGGCGGCCGGGTTGCCGATCGGCGCTCCGGCCGCTAGCAACGGTATCGTGGCCGTCGTCGCGGGTTCGCCTGCGGCGGACCTTGCGGCCAACAGCGTCGCCGCCGCGATCGGGCGCGGCTGGAAACCGTTGCGTGCGCTGCGCGCACCGGCGGTCGACACGCAGCACGATTGCACGTCGGCGCCGTATGCGAGCATCGTGCGCGTATCGGTCGACGCGGACGACGTCGGACTACAGTTGTTCGACTGCGCGGGCTGGAGCGTCGATCAGTGGCACGCGCAGGGCGGCGACGTCCGCGCCGATGCGCTCGGCGACCTCGACCGCGTACGCGTGTGGATGCGCGTGCATCCGGCGTACGCAGCCAACGTGTTCGGCCGCGGGATTGCTTTCGATCCATCCGATCCGCGGCCGACGTATTTCTTCACGCTCTTCAAAACGAACGACGGCATCATGCGCGCACTGGTGCGTGCCGGCGGCCCGGCGTGGATTGCGGGCCTGCGCACGGGCGACATCGTCGACAAAGTCGACGGCCGCTATTGGTGGGAATACGGCACGTACCAAACGCAGTTGCGCGCCTACGACGGCAAACCGCACACCTTCGATGTAACGCGCGGCAATCGCCACGACATCCACGTCGAGCTCGGCGAACCCTACTCCGGCTAGCAGCCGCCTGTTTTAGGAAGCGACGTTCAGGAAAACGGTCGGAATTTCGGGCCGCGCGAACGGTTGCGGCGGCGTCGTGCCGAGGCCGGCAAACGTTTGGCCCTGGATTTTCCCGGTAAGCGTCGTTGCCGCCGGCTGTAGTTGCGCCACGGCGGCGGAATTGTTGTCGGCGCGCGCGGCCGCGATGCGGAAATCAACTTGCTGCAATTGCGCTTGCGCAGCGGCTTGTTGGGCAACTTGGGCGCTCGCGTTGGCAGCAGAGGCTTCCGCAGCGGCGGCCTGTTGCGCTTCGGCCTGAATGACGATCGGGTTCGTGGCCGGCGCTCCGAGGAGTCCCAGCGCCGGGTCGTTCTCGACCGGCGTTCCGCCGGGAATCGGCTTGTCTCCGCCGGATCCGAGCAACCCGGGCGGCGGGCCGCTCGGTGGGGGGCTGCTGCCGGGCAGCGGACCGTTATCCGGGGCCGGCGGGCTAGCGGCCGGCGGGGCGCTGCTTTGCGCCGGCGCACTGGCGGGCGCCGGGGAAGAAGCCGGTGCGCCGCCGGTCTGCGCCGACGGCGCGGCCGTGGGCGTGGACGCCGTGGTGGGTGTGCCGTTACCCAGGCCCTTGTCGAGCGCAGCGGCCGTGGCATCCGCCGTCGTCCCGTCGGTCGTCGTCGTGTCGGTTTTGGTGGTCGTGGGCGCGGCCTGCGGCTGGACTGCCGTATAGGGGTTCGGCGTTTGTGCGCCGTCCGTCGCGGCGGTGGCGCTCACCGTCGGCGGCGGGGCCGGCGGCGGTGGCGGCGGAGGGGGCGGCGGCGGCGGTTTGGGTGTCGTGTCCCCGACGGCTGCCGACGGGGCCGCGGTCGGGCCGCCGGCAGGCGGCAAACCACCGGCCGGAGTCGAGGTTACCGACAGCCGGCCGTTCACCACGCTGAGCGTACCGAAGTCGCTGCCGTTTGCGCCGAAGCCGGCGTACGACGACGGAAATGCCGTGAAATTCTGGGCGCCGTCGGTCTTTTGCGGCGGCGGCGTTTGCGGCGGCGCGGCAGGCGTGCTCGTGCCAGGCGTAGTCGAGGCGACGCCTGGTGGTGGCGCGGTCGTAGTGGTCGGGCCGCTCAGCGGCGCGATACCGGACATGGCTCTATCATACCCGGAGCGAGCGCTTCATTGAAGCTCTCCAAGGCTTTATTTGAAAGAAATGCTTGACATTGTGATCCGTGGGTCCTATTGTACTAATACAACAGTACAACAGTACGTTGGTTGAACCAAGGAGAACCGTGATGACCAACCCGAGCCCGAACCGTCCGATCCACGCGATCGTCCCCGCGCTGCCGGAAAGCGATCGCCGTCCGACCCTGATCCGTCCCGCCGGCGACCGCGGCGCAATCTTCGGCGGCTGGGGCCCCAAGCTTTAATCCCTTGCCGGCCATCTTCACGGTAGATCCGCGCAGCGGCGTGCCGCTCTACTTGCAGCTGATCGAACAGATCAAGCGCGCGGTGGCGCTCGGTACGATCGCGCCGGGCGAACAACTGCCCACGGTAAAAGCGCTCGCGCTCGAACTGACCGTCAATCCCAACACCGTAGCGCGCGTCTATCGCGAGCTCGAGCATGACGGCGTGATCGACACGAGCCCCGGTCGCGGATCGTTCGTGCGCACCGACGGCGCCGGCATCGAAGCGCGGCGCGCCGTGGCCGACGTGGCGCGGGTGACCTTCGAAGGCGCCGTGCGCGAAGCGAAGTCGCTCGGACTATCGCGTGAAGAAACGCAAGAACTCGCGGCGCGCACGATCGCGCGCTGGTACGAAACGGAGAACGACTGATAATGGCGGCGCTGATTTCACTGAAGCGGCTGACGAAACGGTACGGGAGCTTCACCGCCGTCGACGATGTCTCACTCGAGGTTGAGGAAGGTTCGATCTGCGGTCTGCTCGGGCCGAACGGCGCCGGCAAGACGACGACGTTCAAATGTCTTTTGGGCTTCGCAAAACCGAGCGGCGGCACGATCGCGATCGAGGGCGCTCCGGTTACGCCGGCGACCTTTGAATCGCTCGCATACGTGCCGGAACGCGCGACGCTCTACGACAATCTGACGATCGCCGAGCATCTCGAGCTGTATCGACGTTCCTATAAGAACTACGACGCCGCACGCGCCGCCGAGTTGCTCGCGCTCTTCGATCTCGATCCGGGCAAACGCGCGAAGCGCCTCTCGAAGGGCATGCGTACGGCCGTCGCTTTGACGCTCGCGTTTTCGATCCGGCCCCGCGTGCTGATCCTCGACGAGCCCTCGAGCGGTCTCGATCCCGTACACCAGCGCAACGTGCTCGATCTGATGATCGACGCGGCGGCAAACGGCGCGGCCGTGCTGTTCTCCTCGCATCAAGTCGGTCAGGTCGAACGGGCCGCCGACTCGGTTGCGATCATGAAGCGCGGCAAGCTGATCGTCAACAGCGGCATCGACGACTTGAAAACCGGCGAGAAGATCATCGAAGCCGTTTTCGCCGGTCCGATCCCGGATATCGGCGACCTCGCCGCCGACCCGCGCATCCTGCGCGCCGAACAGGTAGGCGCTACGTTACGCGTCGCTACGCGCGACGATAGCGACGACATCGCCCAGCGCATCTTTGCGCTGCATCCCAAGAGCATTCGCACCATCGACCTCAACCTCGAGGAGATCTTCATGAACGCCGTAAGCGGGGACCAGCACTGATGGCTTACGCAGAATTCCTGCGCGTGCGCACGTCGATGGCGTGGCACGCCGCGATCCTGGCGGCGATCACACTGACGTTGCTCTACTTTGCCGGCGGACACGTCCACGTCGACGGAACGATCGCCATGTCGACCGGCTCCACGATGAGTTTCGGCCAGCTCGCGCCGATCGCGATGTTTTTTGCCGCGATCTTCGCGTCGTCGCAAGGCACATCGCTCAATCGCGAAAACGCGATGCGCGACATCTCCTGGACGAAACCGATTCCGCGCAGCGTCTTGGCGCTGCAATACATTGCCGTCGACGTCGCCGGCATCATCGTTGCGTTCGCCCTGACGATGGCCGCTATCGCGATCGTGCTCGTGCGTGCGCACATCACGCCGGTCGCCGATCCGACGCTTCCGATCATGCTCGCGCTCGGCTGCGGCGTGGCCGTGATGTGGTATTCGCTGATTCAGGTCCTCACGTTCTGGTTCGCGTCGGGTGCGCGTTCCGTCGCCGGCATTCTGTGGCCGGTTGCACTGCTTGGCCTCGGCCTCGGCCATCTCGATGGACCGTTCGGGGCGATCATGCGAGGCATCAACGTCATCAACCCGCTCGCATACATGAGCGGTGTCCACTTCACTGCGAGCGGCGCATCTCAGGACGCGGTCACGACGCTCCCCATGGAGCTGCGGCCGCTCGCCGTGTGGCTCTTCGCCGCGCTGTTCTGCGCGATCGCCGTTACGCTCTGGCCGAAGAAGGAGGCATAACCGATGGAATGGCTTGGCACTGGCTTCGTGCTCACGATCGGCGGCATGCGCTTGCGCGTGCGGATCGCGCTGGAAGACACGCCGCACGACTGCGCCGCGCACGGCAAGGCCCCGGCGACGGCTCGCGAAGAGCGCGAGTATGCTCAGCCCGCCCGACGCGCGTATCGCGTTCATCCGCGCTAACCGCGAACGCTACCTTAGTGAACTGACGGCCTGGATCGCGTGCCCGTCGATCTCGGCCGACCCCGCGTATGCAGCCGACGTGCGGGCGTCGGCCGAAACGGCGGCGGCGCGGATGCGCGCGGCGGGGCTGAGCGGCGAGGTGCTGGAGACGGACGGCCATCCCGTCGCCTACGGCGCGTGGCTGGGTGCGCCGGGCGCACCGACGATCCTCATCTACGGTCATCACGACGTGCAGCCGGCCGATCCGCTCGCGCTCTGGACCACGCCGCCGTTCGAAGCGAGCGTGCGCGACGGCAAGATCTACGGTCGCGGTTCCGTCGATGACAAGGGCCAAGTGCTGATGCACCTGGCCGCGATCGAAGCCCACTTGCGCTTGACCGGGACGCTGCCGATCAACGTGAAGGTCGTGGTGGAAGGCGAAGAAGAGATCGGCTCGCCGAATTTCGAGGCCTTTCTCGCGCGCGAGCGCGAGCGGCTTTCTTGCGATGTCGTCGTCGTGTCCGATACGGCCGTGTTTGCCGAAGACGTGCCGTCGCTGACGGTGTCGTTGCGCGGACTCGTGCATTGGGAACTCACCGTGCACGGTCCCGCCGGCGACTTGCACTCCGGCTACTACGGCGGCGTGGTGCGCAACCCGCTCGAAGCGCTCGCGCAGATCCTCGCCTCGCTCAAGGATCCCGCCGGACGCGTCGCCGTTGCCGGCTTCTACGACGGCGTCCGCGAGCTGACGGCGGCCGAACGGGCGGACTACGCGCAGTTGCCGTTCGATGCGGCGCGCGAAGCAGCGGCACTCGGCGTACCGGAACTCACCGGCGAATCCGGCTTCGCGCCGCTCGAACGCATGTGGCGCCGGCCGACGCTCGAGATCAACGGCATGTACGGCGGCTACCAAGGTCCGGGCGGCAAGACGATCGTGCCGTCGTTCGCGCGCGCGAAGATTTCCGCGCGCCTCGTTCCGGCGCAAGAACCCGAGCACGTCAAGCGCGTCGTAACGGAGCATCTGCGCCGCGCCGCACCCTCCGGCGTGCGCGTCGAGATCGAAGCGCACGGCGACGTGCGCGCGGTCGAGACGTCGCGCGACCATCCGGCGGTTGCGGCAGCGGCGCGCGCGATGGAACGCGGCTTCGGCAAACCGCCGGTGTTCATCGGCACGGGCGGCACGATCGGACCCGTTTCGTCGTTCGATCGCATTCTGGGTTTGCCGCAGGTGCTGATCGGCGTCGGCCTGCCCGACGATGCCATCCACGCGCCCAACGAGAAGTTCGATCTCGGGCAATTTTATGGCGGCATCGAGACGATGGCGTATCTCTATGACGAACTCGCGGCCGCGCTGCCGCAAGGAGCACCACGTTGAGTTTTACCGATCGCTTTAGCGAGCTTGCGACCGCGTACGTGGCCGCGCGGCCATCGTATCCGGAGGAATCGGTCGACATCCTCATCGACGGCATGGGCGATCCCGCGTCGCTGGCGGTGGCCGATCTCGGCGCGGGCACCGGTATTTCGTCGCGCGTCATCGCGGCGCGCGGTCCGCTCGTCTACGCGATCGAGCCGAACGCGAAGATGCGCGATGCCGCGGCGCCGGACGAGCGCGTGAAGTGGGTCGACGGCACGGCGGAAGCCTCGAACCTGCCGGCCGCGTCGGTCGACGTGGTGGCCGCGTTTCAAGCCTGGCATTGGGTCGATCATCCGGCCGGCGTTGCCGAGGCGCGCCGCATCCTGCGCCCGGGCGGCCGCTTGGCGGCGATCTACAACGAGCGCGACGAACGCGACCCGTTCACGGCTGCTTACGGTGCGGTGGTGATGAAGTACGCCACCGATGCGACGGAGCAGCGGCGGGCGAACGCGCTGGCCTCGTTTGCGGCGATCGATCCCGCGCACACCAAACGCTTCGAATACGGCAACGTGCATATGCTGGATCGCGCGGGCGTGCACCAGCGCGCCGATAGTTCGTCGTACCTGCCGAAGGGGAACGATGCCGCGCGCGCGATGCACGACGAACTCGACGGACTGGTGGATGCCTTCGAACACGACGGCGTGGTGAAGATGCATCTCGTCACGCTGGTGGTGCGCGTCGACGGCTAGTGGATCGCGCAAGCGCGATCCACTTCGGGTTCGGATCGGCATCGACGTCGGCGGCACGTTCACCGATGTCGTAGCGGTCGATGCGGCGACGCGCGAGATGACGGCGTCGGTCAAGGTGCCGACGACGCACGATCACCCCGACGGCGTCGCCGCCGGCATCGTCGCGGGTCTCGAGCGCTTGATGCGCGAGCACGCCATCGACCCGGAGGCGGTGACGTTCATCGCGCACTCGACCACGCAGGCGACGAACGCGTTGCTCGAAGGCGACGTTGCGCGCGTCGGCATCGTGCGCTTCGGTTCGGCGTTTGCCCGCGCCGCGATGCGCTTCGCGCCGATCCCGCTCGCCGCGGACGTGACGCTGACCGCGATCTATCTCGATGCGGCGGGGAGCGGCGGCGACGCCTGGTTCGAAGGTGCGCGTGCGGCGGGCATCGAGGCGCTGGTAGCAAGCGAAGCCTTTGCCGTCGACCGGCCCGAACGCGAGGCGGCGTTCGTTGCCGGCGCGCGAGCGCGCGGCTTTGCGGCGACCTGCGGCAGCGAAGTCTCTACGATGTACGGTTTGCGCGCGCGCACGCGCACGGCGGCACTCAACGCGGCGATCTTGCCGCGCATGCTGCGCACCGCGCGCATGACGCGCAAGGCCGTCGATGACGCGCACATTCCCGCACCGCTGATGATCATGCGCTCCGACGGTGGCGTGATGAACGTTGCCGAAGTCGAGCGGCGGCCGATCCTCACGATGCTCTCGGGGCCGGCGGCCGGCATCGCGGGCGCGCTCTTTCACGAAAACGTTACCGATGGGATCTTCATCGAAGTCGGCGGGACCAGCGCCGACTGCTCGGTGATCCGGCGCGGACGACCGCAGCTGCGGCCGGCGCGCATCGGCGGCCACCGCACGCTGCTGCGCACGCTCGACGTGCGCACGCTCGCGGTCGCGGGCGGCTCGCTCGCGCATATCGAGCACGGCGCCGTTTCGGCGGTCGGTCCGCGCTCGGCGCACATCGCCGGTTATCGCTACGCGGCGTTCTGTGACGCGGCGACGATTGCTGGCGCGCACGTGGCGATCGGTGAAGGCGTCGCCGCGCTCGCCGATGCTGCCGGCCGCATCGCGATCACGCCGACGTGCGCGGCAAACGCGCTGGACCTCGTTCCTCAAACGGCGTTTGCCCGCGGCAATGGCGATGCGGCACGCCTCGCCTGCGCGCGGGTCGGCGAGGCGATCGGGCTTGCCGGCGATGCGCTGGCGCGGGCGATCCTCGAGCGCGCGACCGCGACGCTGAAGGGCGCGATCGAGGAACTGATCGCCGACTACGAACTCGAGCGTGCGACCGTCGTGCTCGTCGGCGGCGGCGGCGGTGCGGCCGCGCTGATCCCGTTTGCCGCGCAAGCGCTCGGGTTCGAGTACCGCATCGCCCGCGACGCTGAGGTCATCTCACCGCTCGGCGTGGCGCTGGCGCTCGTATGCGATGTGGTCGAACGGACGATCGTCGACCCGACGCCGGCCGATCTCGTGCGCATCCGGCGCGAAGCGATCGACGCGGCGATTCGCGCCGGCGCCGCGCCCGACCGGATCGAGGTGGTCGTCGAGATCGATCGCTCGCGCAATCGCGTGCGCGCGTCGGCCTCGGGCGCGACCGCGCTCGTTGAGGGCGCGAATATCGTTACGAGAGCGAGCGAAGCCGAGCGCGTCGCTGCGGCGCAACGCGCGCTGCGCGCCGATGCCGTCGGGGTGCGCATCGTGGCGCAGACGGCCGCGTTCATGGCGGTCGAGGGAAACCGTTCCGTCGCGATCGTCGACGAACGCGGCGTCGTCCGGCTGATCGCACCACGTGCGGTGGTCGCGATGTCGGCCGCCGGCGAGCTGGAAACCGCGATCGCCCGGACGATCGAGGAGTACACGACCTATGGCGACGTTGGGCGCGCGCTGCCGGACCTTTGGCTTTTGGTCGGCGCGCGCATCGTCGAGCTTACCGGGTTGAGCGACGCAGCGAGCGCGGTGGCACTGGCGGCGGATGACATCGCGGGCTTACCGGACGACACGTCCGTCGCGATCGTTTCGATGGCGAGGCGCGCTTGAGTTCGGGGCCGATGCCGCCCGCGTGCGCGGATGGTAAATGGTAAGACGGCTCGCGCGTGGCTGCCGCCGTCCGCGCGGCGCGTAATGTTCAGGTCGCTGATCAGCGAGCGCACGATGAAGAGGCCGCGTCCGGAATCGCTCATGATGTCTTTGGGCAACCGCGCGTTGTAGGTGAATCCGGGTCCGCGATCGAGCACGTGCAGGATCGGGGCGTCGCCGCTGACATCGAGTGCGAACTCGGCCGTCTCGCTGCAATGGCGCACGACGTTGCCGAGCAGCTCGCTGAAGACGAGTTCGGTCAGGCCGGTGTCCGAATCCGTCGCGCCCCAATCGCGCAGCACGGCAACGATCTCGCGGCGAGCATCGCGCGCGGCGTACGGATCGTTAGCGTCGAACGTCCAGCGCGCATCCCGGTCCTTCACGCCGGCCGGACGGGTGACCGAGACCTCGGCACAGTCGATGCGAATCGAGAGGATCGCGACGTCATCGACCACTTCTTCGAGGACGTGATCGCTGATCGCCGCGGCCGGGTTTTCGGCATTCCAAACGTCGATTGAGCCCAAGGCCTCGACGACGCTGGCCTCGCCGGCCGCGATGTCGCGCGTCGCTTCGATCAGCCCGTCCGTATAGAGCACGATCAGCGAAGATGTATCCAAGCAGACGGCGCGCGGAATTTCCGGCGGATAGGTTTGAATCGCGCGCAGTCCAAGCGGGAGTCCGCTGCCGCTCAGCGCGGTAATCTCACCCGTCGCGGAACGCAACAGCGGCGGCGGATGGCCGGCCGAGGCATATGTCATGATCAGCGTGATCGGGTCGAGCACGGCGACGAATGCGGTCACGATGCCGTCGGGCTGTTCGGAGCGCAGCACCCGATCGGCCGCGTCGAGAATCTCTATCGGCTCGGCCAAGATTTGCGCCGCCCCGCGCATCGCTTGACGCACCGCGCCCATGGTCACCGCAGCGAGCAGCCCGCTACCCATGACGTCGCCGATCGAGAGCACGATGCGGCCGTCGTCGAGCCGGAACGCATCGTACCAATCACCGCCCACGAGCGCCTCGGCTTTTGCCGCCTGGTAAATCGCCATGAAGCGCATGCCCGGAATCGTCGGCATGCGGCTCGGCAGCGCCGCTTCTTGAAAGGCCGTCGATGCGCGATGCTCGCGCTCGAGTTCGCGAACGAGGTACTCGTGCTCGAGATTGGTGCGCGCGAGTTCGACGGCGGCATCGTCGCGCGCGACGTCGTCGCGTTCGATGGTGTTCTCGGCCAGCCGTTCCCTGAGCTCGGTATTCGTGCGGGCAAGTTCCGTGCTCGCGTCGTCGCGGGCGACGTCGTCACGTTCGATCGTGCGTTCGGCCAGCCGCTGCTTGAGTTCCGCGTTCGTTCGCGCGAGCTCCGCGATCGCATCGTCGCGGGCGACGTCGTCGCGCTCGACCGTGCGTTCCGCCAAACGCTGTTTGAGTTCGGCGTTCGTGCGGGCGAGTTCGGCGATCGCGTCGTCCCGCGCGGCATCGTCGCGCTCGACCGTACGTTCCGCGAGGCGCTGTTTGAGTTCCGCGTTGGTNNTCGGCCAGCCGCTGCTTGAGTTCCGCGTTCGTGCGGGCAAGTTCCGTGCTCGCGTCGTCGCGGGCGACGTCGTCACGTTCCACCGTTCGCTCGGCCAGCCGCTGCGCGAGGACCGCGTTGGTGCGGGCGAGTTCGGTGAGGGCTTCGTCGCGCGCGACGTCGTCGCGTTCGATCGTGCGTTCGGCGAGCCGTTTTGCCAGTTCGCTGTTGGTGCGGGCCAATTCGGTGATCGCACGGCTGCGGGCCGCGACGTCGCGCCAAACATACGCAAGCACCACCACGATGCACACGCCGGCTCCAATGGCTCCAAAAACGCCGAAAAGTGGCGTGATCAGATCACTTCGACCGTTCCATCACCTTGGGCTGTGCCCAGCTTCCGTACGATTGAAACAGTCTTGGTACGTTTAGCCGGTTATTTCGTGTGCGGTAATGGTGTAGCGGAAGTCGTCGGCGGCGAGGCAATCGAGACGTTCGCCGCCGGCTTCGGCCTGCGGATACATGAGGAAGCCAAGCTCGCGATGGCTGGAGCCCGGCAGCCGGACATCGTGCCCGTCGTTGTAGGCAACCCAGTTCGACTCCCAGGCGCCGAAGAGCGTGGTCCGGGCGTCGGTGACCAGCGCGTTGTCGAGCGCCAGATGACCCGGCGGTTCCTCGAGCACGACCTTACGAACGTCGGCCGGGTCGACCGGCACCCAACCGAAGCCGGTCAGGAACACCTCGGCGCGGCAATGCTGCGCGTGGGTCACGTCGGGCGTGTTTGCGCCCAGGCTCTTGTATCCGAAGTCCGACGGCCCGACGCGTATCCCGTAGAGGTCCCGCGCGGGCAGGCCCGTGGCTCGTGCGAGTCCGACATAGAGCGCATTGATGTCGGCGCACTTCCCGCCAAGATCGCCCGTGACGAGCATCGTTTGAATGTTGCCGAGACCGCAACCCGGGGTTTTCGGATTCCTGAACGTGTTGTCGACGATCCACTCGTAGATCGCGCGCGCTTTTGCGAGATCTGAATCGGTGCTTGCCGTTATCTTATCGGCGGTCGATTTGACGATCCCATCGGTTGGAATCAACGTCGTCGGTGACGTGTAACGCGCACGATCCGCGGGACTCAGGTCCGCAACGCTGCCGGGCTTCTTCAGATCGACGGCGCGGTCGCGCGTTGCAACGCGGCCGACGATCTCGAGGCTGGGAATCGCGCTGCTGGCCGCCCACTGCGCGTAAACCATCGGTGCCGACCAGCCGGGATCGCGGTGGATCGCCACGGTGCTTGCGTTCGTCTTCCACTTGCTTTGGCCGGGACGGATCCAATTCGGTTGCGCGATCGCCGGAATCGGGATCCAGGCCTGCGCCGCGCCCTTCGCCGATACGAGTTCGATCTTCGTCGTAATCTCATACGTACGCCACGGTCCGGGCGACGGTGCGAACGGATCCAGCATCGGTAGCGCTAGTGCGGCGGCGGGAAATCCGGCAGCGACCGAAAGGGCTGCGGATTGCTGCAACAGTTGCCGTCGATTCATGGCCCGTTCCCCTTACTGCTTGGTTGCGATATACAGTCCGCGAGAAAATAAATCGGAGCGCTCGTTGCGCGGCTTGAGTCCGGCCGCTTCGAACGCGCTGCGATATTGTTCGTCGCTGAAGAGTTCGAGCCGGTGCGTTTCGCTGAAGCCGGACACGCCGGTCGGTTCGCCGACGAGATATTCGTACCGGATGACGGCGGTTGCGCCGTAGCGTTCGTTCGTCCCGATGCGCGCGATCTTCAAGCGCGGCTGATCGACGAACGAGGCCTCGAGCGTTCCTTCGCGCCAGTCGTCGGGATGGAGCCACGGCTCGACGATCACGAGGCCGCCGGTGCCCACCGCTGCCGCAAAGCGCGCGATCGTCGTGCGTAACTCGGCCTCGTCCGCAACGTAGCCGATCGAGCCGAAGAGACACATCAGCGCGTCATAGGGCTGGTTCACCGCGAGGTCTTGCATCCGCCCGACGCGCAGCGGCACGCCCGGGAGGCGTTCCTTGGCGATGTCGATCATCGCCGCGTCCACGTCTTCGCCCGCCACCTCGAAGTGCTTGTAGAGGAAGCGCAGGTGAGCGCCGGTGCCGCAGGCCACGTCGAGCACGCGCTTCGCACCCGGGTTCGCCACGCCGATCGCGGCGCGCAGCCAGGCCGCCTCGGCGGCGTAGTCTTTCCCGCGCGCATCGTAGATCGCTTCGTAGAACGCCTGCGATTTGGTAAACACGCCCGAGTCTTTCGGCCTCCACGCCGGGCGTCCCGGCGCTAGCCCGCGAAAGCCCCGTACCTGTGGACTATGACGTGCTGGTGGTGGGCGGTGGTAATGCCGGCTGCGCGGCCGCGCTGGCGGCGGCGCGCACGGGCGCGCGCACGATGCTCGTCGAGCGCTACGGTTTTCTCGGCGGCACCGCGACGGCGGCAATGGTCGGGCCGTGGATGACCTTCCACTCCGGTACCGACCGCATCATCGGCGGCATCGCCCAGGAGATCGTCGAGCGTCTGATCGCGCTCGGGGGATCGCCCGGCCACATCCCGGATTCGTCCGACTACGTTCCGACGATCACGCCGTTCGATCCGGAAATTCACAAAGCGCTGCTGTTCGATTTGATGCGCGAGTCGAACGTGCACCTGTTGCTGCACGCGCTCGTCGTGGATGCGGTGCGCGATGCGCGCGGCGCCGTGCGCGGCGCGACCTTCGCCACCGTCGGCGGAATGCGCACGGTGCTGGCCGGGCGCACGATCGATGCGACTGCCGATGCGTTCGTGGCGGCGGCGGCGGGCTGCGCGCTGCAGCAAGGCGACGAACGCGGGCGCGTCCAGCCGGCGAGCTTGATGTTCCGCTTGAGTCACGTCGATATGAACGCGGTCGCCGCATACGTGCGCGAACACCCGGAGCAAATGCGCACGTCGCTCGCGCCGGAAGCGCGGACGGCGGATGCGCTCACCGCCGTGGCCGGTCTCTACGATTTGTGGCAGAGGGCGCAAGCTGCCGGCGTCGAGGTCCCGCGCGAGGTCGTGTCGTTCTTCATCTCGCCGTATCCGGACGAAGTCACGGTGAACATGACGCGCGTCATCGATATCGATCCGCTCGATCCCGACGACCTCACACGCGCCGAAATCGAAGCGCGCGCGCAAGCGATGCGCCTCGTCGCGTTCTTTCGCGACCGCGTGCCGGGCTTCGCGCACGCGCGCATCGCCGCGACGGCGACCCAAATCGGCGTGCGCGAATCGCGCCGCATCGTCGGCGAATACACGCTCACCCGCGAAGATATTCTCGAGCGCCGCACCTTCGACGATGCGATCGCGCGCAGTGCCTATCCGATCGACATTCACAACCCCTCGGGCAGCGGCACGACGACGCATCGTTTGCCCCCCGGCACATCGTACGAGATCCCGTACCGCTGCCTCGTGCCGCAAACCGTCGAAGATTTGCTCGTTGCGGGGCGCTGCATTTCGACCACGCACGAAGCGCTCGCATCGACGCGGTTGACGCCGACCGTAATGACGTTCGGACAAGCGGCCGGCACCGCCGCGGCGCTCTCGCTGGCCGCCGGCGTGACGCCGCGCAACGTCGACGTGCGCGCGCTGCGCGAACGGCTGATCGCCGACGGCGTCGACTTGCGCCGGGCCGCGGCCCATGTCTGATCCGCGTTCGGCCGCGCGCGAACGCGGCATCGCGATCGAGCTCGCCGATTTGGGTTCGTGGGGCGATGCCGCGCTCGTCTCCGAATACGATCCCGACGGCCCGGTGATTCGCATCAACACGCGCGAGCTTCCCACCGGTTCATCGTGCGACGTGCGCGAGCACATCGATCGCGCTGTGGCGCACGAACTCTATCACCACGAGGAAGCGCGCGGCTCGATTCCGCGCTTGCCGGGCCGTAAAGCGCGCGAACGTGCGGCCGGCGAACATACGCCCTGATGGCAGCACTTTTCGCCGGGATCGACGGCGGGCAATCGTCCACGATCGCGGTGGTCCTCGACGAGCGCGGGACGCTGCTCGGCCGCGGGACGGCCGGTCCGAGCGATCACGTCGATGAGCCGCCCACGACCCAGCGCGCCGCGGAGGCGTGCGAATCGGCATTGGCGGAGGCCTTGATCGCGGCCCGCGTTCCGGGCGACTCGACGCTCGCGGCCGTGGTGGTGGGCCTGAGCGGCTACGAGGGCAACTGGCACGGGCGCGAGCCGGCCTTCGGCGGAGTGACCGTGCGCTACAAGCACGACACGGTGATCGCGCTGGCCGGGGCGATTCGCGAGCGGCCGGCGGCGGTCGTGATCGCCGGCACCGGTTCCGTTGCCTACGGCGAATCCGGCGTCCGCGATCCGATCCGGGTCGGCGGGTTCGGCTACCTGTTCGGCGATGAGGGCAGCAGCTACGCCATCGCCCGCACGGCGCTGGCCGGCGCGATGCGGATGACCGACCGCGGCGTGCTGACCGACCTCGGCTCGGCGGCGCTGGCCTTTTTTGACTGTAGCGACTTGCGCGCGCTGGCCCGGGCGGTCTCGCTGCGCCAGATCGGCCGTCCGCAACTGGCCGGGTTCGCCCGGGTGGTGTTCGATGCGGCGCGGCTGGGAGATCCCGAGGCTGCGGCTATTGTTGACGATGCGGCGGCCGCTCTAGCCGGCCTCGCCCAGCTCGTCGTCGAGCAGCTCGGCGACGCCGACGTGCCGGCCATACCGGTGGCCTTCGTCGGCGGCGCGATGGATAACGTCGAGTTGCGGGTGGCGGCCACGCGCCGGCTCGAATCGGCGACGCCCCTTGCCCGGGTCGTGGCGCCGGCGTTCGAACCGGCGGTCGGAGCGGCGTTCCTCGCCTTCGACGCGGCCGGGGTCGCCCGGCCGCCGGCGTGATGCTCGAACGGCTGCGCGGCCTGATCGTCTCGATCCAGCCTGAGGCGCAATCGGTGCTGAACACGCCCGAAACGGTCGCCCTCCTCGCGCGCTGCGCGGTCGCCAACGGCGCCGCGGGCGTCCGCATCGAGGGCGTTTCGCGGATTTCTGCGGTGCGGCGCGCGGTCGACGTGCCGATCGTCGGGCTCATCAAACGGATCTATCCGGGCTTCGACCCCTACATCACGCCGACGGAACACGAAATCGCGGCGATCGCCGGCGCGGGCGCCGAGGTCATCGCCTTCGATGCGACCCCCCGCCTTCGTCCAGGCGGCCACGACGTCGCGGCCCTCATTGCGGCGATCCACGCTCGCGGGGCGCTGGCCATGGCCGACTGCGCGACGGGAGCCGATGCCCGTGCCGCGGCCGCCGCCGGCGCCGATATCGTCGGCACCACGCTCTGCGGTTATACGGAAGAGACCCGCGGCCACGCGTTGCCGGCGCTCGACGTGCTGCGCGAAGCGGCCGCGACCGGGGCGTTCGCCATTCTCGAAGGGGGCGTCGCCGAGCCTGCCCAGGTGAACGCGGGCTTTATCGAGGGCGCCTCGGCGGTCGTCGTCGGCACGGCGCTCACGAACCTCGACGCGCGCATCCGCGCATTCGGCGGTATTCCTGCGCGACAGAAGTCCGCGCCGGAAAATCGTTCGCCCCGTACAGTTTGAAAAAGTGCTCCGCACCTCGATGGAGAACGGCGTCGTGATTGGGAACGTAGCGCCGTCAGCGGACGGTGGCGTGTTGAGAGGATGTTCGTGGCACATCAGGTCGCCAAGACCAAAGTAAGTCTAGGTCGGGGATTCTGGCTCGTAACCGCTTTGATCGCGGTCGTTTCGGCCATTATGAGCTACTTCGTGTATGCGAGTGGCTGGCCGATCGGTCTACCGCAGATCGCGGAGCCGGCGCCCGAGATCGACTCGCTCTTCAAGTTCCTCGGTGCGGTCGGCGGCACGATCTTCAATATCGTCACCGGCTACATCATCTACTTTGCGATCGTGTTCCGGCGCAAAAAGACCGATCCGCCCGATGCGATCGGCGTGCAAATTCACGATAACCCGGTGCTCGAGTTCTGGTGGACGGTCATCCCGACGATCCTCGTCGTGATCCTGGCCATCTTCTCGACCGTGATCTGGTCGAGTCTGCAGAATACCGCCGGCGACGTGCTCACGATGGAAGCCATCGGGCACCAATATTACTTCAGCTTCCGCTATCCGAAGCTCGCGAAGGAAGTCACGAACGAAATGCACGTGCCGGTGAATACGCCGATCACGCTGCACGTCACCGCGGCCGAGCCGGGCTCACCGCCGGTCAATCACGGCTTCTGGGTGCCCGAAGTCCGGCTCAAGGCCGACATGGTGCCGGGCCTGATCAACACGCTGCGTTTCACGCCGACGCAAATCGGCGGACCGTACCGCATCATCTGCACCGAGTTCTGCGGCGCGTTTCACGGCACGATGCGCGCGACGTTCTACATCGATTCGCAAAAAGATTTCGATGCGTGGTTTGCCAAACAAGGCGGCGCCGGCGGTGCTACCGCGGCGGCCGGCTCGGCTCCGTCGGGCGTGTCGCTCGCGGGCGGCGATGCCGCGGCCGGCCAAGCGCTGTTTTCATCGAAATGCAGCGCGTGCCACTCGGTCGGCGCGTTCTCGCAAAAGCTCGTCGGTCCGGGGCTGGGTAAGATCTTCGCCGATCCAGATCATGCGAAGCTCGTGAACGGCACGGCCGCGACCCCCGACGACGCAGCCGGCATTCTCAAGAACGGCTACACCGGCGATCTCGGCCAAATGCCGGACTCCACAACGAACCAGATCACGGATAAAGACATCGCGAACCTGGTCGCCTACCTCGTCAGTCTCTCGAAGAAATAACGGAGCCAAAGTTCGATGGCAGTTGCTGCACCAACAACGACACCGACGATCCCGCGCCCGGTCTTGGATCATATCCATCCCGAGCCGCAGGGGTTCATCCGGAAGTACATCTTCTCGATCGATCACAAGATCATCGCGTTTCAGTACTTCATAACGGCCGGACTGTTCTTCGTCATCGCCGGCCTCTTGGCCGAGATGATCCGCATCGATCTGCTCAAGCACACCGGCGTGTTGACGCCCAACGTCTACAATCAGGTGTACTCGGTCCACGGTTCGATGATGGTGTGGCTGGTCATCATCCCGTTCGTTTCCGGTGCGTTCGGAAACTTCGTGATGCCGTTGCAAATCGGTGCGCGCGATGTCGCGTTTCCGTGGTTGAACCTGGCCGCGTTCTGGATGTTCCCGCCGGCCGGGCTGATCTTGCTCGCATCGTTCTTCTTCGGAGCGCCGGATGCGGGCTGGACGGAATACCCGCCGATCTCGCTGCAGGCGCCGTACGGCACCTCGATGTGGTGCATGGCGATCTTCCTGATCGGCATCAGCTCGACGCTCACCGGCATCAACTTCCTGGTCACGATTTTCAAGATGCGCGCACCAGGCATGACGTTCACGCGCATGCCGCTGTTCGTCTGGGCGTCCGCGGCGACGGCCGGTCTGAACATGATCGCAACCACCGCCCTCGCGGCCGCGCTGCTCGCGCTCTACCTCGAGCGCACGTTCGGCGTGCCGTTCTACGATCCGACCAAGGGCGGCTCGCCGCTCCTCTGGCAGCACATGTTCTGGTTTTACTCGCACCCGGCCGTGTACATCATGATTCTGCCGGCGTTCGGTATCATCTCGGAAGTGCTGCCGACGTTCTCGCGTAAGCCGATCTTCGGCTACAAGATGATCGCGTTCTCATCGGTCGCGATCGCGCTGCTCGGGTTCATGGTCTGGGCGCATCACATGTTCACCTCGGGCATGGCGCCGTGGCTGCAGCTGCCCTTCATGATCATCACGATGCTCATCGCCATTCCGACCGGTATCAAGATCTTCTCGTGGATGGCCACCCTCTGGGGCGGCTCGATCGAGTTCTCCGCCGCGTGTTTGTTTGCGCTCGGCTTCCTGATCACGTTCACGCTCGGCGGCGTCACCGGATTCTTCCTCGCCGCCGTTCCGGCCGACTTGCACGAGCACGGCACGTACTTCGTGGTCGGCCACATCCACTACGTGCTCTACGGCGGCTCCGTGTTCGGCATCTACGCCGGCCTCTATTACTGGTGGCCGAAGATGACCGGGCGCATGATGAACGAGCGCCTCGGCCAGTGGCACGCGTGGATCACGTTCGTAGCCTTCAACTGCACGTTCTTGCCGATGCATTGGCTCGGACTGCTGGGCATGCCGCGGCGCGTCGCGATGTACGATGTGGAGTTCGAGTTCTGGAACCAGGTCGTCTCGATCTGCTCGTTCTTCCTCGCCGCCTCGACGCTGCTGATCATGGGCAACATGCTCTGGAGCTTCAAGAACGGCAAGAAGGCCGGACCGAATCCCTGGGGCGCGCGAACGCTCGAATGGATGATCTCCTCACCGCCGCCGTACTACAACTTCAAGAAAGTTCCGGCGGTGCTCGCCGCACCGTACGACTTCGGCAACCCGCTTCCGTACATCGGCCTCGAAGCCGAACCGGGCGCGATGGAAGCCACGCCGCAATCCACCACCGGCCTCGTGCCCGCGCATTAAAGGACGTAGACCTTGACGACAGCAGCCGTCGAACACGGCCACGGACACGGTGACGGGCCCGGTCACGACGACGATCACGACCACCATGAGGTGATTTACCGGGAGACGACCGACATGCGTCTCCTGGGCTTCGTCCTCTTCCTGTGTTCGGACGTCGTGCTGTTCTCGGCGTTCATCTTCGCCTATCTGTATTTGCGCGGCACGATCGATGAGTGGCCGCCGATCCTCAACGGGCACCAGCTGCCGCGCCTGGACTTACCGTTCGCCGAGTTCAACTCGGTCGTGCTGTTCGGTTCGGGCGTCACGATGCACCACGCGCTCGAAAATTGGAAGCACGGCAACAAAGGCCGCTTCGACATCTTCATGGGCGCGACGATTCTGCTCGGCGTCATGTTCCTCGGCGGTCAGGCCTACGAATATTCGCACGCGGCGATCGGCGGCTGGAGCGGCTCGATCTTCGGTGCGTCGTTCTTCACGCTAACCGGGATGCACGGTTTCCACGTTTTCTGCGGCGTCGTCTACTTGGCCATTCTCTGGTGGCAGACGAAGCAGAACCACTACGATCAAACCCACTACTTCGGCCTCACTGCCGGTACCCTGTACTGGCATTTCGTCGACGTCATCTGGGTCGCACTCTTCTTCCTGTTCTATATTTTCTAGGGGCACACGATGGATTTAGCAATAATCGAGCGCGGCGTCGCGCTTATCGGAGCGATCGTCGTGGGCGTGTTCGCGTTAATCGCGCTCAAGGATGACTGGCACGCCAAAGGCCTCGACAACAACACGACCAAGTTGCTGCTGGGCCTGATGGCATTCGGCTGTATCATGGTGTTTTTCGCCGCAATCGGCGTCATCGGACCGAAAGGCTAAGCCGCATGTACGATCCCAATCCGTATAAACACGGCATCCCCGTGTCGGCCGGCATTCCGCCGATCATCCGCTGGTCGGGGATCATCGGGCTCATCGCGATCTTCTGCGTGGTCGGCATCGTGATCGCGTCGTCGCGCTACGGCCACGTGTGGCCCTCCGCTGACTCAACGCATATCAAGCTTGGCTCTTAAGGGCACCGCTATCGACTGGAGGACGTTCCGATGCGAGTTCTCGGAGTAACGCTGGCTCTCGGAATTCTTTTCTTCAGCACCGCAGGCCGGACCGTCGAGCCTGCACTCGCCGCCGGAACGCCGCTCGTCATTTGCAACCAAACCGCTGGGACGCTCAGCGACGTTGCGGTCGGATATCATTCTACCGGGGTGAACGATGCGCCGGATTCCCGAATCCTTACCGGACCGTTCGTCTCGACCGGCTGGGTGCGCATTCTTCACGGGCAATGCGCGACGTTTGCCAATCCGTTCAATGCCCGCTACATGTTCTGGTGGGGCGCCGTGGCCGGCGGGATCAACGCTCCCGGCACGGTTTGGAACGCGAGCGGCGATCAGAGTTTCTGTATCCCCAATGTCTATGGAGCGACGGCGGACATGTCGTCTTCGTTCACGTTCGAAGACGAGAACGTATCGCAGAGTGCCTGCGAGAGCGGTCGGGCCAATCCTCGGGTGGGTCCCAATATCTGGGCGCGGGTGCGTAAAGTCGACCTGGAAGTAAACGCCCAGGTGAACTTCGATGGGAACTAGGGGAACATTTCGCGGCGCCTAGCGATGCCCACGCCGAAGCGGGCGATGCGGTCGGGGAGCACGCCGGTCGAGCGGCCGTCGATGCGGTGAACGCCGCCGTATTCGCTGAACTCGGTGAGGGCGGGGATCGTCGCCGCGCGCAGCGGAATTTCGCCGACGGCCGGCCACTCGCATGCGATGCTGCCGTCTTCAGTAAGCACGGCGACGTAGCCGTTCGAATCAACCGGCGACTCGACATCCGGGGCGCGATAGCGAACGTAACCGTCCACGATGAAGATCGGTCGAAAGGTTTGGATCAGCGCGCGCGTCGGTGCGAGCATCAGCGCGATCGCGTAGAAGATGCAAGCCACGACGCCGAGGCCGAAGATCGGTGAGAGCATCACCATGTTGTGGTCGTCGGGGTGCGCGGGATCGGTGCGCACGATCAGCATTCCGATCGTCAGCGCGAGGAACATCGTGCCGCATAAGATAGGTTCAATGGCAATGCACATCCGGCCCAGAAACCCGTGGATCACCACCAGCCGCTCGCTCCGCCGCCACGCGCGGCGAATCAGTGCGGCGCTGCGTTCGCCCGCCGTCATGCGGCCGGCCCGGTATCCATGGACGATCTGCGTCGTCGTCGCGTTGGTCATGCTGGTCGGTTCCGGGATGGCGGTGGCTAAAAGCGAGCGGGTGCACGGGCTCGTCTTGGCAGTGACGCCGAACGACGGTGAGGCGATCGTTCGCCACGATGCCTTCGGTTCGATGCCGGCGATGACGATGCCGTTCCGTATCGTTCCTCGTGCCCAAGTCGGCACACTGCAAGCCGGCAACACGATCGATGCAACGGTCGATACTTCGACCGAGCCGTGGACGCTGCACAACGTTAAGGTGAGCACGACCCAGACGCTCACGAACGAGCCGGGCATCCTGCGGCGCGTCGTCCCGCTGCAGATCGGCGACGAGATACCCGATACGCCGTTCAGCGACCAGACTGGGCGGCCGTTCCGCTTCTCCGACTTGCGGGGTCAGGACGCCGTCCTCGCGTTCGTTTATACGCGCTGTCAGGATCCGCGCATGTGCCCGCTGATCTCGGCGAAGTTCCACGCACTGCAGCAGCGCATCGGCGCGCGCAAGCTGCACCTCGTCGAGGTCACGCTCGATCCGTCGTACGACCGGCCGGCCGTCCTCGCGCGCTACGGCAAACTCTTCGGCGCCGATCCGCACCATTGGACGCTGGCCGTCGGCGATGCGGAACCGACCCTGGATTTTGCGGCGCGCTTCGGCATCACCGCGTTCCCCGATCCGGAGATCGGGATCATCCACGCCGAGAACACGGTCGAGATCGGACCCGACGGCCGCATCCGCTCGATGATCACGACGACGTCGTGGCAGCCCGATGAGATCATCGCCGACATCGACAATAATCACGGCGCGGCATCGAATCCGTTCGAGCGTTTCGACCTCTGGCTTTCGCGGGCGGCCGTTGCGATCTGCGGCAACAACGTCGCGTCGTTCAGCGGCCTGGGCGACCTGATGGTCGTGCTGTTGATCGTCGCGTCGTTCGGCTACTTGTTGTTCCGCGTCGCGCGCGGCATCGCGAAGAGCGCTTAATCTGTATCGCCTGATCGTCGCCGTCGCCATCCTGCTGGTGGCGGTGGGTTTGCGCGCGCCGATCATCGCGGCGGCGCCGCTGCTGCACGAGATTCAGCGCAGCCTCGACCTCAGCAGCGCCGAAGCCGGTTTGCTGACTACGCTGCCCGTACTGTGCTTCGGCGCGTTCAGTCCGCTCGCGCCGCTGCTCGCCCGGCGCTGGAGCATGGAACTGCTGATCTTTGCATCGACCGCGGTGCTGGTCGTGGCGATCGGTGTGCGGCTCGTGCCGTCGACGCCGCTGCTGTTCTGCGGCATGCTACTGGCCGGTATCGCGATCGCGATCGGCAACGTGCTGCTGCCGGCGCTGATCAAGCGCGACTTCCCGAAGAACGGCGGCACGATGACCGGCGCCTACGTTACCGCGCTTACGCTCGGCTCCGCATTGCCGGCCGGCTTTACCGTGCCGCTCGAACGCGCCGCCGGGCTCGACTGGCGCGGAGCGCTCGCGATCTGGGGCGTCGTTCCGGTCCTGGCCCTGATCGCGTGGATTCCGCAGTTGCGCGCGGGACACCGCATCGCCGACATCGCGCCGCGCGTCCCGCTGCGGGCGCTGTTGCGCGATCCGATCGCCTGGTACGTCACCGCGTTCATGGGCCTGCAGTCGCTCGGGTTTTATACGACCACCGCGTGGCTGCCGTCGCTGTTCGTGAGCCACGGCATGGACGCGCGAAACGCCGGCTTGTTGTTGTCGATCGCCAACCTCGTCGGCATCCCGATCGTGCTGCTCATTCCGGTGCTCGCGGTGAAGCTGCGCAATCAGACGCCGGTCGTGCTCGGCATGGCCGCGCTCTACACGATCGCGCTCGCGGGGCTAACGCTCGATCCCGAGCCGCTGGCGCTCGTGTGGATGATCGTGCTCGGTCTCGCGCAGAGCGCGACGCTCAGTCTCGCCGTTACGTTCATGCTGCTGCGCTCGCCGGACCCCGCGCACGCGGCGCAGCTCTCCAGCATGTCGCAGTGCGCAGGGTACATGCTCGCTGCGGTCGGGCCGTTTCTGTTCGGCGCCTTGCGCGATTTCTCGTCGAGCTGGATCGTCCCGATGATCGCGCTCTTCATCTGCGTCGTCGTGCCGATCACGCTTGTCGGCATCGGTGCCGCACGTCCGCGCTTCGTCGGCGCCAGAACTCTTCCGGCGTAATGGAGGTCTAGCTACCATGAAAGCATTTGCAATCGATCGTTTCGGTGAAGACGGCTCGTTGCGCGAGTTGCCGGATCCGGTTGCCGGGCCGGGCGAACTGCTCGTCCGGGTGACGGTCGCCGGCGTCAATCCGGTCGACTGGAAAATTCGCGATGGGGCGCACGGACCACGACCGTTTCCGCTGATCCTCGGCGTCGATTTCGCCGGCGTCATCGAAGCGGCCGGCAGCGGTGTCGCGGATTTTCGCGTAGGGGAACGCATCTTCGGCGCGGCGCGCGCGCATGGTTCGTATGCCGAGCGGACCGTCGTCCCCACGAGCAGCAACGAAGCGCCGATTGCGAAGATCCCCGCCGGGTTGAGCGATGCCGTTGCGGCGCTGCTGCCGATCGCCGGCCTCACCGCGCTCGCGACGCTCGCCCGGCTCGACGTCCCGCGCGGCGAGTCGCTTCTGATCTACGGCGCGACCGGCGGCGTGGGAGCGATCGCCGTGCAGATCGCGCACGCGCGCGGCATACACGTGATCGGTACCGCGCGCTCGGGAAAAGAAGATGCGCTGCGCGCGCTGGGCGCCGATGAAGTGATCGTTTACGATCGTAACGACGTCATCGATGGGGTGAAGGCGGCGCACCCGGACGGCATCACCGGCGTGATCGATCTCGTCAACGACGGCGTTGCGATCAAGCGGCTCGCCGAGATCGTGCGCAACGGCGGGCGCGTCGTGTCGGCGATTCGTTCGATCGACGACGCCGCGTGGTTCGGCGAACGCGGCATCACGGCAACCAACCTTGCGATGGGCCAGACGCCGCAATCATCGCGCGCGGGACTCGAAGAACTCGTCGCGCTGATCGAGGCGGGAACGGTCGTGGTCGATGTGAAGGCCGCATATCCGCTCGCGGAGGCCGGCGCGGTGCTCGCTGCGTTGAAGAGCGGCAAGACGAGCGGTAACATCGTCCTCAACGTCGCGCCTGGAGCATAGCAACATGCCCGAAGATCCGCATCACGCGTTGCGGCCGGAAACCGACGTCCTCACGCGCGGTTTCGATCCGAAGCTCTCGGTCGGCTCCGCGCGGCCGGCGGTGTTCCGCAGTTCGACCTACGTGTTTTCGAGCCCGGAGGATGCGGAGAAAGCGTTCGACGTCCTCGGCGGTCGCCGCAAGCTCGCGCCGGGCGAAGGCGTCGACCTCGTGTATTCGCGCTTCAACCATCCGAACGCGGAGATTCTCGAAGAACAGGTTCTCCCGCTCGAGCCCGGCGGCGTCGCTGCGGCGGTTTTTAACTCCGGCATGGCGGCGATCACGACCGTGCTGTTCACGATCGTCAAGCCCGGCGATGCGGTGCTGTTCACCGTGCCGATCTACGGCGCGACGCAAACCTTCGTGCTCGATTTTCTCGCATCGTACGGCGTCCACGGCTTTACCGTGGCGGCCGGTGACGGGGAAGCGATCGATCGCGCGATTCGCGAGACGCCGAACCTGCGCGCGGTGCTGCTCGAAACGCCCGCCAATCCGACGACGATCATGACCGACATCGCGCGCGTGACGAAAACGTCCGCCGCGCTCGCGCAACCGCCGCTCGTGCTGGTCGACAACACGTTTCTCGGCCCCGCATTCCAGCATCCGCTCGCCTTCGGCGCGGACATCTCGCTCTATTCGGCGACGAAGTACCTCGGCGGGTACAGCGATATCATCGGCGGTGTGGCGATCGGCCGCGACCGCGCGTTGATGACGAAGATCAAGAGCAAGCGCAGCCTCTTCGGCAACATCCTCCAGCCCGATGAGAGCTGGATCCTCAACACGCGCCTAGCAACCGTATACCTGCGCATGGAACGGCAGAGCGAGAACGCACGGCTGATCGCGGAGAAACTCGCCAAGCATCCGAAGATCGCGAAAATCTATTACCCGACGCTCTTCGAAGATCCCGAACAACGCCACATCTACGAGACGCAATGCGAAGAACCCGGCGGGCTGATCTCGATCGACCTCACCGGCGGTAAACCCGCAGCGTTCGATTTCCTACGGCGCCTGCAAATAGCGCGCAACGCCGTCTCGCTGGGCGGCGTCGAAACGCTCGTGTGCCACCCGCGCACGACCACGCACTCCAGTTGGTCCGCCGCCGATCTCGACGCATCAGGCGTAACCGAAGGCCTCGTGCGCATCTCCGTCGGCATCGAGAACTGGCACGACCTGCTAGCCGACTTCGAACGAGCCCTCGCCTAACCTCGGACACAGCGGGAACATAAACACCTCGCGCCTTCGCGCTTGCTATAGCGCGCAGACTATCATCATTTGTCATCCAGAGCGCAGCGCCGCAGGCGCGGAGTCGAAGGACAGCCGCAATCGTTGTAATTGAGCGGCTAGAGCGTCATTTCGCCGCGGGCTATGGGGACGACGCTGCCGCCGACTTCGATCGTTGATTCGTTGGCATCGTTGACGTGGACGAGGACGTGCAACAAGCTGCGCCGGCCCATCTTGGTGCCTTGTTCGCTGAGCATGCGTTGGCCGTTCGCTAGCGGTAAGAGTCCGTGGCGGATCATGTATGCGGCGAGCGGACCGGTGGCGCTGCCGGTGGCGGGATCTTCGGAGACGCCGATTTCCGGCGCGAACATGCGCGAGTAGACGGCGTAGGTGTTGCCGTCTTCGTTGTCGCTCTCCTCGAGCATAGCGAAGACAAACACTTCGGTCGGCGCGTCAGGTACGGCGGCGCGCAGCGCGCGGTAATCGAGCAGTTCGATGCGGTCGACCGCCTCGCGGTTGCGCAAGCCGACGAACAGAAATTTCGGGCCCGCGCCGGCAACTTCGGGCGGCGCATCGGGGCGGATGTCGTTCGGGCGCAGGCCGAGTGCATGCTCGACCGGCGCCGCGTCGATCTTGTTGCCGAACGTAATCGGCGGGGTCGTTAGCCAAAACTGCACGGCGCCGTCGGTGCCGAGCGCGACGCGCACCGGCACCGGACCGATGCCTTCTTCGAGCACGAGACGATCCGCCTCCGAATCGCCGCGCACGACGTACGCCGTACCGAGCGTCGGATGGCCGGCGAATTGCAACTCGCTGCGCGGTGTGAAGATGCGAACGCTCGCGGCATGCTTTGGATCGGCGGGCGGAAAGACGAAC
Organism: Candidatus Lustribacter telmatis; assembly: GCA_003164045.1. Classification (GTDB taxonomy): domain Bacteria; phylum Vulcanimicrobiota; class Vulcanimicrobiia; order Vulcanimicrobiales; family Vulcanimicrobiaceae; genus Lustribacter; species Lustribacter telmatis. The sequence continues at coordinate 58,703 of PLRU01000006.1, forward strand.
GTCGTCTCCGAGAGGTTCAGTTCGCACGCAATCTGCTGCATGGTTGCGGTGTCGAGTCCGACCGCATCGGTAAATACCGCGAGCGGGTTGCCCTCAAAGGCAACCGTGGTGAAGACGTCGACCTTTACGAATCCGTACGAACGTGGCATGAATCAGAATTTCCGAGGGGTCGTCTCCAGGCCCTCCGAAGCCCCGGCCATGGACGTCAGCGCGCTCGTTACACCGACCGGCGTTAGTCGACTCGTCTACATCGACGAAGAGATCTACCGCACGGAGCTCGATAGGATCTTCGGCACGACTTGGGTGTACGTCGCTCACGAGAGCGAAATCCCAAAGCCCGGCGATTACAAGACGACGCACATCGGCGAGACGCCGGTGATTGCCACGCGTGAGGCATCGGGTGCGCTCGCCGTGCTGGTCAACCGCTGCACGCATCGCGGCGCGCTTGTCTGTCAGTACCGTAAGGGCAACTCGCCGTTCTTCCGCTGCCAGTACCACGGCTGGACGTTCGACAACGGCGGCGCGCTCACGGGCGTCCCGCACCCGCAGGGCTGGGCCGACCTCGATCGCGATGCGCTTGGTCTCATGCGCTTGGCGCGCGTCGAGAGCTATCGCGGTTTCATTTTCGCGAGCTTCGCGCCGGAAGGTGAAACGTTGATCGCGCACCTCGCAGCGGCGCGCGAGTACATCGATCTTTTCACCGACATGTCGCCGGAGGGTGCCATCGAGGCGACGCGCGGCGAGCACAAGTACGTGTACGAGGCGAACTGGAAGTTCCAGCTCGAGAACTCGGTCGACGGTTACCACACCGGCATCGTGCACAAATCGTATTTCGATATTCAGGCAATGCACTCGGGGCAGAAGCAATTCTACGGCAACGATGCATCGGCCGGAAAAGTGAAAGATCTTGGGAACGGTCATGCCGTGATCGATAGCCGCGCCGCCGTGGGCGACGCCTACCTTCACCGCGTGCTCACCTCGCCCGGCGGTCCCGAACTGATCGCCGAATTGCGCGAGAAGTTCGGCGAGGAGCAGACGCTAACGCTGGCGAGCGCGATTGCCGGTGCCGGGTTCAACCTCGCCGTATTCCCCAACCTCGTGCTGCTCGGCTCGCAGATCCGCGTCATCAAACCGGCCGGTGTCGCGCGGACGTACGTCGACGTGCTGCCCACGACGATGGTCGGCGTCCCGGAGCGCATGAACCAGTTGCGTCTGCGCACGCACGAAGCGTTCTTCGGGCCGGCCGGCTTCGGTGCGCCGGACGACATCGAGATGTTCGGGCGCGTGCAAGCGGGGCTCGCCGCGACGCAGATCGATCCGCTGCTGCTCACGCGCGGACTTGGGCGCGAAGTGCATCTGGAAGGCGACATCATCGTCGGCGAGCGCAGCGACGAGACGACGCAGCGCGCGCAGTACCGCCAGTGGGCACGCCTGATGAGTGCCGAGGCCCATCGGCCGGCCCTGACGCCCGCATGAGCGCGACGCAACATGTGCCGCGCGTCGGCACCGAGTGGCGCGCGGCCGCGGAAGAACTCGTCCTTGAAGAAGCCGCGCAGCTCGATGCGCGCAAATACACGTCGTGGCTCGAACTCTTCGCCGATGATGCGGAGTACTGGGTGCCGTTGCGCGAGGGCCAAGCCGACCCGCACACCGAGCTGAACATCGTGTACGACGACCTCGCACGGATGCGCGACCGGATCGTGCGCTTGACCGGTGCATTCGCTCACGCGCAGGACCCGCCGTCGCGCACCGTGCGCAGCATCGCCGGTTTCCGATTCGAGGCCGCCGGCGCGGACGAAGTGATCGTGCGTTCGACGTTCATCTTGCTCGAAGTGCGTTCGGGCCGCCAACAAACGTACGGCGGCCGCTATACGCACCGTCTGCGCGGCACGCCCGAGCAGTTGCGGATCGTGCAGAAGACGGTCGAGCTGGTGAATTCCGAAGAACCCTTCGGCAACATGACGTTTCTGCTCTAAGGGGCTAAGGAGATACCGATGTTCGATCGCCGAACGTTTTTGGGCGCGACTGCCGCGGCCGCAACTGCTGCTGCGCTGCCGCGGCCGGCCTCGGCACTCGAGCTGGTGCGCGTCTTGAGCGTCCCGGTTGAGATCGGGTGCCAGCTCGATTACGGTGCCCCGCGCGGATTTGCCGAGGCATCGGGTTTAACGCTCGACGTGCAGTACCTCAACAACGGCGCGATCACGATCTCGACCGTTGTCTCCGGCGCGGCTGAGATCGCCACGACGACGATGATTACCGCGATCAGCGCGCATCAAAAGAACATTCCGGTTTCGATCATTGCTCCGGGTGCGCTGTACTCGACCAAGGTTCCGACCACCGTGCTGATGGTGAGTAAGGACGCGCCATACCAGAATGCGCGCGACCTCACCGGCAAGACGATCGGCGTCGACGCGCTCAAGAACATCACGCAGATCGCGGTCGCAAACTGGCTCGATAAGAGCGGCGGCGATTCGAAGGCCGTGCACTTTATCGAGATGCCGTTCGCCGACATGCCGGGCGCACTCGCGACGAAGCGCATCGACGCTGCGTATATCGCGGAACCGGCCGCGACGAGGGCGCGGGCGGATTCGCGCGTACTGGCCGCGTGTTACGACGCTATCGCGCCCCAGTTCTTGCTCGGCGCGTGGGTGGCGCGAAACGACTGGATCGCGGCGCACCCCGACCTCGTCAAACGCTTCGCGACGGTCGTGCAAAAGTGCGCCGCATATTCCAACGCGAACCACGAAGCTACGCTGCCGATCCTCGAGCGGATTACCAAGATCGACCCGTCGGTGGCCGCGCTCATGCCGCGCACGGCCTATGCCGAGCGGCTCGACCCGGCGCTGATCAAGCCGGTCATCGACGTCGGCGTGAAATATGGAATCATCGACGCGAGCTTACGCCCCGAGGAACTGATCGCGCCGCTGATGCGCTAGCTATTTCGCTTTCGGCGTGTAGGAAAACGCTACCGACGACCACTCGCACACGCTGCTGTCGTTCATCACGAACGTTTCGCAGCCGTCGACCTCAGCGTTAAAGTCTTCGTTGCGGCCTTTGGTCGCGGCCCAGTTGACGTTGGCGTCTTGGCGCGCCGTCGCGCGCGCTTTTGAATAGTTGAACTGCGGCGATTTGGCGAGCGCGTTCAGCGCGCGGGCCAACGTTTGTGCTTGCGTCATCTACGAGCGTGCCTCCGCGCGTTCGCGCGCCTTTGCGTGAAGTCCCAAAGTGACGAACCCCGCGACGATCGCGACGCCCGTGAACCAGAGATAGGCAATATGGTAGCCGTCGACTGCGCTGGCCTGCGAACCGACGACGCCGCCGGCGAGCGAACCGCCCAAAATCTGCCCGAGGATCAAACAGACCGAGAGCAGGCCGACCGCGGCGGAACGCTGCTTCGACCCTGCTCGGTTGGTGACGATATAGCGCGTGGGGGCGCCGAGCAGCGCGCCGAAGCCCGTGCCTGCGACGACCATCGCCCCGATCGCCACCCACGTGCTGCCGAACCCGAAGGCAAAAATCGCAAGGCCGATCGCCGTAAGGCTGGTGCCGACGGCGAGCACGACGCGGCTGCCGGCGGCATCGAGCGCGCGTCCGGCCCCGGGAATGACGACGACGAACATCACGGCGCCGATCGCCGCGATCGCGCCGGCCGCGGCATAGCTCAGGTGTTCGCCCGCGACGAGCGCGGCCGGAATGAAGTACAGCGCGCCTTCGAGGATGCCGATCAGCACCTCGAGGCCGTACACGAGCGCCAGTTGTCCGTCGGTAAAGAAGCGCGGCGGGATGACCGGCTCCTTCGCATGCCGTTCGGCGAACACGAACGCGATCAGCGCGACGATGCCGGCGGTTAGCCAGAGCCGCGCGTGCAGGTTGCTCGTTGCGCCCGTCACGTCGTACTGCGTGAGCCCGAGCATCAAACCGAGCAGTCCGAGCGCCAGCAGCACGATGCCCGGCACGTCGAGCGGCCCGCGCACTTTAGCCGCGGTCACCGGCATCGTCGTGCGCGCCATCGCGATCACGACGATCGAGAGCGGCACGTTCGCAACGAAGATCCAGTGCCACGACAAGAAGTGTGTGAAGAGACCGCCGACGAGCGGTCCGACGATGGCGGCGACGCCCCACGTTGCGGCGACGAGGCCGAGTGCGGCGCCGCGGCGTTCGGGCGGGATGCGGTCGGCGATCGCCGCGGTCGCCACCGGAAAGATACCGCCGGCGCCAAACGCTTGGATCGCGCGCGCCGTGAGAAACATCGGCCAATTCTGCGATGCGATCGCGAGGACGGAACCCACTGCGAAAATCGCGACGCACGCGATGTAGATAGGACGGCGGCCGTTGCGGTCGGCGAGCTTCGTCATGATCGGAATGCTGACGACGTTCGCGAGTAAGTAGAGCGTGAAGATCCAGGGCAGATCGCGCGCGCCCACACCGAAGGCAAGTCCGAGCGCCGGCAATGCGGGCGAGAGTACGCCGAGATCGAGCGCGCCCGCGAACACGCCGAGGCCGAGCGTAACGAGCAGCGGGATCGTGGTCGGGTCGAGACGGTGCCCCGCGACGGACGTCGTCGCGGGTTCGGCGGGAGTCGTCGTTTGCATGACTACCGCGTCACGCAAAAACCACGCGATCGATCACGGCGGCGAGGCACATCAGCGCGAGGTAGACGAGCGAAAACTTGAACATGCCACGCGCCAAGAGCGGCGAATCGCCACGGAGCACGCGGATAGCGTCGTAGAGGAACCAGCCGCCGACGATCAGGGCCGCAGCGAGGAAGATCGGTCCGAACACGTGCAGCGGCACGAGCGCGACGCAAAACGCAAACAACACGATCGTATAAATGAGCATCTCGCGCTTGGTGCGCGTCACGCCGTGAACGTTGGGAAGCATCGGAATGCCGGCTTTGTGATAGTCGGTCTCGGTCATCAGCGAGAGCGCCCAGAAGTGCGGCGGCGTCCAAAGAAAGATCAGCATCGCGAGCGCGAGCGCCGGCGCCGCGAGGCCGCCGGTGACGGCGGCCCAGCCGACGAGCGGCGGGATCGA
>PLRU01000006.1:63816-65373 GCA_003164045.1 Candidatus Lustribacter telmatis
CCAGCCGAGGCCGCTGCGAGCGCGCCGCCTACCAGCGTCCAGAGCGTGAGCATCAGCGGCGGAATGCCGCGTGCCGCCATGATCATCGCGGCGAGCGTGGTGATCAGCAGCAGCACGATGATGCGCGGTTTGGTTAGTTCGAGATAGTCATCGAAGGTCGCGCGCCAGCCGGTATGCGCGAGTGCGGCGTCCGCGCCTTCGACGCGCGAGAGGGTCGAACTCATCCCGCGTTCGCCGTCTGCGATTGCGATTGCGATTGCGCGGGAGCTCGGCCGGCAGCGGTGACGCGCACCGTACCGTCGATGGCCGCAAACACGATCGCGCAGATGAAGGCGATAAACGTCGCGGCGGCGTTGGCGGCGTGCGCTTCACGCAACCCGAGCGGCAACCCCCAGACGACGTTGGCCATGCCCAGCATCACCTGCAGCACGATCAGCGCGTAGGCGCACAGCGCGGCGTTGCGCACTCGCGGCGTCGTTCCGAGCGACGCCCAATATGCCACGACCGTCGCGACGAGGAAGAAGATCCCGGCGAGGACCCGATGCGACATCTGCGCGCCCTCGGCCGCGCTGGCACCGCTCCACGATCCGGGCTCGCAGCCGGGCAGCGACGAACACGCGAGGCCCGCGCCGCTCGAGCTGACGTACGCGCCGGCGCACATCGCAACGAACGCGCCGGCAGCCGTGAACGCGAGCAGCGGGAAGAGGCCGTTTTGCGCCGGCCGGTTACCCGGCCGCGGCTGGACCACCGCCACGATGGCCAGGGCGGCGAGCACGCCGAGAAAGAGCATCGCCACACCCCAGTGGGCGACGACCGACCACGGACTGTTGGCCACCGCCACGGTGCCGGCGCCGAGGCCGACCTGAACGATGAAAATGCCGACGAGCGCGACGAGAATCGGGCTGACGCCGGCGATCTCGCGCCGCGCGCGCCAGCCGGTGACGATGGCCCCGAGCAGCAGCACGCCTTCGAGCAAGGCGACCATGCGGTGCGACCATTCGAGGATCACGCCCCCGTCGAGGACGGGAACGACGGCCCCATGGCAAAGCGGCCAATCCGGGCAGGTCATCCCCGCGCCGTTGATCCGGATCCAGCTGCCGAGGACGGCCAGCGCGAAGGCCGCGATCGCGGCAGCAAGGGAGAACGCGCGGAACATCCCTCCGAGCCTACCCCTTGACGGTTCCCGCGACAACGACATACGTGGTGATTTTGGACCCCGGTCCGGCCCCACCTCGGGGAATCGCCGGGTTATCACGAAGAGTCGCATCCGATGCGGCGCGTAGTGCTGGTCCTCGTGGCGATGGTCGCGCTTGCTGGTTGCCGCGAAGTGCGCGTGAATCAGGTTCGGACCGGGACGACGACGGTTGCCGGGCCGAACCAAGTCGTGGTCGTGCGCGACAAGCACGGTCTGGACATTTTGGGTCTCACGGCGACGGTCAACTTCCGCAAAGAGTTCGCGGTTATCTTGCTGATGGGTCCTCATCGTGAAACCGGCTACGTGCAGATTACCGAAGACATTCGCGCCAATGCCGACCGCATTCGCGTCGTGGCGTTTGA
>PLRU01000006.1:65389-89083 GCA_003164045.1 Candidatus Lustribacter telmatis
TAGCGGCTAAGGAATTCAGATGCCGCACCGATACTTTTCCGGTGGCGGCATGCGCGTGAGAGCTTTGAGGAGAACGGCCCAACCAATGACGAGCGCGCTCGCGCGGTTCGATGTCACCGTGCGCCGCCTGGGCACGGTGCTTGAACCGGACGACGAACCCAACGAGGCCGAAGGCGTACTGAACCCCGCCTGCGCGCGCGCTCCCGGCGGCGAGCTGTTGCTCTATCCGCGCACCGTTGCCGCCGGCAACGTTTCGCGCGTCGGTTTACTACGCGATGCCGGCGCCGGCGACGACGTGCGCTTTCAGCGGCTCGGCTACGCGCTCGAACCGAGCGAGCCATATGAAATGCGCGCGCCCGGCACCGGCGGCATGGGCTGCGAGGATCCGCGCGTCACGTACGTGCCGGTGCTCGAGCGCTATGTGATGGCGTACACCGCCTTCGGGCCGCTAGGGCCGCGCGTCGCGCTCGCACTCTCGAGCGACGCCTACCACTGGGAGCGCCTAGGACTGGTCGACTTTACGGCTCACGGGTTGCCCAGCGGCGACGACAAAGACGGCGTGTTCTTCCCGGAACCCGTGCACTCGCCGGCCGGCGTCCTCTCGCTTGCCTTCTATCACCGGCCGATGAAAAAACTGTCGACGCTCGATGGCCATGCGGCGATTCCCTCGCTGCTCGAATTGCCGCCGACCGAGCGTGAAAGCACGTGCATCGCGTACGTGCCGCTCGATTCGGTGCGCGCCGATATCCGCAACCTGCTCGTACCGTTTGAAAGTACGCTCGTGCTCGCGCCCGATGGTCCGTGGGGCCGCTTGAAAACGGGCGCGGGTACGCCACCGGTCCGCATCGCCGAGGGTTGGTTCGCGCTCTATCATGCGGTCGACGCCGTCGAGATCGACGGCCGTTACGCGATGACGTATAGCGCCGGCGTGGTGATCCACGACATCGATCGACCGCACATTCTCGTCTATCGTTCGCAGGTACCGGTGCTCACGCCCGAACATCCCGACGAGATGCACGGCGTAGTAAACAACGTCGTGTTCCCGACCGGTATCGACGTGCGCGGCGAGCGCCAATTCGACGTCTACTACGGTATGGCCGACGCACGCATCGGCCGCGCCTCCGTCACGCTGCCGCCCGCCGCCGTCATCGGAAAAACCGCCGCGGCTTAACGCTATACGCGGTCGGCGATCAGCTCGCCGAGTTGGCGGGGTTCGGCCAGAAACGCGTCGTGGCCGTGGTCGCTTTTCATCAAGCGGAACGCGGCGTCCCAACCGGCATCGGCCCACCGGTCGCACACCGCGCGAATGTGGTCGGCGAAGAAGAGCTGGTCGCCGGTCACGCCGACGAACGTCAACCGCGTGCGCTCGGGTCCGCCTTCTGCGCCGCGCAGATCGAAGAGGTCCATCGCGCGCGTGAGGATGCGATACGTGTTCGCGTCCATGCGCTCGGCGAACCGCACGCCCTGATATGCGAGATAGCCGTCGACGTCGAAACGATCGTCGAGCACGGTTTTCGGATCGCCCCCGGCGCGATCGGGGCGGTTGGCGAAGCGGCGCTCGAAGAGATCTTCGCTTTTGTACGTGAGCGTAGCGATCGCGCGCGCCAGCTTGAGACCGGCTGCGGGCTGTTCGTCATACCAGCCGTCGAGAAAGTTTGGATCGAGCCGGATCGCTTCGCGCGCTAAGCCGTTTTGCGCGATCGCTTGCGCGCGCAGATGATCGTGCGCGGCAACCACGATCGCGCGATCGACCGACGCGCCGTACCGCCGGGCCCACGACAGCGCTTGAAAGCCGCCGAGCGAACCGCCGATCACCACGCCGAGCCGTTCGATGCCGAGTTCGAGCAGCGCGCGACGCTGCACGTCCACCATGTCTTCCACGGTCACGATCGGGAAGCGCGGTCCCCAGACGCGTCCGTCGGGCGCGACCGACGGCGGACCGGTGGAGCCGTAACATCCGCCGAGCGTGTTGATCCCGACTACGCACCAGCGTGCGGTATCGAAGATCGCGCCCGGTCCGACGATGCCGCCCCACCATTCCGCGATGCGCGACGAGCCGGTGAGCGCGTGCGGCGCGAACACGACGTTCGCGCCGTCGTTGTCGGGCCGCCCGTAGATCGTCACGCGCGCGACGACATCCGGCAACGTCGTTCCGCCGCTGAGCGGGACGTTGCCGAGCCGTACGTCGTGGTCCACGACCGAAGCGAGCATTAACCCGCCTTGAACGCGCGATCGAGATCGCCGATGATGTCGTCGATCGACTCGATGCCCACTGACAGCCGCACGGTGTTTTCGGTGATGCCGCTCAGCGCTTGCTCTTCGGGCGAGAGTTGCTGGTGGGTCGTCGAGGCCGGATGGATCACGAGCGACTTCGAATCGCCGACGTTCGCCAAGAGCGAGAACAGTTGGAGTTTATCGATGAACGCGCGCGCGTTCGGCAATTCGAACGTAACGATCGCGCCGGCGCCGTTCGGCAGATATTTCCGGGCGCGATCGTAGGTCGGATCTTCGCGCAAGCCCGGATAGCGCACGGCGGTGACCCGGTCGTGCTTCTCGAGGTATTCTGCGACGCTCTGGGCGTTCGAGCAGTGGCGTTCGATGCGCAAACCGAGCGTTTCCATTCCTTGCAGCAAGAGCCACGCGTTGAACGGCGAGAGTGCGGCGCCGATGTCGCGCAGCAATTGCACGCGCATCTTGAGGATATACGCCAGCGGTCCGAAGGCCGAATATTTCGCGCCGTGATACGACGGATCGGGCTCGACCAATTCGGGAAACTTGCCGTTGCTCCAATCGAACTTGCCGCCGTCGACGACGAGTCCGCCGATCGAGGTGCCGTGGCCGCCGATGAACTTCGTGGCCGAATGCACGACGATGTCGGCGCCGTATTCAATCGGCCGCAGCAGTATCGGCGTCGCCAGCGTGTTGTCGACGATCAGCGGCACGCCCGACGCATGCGCGGCATCGGCCACGGCCTTTACGTCGAGCACGTCGACTTTGGGATTGCCGATCGTTTCGGCAAAGAACGCTTTCGTGTTCGGCTTGACCGCCGCTTTCCAGGCCGCGATGTCGTTTGGATCGACGAACGTCGTCGTGATGCCGAACTTCGGCAGCGTGTGGAAGAACGCATTGTACGTGCCGCCGTAGAGTGACCCGGAACTGACGATGTGGTCGCCCGCCCGCGCGATGTTGAGGACCGAGTACACGACCGCGGCCTGACCGCTCGCGACGCCCAGCGCCCCGGCGCCGCCTTCGAGCGCGGTGATGCGCTGCTCGAGCACGTCGGTCGTCGGGTTCATGATACGCGTATAGATGTTGCCGAACTCTTCGAGAGCGAAGAGGCGCGCGGCGTGGCCGGTATCGTCAAAGACGTACGAGGTGGTCTGATAGATCGGAACGGCGCGGGCCTTCGTCGCCGGATCGACGTTCTGGCCGCCATGCAAGGCGACGGTGTCGAGTCCGGGCTTGGGCTGGTCGGTGCTACTCATCGGGGGTTCTCCTGGAGGCAAACTGCCGCATTCGTTCGGCACAGGGCCGAGAACCTACGGCGGCGACAAAAAGCGCCAAGTGATCCGCTACTATATCATCGCCACTGCGATTGTCATCGTGTTCGGAGGGATCGTGTTCGCGCACCGCCTTGCGCCGCCCGACCTGAAGATCTCGGCCCAGCCGACCGGCACGCCGACGGTGGAGACGCGCTCGGCGCCCGAGGCGGCGGCGACCCCGCGCCCCTTCAGCGGGCAGGGTCCATGGGTGCTCTCGGCGCTCCCGGCGTGCTTCGACGAGCAGTCGCGGATCAGCGGCCCGGTGGGCCAGCTGCGGGCGAAGCTGCCGCCGGCTGCCGACCGGATCGCGGCCGGCACCACGCTCGAGGTGGGCGAGTGCACCCTCATCGTGCGCGCCCGGGACATTTGGGTCGAGCGCGGACCCGACCGTTTGCGCGTCCCGCCGGACGCCGCACTCTACCGGGTCGACGGTCATTTGGTGCTCTCCGCGCGCTCGGGCGGACAACTCGAGATCCGGCGTTACTGACCGCAGGGTTCGCTCGGTGCGGAAGAAAGTTTCGCCTCGATGAAATCGTTCGGTGCGGCGGTCATCGTACTGGTGCTCGCTCTAACCGCAACGGCAACGCCGGCGCGGGCCGCCGACCGCATCACGATCACGAACTACGGCATCAATATCACGACGCTGCCGTGGGCCGTCGCGCTCGAACGCGGTCTCTTTCAAAGAGAAGGCGTCGATATCGACGGCTTCGTCGGGAGCAGCGGCGGCGGCTCGGCGATTCGCAATATGATGGCGAGCAAAATTCCATTTGCCGAAGTGTCGGTTCCGGCCGCAGTCGCGGCGTTGCAAAACGGAATCGAACTCAAGATCGTGTACGGCGCACTCTACCATCTCGGCGAGCTGTCGTGGATGGTGCGCAAGGATTCGACGATCAAGTCGATCGCCGATCTGCGCGGGCGCAAGGTAGCGTATACGTCGCCCCAATCGGTGACCGAGATGGTCGTACGCATGGTGCTCGACGCTCACCACATCACGAGCGATGTGACGCTCATTCCCGCCGGTAGCATCGAGGCCGCGCACGTGGCGCTGGATCAAGGCGCGGTCGATGCGGCGCCGGTGGAGATACCGGCCTTTCTTTCGCCGCCGGACAAATACCGGGCGGTCTTCCGCACGTCGGTCGAATTGCCGGCCGTGCTGACCCAAGTCGGCGTGGTCACGGCCGATTACGCGAAAGCACATCCGGATATCGTGCGTAAACTCGTCGCCGTGCACCGCGACGCGGTCGCGTATATGACGGCGCATCCGGACGATGCCGTCCGCGTGTACGACGACGTCTGGAGTTCGAGCGGCAAGCCGGTCGATGCGGTGCTGCGCCGGTTGCTGGCCGACCGGTACTGGTCGCCCGGGACCATCAACGATGCCGGGCTCGCCACCATGCTGCGCGGTATGCGTCTCGTCGGCGTGCTCGCGGGACCGTTCGATCTCAACGCGGCGATCGACCGCTCGTACTTACCGGCCGATCTGCGGCGATGAGTCGCGTCGCTGCCGCGCGCTGGGCGATCGTGCTCGCAGGATTCGCCACCGTCGAACTGTGCTGCCGCACGGGGGTGATTGGCCGCCTGACGATGATCCCCCCGAGCGCTATGATCGTGTCGGCACTGCATCTGCTCACCGCGCCGGCGATTCAGAGCGACTTGCTCTTTACGATAACGAATGCGGCGGCGGCCATCGTCATCGCGGTGATCGCCGGCTTCGTCGCGGGCGTCATCATCCACGCGCTACCGCGGTTCCGGCGCATCGTCGATCCGCTGCTGGCGGCGTATTACGCGGTGCCGACGTTCATTTTCTATCCGATGCTGGTGGCGATTCTCGGCCTCAATCGCGCGCCGCTGATTGCAATCGGCGCCGTGCTCGGCGTCGTTGCGATGACCGTCAACACGCTGGCCGGCCTCGACCGCATTCCGCGCGTGTACGTGAAGACGGCGGCGGCCTTGCGGATGCCGCGCGTGGCGACCGCGCTGCTGGTGCAGTTGCCTGCGGCGACGCCGCATCTCGTGACGGGGGTCAAGCTCGCGGTGAGCTACTCGATCGTCGGCACGATCGCCGGTGAGTTCATCTTGTCGGTGGCCGGGCTCGGCCGCGCGATGTCGCTCGCGTATAACAACCTCGACAACGCGACGATGTACGGATTGCTGCTGATCTTGATCGTCACCGTAACGGCCATCAACCTCGCGATCTATGAGTGGGAACGCGCCGTTCACCGCCGCTGGGGACTACGATGAGCCGGCGTTTCGACGGTTTGCTCTTTACCATCGCCGTGCTGCTGTTGTGGGAACTGCTGTATCGCATCGTCGGTTCGTCCGGTCTGTCCTCGCCCATCACCACGTTCGCGACCGTCGTGCACTTGCTCGGCAGCGCGCGGTTTTGGCAGAACGTTGCGGCGACGGCCGATGCGTTTGCGCTAGCGGTTGTGTTCTCGCTCGGCGGCGGTCTCGCGATCGGGCTGCTCCTCGGGCTCTCGCGTTTCGCCGGCGACGTGTTCGATCCGATCCTCAACGCGCTCACGGCGATTCCAAAGATCACGCTCTATCCGGTGATCCTGCTCTTCTTCGGCCTAGGGATGTCGGCCAAGGTCGCGTTCGGCACGATCCACGGCATCTTTCCGGTCATCATTCTCACCATGAACGGCGTGCGCAACATCAGTCCCGTCATACGCAAGGCGGCACGCGTGATGCGCCTGACGCCCGCGCAAACGATCCGCAACGTGCTGCTGCCCGCCGCCCTGCCCGAAATTTTCTCCGGCATGCGCATCGGCGTGTCGCTGGCACTCTTGGGCACCCTCGTCGGCGAGTTGTTCGCATCGGATCGCGGCGTCGGGTTCATGCTCATTCAGAGCGTGGAGCACAGCGACGTGCCCACCGTCATGGCGCTGACGCTCTTGCTGTTTGCGGTGGCCGTCGCGGGTGGTCTCGCGATGCTGCAGATCGATCGCCGCTTGCGCCGGGAGGGCTGAGATCGCGCTCGAGCTGACCGGCATCTCGCACACGTTCGCCTCGGAGAGCGGCGGCACACCCGTGCGCGCGCTCGAGGGGATCGATCTGCAGCTCGCACCGGGCGAATTTTTCAGCGTCATCGGGCCTTCCGGCTGCGGCAAATCGACGCTGCTGGAAATCGTCGCCGGCTTGCTGCGCGCGACCGAAGGACGCGTGGTGTTCGACGGCCGCGAAGTTGCGGGCGAAGTACCGGACGGCGTCGGCATGGTCTTTCAGGAAGACGCAAGCTTCCCATGGCTTTCGGTGTGGGACAACGTCGCGTTCGGTTTGCGCAGGCGCGGCACGGATCCGGCCGAGATCGTGCGGCGCGTCGACTACGCGCTGCAGTTCGTCGGCCTGGCGGATTTCGCGCGGCACCATCCGCGCCAACTCTCCGGCGGGATGCGTCAGCGGGTGTGCATCGCGCGCACGCTCGTGCTCGAGCCGCGGCTGATTTTACTCGACGAACCGTTCGGCGCACTCGATCAGCAGACGCGGCTCGTCATGGGCGAGGAATTGCTGCGTCTGTGGCGCGAGACGGGCGCGACGGTGCTGCTGATCACGCATAGCCTGGACGAGGCGGCGCTGCTCTCCGACCGTATCGGCGTGATGTCGGCGCGGCCCGGACGCTTCATCGCCTCGCTCGCCACCGGCTGGCCGCGCGAGCGGGATTCGCAAGTGGTCAACGATCCGCGCTTCGGCGCCTTGACGGCAGAGATGTGGACCCACCTGCGCGCAGAGTCGCTGCGTTCGATCCGAACGTCATCCGGGTAGGAGTTGCGTATGCAATCTGCGGTTCCCACGCGCCGGCTCGGCCGGACGAACGAGAACGTCTCGATGGTGGCACTGGGCGGCGCTCACATCGGCGCCGCGGCGCTGAGCGACGTCGAAGCCGTTCACCTGATGCATCGCGCGATTGATTCCGGTATCACGTTCTTCGACAACTGCTGGGATTACAACGACGGTCGCAGCGAGGAGCGGATGGGCCGGGCGCTTGGGACCGGCGGCTTTCGCAAACGGGTCTTTTTGATGACGAAGTTCGACGGGCGCGACCGCAAGACGGCGGCCGATCAGCTCGATGAGTCGCTGCGCCGGCTGCAAACCGATCACGTCGACCTCTGGCAAATTCACGAGAACATCCGGCCGGACGACGCCGACCACGTCTTCGCGCCGGGCGGGGCGATCGAAGCGATGCTTGCCGCGCAGCAAGCCGGCAAAGTGCGTTTCCTCGGCTTCACCGGCCACAAGAGTCCCAAGTATCACGTGCACATGTTCGAGGTTGCGGCACAGAACGGGTTCGTTTTCGATACCGTGCAGATGCCGCTGAACGTCATGGACGCGCACTTCCAAAGCTTCGAGCACGCCGTCATTCCGGTCGCCCAAGCGACCGGCACGGCGATCCTCGCGATGAAGACGTTCGGCGACCACCACATCCTCGACGCACGCGTCGTCGGACCGCTGCAGATGCTGCACTACAGCATGAACCTGCCCGTCGCCGCCGTCGTGACCGGGATCGATTCGGTCGCGACGCTCGATCAAGCCGTCACCGCAGCCGTTTCGTTCCGGCCGCTCTCCGATGCGCAAGTGACGTCGATCCTCGCCCGCAGCGCGCCGCTCTCCATCGACGGCGCCACCGAACGCTATAAAACGACTCACGAGTTCGACGGCACGATCCAACACCCGGAGTGGCTCGGCACGCCATAAGCGTCACGAGGTTTCGGGAACGCCCGGGGGTGCGCCGCGTACGGGGACGAGCGCGAACGCGAGTGAGACGGCGAGCATTGCGCCCGCGATGTAGCCGCTCGGCGCGATCCGTTCGCCGAGCAGCACGATCGCGCCGATCACGCCGACCACGAGCGTGCCGTACGAACTGATCAGGCTGGTCGTGCCGGCGGGAAGATAGCGCAACGCAAACGCCTGCGCCGTTTGGCCGTAAATCGAGAGTCCGATGACGATCTCGCCGAAGAACCACCACCAGATCGTGGGGCTCGGCACCAGCGTTTGCGCGATCGACGGCTCGAGCCGTCCCGTTGCGAGACCGAAGAGCACGAGCAAACTCATGCCGATCGTGCCGTACGTTCCGCTCACGAAGAACACCGAGTAGCGCTTGCCGAGCGCTCGCGTGAGAATGAACATCGTTGCGTAGCAGACGACTTGGACGAGTTCGAGCAGATCGCCGAAGACCGTCGAACCGGTCGCCGAACGCGTGACGGTAAGCAGCACCGCGCCGGCGATGCCGATGGAGAGCGCGGCGATGCGAACGACGTCGATGCGCTCGCGCAGGGCAAGCGCCGCGATCACGGCCGTGATCGGCGGGGTGAGGCTCATCAGGAGCACCACGTGCGCGCCGCTGGTGTATTGGGCTGCCAGGGCGAGGAAGCCGCAGGCGCCGGGTCCGAACGCGATGCCGGTGCCGGCCAAGAGCAGCCAGTCGGCCCGGCTCGGCCGCTGCTTCGGGCGCGCGAGCACCGCCATGAGGAAGAACAGCGGTAGCGACCATGCGGCGCGGGCGACGAAGAGCCCGGGCGCATCGAAATGCGCGCCGCCCGGCAGGTAGAGGATCTTCGAGGCGATCGCGTTGCCGCCCCAAAACACGGCCGCCGAGAAGATTGCGAGCAAAGCAAAGGTCGTGCGCAGCGCCGTCGAATTTCGAGAGGTCATGGATTTACGCGCCGAAGTCGAGAATCGCCGGACGTTCGCGATTATCTCGCACCCCGACGCCGGCAAGACCACGCTCACCGAGAAGCTGTTGCTCTACGGCGGAGCGATCGTCACGGCCGGTCAAGTTGCGGCGCGCAAACGGGCCCGTTCGGCGACCTCCGACTGGATGGAACTGGAACGCGAACGCGGCATCTCGATCACGTCGACGGTCCTCCAATTCCCCTATCACGGCCGAACGATCAATCTCCTCGATACGCCCGGTCACCAAGATTTTGGCGAGGACACGTATCGCACGCTGCTGGCCGCCGACAGCGCGGTGATGCTGATCGACGCGGCTAAGGGCGTAGAACCGCAGACCCGCAAGTTGTTTGCGATTTGCCGCGCGCGGCGCATACCGCTCTTCACGTTCATCAACAAGATGGACCGGCCGACGCGCGATCCGCTCGAACTGCTCGACGAACTCGAGAACGTGCTCGGCATCGGCGCCTATCCGGTGAACTGGCCGCTGGGCGGCGGCGAGACGTTTCGCGGCGTGTACGATCGCGAAACGAAGGAGCTGCACACGTTCGAGCGGACCGAGCACGGCGCGAAGCGCGCCCCGGTGTCGGTTGCCGGGGTGCACGACGAGAAGATCCGCGCGCTCGTCGATGAGGGCACGTATAAAGAGTTCATCGACGGGATCGAACTGCTCGAGGGGGCCGGCGCGCCGTTCGAGCGCGACGCGATGCTGCGCGGCGACGTGACGCCGGTGTTTTTCGGCAGCGCGATGACGAACTTCGGGGTCGAACTCTTTCTCGACCGCTTCGTGAAGATGGGACCCTCGCCGACCGCGCGCCTCGATGCCTCGGACACGCCGGTCGAGCCGGACGACGAGCATTTCTCGGCCTTCATCTTCAAGATCCAGGCCAACATGGATCCGCGCCACCGCGATCGCGTCGCCTTCGCGCGCATCTGCTCGGGTAAGTTCGAACGCGACATGACCGTGAAGAACGCGCGCACCGGCAAGGAAGTGCGCTTGACGCGCGCGATGAAGCTGTTCGCGAACGATCGCGAATCGATCGACGTCGCCTACGCGGGCGACGTGGTGGGCCTGGCAAATCCGGGCTCCTTCGCCATCGGCGACACGCTCACCGATTCGACCAACGTGCGCTTCCCGCCCATCCCGGCGTTCGAGCCGGAACATTTCGCGCTCGTGCGCAGTATCGATACCGGCAGCTACAAATCGTTCCAGAAGGGGATCGCGCAATTGCGAGAAGAGGGTGCGATTCAGGTGCTCTATCCGTTCGGCCAAACGCGGATCGAACCGATCCTCGCCGCGGTCGGCGCGCTGCAGTTCGAAGTCGTGAAATTTCGCCTGGAATCGGAGTACAACGTGAAGACGCAGATGACGACCTTACCGTTTACGCTCGCGCGCAACGTGAGCGGTGAGCCCGACGCGATCACCGGCGCGCAGTTGCCCTCCAACGCGCGGCTCGTCGAAGACTGGGACGGCGCGCCGCTCGGACTCTTCGAGAGCGAATGGAGCATGCGGCTCGCAGCCGAGTGGAATCCGCGCCTGACGTTCGAGCCGTTTGCGACGCGCGGCCTCGCCTCGGCGGTGGCTTCGTGATTCCGGCCGTTCCCGGCAAGATCACGGGCAAGCCCACGAACGCGAACACTACGCGCCTGCTGCTCATTGCGGTGGTGCTGATCATCGTCTTCGGCCTGTTGCGCGGGCTCTTCAGCCATCACGATACGCCGTATGAGAAGATCGCCGGCGAAATGACCGTCGCGCTGCAGAACAACGATCTGGCCGGCGTGCAGAAGTTTCAGAACGCCGAAACGGCGACGCAGGTCACGCACGCCATCGTCGGCCGCGATGCCGACGCGTTCGCGCCGCTCGGCAAACTGCAGAAGGTACGCGAGACTTCGGACGATGCATCGCGGCGCATCCACCAGTTCGACGCGACGTTTGAGAAGGGCGTCGTGCACGAGACGATCCGTTTCGATCCCGATAACAAGGTCGTCGGGTTCAAGTACGACCTGCCCACGCCGAAGTAGATGCCGCCGCTTGCCGTAACGTTCGACGACGTCGTCGCAGCGGCGGCGCGTCTGCGCGGCGTCGCCCACCGCACGCCCGCGATCACATCGGCCACGCTCGACGAGCGAACGGGTGCCCGCGCGTTCCTCAAAGCCGAGAACCTGCAGCGCATGGGCGCGTTCAAGTTTCGCGGCGCCTACAATCGGCTCGCCCAGCTCGACGAGCGGGAACGTAAGGGCGGCGTCGTTGCGTTCTCCAGCGGCAACCACGCGCAGGGCGTCGCGCTGGCCGCAAAATTGCTCGGTATTCCCGCCGTCATCGTCATGCCCACCGACGCGCCGCTTGCGAAGCTCGCCGCGACGCGCGGCTACGGCGCCGAAGTCGTACTCTACGATCGCCAGACGATGAACCGCTCGGACATCGCGCGGTCGCTCGCCGCCGAACGCGGCGCGACGCTGGTACCGCCGTACGACGATCCCGCGATCATCGCAGGGCAAGGTACCGCCGTACTCGAGCTGATCGAAGACGTCGGCCCGCTCGACGTGCTCCTCGTCTGCACCGGCGGCGGCGGCCTTCTCTCCGGCAGCGCCCTTGCGGCAACGACGCTCTCACCGGGCATCGCCGTCTACGGCGTCGAGCCCGCCGCCGGCGATGATTGGGTGCAGTCGCTCGCGCGCAACGAACGCGTGACGATCCCCGTTCCCGATACGATCGCCGACGGCATGCAGACGCAATCGCCGGGCGAGCTGACGTTTCCGATCGTGCAGGCGCTGTGCGCCGGCGTGGTCACCGTAACCGATGAGGAATTGTGCGACGCGATGCGCTTCGCGTTCGAACGTCTCAAGCTCGTAATCGAACCCAGCGGCGCGGCGGCGTTAGCGGCACTCTTGACGGGCCGGGTCGACGTCCGCGGCAAACGCGTCGGCGTGACGATCAGCGGCGGCAACGTCGATGCGGCGGCGTTCGCGCGCTTCATCGCGTGAGCGCGGCATTTCGCGCAACGTTTGCGCGCGATGGCTTCGTCGACGTGAGCGCGGCGATCCCGAGCGGCATACGTGCAGCCGTCGGCGCTGAGGTGATCGCCGCGCTCGACGCGCACGCGGTTCGCCGCGACCTGCGGATCGCGGCGACCGGAGGTACGCTGCGGCGGTACCGCGTGGTCGGGCGCGACACACTCGCAGCAGCCGCTCCCGTCGCGGCAGCCGCTTATCGTTCGGAACAGCTGTTGTCGCTGGTGGCGGATATTGCCGGCGAGCCGGTCGTTCCGGTGCCGTACGTGCCGGAAGAATTGATCGCGACGCGCTTAGAGACGGCCGGTGATACGCACGGCTGGCACTGGGACGACTACGGCTTCGCGCTGGTTTGGGTGTTGCGCGCGCCCCCGCCGGAGGGCGGCGCGGCGCTCGAGTTCATCCCCGGCGTTTCGTGGAATAAATCCGCCCCCGGCATCGATGCGATCCTGGCCGCTCGCCGACCGGTACGCGCTTACCCGGGGACGGGAACGGTCTATCTGTTGCGTGCCGACACGACGCTCCATCGCGTCACGCCGTTGCGCCGCGACGGCTTCCGCGATGCGCTCTGCTTCAGCTACGCCGCTTCGCGCGAACTGCAGCGCGAGGTTTCGCACGAGACGCTCGATGCGATTCTGTCCGAGTCGCCGTCGCGTCGCCGCCGAGTCCCAGTGTAACCGACTGCGCCGCTTCGAGAATCAGCAACCGCATGCGACTGGTGGTCGCGGCCGGAAAGCGCGTACTCGGGCCCGAGATCGAGATCGATCCCGCGACGTTTCCGGTAACGTCGAATACCGGCGCCGCGATGCTGGCAAAATCGGGCGTTACTTCGCCTAGCGCGATGGCGACGCCGTCGCTTCGCACCGACGCCAAGCGCGCCGGATAGGGATGCGTGAAGGCGAGAATCGCGCGCCCGCTCGCGCCGCGATCGATCGGATGCGCGTCGCCGGGTTTGACGTGATCGCGCACCATTTGCGGTGAGTCGACGCGATAGATGCAGACGGCCGAGTCGCCGTTGCGCACCGTGAAGGACGCGCTCTCGCGCGTCGCTTCGACCAAGCCCGTGAGAATCGGCAAAATGCGTTCGGCCGGTTGCGTGGTGCGCTGATACACCGCTGCCAGGCGCAGGGCCGCCGGACCGACGCCGTAGTTGCCGTCGAGCTTACGCGTGACGTAGCCGAATCGCTCGAGGGTCGCCAGGAGCCGCAAGATCGTGCTCTTGTAGAGGCCCGTCCGTTCCGCCAGCACGGCGAGACTCAGGTCGGTGTCATCGGTGTGGAACGCCTCGAGCACGCTCAGCGCGCGCTCGACCGAGGCCACGGCTTTCTCGCCGGTATCTGCCATATCTCGACCAGTATAGCGCAGGGAATCACGCCGGGGGTGCCAAGTTTGAAAGAAATAGAACCCGTTCTATTCTGGAAGAGGGTGCCATGCTGACCCCGCGCGACAACGACCGCCTCACCCGCGTCGGCCCCGGTACCCCGGGGGGCGCCCTATTCCGCCGCTACTGGCTGCCGGCGCTGCTCTCCGAGGAACTGCCGGAAGCCGACGGCGCCCCGGTGCGCACGCGCATCCTGGGTGAAGACCTCGTTGCCTTTCGCGATTCCGATGGAAGTGTTGGGATCGTCGACGCGTTCTGCCCGCATCGCCGCGCGCCGATGTTCTTCGGGCGCAATGAAGAGCGCGGTCTGCGCTGCGTCTATCACGGCTGGAAATTCAGCCGCAACGGCACCTGCGTCGACATGCCCTCCGAGCCGCCGGATTCTCTGTTCAAATCGAAGGTCACCATCGGTGCGTATCCTACCCACGAAGCGGGCGGCCTCGTGTGGGTGTATATGGGCGCCCCCGAGACGATGCCGGCGCCGCCCGATTACGAATTCATGCGCGCCCCCGCCACGCACCGGTTCATGGGCAAGCACGTTCAGGATTGCAATTATCTGCAGGCGCTCGAAGGTGCGCTCGATTCGTCACACGCGACGATCTTGCACAACATGGCTCCCGGCAAGCTCGAGTGGCTGGCCGACTACGATCGCACGGTGCCGCGCATGAACGTCTACACCACCGACTACGGCTACATGTACAGCGGCATCCGTCACGTGAACGGCAAGCAGTGGGTGCGCGCGTATCAGTACGTGATGCCGGCAACCCAGTTTCGCGGCCGCGTCGACGGGTTGCTGGGCGGCAGTTTCCGTTATATCGACGACACGCAAGTCCCGACGATCAACGGCCACGTGTGGACGCCGATCGACGATCACACGACGGCGTCGTACAACTTCATGTATTCGTATTCGCCCGAACAGCCGCTCTCAATGGCCGGCGTGATGGATCAGGAAGTCAAAGACGGCCGCGGGCCGGAGAACCAGTTGCCCGACTACCGGTTGAGGCGCAATCTGAGCAACGATTACCTCATCGACCGCGCGAAGGAAAAAGCGGGCCAGTTTTGCGGCATCGAGGGCGTCAACACGCAAGACGTCGCGCTCCAAGAGGGCATGGGGCCGATCGTCGATCGTTCGAAAGAACATCTGGGAACGACCGACCGTTCGATCATCGTGATGCGTCAGCTCATGCTTGAAGCGGTCGACGCGGTGGAGCAAGGACGCGCGCCGCGCGGCTCGGATCCGGCGGCCTATCGCAACGTGCGCGCGCTCGATCACATGATCCCGGAAGGCCTCGATTGGCAGGAAGCGCTGCGGGATGAGATTCTTGCGAAGTTCTGACGTCGTGCGTGCCGCCGTGGCGTTCGCGGTCGTGCTCGTTGCGTCGGCGCAAGCGCCGGCGCCGCTTGCGATGAAGATCGCGACCTCGCCGCAAGCGGCGACGGCCGAGGCGTACGTCGCGCTCGAACTCGGAACGTTCAAGAAATACGGACTCGACGTGCAAGTCGAATCGCTTGCGAAGGGCGCGGGATCGGCAGTCGCCGGCATCGTGGTCAGCAAATCGGCCGACGTCGGTGAGGCCGACATCATCGCGATCTGCGCGGCGGCGGAACACGGCATTCCGCTGAGCCTGCTTGCCGCATCGAACGTCTACTTGCCGACATCGGTACCGATCAACGTGCTCGCCGTCGCTTCGAATTCGACGATTCACTCGGCCAAGGACCTCAACGGAAAAGTCGTTGCCGCACCGTCGCTCGAGGGACCGGCGAAAATATCGGCGGCCAAGTGGCTCGACGATCACGGGGCAGACTTGAGCACGATCAAGTTCATCGAGATGCCCGTCGTTACGATGGCGGCGGCATTGCAGAACGGCACGGTAGCCGCCGGCATGATCTCCGAACCGGCCCTCACCGTCGCCGGCGATACGGTTCGTATCCTCGGACGCTCGTACCAAGACGGCTACGGCAAAGCGTTCCAAGTATCGTACTGGTTCGCGACGCCCGAGTGGGTGAAGGCGAATCCGGAAGCCGCGCGCCGCTTCGCGCTCGCCATGCGCGACACCGCGCAGTGGACGAACGATCCGAAGAATGCCGAACGCTACGGGCAGTTCTTGCAGAAGTACGCGCACTTTCCCGACGAGGTGATCAAGAAGATGGGCCGCGCTGCGTACGGCGTGTCGATCGATACGAGCCTCGCGCAGCCGCTCATCGACGCGGGCATCAAGTACAAGTCGCTGCACAAAGAGTGTCCGGCCAAGGACTTCGTCTCACCGACGGCCCTCAGTAGCCGTTGACGGAGGTCCGCTTCGGACTCTCGAGCCTCGACGTTGCCGCGCTGCCGATCTACGCCGACGCAACCGGCGCGTTCGCGGCGCACGGAATCACCGCGCGGATCGAACGCGATCTGGGCCATCCGGGCGAAGTGATCGAGATGGTTGCCGCGGGTGAGCTCGACGTGGGCTACGCCGACATCATCTCGTCCGTGCGCGCCGTGCAACGCGGCGCGCCGGTGCGGCTGCTCGCACCGGGCGGACTCTACGACACCGCCGAGCCGATCGTCGTGCTGGTGCGCGCTCGCGCCTCAGCGCTGCGCACCGCGAGCGATCTGGCCGGCCGGGTAGTCGTCACGCCGGCCGAACACGATCTCGCGCGGCTCGGCGTGCGCCGTTGGCTCGATACCGCCGGCGGCCGGTCCGATGCGGTTCGTTTCGCATCGGGACGGAAAATGGCCGGTGCGAGCGCCGACCTCACCGCCGGTACCGCGGACGCGTTCATCATTTCCGAACCCCAGCGCACGATCCAGCGCGCAGCGACCGCCGTGCTCGCGACGCCGTTCGATGCGATCGCCGAGCGCTTTATCATGGGCGCATACGTCGTATCGCAGGCCTGGTTGAAGCGCGAGGCGGCCGCCACGCATCGCGTCGCGCGAATTCTGCGCGCGACCGCCCGCTGGGCGAACGCGCACCGCGGCGAAACGGGCCCCATCCTCGCCGAACGGCTGGGCTTCGACCCCGCGGTGATCGCTTCGATGTCGCGCGCAACCTATGCGCCCGCGTTCCGGCGAAGCTGGCTCGCGCCGATCTTGCGCGTGGCGGCGGAGTATGGCGAGATCGCGCCGGAGAACAGAAACCGTGATGAACGTTGAGTGGCGCCGGGCCGCCGGGCCGGGATCCGAGCGGCCTCCGCTGGTCGTGCTCTTTCACGGACGCGGAGCGAACGAGCAGAGCCTGCTACCGCTTGCCGAATCGTTCCCCGAACGGTTCGCCGTCGCCTTACCGCGCGGACCGCTCGCGCTCGATTCCGGCGGCTACACGTGGTTTGAGAATCGTGGTCTCGGCCGTCCGCTCGGGCAGAGTCTGCGCGGCAGCGTCGACGGCATGCATGCGTGGCTCGATGAACTCGATCCGGCGCAGTTCGATCTGACGCGCGTGATCGCCGGCGGTTTCAGCGCCGGCATGCTGTTCGGCGGTGCGATGTTGCTCGACCGGCCCGAGCGCTTTACGGCCGGCATTTTACTGAGCGGAACGCTTCCGTGGGAAATCACCGAGATCGTTCCGACGGCACAGCGGCTTGCCGGCAAGCCGCTCTTTCACGCGCACGGCGATATCGACGAAGTGATTCCGCTCGACCTCGTGGCCCGCAGCGAGAAGTATCTGCTTGCGGAGAGCGGCGCCGTGGTGGAACATCACCGGTATCCGATCGCGCACGAAATCTCCAGCGACGAGCAACGCGATCTCCTGGCCTGGCTGGAGACGCTCCCGCGATGAGGGGCTATCGGCTGAGTAAGGTGTTCTTCGAACTCAAGACGCTCGAGCAGATCGGCGAGTTGGTGGCCGATCCGGCGGTTGCGCGCGCGCGGTACGGTCTGACCGATGAAGAGATCGTCTTGCTGCAAGCGCGCGATCGCACGCAGTTGCTCGCTGCGGGCGTGAACCCGTATTTGATTCGCCTCGTGTACCGCGATCAGACGACGTTTAACGTCGAGCGGGTCGCACCGTAAGTGGAACTCTGCCACGGCCTGATCATCTCGCACGCGCCCGGGTTGACGGCGATGTGGAGCGCGCTCGACGCCGCCCAAGCCCGCAACCTGAGCGGGGCGCTGGACACGGTGCGGCTCGAGCTCGAGGCAGCGCGGCCCGACGTCATCGTCGCGTTCGTCAACGACCATTTCTCGAATTTCTTTCTGGGCAACATGCCCGCGATCTGTATCGGGGTCGCTGAGAGCTACGAGATGCGCGCGCCGGGCAATCCGGCGCTGCTGCGCACGCCGATGCGCCGCATTCCCGGCGATGGTGAACTCTCGCTGCGGATCGTCGAATCGCTGATGCGCGAGAACTTCGACCCGGCCTACGCCGGCGAGCTGCAGCTCGTCGCCGATGTCGGCGCGCCGCTCTACTACCTGATGCCCGAATTGCCGCCGCACCTCACGATCGTGCCGATTTTTATCAACTGCGTTGCGCCGCCGCTGCCGACGATGCGCCGCTGCTACGACCTCGGCGTGGCCGTGCGCAAGGCGCTCGAGCAGTTTGCCGGCGACCGGCGCGTCGCGATCATGGGCACCGGCGGCATCTCGCATTGGGTCGGGCTCGCGCGCGAAGGCGAGATCAACTCCGCGTTCGACCAACGCGTCATCGCACTCGTCGCCGAAGGCCGCTTCGCGGAAATGATGGATTGGGACGATCGCGCGATCGAAGACGAAGCGGGCAACGGCGCCTACGAACTGCGCAACTGGCTGGCGACGTTCGGCGCCGTGGGGCCTTGCCGTCCGCGACCACTCGCCTACGTGGCGGTGCCCGAATGGCTCACCGGCATGGCCGTTATCCCGCTCGACCTCGCTCCGGCCGCGGTGCCGGCATGAAAGGATCTCCATGACGACCGATGCGGCCGCGCTCGAAACCGGCGAATTCATCGAGGCCGGTGGCCACCGCACCCACTATCACGAGACCGGCAGCGGCGAGACGTTGCTGTTCATTCACGGTTCCGGTCCGGGCGTCACGGCGTGGGCCAACTGGCGGCTTGCGATTCCGGTGTTCGCGCAGACCTATCATGTGCTCGCGCCCGACGTGCTCGGCTTCGGCTATTCCGACCGGCCGGCCGGCATCACGTACGGCAAGGACGTGTGGGTCAAGCACCTCATCGCGTTCCTCGATGCGAAGGGCGTGCGCAAATGTCACATCGTGGGCAACTCGATGGGCGGGGGGCTCGCCATCGCGCTTGCCGTTGCGCGCCCGGACCTCGTCGATCGCATGGTGCTGATGGGCTCGTCGGGCTTGCCGTTTCCGATCACGCCGGGACTCGAAGCCGTGTGGGGCTACGAGCCGGGCCGCGAAGCGATGCGGACGCTGATCGCCGACTACTTCGCCTACGACGGGTCGATCGCGACCGAGGGTCTCGTCGAGTTGCGCTATGCCGCCAGCATGCAGCCGGGCTTCCAAGAGTCGTATAGCCGCATGTTTCCGCCGCCGCGGCAGAACGGGATCAACGATCTCGCGACGCCGGTCGAAGACATCAAACGCATCACCGCGCAGACGCTGCTGGTGCACGGGCGTGAAGACAAGGTGTTGCCGCTCTCGACCAGCTACGAGCTGTTCTCGTTGCTGCCGAACGCGCAATTGCACGTCTTCGGCCACTGCGGCCATTGGACGCAGATCGAACGCATGGCCGAATTCAACGCCATCGTCGCGGCCTTCTTCAGCGGTCCGAACCGCACGTGAAGGGCTATCGCCTGAGCCGCGTCCTCGCGGATATCGGGCGGCCCGAAGGGCGCGCGGCGTTCGAGGATGCGGCGTTGCTGCGCGAGCGCTACCACCTCACCCCGGCCGAAGTCGAAGCCATGCTGACCGCCGACCTCGCGCAGCTCTATGCGCTCGGTGCGAACCCGTACTTGATCCGCTTCGCGTTTCGCGATAAGTACGAGAACTAAGCCCGCAATGAACGCCCCGAACTTCGGAATCGTGATGTCGCATGCGCCGGGATTCACTGCGCGCTGGGATGTCGTCGACGATGCGCGTCAGGCCACCCTCACGGCCGGGGTAGAACGGGCGCGCGCGCTCGTTGCCGAGGCGGAGCCCGACCTCATCATCGCGTTCGTGAACGATCACTTTCACAATTTCACGCTCAAGGGGATGCCGCCGTTTTGCATCGGTGTCGGCGACGTGCACGAAGCGCCCGGTGCGGCCGCCGCCGAAATGCTGCGCATTCCCGAACGCACGATCGCCGGTGAACCGGAGGTGGCCATGCAATTACTCGAATGCGTGATGGCGGCAGGTTTCGATCCGGCCTTTTCCGCCGAACTCTCGCTCTTCGACGATCTCAGCGTGCCGCTGTACAAACTCTATGGTCCGGAGCGGTCGTTGCCGCCCGTGATTCCGATCGTCACGAATTGCATTGCGCCGCCGATGCCGTCGTTCGGACGCTGTTACGATCTCGGCGCGGCGATCGGGTATGCGCTCGAAACGATCGACGCGCCGTACGAGCGCGTGATGGTGCTGGGCAGCGGCGGCCTTTCGCACTGGGTCGGCACGCCGCGGACCAGTGAGATCAACGGCGAGTTCGATGCGGCGTTTCTCGCCCAGATGCGGGCCGGCAACATCGAGGAGATGCGTATGTGGAACGACGTGGAAATCGACGAGGTCGCCGGCAACGGCGCCCTGGAGCTGAAGAACTGGATCTTGGCGCTGGCGGCGCTCGGTCCGTTTACCGCGCAACAGCTGGCATATGCCGCGGTGCCCGAATGGCTTACCGGGATGGCGATCTTTGCGGTAACGCCGCATGATTGAGGGAACGGCCGGAAGCTACGCGAGCGTCGTCGATCTGAAGGCGGGCACGATCGCGCGCGATATCTTCGTCGATGATGCGATCTACCGCGACGAGTTGGAGCAGGTGTTCGCGCGGATGTGGCTTTTCGTCGGCCACGAATCGCAGATCCCCAATCCCGGCGATTTCTTCGCCTCGCGCATGGGTGCGGAGTCGGTCATCCTGTGCCGCGACCGCGAACGGCACATCCACGTGTTTCTCAACACGTGCCGCCACCGCGGGATGAAAGTGTGCCGCTACGACGAGGGCAACACGCCGCTGCTCACCTGTCCCTATCACGCCTGGAGCTACTCGCTCGACGGGAAACTCGCCGGCGTGCCGATGTACAACAAACTCTACGACGGCGTGCTCGATAAATCGCAGTGGGGCTTGATCGAAGTCGCACAGATGGTGAACTACAAAGGCACCATTTGGGCGACCTGGGATCCGGCTGCGCCCGCGTTCGAAGACTACTTAGGCGGTGCGAAGACGCATCTCGATTTCACGCTCGACGCGCGCGACGGACGCGAAGGCGGCTCGGAAGTGCTCGGCGGCATTCAAAAGTGGGTCGTCCCGTCGAACTGGAAGTTCGGCGCGGAAAATTTTCTCGGCGATACCTATCACAACATCAGTCACCGCTCGGTCGATCTCGTGGGCATCGGTCCGAGCGCCCTCAAAGGCGTGCGCGGCCGGCGCGACGAGGAAGTGCCCGGCGGCCAAGAACTCTGGATCAGCTTCGCGCAGGGTCACGGATTGCACAGTGCGCTGCGCCCCGAAGCGAACGCCTATGCGCGCACCTTTCTCGACAACGACGAGGTCGACGACTACTTTCGCGCCTGCTTCGAAGCGCGCAAGCAGCGCTTGGGCGAGCGCTCGCGGATGGTGTCGCGCACCGGCACGATCTTCCCCAATACGTCGTATCACGGCCAGCAGCCGCGCGCGCTCTTCGTGTGGCATCCGCACAGCGCGACGTCGATGGAGATCTGGCGCTTCTACCTCGTCGACCGCGATACGCCGCCGGCGGTCAAGGAATTCTTGCGCCACTATTACATGCGTTACTCCGGTCCCGGCGGGATGACGGAACAAGACGACATGGAGAACTGGAACTACGCGACCGCGGCGAGCCGCGGCACGATCGCGCGCCGGCACCCGTACAACTACCAGCAGTCGGTGGGCGCGTTCTCGACGGACGATCCGGTGCCGGGGAACGTCAGTCTTCAGATCACCGAGGAGAACGCGCGCAACTTTTACCGCCGCTGGCGCGACTGCATGATCGCCCCGTCATGGAGCGACCTGCAGAAGCCGTAACTGCTATTTCGCTTTGGGGATGTTTCCGCAGGCGTAGTACGTCGGGACGTCCGACGTCGAGTGATGGATGTTGATGGCGAAGTTGCCGTCCTCGAGTTGCGCGAGGGTCAGGCCCTTGAGCGTCGTCGTCGACGTGCCGCCTTGCAGCGTGGTGAGCGGATAGGTCGGCTTCGGATCGAGGGTGTCGCAGGTGCCTTTGTGGATGTGGATCGGCTGCGCGGTGGCATCGGGGGCGTTGGTGGTCGTCACGGCAACGACGACGTTGTCCCCGTCTTGGGTCATCGTGACGTAGCCGGTTTCGCCCGAGTGGTTCTGCGGGTGGAGCGTGAACTTCACCGGCCCGGCGGCGAGAGCGAACGTCGAGGTCGCGAGGACGAGGGCAGCGGTTGCGGCCGCAATGCGGAGAGACATAGAGCTACCTCCAGAACGAGTGAAATGCACGGCTTCGGAACGCGGCGCCCCGGTCCCCTACCGATACACGGAATGCTGGACTGACCTTAACGGCCGAGTCTGAAGAATTCCTGATTGGGCCGGAGGTCCATCGTCCCGGCCATCCGGTTGGAAAAGCCGAAGAACGCCGCTACTGCGGCAACGTCCCAAATGTCGTTTTGGTTCAGTCCGGCGGCGCGCAATGCGGCGATTTCGTGATCGTCGGCAGCGAAGCCGCGTTCGTTGACGCGCGAAGCGAAGGTCAGGATCGCGCGCAGCCGCGGCGAGAGGTCGGCCGTGCGCCAGTTGGTCGCGATCTGATCGGCCACGATCGCGTCTTTGCCGAGCAAGCGCAGCGCTGCGCCGTGCGCGGTCACGCAGTAGAGGCAGCTGTTCTCGGCCGAAACGGCGACGACGATGGCCTCGCGCTCCGCCCGCGAAATGCCGCTCGGACCTTTCATGAGCAAGTCGTGGTACAGCATGAACGCGCGGAAGTGCTCGGGACGCTTGGCGTACGCCAAGAACACGTTCGGGATGAAGCCGAGCTTTTCGCGCGACTCATCGATGATGGCGCGAATGTCATCGGGCAAATCGGCGAGTTCGGGAACGCCGAACCGCGACGCGGCCGTGATCGGCGTTGCGCCTTCATTGAAGGGCGGGCGATGTTCGCGCGCCGTCATCGCACGCCGGCCATGCTGCGCGCATCGGCGATAACGGCGGCGGCAGCCCGGCGGCCCGGGAAGCCGCTGACGCAGCCGCCGGGATGCGTGCCCGAACCGCACAGATAGAGCCCGTCGATGCCGGCCCGGACGCCGAAGCGGCGCTCGTAAATCTGATCCGGCAGCAGCTCGCCGTGAAAGATGTGGCCGCCGGTGAGTCCGAGCGTCGCTTCGAGATCGGGCGGCGCAAGAATTTGCCGGTGCTCGATGGCGGCCGGAAGGTTCGGCGCGTACGCGGCGAGCTGCGTCACGATGCGGTCGGCAATGGCGTCGCGATCGGCCGCCGCCCACGGACGGTCGGTGCGGTCGTATGGAAAATATTGCGCGAAGATCGAGAGGATGTGTTTTCCCGGCGGTGCGAGCGACGGATCGGTGGGCGTTTGCATGAAACACTCCAGCATGGGTTCGCGCGACGTGCCCAGCGCTTGCGCGTCGTCGTACGCTTGTTGCAAAAAGGCGATCGACGGGGCGACGTGGATCGTCGCGCGGTGATGCGGCTGCTCGTTTGTGCCGGGCCGCACGCGAAAGTCCGGCAGTTCACCCAGCGCCAGGTTGATCTTGAGCGACATGCCGTTGGAACGCCAGGCCTCGGCGCGGGCGTGCAGCGCGGGCGGCACGTCGCCGGCTGCAAGCAGCCGCAAGAAGAGCGTCTTCGGATCCGCATTGACGAGGATCGCTCCGGCGGTCATCGCTGTGCCGTCGCGCAACTCGATGCGCGCGGCGCGGCCGTCGCGTAAGCCGATCCGCTCGACGACGGCGCCGGTGCGCAGCGTCGCGCCGGCGGCGCGTGCGGCCGCGGCCGCCGCTTGCGAAATCGCACCCATGCCGCCGCGCACGAAGCCCC
>PLRU01000022.1:0-34769 GCA_003164045.1 Candidatus Lustribacter telmatis
GAGTTTGACTACGCCGGCGTTCAGGCGTGCCGCGCTTTGCGCGACGAAGGCCACCGGGTCGTCCTCGTCAACTCGAACCCCGCAACGATCATGACCGACCCGGAAATCGCCGACGCGGTGTATCTGGAACCGCTGACGGTGAAATCGATCGAGGCAATCATCGCGCGCGAGCGGCCGGATGCGCTGCTGCCGACGCTCGGCGGCCAGACCGGCCTCAACATGGCGGTCGAACTTGCCGCAGCCGGCGTCCTCGAACGCTACAACGTCGAGCTCCTCGGCACGCCGCTCGACACGATCCAGCTCGCCGAAGATCGCGAACGCTTCAAGAGCAAGATGATCGAAATCGGCGAGCCGGTGCCGCCGAGCATCGTCGTCACCGACGTCGAGGCCGGCGTTGCGTTTGCCAAGGAACACGATTATCCGCTGATCGTGCGGCCGGCCTACACGCTCGCCGGCACCGGCGGCGGTCTCGTGTATAACGAAGAAGAACTGCGCACGATCCTCGCCACGGGTCTCGCCGCATCGATCATCAATCAGGCGCTGGTCGAAACGTCGCTCTTGGGCTGGAAAGAGCTCGAGTACGAAGTGCTGCGCGACAAGGCGAACAACTGCATCGTCGTCTGCAACATGGAGAACATCGATCCCGTCGGCGTGCACACCGGCGATTCGATCGTCGTCGCACCCTCGCAAACGCTCAGCGACCTCGACTACCAAATGCTCCGCACGGCGAGCATCAACGTCATCCGCGCGCTCAACGTGCAGGGCGGCTGCAACATTCAGTTTGCGCTGCATCCCGACCGGCGCGAGTATCAGATCATCGAGGTCAACCCGCGCGTCTCGCGTTCGTCGGCGCTGGCATCCAAAGCCACCGGCTATCCGATCGCCAAGATCTCGACGCTGATTGCCCTGGGCAAGACGCTCGACGAGATCCCCAACCCCGTCACCGGCATCACCAAAGCAGCGTACGAGCCGACGCTCGATTATTGCGTCGTCAAATTTCCGCGCTGGCCGTTCGACAAGTTCCCGCTAGCCGATTTCCGCCTGGGAACGCAGATGAAATCGACCGGCGAGGCGATGGGCATCGGGCGCACGTTTGCCGCCGCGCTGATGAAAGCGATCCGCGGACTCGATCTCAAGTTTGAAACGCTGACCGGCGGCACGTTNNTTCTGGCTGTGGGAACTCGAAGAATTGGTGCAGCTCGAAAACGAACTGCGCAAGTTCAAGAGCAAACCCGGCCAGCCGATGATGTATCCGCCGCCGGCGCTGATCAAGCTCGCCATCGTCGCGGGCTACTCGACGCGCGGGATCAACTCGCTCTTTGGCGGCGAGTTCAAGAGCGTCAACGATCGCGGCCAGTTCCGCATGGTCGACACGGCCGCGGCCGAGTTTCCGGCGCGTTCGCCCTACTACTATCTCTCGCGCGGCGAGACCGACGAAATGCGCAAGCCGCCGAAGTCGGCCGTCGTGGTCGTCGGCAGCGGACCGATTCGCATCGGCCAGGGCATCGAGTTCGACTACTCGTGCGTTCACGCGGCGTGGGCGCTGCGCGACGCGGGCCGCTCGGCCGTCGTCGTCAACAACAATCCCGAAACCGTCTCGACCGACTTCGATGTCTCCGACATCTTGGTGTTCGAGCCGCCGGGACCGGACGAAGTGGAATCCGCGTACCGCAGCACCGGCGCCGAAGGCGTGATGCTCGCGTTCGGCGGCCAGACGGCGATCAATCTCGCCGACGAACTCGCGCGGCGCGGCGTGAAGCTCATCGGCAGCGATCAGCGCTCGCTCGATCTCGCCGAGGACCGTGAGAAATTCGACGCGGCGCTCGAACGCCTCGGCGTGGCGCGTCCGCAAGGTCGCGCCGCGAAGACCTTCCGCGAAGCGCGCGTGATCGCGCGCGAACTCGGCTTCCCCGTGATCGTGCGCCCGTCATACGTGCTCGGCGGGCGCGGGATGGAGATCGTGCACAACGAGGCGCAACTCGCCGGCTACGTCGAGAGCGCGCCGCCGATTTCGCCGGGCGCACCGCTGCTGGTCGACAAGTATTTGCGCGGCCTCGAGGTTGAGGTCGACGCCGTTTACGACGGTGAGGACATCCTCATCCCGGGCATCTTCGAACACGTCGAACGCGCCGGCGTCCATTCGGGCGATTCGATCAGCGTGTTTCCCACGCAAACGGTCAGCGCCGAGATGGAAGCGCGTATTTGCGACGTCACGCACGCGATCGCGCGGGAACTCGGGATTCGCGGCCTGATCAACATCCAGTTCGTCATTCACGCCGGCGCGCTCTACATTCTCGAAGCCAACCCGCGAGCGAGCCGGACGGTGCCGATCATCTCGAAGGCGACCGGGATCAATCTCGTTGCCGCCGCAACGCGGATCGCGCTGGGCGAAAAGCTGCGCGATATGCCCTGGGGCACGGGGCATCGCCCACGGCCCGCGTACACGGTGGTAAAAGTCCCGGTGTTCTCGTTTGCCAAGATGCGCGGCGTCGAAACGATCCTCGGTCCCGAGATGAAATCGACCGGTGAGGTGCTCGGCATCGATGAGACCTATGCCGGCGCACTGCTCAAGGGCTTTCTCGGTGCGGGGATCCGTTTGCCCAGCGAAGGTGGTCGCGTGCTCGTTTCGATTTCCGATGAGGAGAAACCCGAGTCGGTCGCCGTGCTGCGCCGGTTTGTCGAATTGGGCTTCACGCTCGTTGCGACGCGCGGCACGCACGATCTCTTGCAACGCCACGGTATTGCCGCCGAAACGATCAACGCCATCGCTGAGGGTTCACCCAACGTGCTCGACGCGATCGCCAAACGCACCGTCGATCTCGTGATCAATAACGCGGGCGGCGCGCGGCGCGATTCGACCGACAACTTCCGCATCCGCCGCGCGGCGGTGGAAGCATCGATCGCCTGCTTGACGAGCCTCGACACCGCGGCGGCGCTGGCGACGGCGCTCGCTTCGGATCCGGGCCCGCCGCGGTCGCTCCAAGAATATCAGGCGCTGCATCGCGAGACGATCGGCGCGACGTAAGCCGCAGCGATGCGAGCGGTGGTGCAACGGGTTACGCGCGCGAGCGTTACGATCGCCGGTACGGTCGCGGGGGCGATCGACGCCGGACTCATGGTCCTCGTCGGCGTGGCCGTCGATGATACCGAGGCCGACGCGAAGGCGATCGCCGCAAAGATCGCCGGGTTACGAATCTTTGCCGACGCGAGCGGCGCGATGAACCTCGACCTGGCGGCCGTGGACGGCGCGGTGCTGCTGGTTTCGCAATTCACGTTGCTGGGCGATACGCGGCACGGCCGGCGGCCATCGTTCACCGGAGCCGCACGCGGCGAGACCGCCAATGCGCTCTACGAACGCGTTGCAACGGAGTTGCGCGGCGCGGGCGTCCGTGTGGAAACGGGCGTTTTCGGCGCCGACATGCAGGTGGCTCTGGTCAACGACGGCCCGGTGACGATCCTGCTCGATACGGAGCCGCAGGCGCGCCGCGACGCAAAGGGGTAGCCTACACCAATGGAACCATCCGACGACGCAGCCGAACCATACGCGTTTGTGTTGGGCGGCAACGCCAACACGCTCGCTTTCACCTCGAGCCTTGTCCCGGATAATCGTCAAATCACCGCCTGGCTCGTGCCGCTGGCATGGACGCCGATCGGCGTGGTGCTCGGCGAAAACTGGCAGCGGGTCAACATCGCCGCCGACAACCTTGCATCCTGGGGCGACACCACGTTCGCACCGGACGACGAGCGCGCGTTCGTTTCGTCGGTGCGCGATCTCGAGATGCTCGCGCGCGTCGGCTGGAGCGCACCGGTGCCGACCGAGTTGCTCGAAGGCAGCTTGGTCAATCCCGACGACTTGCCGGAAGATTTACTCGAAGCGTTCGCGCATCCGGCGGAAACGCTGATTCAATGCGCGATTTGCCGCCGCTCGTGCGTCCGCGACGACTTCGTCTGGAACGAGCGGCGCTTGTGTGCCTGGGACTACCACGCCACGGTGTTCGGCAAACGCGGCCCGTGGCACGCCGCGCCGTACGAAGAACGCCACTTCGAAACGCTGCCGACGTGCAAATACGTCGCGCACCCGCTGCTTGAAGACGTGGGCGTGGATGCCATCTTGGCCATCGACGGCATCGATGCTGCGCTCGCGCAGCGCATCATCAACGAAGTGATCGCCGCCGATCCGACGCGCGCGCACCTTGCGGTACAAACCGTCGGCGGATTTACGCTCTTGCGCGAGCGAAACACGACCGGGGTCGAATCCTGAGGGGTCCCAAGCCAGGTCGAGCGGACGCGATCGGGCGCCTGCGGACGCTCTTTCTCGTTCTTTTTGCTTTGCTCGCGGTGCGGCAACTGCAGATCGCGCTCTTCGATGCGCCGCGGCTCGATGCCGACACGCGCAATCCGCGGCGAGCGGACAACGCGACCGGGCGCGGCACGATCGTCGCGCGCGACGGCACGCCGCTCGCGCTTACGCGCAACGGCCGCCGCGTCTACCCGCTCGGCACGATCGCGGCGCACGTGATCGGTTACGCCTCGCAGCGTTACGGCACGGCCGGACTCGAAGACGCGTTCGACCGCGTGCTCACGGCGAGTGCGGCGAATGCCGGCCCGGCGGCGGAGATCTCGAGCTTGCTGGGCGGCGGACGAACGGCGCCGCAAGGTGCCGAGATCGTGACGACGATCGATCTTGACGTGCAGCGCGCGCTCGCGGCTGCGCTGGGGCAGCGCGCCCGCGCCGCCGGCATCGTGATGGATCCGCGCAGCGGCGCCGTTCTCGCACTCGCTGCGACGCCGGTGTTCGATCCCAACACGCTCGATCGCAATTGGAAGTCGCTGATTGCCGATCCGGCCTCGCCGCTGCTCGATCGCAGCACGTCGGGACTCTATCCGCCGGGCTCGACGTTCAAGATCGTTACCGCCGGCGATGCGCTCGAAGCCGGGCTCGTGACGCCGGCGACGATCTTCGTCGACCGCGGCGGTCTGACGGTCGGGAATTTCGTCGTGCGCAACGATCAGAACGAGGTCACCGGCACGCAGACGCTCACCGGTGCGTTCGCGCTCTCGAGCAATGTCGATTTCGCCGCGATCGCGCTCAAGATCGGCGTCGACCGCTGGTTCGACGATGCCGCCCGCTGGGGTCTGGGCCAACCCGTCAACTTCGATCTTCCGGTTGCGCGCGACCGCTTGCCGGCCCGGGACGAGGTGAGCCCCTCGGTGCTCGCCCAGTTGGGATTCGGGCAAGCCTCGCTGCTCGTCACGCCGATGCGCATGGCGCTCGTGGGCGCAACGATCGCCGACGGAGGGCGCACGCCGCGGCCCTACGTCGTGCGCAGTATTGCGGGCAGCGAAACGCACTTGGCGACGCAGCCGGAACAGATCGCCGCGCCGCTCGGCGCCGACGCGGCGCACGAAGTCCGCGACCTGATGATCGCGGTCGTGCAGCACGGTACGGGCACGTCGGCCGCCCTGCCGGGCGTCACCGTGGCGGGCAAAACCGGGACGGCGACCAACCCGCATGGGCCCGCGCACGCATGGTTCGTCGCGTTTGCCCCGGCGCAAGCCCCGCGCGTGGTGGTCGCGGTCATCGTCGAGAACGCCGGCTACGGAGCGGCCGTGGCGGCGCCGATCGTTCGGGAGGTTCTACGGGTCGCGCTTGCTCGAACGCGAACGTAACGCAGGTTGGAACTCGAACACGTCTTCAACGGCCGCTACCGCGTCGATACCCGCTTGGGTACCGGCGGCATGGCGATCGTGTATTGCGGAACCGATCTGTTGCTGCGCCGCCGCGTAGCGATCAAGGTGCTGCGCGATCAATTCTCGGCCGACGACGATTTCATCAAGCGGTTCTCGTATGAAGCCCAAGCCGCCGCGCGCCTCTCGCATCCCAACGTCGTCAACGTCTACGACTTCGGCCACGAAGGCGATGCCTATTTCATCGTGATGGAACTCGTCGAGGGCGAAACGCTCGCGGCGATGCTGCACGGCGAGCAGCGCTTGCCGGAATCGGTTGCGATCGACTACGCGACGCAGATCGCCGCGGGCCTCGCGTTCGCCCATCGCCAAGGCCTCTTGCACCGCGACGTCAAGCCGGCGAACATCCTCGTCACGGGCGACGATGTGGTGAAGCTCGGCGACTTCGGGATCGCGCGCGCCGTCGCGGAAAACGCCATCGGCGTCACGCAGCCCGGGATGGTGATGGGCAGCGTGGCGTACGTTTCGCCCGAACAAGCACAAGGCCGCGAACTCGACGCCCGCTCCGACTTGTATTCGCTCGGCGTCGTGCTCTACCAAATGGTAACCGGACGGATCCCGTTTAACGGCGAGACGCCGGTGGCGGTCGCGCTCAAGCACGTTTCCGAACCCGCACCGCAACTCGATCCGGCGCGCGACGGCGTGAGCCCGGCGCTGGCATCCATCATTGCCACGCTGCTGCAGAAGAATCCCGAAGACCGCTTCGCCTCGGCAACCGAATTGGGCCGCGCACTGCGTGAAGCGCGCGAACAACCGGCGCTGAGCGTCGGCGCGCGCACGGGAGCCGATGCGCCGACGTCGCGCTTCGGCGCGGTAAACGCACCCTCGCCGCCGCCGCGCGCGTCGGCCGCACCCGACCGGCCGCACAACGGTGTCGCGACCTACGACGAACCGATGCCGCCGGCATTCGACCGGCGCTGGATTCCGTTCATGGCCCTGATCCTGATCGTGGCAGGCCTGGCGGGCTACCTCGGTGCGCGCGCGCTCGGACCGCGTAAAGACATCGCGGTCGCAAGTTTCATCGACGAGAGTTCGATGCTGGCGCAGCAGTCAATTGTAGCAGCCGGTTTGAAGCCCGACGTGCGGACCGAAGCGAGCGAAACCGTGCCGGTCGATCGCGTGATCCGTCAAGATCCCGCGCCGGGTGCGATGACCTCACACGGCGCGCCGGTTACGCTGTTCGTATCGAGCGGCGCTCCGCTGGTGGCGATTCCCGACGTCAAGGGCTTTACGTCGACCGATGCGCAGCACATGCTGACCAACGCCAAGTTCAAGACGAAGATCGTGCAGCGCTTCGATGCGACCGCCGCTAAAGATACGGTGCTCGATGCGAGTCCGGCCGTCGGCACGAATGCGGGCGAAGGCAGCACGATCACGCTGACGGTATCGCAAGGCCGCCAGCCGATCCGCGTGCCGCAACTCGTCGGCGTTTCGGTCGACGCCGCGCGCGCGGCGCTGACCAAGCTCGGCCTCAAGCTCAACGTCGATCAGCAAACTGCCAGCGATCTCATTCCGAACGGCACCATCATCTCGCAGGCGCAGAGCGGCGGCAGCATGGTCGATCCGGGTTCCACGGTCGGCATCACGGTCAGTACCGGCGCGGTGCTCGTTTCCGTGCCCGATGTCGGCGGCAAGCCACCGGCCGATGCGGTGACGGCGCTGCAAACGGCGGGCTTCACGCCGCGCATCCAATATATCGTCGATGCGACGAACGCGGGCGGCAACGTCTCGAGCCAAGATCCCGCCGCAAATGCGACCGCGCCGCGCCGTTCGACCGTAACGATCAGCGTCGCGGTTCCCGGCACCGTACCGGACGTCACGAACATGTCGCTCGACGACGCCAAGCGGGCGATCATTTCGAGCGGTTATACCGTCGGGAACGTTGCCGTCACGCAAGACGGGAGCGACGGTAAGGTTGCGCGCACGGAGCCCGAGGCCAACGCGTCGCTGCGGCCGGGCGAAGCGGTCACGATCTACTATCACGGCGCGGCGGTTCACTGATGCGCGTCCTCGGCGTCGATCCGGGATTACGCACCACGGGATACGGCGTCGTCGACGCGGTGGGTGGAACGTTCCGTTTGATCGAGGGCGGCGTGCTGCGGCCGAAAGCGACGCTCTCGCTCGAAGCCCGGCTCGCGCAACTGCACGCCGCGATGCTCGACGTCGTGCGCGCGACGCGGCCCGACTGCATGGTGGTCGAAGAGTTGTGGTCGGCGCCGAAGCACCCGCTCACCGGCGTGCTGATGGGCCACGCGCGCGGCGTGATCGCGCTCGCCGCTGGTTTGTGCGAGGTGACGTTCGAAGAACTCTCGCACGTGACGGTCAAGCGCGCGCTCACCGGTAACGGCGCGGCGCGCAAGGATCAGGTCAAAGCGATGGTTTGCGTGCAACTCGGTCTCGCGGTCGCCCCCGAACCGGATGACGTCTCGGACGCTCTCGCCCTCGCGCTGGTGTTCGCGATGCGCGGCCCCGCAAATGTGTTGATGGAGCGAGCACCGAGTACTCGTGCCCAATTACCCGAGTTTTTGCGAGCTCGGACTGGGGGCCCCACGCAGCGCGTGGGGGGCGCGCAGGCTAGGCCGGAGCGCCTTTAAAATGTTTTCGCGCATTGCCGGCACGCTGCTCGAACGCGATGGGGAAGTCGTGCGGCTCGAAGTCGGCGGCCTGACCTACGACGTGGTGTTGCCGCCGAGCGTTGCGGGGAAGATCGACGGTGCGGCGGGTTCCGCGCTCGCGCTCGAAGTCTACGCGCAATTGCAGATCGACGGCAATTCCGGGCGCTACGTGTTTTTCGGTTTCACCAATACCGTCGAGCGCGAGTTCTTCGAAGCGCTCATTTCCGTGGCGGGCGTTGGGCCGAAGGCCGCGTCGCGCGCGTTTTCGGCGCCGATGGGCCGTATCGCGCGGGCGATTGACGCGGGCGATCACGTGTTCCTCAAAACGTTGCCGGGGATCGGCCAGCAGAAAGCACGCGACATCGTGGCGAAACTGCAGGGCAAAGTGGGACGCTTCTTGCTGATCCAAGATGCTCCGGCGCGCCCGGAACCGGCCGCCATGCCCGATTTCGCTGCCGAAGCGCTGGCGGTGCTGCTCCAACTC
This sequence comes from Candidatus Lustribacter telmatis, assembly GCA_003164045.1. Lineage (GTDB taxonomy): Bacteria > Vulcanimicrobiota > Vulcanimicrobiia > Vulcanimicrobiales > Vulcanimicrobiaceae > Lustribacter > Lustribacter telmatis. The sequence goes on from PLRU01000022.1 coordinate 8,848, forward strand.
GCCTATCGCCGCCCCGAAGCCGAAGCCATGATCACCGAAACACTCGCCGCCGCACCGCACGTACGCGACGCCGAAGCATTGCTCGCGGAAATTTACCGTCAGCGTAACCGCGAAGGCGCAGTGACGTGAGTTCCGGCGACGTGCGGAAGAAGATCGTCGGGCCCGACGATGCGCAGCCGCGCGAGGACGTGCGCGCGACCGACGGCGACGCGTCGCTCGAAGACGCAGTGTACGGTGCGACGCTGCGTCCGCGCACGTTCGAGGATTACGTCGGCCAACGGCAGATCGTCGAAAATCTGCGCATCGCCATCGACGCCGCGAAACGCCGCGGTGAGCCGCTCGAGCACGTGTTGTTCTCGGGGCCGCCGGGTTTGGGCAAGACGACCCTGGCGAACCTGATCGCCAAAGAACTCGGCGGAACGCTGCACGGCTCGTCCGGGCCGACACTTGAGAAACCGAAGGATCTCGTCGGCATCCTGACCGCACTCGAAGCCGGCGACGTCCTCTTCATCGATGAGATCCACCGGCTCGGCGCGGTCGTCGAAGAGTATCTTTATCCGGCGATGGAAGATTTTCAGATCGACTTCGTCGTCGACCGCGGCGCATACGCGAAGACGTTGAAGCTGCCCTTAAAGCGCTTCACTCTCGTCGGCGCGACGACGCGCGCCGGCATGCTCTCGGCGCCGCTGCGCGATCGCTTCGGCTTGATGTACCATCTCGATTACTACGAACCGGCCGACCTGCAGCACATCGTCGAGCGCAGTGCGCGCGTACTCGAGGTGCGGATCGATCCGGCCGGTGCGGCGACGATCGCCGAGCGCAGCCGCGGGACGCCGCGCATCGCGAACCGGCTGCTGCGCCGCGTGCGCGATTTCGCTGAAGTGCGCGCCGACGGCGTCGTGACCGGACCGGTTGCCGATGAAGCGCTGCGGCGCGAAGGCGTGGACGAGCGCGGACTCGACCGGCTCGATCGCGCGTACTTGCGCACGATCGCCGAAGGCTACGGCGGCGGACCGGTCGGCATCAACGCGATTGCCGCGACGTTAACGGAAGATTTGGAGACGCTCGAAGACGTCGTCGAACCGTATCTGCTCAAGATCGGCTTCGTCCAGCGCACCGCCAACGGCCGCAAGACGACGGCCGCTGCGTTCGCACACCTGGGACTGACGGCGCCCAGCGGCGGCGATGGGCCGGGCCTGTTCTCATGATCGAGCGCCTTGCGTTTCTCAAAACGCTGCTGGTTGCGACGGGCGGTTTGGATATTTGGGATCCGCCGGATCCGGAATTGCCGGCCACCGCGCCGACGCCCGCGCCCGACCGTCCGCTCGCGGGTTCGGTCGTGCGCGTGCAGCAAGCCGACGGCTCGATCGTCGCACTCGATGTCGAGAAGTATCTTTACGGCGTCGTGCCGCTCGAGTCGCCGCCGAGTTGGCCCGCGGCCGCGCTTATGGCACAAGCGATTGTCGCACGCACCTACGCGCTGCAGAAGCGCACGCTCTCGCGCGCCTATGATGTGCTCGCATCGGATGCGGATCAGCGTTACGGCGGACCCGCGGCGGAACACCCGGCCACCACCGCGGCCGTCGATGCTACGCGCGGACAGACGCTCGGCTATCTCGGAGGACTAGCAAGCGTCTTTTACAGCGCGTGCTGCGGCGGGCACAGCGCCGACGCGAACGAGCTCTGGGGCCACGCCGGTATTCCGTATCTGCGCGGGGTCGACGATCCGTACTGTACGTCGGCGCCGGATTATCGCTGGCAACGTTCGGTGCCCCTCGATCGCGCTCGCGCCGCGCTCGCCGACCGGCTCGCGAGTGCGCCCCAAGCGGCGCAGCTCGACGATCCCGACGATTCGGGCCGGCCGCGCACGGTGACGTTTCGCGGCGAAGGAGGTGCGGCGCTGGCGCTGAGCGTGAGCGAGGTGCGGCGCCGATTCGGGGCCGAGACGATCCGCAGCCTCTGGCTTCGCGAGATCGACTTCGATCGTACGCAGGCCGTGCCGCTCGTCGTCATCGAAGGTTCCGGTCGTGGGCATGGTGTTGGACTCTGTCAGTGGGGCGCGCTTGGAATGGCTCTTAGTGGAGCCGGAGCTTCGGCTATCCTGGCTCACTATTTCCCTGGCACTGCGGTGACCGGTGGCTGACCAGGAAAAGCGCAAGCCGGCCGGTGCCCTTCGTCTACGTAAATACATTCCCGTCAGCGTTGAAGAGAAGCTCACGTTCACGCTCTTCCGGGCATCCGTTGCCGACATTTCCGCCACCGGCGCGCGTTTGATCACCAGCGAGTATCTCTCGAAGGGAACGCGTTGGATCGTCACCATGAAAGAGACGCCGCATCTCACGCTCAAAGCCGAAGTGCGCTGGGTGAAGATGGATCAGAATCCGCGCCCGGGTGCCAATCCGCAATTCCAAGTGGGTATGCAATTCCTCGAGGTCAATGCCGAGGACAACAAGCGCATTACGACCTACTTGGAATTCGAAAAAGCGCGATCGGAAAAGATCTAACCGACGCCGGCGCCTACGCCTACGAACTCCCGGAAGAGCGCATCGCGCGCACGCCGGCGGAGCGGCGCGAAGATGCAAAGTTGCTGGTGCTGGGTCCCGCTGGAGAACTGCGCGATCTGACGTTCGCGGCGTTTCCGGAGCTGTTGCGCGCCGGCGACGTCCTCGTGCTCAACGAGACGCGGGTGATCCCCGCCCGGCTGCGCTTCGCGCGGGCGTCAGGCGGGGCGGGGGAAGTGCTGTTGCTGCGGCCGGCCGACCGCGACGCCTTCGCTTTCGATGCCCGCAGCTGGTATGCGCTCGTGCGGCCGGCCCGCCGGCTCCCAGCGGGTACGCGGCTGGATATTGCCGGCGCGGGCGCGACGATCGAGTCGGTGGCGGAGGATGGCCGGCGGATCGTGCGGTTCGACGACGGCGTCGACATCGCGAGCTTGCTCGAGCGGGCGGGCGAGTTGCCGTTGCCGCCCTATGTGGGGGCCGGTGGCGCGGCCCGGGCGGCCCGGTATCAAACCGTTTTCGCTCGGGTGCCCGGGAGCGTTGCCGCCCCGACCGCATCACTCCATTTCACCGCCGACGTGCTGACGGCCATTGCCGAGCGCGGGGTCGAAATCGTGCGGCTCAGCCTCGACGTTGGCATCGGGACGTTCCGGCCGATGCGGCCGGGGCCGATCGCGGCGCACCGGATGCACGGCGAACGCTACGCGATCCCCGCGGCGACTGCGGCTGCCGTCAACCGGGCCCGGAGCGAGCACCGGCGCGTCGTCGCGGCCGGCACGACCGTGGTCCGGGCGCTCGAGGGCTCGGCGCGGGCAGACGGCACGGTCCACGCGGGCGCTGCCGAGACGGATATCTTCATCACTCCGGGCTTCCGGTTCCGGGTCGTCGATGCGCTGTTGACGAACTTCCATCTGCCGCAGTCGACCCTACTGGTGTTGGTGACCGCGTTCATCGGCTACGACCGGACGCGCGCCGCGTACGACGCTGCGATCGCCCGGGCTTACCGATTCTTTTCGTTCGGCGATGCGATGTTCGCAGAGCGCGCCGACCCGAAGCCGAAGGGAGGCGACCATGGGTGATACCCCGATCTTGGAAATTTCGCGTCTCGAGGAGATCTTCGAAGACGACACGGCGGGGATCGCCGACTTACTCGAAGCGGCGATGGGTACCGGGGCCACGAACCAAGCGACCCTGCGCGATGCGCTGGGACGCCATGCGCTCGACGACGTGATGCGAGCCGCGCACGCGATCAAGGGCAGCACCGCTAATATCGGCGGCAACGAGGTCGCCGCCGCCGCTGCTATCATTGAAAATGCCGCACGGGCGCAGACCTGGGACGGGATCGAGCCGGCGGCAATCGAACTCGACCTGGCTTACGAGCGCCTGCGCGAGGCCGTCCGCGCATATCGAGCGGGAATTTCGTGAATCCAAACACCAACACCACGCCGAACAAAGTCCTCGTCGTCGATGACGTTCAGACCAATCTGACCGTTTTCGCCAAGGTCGTTGCACAAATTCCGGAGACCGAGGCGGTCTGCTTCACCTCGGCCGTCAAAGCGCTCGAGTGGGCGGGCCAGAACGAGTGCGTGCTGATCATCGTCGATCAGAGCATGCCCGAACTGAGCGGCATCGAGTTCATCACCGAAGTGCGCAGCCACGGCAACAGCTATACGCCGATCGTGATGATCACCGGGCACAGCGAGAAAGAACTGCAGCGCGAAGCGCTCAAGCGCGGCGCCTCGGCGTTCTTGGGGAAGCCGGTCGATCCGGTTGCGTTCGTGTCGCTGGCGCGCAATCTCATCCAGCTGCGCGGCGCGCGCCTCGAGACGATGGCGAAGGCCGGCGCGGCGCACGCCGATCAGCAGACCGCGACCGAAGCCCTCTTCGCCCTGGAACGCAGCACGCTCGAAGCGTTTGTGCGGATCATCGACTTACGCGACCCGCGCACCGGCGATCACTGCCGGCGCGTCGCGCTCTTTTCCGAAGCGATTGCAAGCAAGATGGGTCTCTCGATGATCGAGGTGACGCAACTGGCGCAAGCCGCGCGCATCCACGACATCGGCAAGGTCTCGATGCCCGACCGCATCCTCAACAAGACCTCGCGCCTGCTCGGCGACGAACGCGACGCGGCGAAGAAGCACGTGACCGACGGCACCGCGATGGTCGCCGGTTTCACGACGCCCATCTTGCATGCCGCTGCCGAGATCGTGCACTCGCATCACGAACGCTTCGACGGCACCGGCTATCCGGCGAAACTGGCCGGTCCGGCCATTCCGCTCTTTGCGCGCATCGTCGCCGTCGCCGACACGTTCTCGGCACTCACGTCGCGCCGTCCCTGGCGCGAGGCCGCGTCGGTGAGCATTGCGGTCGAGCAGATCGAAAAAGAATCGGGCTTCGGCTTCGAGCCCAAGATCGTCGGCGCGTTCCGCGACGTCATGCCCGAATTACTGGATATTCGGGCTGAAGTGCCCGATCTCGTTCCCGCTAAGTAACGGCATCGGGGCGGCCGACGCGCGAGCGGGCGTTGGTGTACCAGACCATGCCGGGCGCGGCGTCGCGCTGTTTGCGCACGTACTTGCGTTCGGTGAAGTCGATCTCGACGCGCGGTGCGTTGCGCGCGCGGCTGTGGTGCGCCGCGAAATCGGCGGCGCAATCGAGGTCGGCGTCGTCGGGTTCGGCGCCGGGCGGCGCTTGCAGTACGACGTGCGAACCGGGAATGCCGCGGGCGTGAAACCACAGATCGTCTGGCCGCGCGATGCGGAACGTGACTTCGAGGTTCTCGCGCGGATTGCGACCGACGAAAATGCGCGCACCCGACGGTCGCTCGATGCGCAGCGGCGCGCGCGCGATCTTTTTCCCGGCGGGTTTGACGGCGACCTTGCGGCCTTCGATGCGGTCGAGGTCGGCGCCGACTTCCGCTAGCGTCGTCATGTCGCCGCGGCCCGTCTCGAAGGCTAAGTCTTCCAGCGAGGCGCGCTTCGCTTCGAGCAGTGCGAGCCGCCGTTCGAGATGCGGAAGCGCGTCGGCCGCTTTGCGATAGCGGGCGAAGTAGTTCGCGGCATTGCCCTTGGCGTCGAGATCGGGATCGAGCACGATCTCGAGCGCGGCGTCGTCCGGCGTGCGGAAGCGCGTCGCGGCCGGCGGGATGTCGTTGCCGTATGTGTAGAGTGCATCGCCCGCCAGGCGCAATTTCTCGCGGCCCGACGCATCGTCGCGCCGGGCGGTGATTTGCGCGATTTCCGCGGCCGTGTCGTGCAGACGTTTTTCGATCCGGTTGCGTAGCGCCGTTCGGCGCCGTTCGCCCGCATCGCTGGCGCGCCGTCCGACGCTCGTCTCGCGCGCCTCGGCGAAGAGCGGAAGAAGCTGCGGCGCGGTACTCGCTTCGAGCGCGGCATACTGCGCGAGCGGAACGACGTGCGCAGCAATCAGTTTCCCGCCGTCGCGATAGACGTAGAGCGGACCGTCCGCTTCGGCGGCGGCGCTCGCGGTTGCCATGAGCTCGGCCGGGTTCACCGTGGGTTGGGCCGCGAGCGAGAGCGCCAAGAGCTTCGGCAGCTGGGGTTCTTCGCGTAACGGCGGCGGGCGGTAGGGGCCGCCGACGCCGACGCTGCGCGCTTCATTTTCGGCGGGTGAGAATTGCTTGGCGGCGGCGATGATCGCCCCGTCGCGGATCAGCAAGAGGTTGCCGAAGCGCGGGATCAGCTCGGCCACCAGCTTCACCCCGGTCGCCACGCCGAAGCGCGAGGTCGTGCCGAAATCCAAGACGAGCACCCGGTCGCCCGGCCGGCTGCGGACCTCGCCTAGGCGTAGACCCCGCAGGGCGGTCGCGATCGAGCGCGACCAGCCGGGGTCGCCCGCGATCGAGAGCTCCTCGCGTTCGAGCGTGGGCAGCGGCGGCGAACCGAAGATATCGATCGCCAGCACGACGTCGCCGCCGGCCCGCCGCCCGCCGATCCGGATCCCGAAGCGGCCGTCGTCGAGCAAACCGGCGTCCATGACCCGGCCGCCGCGCAGCTCGCGTTCGAGTTCGCCGGCCGCTCGCCGGATGAGGATCCAATCGGTGACCACAGCCGGGCCATCCGTTTCACAGAGGGCTCCGAACCTTCCCCTAAGAACCTACGTTGGTTGCTTTAGGGCGAGGAGGAGTAGCGTTCAAACGGGGCCGGGTCTGTTGTTCGTCGTGTCGGGGCCTTCCGGGGCCGGCAAAGACACGCTGGTCGACGGGCTGCGTCTGCGCCACCAACGCCTCAAATACTCCGTCTCCGCCACGACGCGCGCGCCGCGTCCGGGCGAGCGGGAAGGCATCGAGTACTTCTTCGTAACGCGTGAAGCGTTCGAGGCAAAGCTCGCTGAGGGCGGTTTTATCGAACACCGCTCGTACAACGACAACCTCTATGGGACGCCGCGATCGTTCATCAACGAAGCGTTGCTGGACGGCTACGACGTGATCATGAAGCCCGAAGTCAACGGCGCGATCGCGATCAAGGAACGGTTTCCCGAAGCCGTCTTGATCTTCATCGTTCCGGATCGTTTCTCGCTCTTGCAAACGCGGCTCGAAGCACGCCGCACGGAAACCAACGACGTCATCGCCAGCCGGCTAGCCATCGCCCACGAAGAACTCCGCTACGTCCGCCTGTTCGACTACCTGCTCGTCAACGAAGAAGCCCAGCCCCACGTCGCGGTCGAGGATCTCGAAGCCATCGTCCGCGCCGAACGCATGCGCATCTATCGCTACCCCGATACCCGGATCAAGGAAATCGAAGAAAACTAATGAGTAACTCTGTATTCGGCGACCTCGACGGCCTGCTCTCGCATGTCGACTCGAAATTCTCGCTGGTCAACGTCGTCACGAAGCGTGCGAAGCAGCTCAACAACGGCGCCCCCGCGCTGACCGATCTGGTCAACGCCAACAAGCCCGTCTCGACCGCATTCAACGAAGTCCGCGAAGGTCGCATCCCCTACAAGCGCACCAAAGAGGGAATCAAGTAACCCCTTCGTTCTTCGGCGCGTTCTAGCCAGCATGTGCGGCATCGTAGGATACATCGGCGAGCGCGACAGCGTTCCCGTGATCATGGATTCGCTCGGCCGCCTGGAATACCGCGGCTACGATTCGGCCGGCATCGCCGTCATCGATGACACCGGTGCGCTCGTCGGCTCGAAAGCCGAGGGCAAACTCGCGCGCCTCGCCGAGCGGCTGGCGAACGGCGAGGCGCTGCACGGGCACGTCGGCGTCGGTCACACCCGCTGGGCGACGCACGGCCGGCCCTCCGATGAAAATGCGCATCCGCATTTAGACTGTTCGAAAAAATTTGCCGTCGTCCACAACGGCATCATCGAGAATTACGCCGCCCTGCGCGCCGAACTGATCGGCGAGGGGCACACGTTCACGAGCGAGACCGACACGGAAGTACTCGCTCACTTGCTCGAGCGCCACTACAGCGGCGATTTGGTCACCGCGGTGCGCCACACGCTGGGCGAGGTCGACGGGGCTTTCGCGCTGGGCGTCATTTCTTCGGATACCCCCGACCGCTTGATCTTTGCCCGCAACGGCGCCTCGCCGCTCGTCGTCGGTCTGGGCGAAGGCGAGATGTTCGTGGCCTCCGACATCCCGGCGCTGTTGCAGTACACGCGCAAAGTGATCGTCCTCGAAGAGGGCGAGGTGGTCGAAGTGCGCCGCGACGGCTATGCGTTGACTGCCTTCGACGGGAAAACGATCGACCGCGAAGTGCGCCAGATCTCCTGGGAAGCCTCATCGGCTGAGAAGAGCGGCTTCAAGCATTTCATGCTCAAGGAGATCTTCGAGCAGCCCAACGTGATCAAAGAAACGCTGGCCGGCCGCATCGATGAATCGCACGACGTCCAGCTCGGCATGGAACTCGGAATCGAAGAGATCGTGCTGCGCGCGATGACCAAGATTTCGATCACCGGCTGCGGCACGGCCTATCATGCCGGGATGGTCGGCATGTATCTGATGCGCGCGCTGTGCAAGATTCCGGTCGAAATGGAACTCGCCTCAGAATTCCGTTACGGCGACCGCGCGATGGACCCGCGCACGCTGACGATCGCCATGTCGCAATCCGGCGAAACCGCCGATACGATCGAAGCCGTGAAGATCGCGCGCGAAGCCGGCGCTCCGCTCATCGCCATCTGCAACGTCGTCGGGTCGCACCTCACGCGGCTGGCGGACGGCACGGTGCTTACCCGGGGCGGGCCCGAAATTTCCGTTGCCGCCACAAAAACCTACGTGTCGCAGGCGATCGCCGCGACGCTGCTCGCGCTCTATTTGGCGCGCGTGCGCAAGTCCGCGCCGCTCGACCGCCTGCGCGAAATCGCTGAAGGCACGCGTCTGTTGCCGGCCGCGATCGACGTCGTGCTCAATACGAGCGATGCGGTGAAGAAGGTTGCCCGCAAGATGCGGCGCGCGCGCTCCGTGCTCTTCCTCGGGCGCTACGTGAACTTTCCGACCGCGCTCGAAGGCGCGCTCAAGCTCAAAGAAATCTCGTACATCCACGCTGAGGGCTACGCCGCCGGCGAGATGAAGCACGGCCCGATCGCGCTGCTCGACGCGCGCACGCCGGTGGTCGGGATCGTAACCGACGGCCGCGTGCGGGAGAAGATGCTCTCGAACCTCTCCGAGGCCAAAGCGCGCGAAGCTCCGCTGATCGTGGTCGCGAACCACGGCGACGAGGAAGCGGCCGCGATCGCCGATCACGTCCTCTGGGTGCCGAAGGTCGACGAACTGCTCTCGCCGATCGTCAACGTCATCCCCCTGCAGCTCCTGGCGTATCACATCGCCGACATCGACGGCAAAGACGTCGATCAACCGCGCAATCTTGCAAAGACGGTCACGGTCGAATAACCATGCGTCCCGACGGAAGACTTCCCGATGCGTTACGGCCGGTAACGATCGAGCCCGGTTATATGCCCAACGCCGAAGGCAGCGTGCTGATCGGTTTGGGTGCGACGCGCGTGATCTGCGCGGCCTCGTACGAGGAACGCGTGCCGCCGTGGATGCGCGGGCGCGGCACCGGTTGGGTGACGGCCGAGTACAGCATGCTGCCGCGCGCGACCGTCGAGCGCACGCAGCGCGAAGCCAACAAAGGCAAACTCGGCGGCCGCACGCACGAGATCCAGCGCCTGATCGGCCGCGCCTTGCGCGCGACCGTCGATATGACGAAGCTGGGCGAACGCATGATTACGATCGACTGCGACGTGATCGGCGCCGACGGCGGCACGCGCACGGCGTCGATCACGGGCGCATGGGTGGCGCTCTCGCTCGCGCTGCGAAAACACTTCGATCCGGATAACGCCAAGACGTGGCCGCTCACCGGACAGATCGCGGCGATTTCGGTCGGCATCGTCGATGGCACGCCGGTGCTGGATCTGCCGTATATCGAGGATAGCCGGGCGGAGGTCGACATGAACGTCGCGATGACCGCGGCCGGCGGCTTCGTCGAATTGCAGGGCACGGCCGAGGGCAAGACCTTCGACCGCGCGCAGCTCGACACACTGCTCGGCCTTGCCGACGGCGGAATCAGGGAACTCTTCGAAGCGCAGCGTGCCGCCCTCGTCTCCCGTGTCTGAGGCCGCCGTGCGCGACCTCGCCGAACGCGTTGCGGCGTTCCACATTACCGACCGTGCGATGCTGCGCGCTCAGCGGACGTTCGAGGCGGCGCTCCACGCGGGTTCCCCCTCGCCCCCCGAGCGCGGCGCCTACCTCGCGGCGGTGCGAACCTATTTTTCCGGCTTCGAGCGCGATGCGCAGGCGCAGCTGACCGGCGTCGACCGGGAGCTCGACGCGCTCTATCAGCGCCAGTATAATCTTGCCGCCGAACGCGGCGTCGCTCAGAAGCGGCTCGAAGCCGTGGAGGGCGTCCTTGCATCGCTTGCGGAACTCGCCACCTCATGAGTGTGCTCGAAGAACTCGGCCGGGAGACGACCGGGTTCTTCTCATACGCGGGCGGCGCGGCGATGCTGCTGGCGGACAGCGTGCAGTTCGTCGGCAAGCTGCGCATCCGCGTGCAGGAGACGATCAGTCAGGCCTATCTGCTCGGCGTGCAGTCGTGGGGCATCGTGCTGCTGACCTCACTGTGCACGGGCATGGTGTTTTCGCTCGAGTCGGCCAATCAGGCCGTGGCCTACGGCGTGAGCAACCTCGTCGGCGGAGCGGTTGCGTTCACGATGGCGCGCGAGCTCGGGCCGATGCTTTCGGCGGTGGTCGTTGCCGGCCGTTCGGGTGCGGCGATTTCAGCTGAAATCGGTTCGATGGTCGTGACCGAGCAGATCGAGGCACTCCAGTCGCTCGGGCTCTCGCCGGTGCGGATGCTGGTGGTGCCGCGGCTGATCGCGCTGATCGTCATGTTGCCGCTATTGACCGTGATCGCCGACATCGTGAGCATCATGGGCGGCGCCTACATCGCCAACGTGACCGCGCACGTCAGTCTCGAGTCCTTCCTCAACTCGGCGCGCGCGTCGCTGCCGATCATCGATCTGCTCAAGGGATTGCTGAAGTCGGTCGTGTTCGCGGTGATCATCGCGATCATCGGCTCGTACAGCGGGCTTCAGACACGCGGCGGCGCGGCCGGCGTCGGCAAGTCGACGACCTCGGCCGTCGTCATCGCGATCATCCTGATCTTCATTTCCAACTTTGCGATGTCGTACATCCTGTTTCCGCAATGACGGCGGCGACGACCGAGCGCAAACTCTACGCCCGGCTCGAGGAAGTCAGCGTGCGGTACGGGCCCAAAGTCGTGATGCAGAACCTCTCGCTCGACGTCGTCGAGGGTGCGATCACGTGCATCATCGGCCTCTCGGGTGCAGGCAAATCGACGATCTTGCGGCTGCTCAACGGACTGCGGAAACCCGACGCCGGGCGCGTGCTGCTCGGCGATCGCGACATTTCGGCGCTGCCCGAGCGCGAACTGATCGGGATCCGCGAGAAGATCGGTTTCTCGTTCCAGTTCGCGGCGCTCTTTGATTCGCTTTCGCTCTTCGACAACGTGGCGCTTCCACTGCAGGAGCGGACGGCGATGTCCAAGGCAAAAATCCGCGACGTGGTCGCCGAGACCCTCGAGAGCGTGGGGCTCGGGAACGTGATGGATCGCTTTCCGGCGGAGCTCTCCGGCGGCATGGTCAAGCGCGCGGGCTTCGCGCGGGCCGTGGTCGCGAACCCGGAATGCGTGCTGTACGACGAACCGACGACGGGGCTCGATCCGATCATCACGCACGTGCTGACCGACCTGATCATCCGGCTGCGCGCCCGTTTGAACGGCACCGCCGTGGTGGTTTCACACGATCTGCAAAGCATCTTCATGATGGCCGACTACGTCGCCATGCTCTTCGAAGGTGCGATCATCGCCTACGGCACAGTCGATGAAATCAAACAATCGCTCAATCCGATCGTCCAGCAATTCTTGCAGGGAAGCGAAGTGGGACCGATTCCGATATGAATAGACAAGCGATCGTCGGCCTTTTCACGCTCTTCGGATTGGCGGCGCTCTTCGGCGCGTTCTTGGTGCTGGCCAACGTCGGAACCGGCGGCCGCTACCAAACCGCCGTCCACTTCAAATCGGCGGCCGGCTTACACAAGGGTGCGCTGGTCTATGAAAGCGGCGTTATCGTCGGCGTGGTCGACCAGACGCGCCTGCTGCCCGAAGATTTCACGGTCGACATCGTCATGGCGATCAACAACGGCGTCGACATCCCGCGCGACTCGCGGTTTCTCATCGCCGCACCGCTGACCGGCGACGCGACGGTCGAAATCGTGCCCCCCGCGGCGCCGCCGCGGCCGGTGGGCTTGGTTGGACCGACGCCCGTTCCGCAGACCATCGCGCTCTTGCCGCGGGAGGTGCTGCCGATCGAACAACAGCCCCAAGGCACGAATCCGGCCACGATCGGCGATCTGCTCGAACAGGGCCAGGGCGAAGTGCACCGGCTCGACCGCATGCTGGCGCAACTCGAAGTCAGCGAACCGAAACTCCTCTCTTCGCTGCAGTCCGCCCTCAACAATGCGAACGACCTGACGAGTCAAGGCAGCAAACGGCTCTATCGCCTCGCCGACCGGCTCGACGCACTCACGCTCACGCTGCAAGTTGCCATGGATGCCGGCAGCAAAAACCTCGTCGACCTGACGGGCCAGCTCGACGGCGACGTGCGCCGCAACGGCGGCAACGTCGACACGATGCTCTCGATGCTCAGCAAGGCGTCAGTCGCGCTCAACCAGACGATCGACCAGGTCCGCGATCTGGCGTCCAACCCGCAAGTGCATCAGAACTTGCTCGATACGACGAAGGGCCTCGCCCAAACGGCGACCACCATCGGGCAGATGACGCAAGACCTGCGCAACGTCACCGGCAACCCGCAAACCCAAGCGCAACTGCGCGACACGATCGCCAACACCGACGCCGCCACCCAGAAGCTCAACTCGCTGCTGCGGTCGCTTGGCGCAAGCAGCAGCGTCTACGGCGTCGATGCCGGCGCGACACCCGCACCGGCCCCGGGCGCTGCAGGCAGCGGCACGACGCGCGCCGCGGGCGCAGCCGGCGCCCTCGGCGGCGGCGTCTCCGGCGGTACGATCGCCGGCACGCCGAACGCGGCGAGTCCGACGGTCGCAACCACACCCGAAAACTTCAAGAGCCGGATCGGCGCCGTCGCCCGCAACCTGCTGGCGATTCAAGTGCGCTTGAGCGAACTCGATGCCTACCAGCCGAATTCGATCTCGCAGCCGCTGCTGCAGACGAGCCAGCGCGGTCCGCAGAGCGACGTCAACGCGTTCATCCTGCCTAGCGGAAAAACGTCGCTGTTCCTCGGCGCGAACGATATCGGCACGCCGCAAACCAGTTGGAACGTTGCGGTCAAAGAAAACGTCGCGCCGCACTTGTACGTCGGCGGCGGCGTGCTCTATTCCAATCTCGGCGCGATGGTGCAGTACAACCCCGGCGTGCTCGGCTTCGAGGCACGGCTCTACGATCCGCAGTTCCCGACGCTCGATGCATATGGGAACCTCAACCTCACCAAAGGCGTGCAGCTTTTCGGCGGCGAGCGCGACATCACGCACAACGGCCGGCGTACGGTGTTCGGTCTCCAGCTGCAGTTTTGATTCCGATCGGGGACAACCGGCGGCTGCCGATCGTTCCATTCGTCGTCTACCTGCTGATCGCGCTTAACGTCTTCGTCTTCATCCAAGAGATCCAAGCGCCCGATATCGACCATTTCATCGATCTCTTTGCGACGATCCCCTACGACATCACCCACAATGTCGTGCTGCCGGCGCCGAGCCCCCCGCTTCCGGCGCTCACCATTCTCAGCGCGATGTTCTTGCACGCGAGCTTCCTGCACATCGCGTTCAACATGCTCTTTCTCTTCGTGTTCGGACCGGTCATCGAGTACGCGTGCGGACACCTCCGTTTTGCGCTGCTCTACGTGCTCTGCGGCGTTGCCGGAGGCGTTGCGCAGGTCGTGATCGGACCCGGTAGTCACGTGCCCGAGCTCGGGGCCTCCGGAGCGATCGCCGGGATTCTCGGCGCCTACATCGTCAGCTATCCGGCCGCGCGCATCAACACGATCGTCCCGATCGGCTGCTTTCCGCTGTTTTTGCGGCTGCCCGCCGTGATCGTGATCGGCATTTGGGCGGCGATCCAGTTCACCAACGGCTTCGGTACGCTCTCGGCGCGCCTGGCGACCGCAACCGACGGCACGGCGTATTTCGCGCACATCGGCGGCTTTAGTTTCGGCGTGCTGGCGATTGGGTTATTCCGCCGCCGCGACACGGGAACGCCGGGCCCGCGAGGGTATACCTAGGGCATGCGGATCGGCATCATCGGCGCCGGAGCACTCGGAACGCTCTTCGGGTACCGTCTTGCGCAAGATAACGACGTCTCGATGCTCGAGATCCGGCCCGACGTCGTCGCGGCGATTCGCGAGCAGGGTCTCGGCAGCGCCGGCGGCGCGGCCCGGCGGCGCGTCGCGATTTCGTCGTCGGCACGCGAGCTCTTTGCCTCGCAAGTACTGTTCCTCTTTGTGCGCGCGACCGACACGATGCGCGCGCTGCGTCCGTTCGTAAACGAACTCGATCCGTCGTGCGTGATCGTGTCGCTGCAGAACGGTGTCTCGAACGAAGATGCCGTGAAGGCGTCGCTCGGCGGCAACGTGGCCTTAGTGCTCGGCGCAACGACCGAATCGGCGCTCACGCTGGCGCCGGGCACGGCAGCCCCCGTCGGCGGGGGGACGACGATCGTCGGGCCCGGCGGCGCGTCGCCCGAGGTATGCGCCCGGATTGCGCGCCTGCTGAGCGAGGCCGGGATGCCGGTATCCGTGGCATACGACATCCGCCCGCATCTGTGGGGCAAACTGATCGCCAATGCTGCGATCAATCCCGTGGCCGCGTTGCTCGACCGGCCGAACGGCGTCGTGCTCTCCGATGCGAGTGCCGGCGAACTCGCGCGGTCGCTCGCCCAGGAGGCCGCGACGGTCGCAAGCGCCATGCGCATCGCGTTGCCGTTTAACGATCCGTGGAGTTACGTGCGCTCGATCGTGGAACAGACATCCGACCACTACAATTCGATGGTATTCGATCTGCAGCATGGCGTGCTGACCGAGAACGATCACATCAACGGCGCGGTCGTGGCCGCCGGACGACGGGCGGCGGTGCCCACGCCGTACAACGAGACGATGTTCCGGTTGATCCGGGCGCGCGAAGGAGTTCGATGAAAAGTTCGCCGGCGGAAAACGGCTTCGATCGTCTGGTCGACGCGGTCAACGGAACGATTAGCCGCGAGCTGTTCGTGAGCGACGACGTCCACCGCGCCGAGCAAGAACACTTGTTCAGCCGCGCGTGGCTGTTCGTCGGCCACGAGAGCCAGATACCGAATCCGGGCGATTTCTTCACCTCGCGGATGGGAGAAGAATCGGTCATTCTATGCCGCGACCGCGCGCACAAAATCCACGTTTTTCTCAACACGTGCCGGCATCGCGGCATGAAAGTCTGCCGCTACGACGAGGGCAACACGCCGCTGCTGACCTGCCCCTACCACGCCTGGAGCTACTCGCTCGATGGGAAACTCGTCGGCGTTCCGATGTACAACAAGCTCTACGAAGGCGTCCTCGATCGCGACGCGTGGTCGCTCATCGAAGTGCCGCAACTGGCCAATTACAAGGGTGCGATGTTCGCCACGTGGGATCCGCTGGCGCCGCCGTTCGACGAATATCTCGGCGGTGCACGCGAGCATCTCGATCTCGTGCTCGATGCGCGCGACGGACGCGAAGGCGGCTCCGAAGTCATCGGCGGCATCCAAAAGTGGATTGTGCCGTCGAATTGGAAATTCGGCACCGAGAACTTCATGGGCGACACGTATCACAACGTCAGTCACCGTTCGGTCGATCTGGTCGGAATAAGTCCGAACGCCCGCTCCGGGATGAAGGGCCGGCGTGCCGACGAGCTGCCCGGAACGCAGCACGTGTGGCTCAGTTATCCGCAGGGTCACGGCGTGCACAGTATGTTGTTGCCGGCCGAAAATTCGTACGTGGAAGCATTTCGTGACGACCCCGAGGTCGAAGCGTACTTCCGGCGCTGCTACGAAGAGCGCAAAGCGCGCCTGGGCCCGGAGCGTTCGCGCTGGGTAGGGCTCGTCGGTTCGCTCTTTCCGAACCTCTCGTTCCACGGCCGTCAGCCGCGCTCGCTGTTCGTGTGGCATCCGCATGGCCCGCGCTCGATGGAAGTTTGGCGCTTTTACCTCGTCGATGCCGACGCGCCTGAGGTCGTAAAAGATTTCCTGCGCCACTACTACATGCGGTATTCGGGACCGGGCGGCATGACCGAGCAAGACGACATGGAAAATTGGAATTATGCGACCGCGGCGAGCAACGGCACGATCGCGCGGCGCTATCCGTACAACTACCAGCAGTCGATGCATGCCGGCGCCGAGGTGGCCCCAGGAACGATGCAAACGACGCAAATCAACGAGCAGAACAGTCGCGATTTCTACCGCCGCTGGGCCGATTACGTCGGCAATCGCGATTGGAACGTGTTGCTGGGCCGCGACGCCGGAGTGAAACGCTGATGGATTCGATCCAATATCTCGAGCGCGGCACGAAGATTTCGCTCGTTGGCGACGTGCCGGCGAAGGTGGAAGATAACCCGCGCGACGGCGCGTGGCTTGTGGCGCGCTTTTCGCACAGCAGTCCGGATCTTGCCGCCACCGGCGGCGAGCGTTTGCGCGCCGCCAACCGCAAAAGTGCGCACGGACTCACGTTCGTACGCGATCCGCAAACGCCCGACGTGCTCGTGATCGTGCACGCCGACGACATCCTAGGAGTACGGTCTTGAATCCGAACGACACGCGTTTCGGCGGCGGCGACGAGCTGGTCGCGATCCAGGAACTGGAGGCCGGCGAGCGGGTCCGGCTGCGCGGCGGCATACTCGCCGAGGTCACGGAAAATCCTCGCGACGGCATGTGGATTGTGGTGCGTTATCTGGAAACGCCGGAGGGTCCGGTGGCCGGCGAGCGCATCGAAATGGCCGGGGCGGACGACGTTCTCGCACGGGTTGAAAAATAACCGGAAAATCGAGAGGCCGTAGCCGAGTGTTTTCGCGAAAACACCACTATACTTCGGTCGTTTTTTGCGTATAATGACCGCGATACGGCTAACAAAGCCGATTCGCTCAGCGAAAGGAATCCATGACGAAATCGGAATTGGCGAGAGTCCTCGCCGAAGACTTGGAGCTGCCGCGGCGGCAGGTGACCGAGTTGATCGAGGCGCTCCTCGACAAAATCACGGCGGTCCTGAAAACGGGCGACAAGGTTGCGCTCACGCCGTTCGGACAATTCCGAATCCGCGACCGCGCGGCGCGCATCGCTCGTAATCCGCAGACCGGTGAACCGGTCAACGTCCCGGCCAAGCGCGTGCTGAAATTCACCGCCGGCCGCACCCTCAAGGAAGCCGTCGGTACGGCAAAGCGCGGCGGAGCGAAGAAGTCCGCTGCCAAGAAGTCGACGGCCAAGAAATCCGTTGCCAAGAAGGCGCCCGCGAAGAAAGCGGCCGTCAAGAAGGCACCGGCCAAAAAGGCCGCACCGGCACGTAAAGCCGCCAAGAAAAAGCGCTGATCCACTAGTGGATTTCCCGAGCCGCCCCGCGGGTTGGGCGGGCTCGGGCGACAACGGAGGTCGCTGTCTCGATGCTCGAATTCGGTTTCTTCGACACCTTCGGACGGGCAGAAAAGAGCGACCTCGCAGGCGCCTATGACGCACACATAGCAGCCGTACAACTCGCCGAGAACCTCGGCTACGGCTACTACTTTTTCATCGAGCACCAGAACGCCAAGTATCCGGTGATCTCGTCCCCCAGCGTCTACCTCGCGGCCGTTGCGCGTGCCACCAGCACGATTCGCATCGGCGCTATGGTCTTCGCGGTGCCGTTTCACCATCCGGTACGCTTGGCGCAAGATGCCGCGATGGTCGACCAGCTCTCGCGCGGGCGGCTGGAGTTTGCGATCGGTTACGGCACGCGCGCGCCGGAATTCGATCCCTGGCATCTCGACTTCGGCAAACGGCGTGAAATCGGCGTTGAAGTGATCGAGGTGGTGCTCAAAGCCTGGGCCGGCGATACGCTCGATCACCACGGCACGCACTTTCAGTTTACCGGCGCCTCGCCGCAGCCGCGGCCGTATCAGCAGCCGCACCCGCCGATGTGGATGGGGGCGCACAGCGAGACCTCGATGGACTACGCCGCCGATATGAACTTCAACGTGGCGCAGAACCTCGATACCGAACCCGTTGCGACGGAGAAGTTCGCGTATTGGCGCAAAGCTTGGCATGCTCGCGGCCACGCCGGCGTGATGCCGCGCACGCTATTCGTCCGGCACGTCCACGTGGCCGAAACCGACGAGCAAGCGCGCGCGGAGGCGGAGCCGTTTCTACGCGAAGGCATTCTCGGCCAAGCCGGCGTGGCGCGCGCCGTATCGTTACGGCCCGACGAAAAGAACCCGGCCATGCTCGAGATCGCGCGCATCGCGCTCGAGACCTCGCGTTCGTACGATTTCTGGATCGACGAAGGTTTAGCGTTTATCGGCAGCCCCGAAACCGTCGCGCGCATGCTGCGCGAGCAGCAGGCCCGGATGGGCTACGACATCTTTTGCGCGCACCACCAGATCACGTCGATGCCCAGCGACATGGCGCTACGCTCGCTGCGCCTCTTCGGCGAACACGTGATCCCCGCGTTCCGGAGCGCCGTCCCCGCCTAGGCCCGGGCGGCGTAGAAACGTTCGATAAACTCGAGCGGAGCAAGGCGCCACTTCGCGCCTTCGGGGAAATCGTCGCCGAAGGTCAGGTAGTTGTCGGCGATCGCGTCGTAGGGGGCCCAGCGCGGCGCGCCCGGGCCGTTGGGGTCGCCGGTTGCGGCAAAGTGCACCCACGCCGCCATCATGGCGTCCGACACGCGCCGGTCGCGTGCTGCGAAGGTGCCGGTGCCGAACACGTACGTGATGTCATCGCTATGCACCGGCGGGTCGGACGTGTGGGCGCCGGCGTGGGTGAAGAGGTAGCGGAACGTTTTGTGCTGGCGCTTCACGATCTCGCGCGCCAGACTGCGCGCGCCGTAGCTGAACTGCGCGTCGCCGAAGGCGTCCCCGACCGCCCGCACGACGTCGGTATCGGCCGCCGCGCCGTAGTGCGTCCACGCCTCGTCGAAATCGTCGCCGAAATTCTGGGCGACGTAGTCGCGCAGCTTGTCGGTCGTCTTCACCGGGATGTTGGCCGTGAACCAGCCGCCTTCGTTGGCATTGCTGCCGACGATCGTGGGGACGTGCGCGAAGGCGCCCGAGCGGAACGCATCGACCTCGTCGCGGTCGATGGCCCAGCCGTCGATGATCGGGCGCAGCGGGCGCGGGATCGTCAAACCACGGACGGCCGGGTTGATCTTGGCATTCATTGCGAGCAATTCGTCCGCCGGGATCGCGCGCATCGCGGTCAGGTCGTCGCCCACCACGCGGCCGGCCGTTTCGGCGTCGGCGAGCGGGCAAAGCGGCCGGAACGAGCCGGGGCTCTGCAAGATGACCTGATCGAAGGTGCCGCGTGCGAGCGGTGAGATCAGCAGCAGGGCTGCGACGGCGCCGCCGGCCGATTCGCCGAAGGCCGTAACGCGTGCCGGATCGCCGCCGAAGGCCGCGACGTTCGCGCGCACCCACTGCAGGGCGGCGACTGCGTCGAGAAAGCCGTAGTTGCCGGACGCGTGCTGCGGCGATTCTGCGGTGAGCGCCGGGTGCGCCAGAAACCCGAAAACGCCGACGCGATAGTTCACGGTAACGAGAATTGCGCCGAGTTTGGCGAAACGCTCGCCGTCGGTGCGCGCTTTGGCGCCGGAGCCCGCAATGAACCCCCCGCCGTCGAACCAAACGAGCACCGGCGCGCCGCCCGCCGGGACGGTGGCCGGCGCCCACACGTTAAGCGTCAGGCAGTCCTCCGACGTGCCGGGGGCGAGCGAACCGCGCGACGGTTCGTTCAGCTGCATCGGGTCGAAGCCGAATTGCGATCCGTCATGAACGCCGCTCCACGCCGCGACGGGCTGCGGCGGGCGCCAGCGCAGCGGGCCGACCGGCGGTGCGGCGTATGGAATCCCGCGGTACACGCGTACGTCGGTGCCGGTGCCGGAGATCTCGCCCGAGGCGATGCGAACGGTTTGCGCTGTCGTCATACCGGGCTTCACTTCGCGCTTGACATCGCGGACGCTTCACCCGACAATTCGCATGAACGCCAAACAATGTTTTGTATAACAAACATCATGGAGACGACATGGCCGACGACCCGACAATCTTGCTGACGGTTTTCTTACGCCACGATCAGTCGAAGAATCTCGAAGAGCTGCAGGGCCGGCTGAACGCGGCGGACTGGTGGGATCGGTTTCCGCCGGCGGGGTGCGAGATCGTCAGCTGGAACGTCGTGATGGGCATCGGCCAAATCGTTACGCTGCGCATGCCGCCCGATCGGCTGGCCGCGGTCAACGTCGAGCTCGAACGCTGCGCGTGGGGCGCGTTCGCGACCGACTTTTATCCCACGTACGATTTCGTTCCGGTACGCGAGCGGCTCAAACGCGAGTGGAACGAGAAGAAGAACGCGCAATGAACGGAACGCTCTATCTCAACCCGCGACAGGCCTCCGATCGCGAGCCGACCGCGTGGGAAAACGAGTTTGCCGACGTGATCGAGGCCGCGTTTGCGAGCGGCGTGCGCGAACTCGACGCGCTCGTTGCCGCGCTCGCCCTCTCGCGCGTGCGCCCGCGCGAAGGCGGGGCCTGGACGATCGAACGCTTCACCAGCACGCTGGCCGAACTGGGCGCGTGACGATGCAAGCGGCCGGCACCGACGTGCGGCGGTACCTCGAACTCGGCTTGCGTAATCGCTGGTGGCCGCTGCTGCCCTCGGCGCTGGTAGGCGATGCTCCGGCCGGCATTACGCGCCTCGGTGAGAAGCTCGTCGTGTGGCGCGCCGGCGGCGGCGGGGTCGTCGTTCAGGAAGACTACTGTCCGCATCGCGGCGTGCCGCTTTCGCGCGGCACGAATTGCGGCGACCGTCTGCGCTGCGCCTATCATCATGTCGAGGTCGGCGCCGACGGCACCGTGCTGCGCGTGCCGGGCGAACCCGGCAGCAAACTTGCCGGCCGGCAGGTCGTGCGAACCTATCCCGCGCTCGAATGCAAGGGCGCGATCTTCGCTTACTTCGGCGATGCGCTGCACCGCGAACCCGTGCCGTTCAACGTGCCGTTTCAGTTGCAGGACGACGGTCCGTACGACGCGTTTTTGTGCTATGCCGAGTGGCCGACGTTCTGGCGTTACCTCTACGACAACAACATGGATCCGATGCACGGAACGTTCTTGCATGCAAAGTCGCATTCGATGTTTGCCGGTGCGACGGAGGCCGCGTTCCGCACGCGCGAGACGCCGACCGGATTCTTCGTTGAGAAGGAAGCACAGCGCGATACCAACTTCGATTGGAGCGAGCTCGTCGATGACGGATCGCTCTATGCGCGCTTGGAGATTCCGTACCCGGCAAGCGGCGGACCGGGCGGCAACTTCGGCATCATTTCGTACGCGACGCCGATCGACGAGCGCACGACCGCCGCGTTCTTCTGGCGCACGCGGAAGGTCAGCGGCTGGCAGCGCGACGTGTGGCGGTTTCTTTACAAGAATCGCCTCGAGGCACGCCACTGGGCGGTACTCGAACAAGATCGTGGAATGCTCGGGGATTGCGAGCCGGGTTTGGAACGGCACGAACATCTGTACGGGCACGACGTCGGCGTTGTGAACCTGCGCCGCCATCTCATGCGAGAGGCGCGCGCGCAACTGACGGCGCTCGAGGGCGCGGGAGCACTATGAGCCTACTCAAGCGCATTACGGCCGGCGGCGTTACGGAGCCGCCGCCGGGAACGTTTTCGCAATGTCTCGTCGCTGGCGACATGATCTACGTTTCCGGACAACACGCGGGAACCGATGACGGCGGCGTCGGCGGCGATGGGTCGATGCTCTCGCAGGCAACGATCGCGCTCGAGAAGATCAAGGCGCTGGTCGAGGCCGCCGGCGGCATGATGGCCGACATCGCGAAACTCACCGTTTACGTCACCGATATTTCGGGCCGCGCGCAGATTAGCGAAGCGCGGAGAAAATTCTTCCGGGACGATTTTCCGTGTTCGACGCTGGTCGAAATCACGGCGCTCGCTCAGCCCGGACTACTGGTCGAAATCGAGGCGATCGCCGTTCATTCGCGCCCGACCGCGTTGTAGCGTTCGAGATCGTCGTACGCCGCGCGGATGCGCTCGTGGCGTTCGTCGAGCCACGCGCGCGTTTCATCGTGGGTGAATACGAAGAACTCGCCTGCGCGCATCGCCGCGAGCAAGCGCCGGCCGATGACGTCGGGATGGACGCCGATGGCGTGGAGTTCGTCGTGATGCACGTTATCGTGCGGCGGTTCGGCCGGTCCCCCGAAGCGATCGGGGCGCCGCCGCGTTGAAAGATAGATCCCGGTACTCACGGCCGCCGGACACAGAACGGCAACGCCGAGCGGCGTGTCTTCGAGTTCGTGGTCGAGGGCTTCCGAGAGCGCGACGATGGCGAACTTGCTGGCCGCGTAGCCGCCGGTATCGCGCCCTTTGCGCACTTGCATGCCGCCGATCGATGCGGTGTTGACGATGTACCCGGGTTGACCGTGGGCGCGCATCGCGGGCAGAAACGACGCTAGCCCGTGAATCACGCCGTAGAGGTTGACGCCGAGCATCCAATCCCACTCGGCGCGCGTCAGCTGCGACACGGGCGTTGGTCCGGTGGTCACGCCGGCGTTGTTGACCAGCACGTGCACCGCGCCAAGCGTTTCGGCCACACTTTCCGCGGCATAGTTCATTGCGGTCCCGTCGGAAACATCGACGGCAAACGCGTGCGCGCCCCCGCCCAGCGACGCGATCTCGTCGCGCGCGGCATCGAGCGCTTCGCCCGCGATGTCGAGCAGCGCGAGGTTCGCCCCGGCGCCGGCGAGCGCGCGGCAAATGCCGAGGCCGATGCCTCCGGCGGCGCCGGTGACCACGGCGTTGCGGCCGCGCAGATCGGTGAGCTGCACAGATCAGCTCGCGGGGACGAGCGGCGCGCCGGCGGCGTCGATCAATACGAACGCGACCTTGCAGGGCTTGTTGCTGCGGTTCACCCAGGCATGGTTCGTGCCTTGTTGCACCATGATGTCGCCTTGGTTCAGGTGTACTTCGGAGTCGTCGAGCAGCATGTCGATCTCGCCCTCGAGCACGATCGCATAATCGACGCTATCGGTCGCGTGCATGTAGGGATGGCGAGCCGCCCGGCGCAGCCCCGAAGACGGCGCAACGCCCATCTCGGCGAGCATCGTTGCGTTGTCGGTCTTCACTTCGCCGGGTTCGGGCGGAAATTCAACGACCCGTAAGATCGTCGAGCCGGCGGCCGGTCCGACGGGAATGCGTACGGCGCCGCGATCCGCATTCGAATACGTTGCGGGCATCGAGTTCGTCGTCCAGATCAGCGTCGAAACGAGGCCGTTCTCTTCGCGGACGCGGACGTTCGGCGCCGGAGCGTCGGAGTGAATGATCGCCGTTCCGTCGGGCGCGTGCGTGGTGACGATGCGCCGGATGGCGGAGCCGTTGGTAGACATGGTCTGCACCGCTACGCCGCAGCGGCGGAACTCTCATGCAGTGGAACTAACCGCCGGCCTTTTCGCGCTCGACGAATTGGCGCAACGCCAGCCGCAACGCCGGATCGGTA
This sequence comes from Candidatus Lustribacter telmatis, assembly GCA_003164045.1. Classification (GTDB taxonomy): domain Bacteria; phylum Vulcanimicrobiota; class Vulcanimicrobiia; order Vulcanimicrobiales; family Vulcanimicrobiaceae; genus Lustribacter; species Lustribacter telmatis. The sequence goes on from PLRU01000022.1 coordinate 32,607, forward strand.
CCCATATACGCGCGCGGGTCGGTCCCCTGGTGTACCAGGCGGCGCGGCTGCTCTTCATCGCCGCGCGGCGGCGGCGGCGAGCGCTGAATCAAGTAGCGCTCGTTCTGATAGATGATGTCGAACCGCATTTGGGTCAGCGGCAGCACGTCCGGCGAGTATTCCAGGAGCCAGATGCGATCGACCCGATCGCGAAACATCAGGTAGCGCAGCACGCCGAACCGCAGTTCGCGTTCGTGCAAGCAGTGCAGCCCCGATACGTCGCCGTCGAGATAGCGGTAGCCGTCGTGCGCCATCGTGCGGTCGCGGCGTTCTTCGTCGCCCACGGTGCCCGCGGCCAGGCGCGTGTTGTAATCGGTGCGTTCGAGTTCGATCGCTTGACACTGCCGCGCGAGTTCTTCGAGCCGCGGATCGGCTTCGAGTTCGAGGCGGCCGTTCTCGGACTTGTAGTGTTTGCGTACTTCGAGTTCGCGCACCACGAGGGCGGATTCGATCTTGCCCATATGACGTTCGAGATCGCGCGCCGTCGTGCGCACCTTGATCATCGCTTCGCGCTTCGCGTTGGCCGCCTCGAGGGCTTGTTTGTAGTATTTCTCTGCGGCGCCCATCGAGATGAGGTTGTCGAAGAAAAGCGTCGGCGGACGCACGATGCCGCTCGCGGTCCGTTGCTTCGGAACGATGCGCGCATATTTCGAACGCGTCGTGTGCGCGTGCCGGTCGAGCGCGGCCAGCACCGCGTCCGCCGCGCGCTTGTTGGCCTCCAGACGCAAGCGCCCGAACTCGTGTTCCTCGCGCATCTGGCGCAGGGCGCCGGCGATCGCGGCGATGAGCAGCGTCTTCGCGACGGCGTCGTACTGCTTGCGAATTTCGTTATCCGCTGTGAAGTCAGGAACGACGTACGGCGACTCGTCGCGCGAATTCAGGCTCACTCGCCACTCTTCATCGAACGAGCGGAACGAAGGTTCCTTCCGCCTGGGCCGATAGGTAAGGAGAGATGTCCGCCGACCAGGGCCCGGATGATGCCGCCATCCTCATCGAGATCGCGGCCGAAATCCACCGTTTTATCCAGGCCTTCCCGAACAACTACGCCTCGCGGGCGCTGGCGGGCTTGGTCAATCGCGCGGCTGCGGGCGAACCGGTGGACGACGACGAGCGCGAACTCGTCCTCCTTACGCTTTTGCGCGAGGCCAAGGCGCAAGCCCGCCAGCGGCGCTTCGGCCGCGAGTGACGCCGGCGGGCGGCGCGGCTATTTCGGCGCGCGCCAGATCAGATCGGTGATGGGCACCGGGCGATCGAGGATGCCGTACTTCAGCGCGGCGTCGAGTACCGGCTGCATCAACGCGGGGTCGAGGTCGGTGCCGTACGTCGCCCGGTTCATCGTCGCGCCGACCGTCGGGTCGACGTGCATGATGCGCTCGATCATCGCCGCCGACTCGGCGCGATGGGTGTTGCCCCACTGCGAAGCCTCGCGCATCGCCCGCACGAAGCGCGCCGCCACGTCGGGGTGCGTCGCCAGCCACGTGTCGGTGGCCAGGTAGCCGATCACCATGTAGCGCGGTCCGACGCCGTCGAGCACGCTGCCGAGGCTGCGAATGAGGTCTTTTTGGGCGGTCACGAACGGCTCGACCGGCATGCCGGCGTCGATGCGATGCAGCGAAAGCGCGGTGCCCATCTGCGGGATCGGAACTTCGATGAAATGCAGGGTCTTCGAATCGCCGCCGTGTTTGTCGACCCATGACATCGCACAGAGCTGTTGCAAATCGCGCAGACCGTTGACGCCGATCGTCTTGCCGTTGAGGTCGGCGGCGTTCACGACGGGCGAGTCTTTAGCGACCGCGATCTGATCGGTCAGGGTGCCGGCGCCGGCGATGGAGGCCGGAAAGAGAAATTTCAGCTGGACGCCGCGCGTGCGCGCCACCGCGATCGTCGCGACGTTGGCGACGCCGATGTCGAGCGCACCGCCGGTGACGGCCGCGGCCGTGACCGGACCGCTCGCGAGCGCCGAGATCTGCGCATCGATCCCATATTTCTTGAAGATGCCGAGTTCTTGCGCGTAATAGACGGCGGCCGAGTTATCGCTCGAAAGCGTTCCGATCGTCACGACCGTGAGCGCGGGTTGGGCCTGCAGCGCCGGCGGCGCGATGAGACCGGCAACGATGGCCAGCG
>PLRU01000022.1:34804-45989 GCA_003164045.1 Candidatus Lustribacter telmatis
GATGAGTGGGAAGCGCGTGCCGTCAACGACCGCAAGAACCCGCAGCTCTGGGATACCGCCGGCGTGCCGCGCTCGTATCCGGAACTCTCGCAGCTCGTCGGCGACCGCTTCGCGCCGCTCGCGGTGCCGGCGCTCTGGAACGAGCAGTATGCGAAGGCCCAGCGCGATCTCGACCGGCTCGCTGCCGCGCTCGAAACGGCCGCGCCCGACGTGCTGATCATCGTCGGCGACGACGAACAAGAGCTCTTCAGTCTGGCGAACTTTCCGGCCGTGTCCATTTTCTACGGCGAACGCGCGACGATGAAGAAGATGACGCTCTCACCGGATCCCGAATTCGCCTGGCGCAAAACCGTGTCGGTCGGTTACGGCATGGACAAAAACTATCAGCACGCCGCCGCACCCGAACTTGCGCGCGAACTGATCGACCGGCTGATGGACGACGGCTTCGATATCGGCGCCGCCGCGTCGGTGCCGGATCCGGAGACCCAAGGGTTCGGTCACGCGTACGGGTTCGTCGTCACGCGTTTGATGGCGCAGCACCGCATTCCGATCGTACCGGTGATGGTGAACTGCTACTATCCGCCCAATCAGCCGAAGCCCGCGCGCTGCTATGCCCTCGGTCAAGCGCTGCGGCGCGCGATCGAGGCGGCCTCCGGCGATCTGCGCGTGGCGATCCTCGCTTCCGGCGGCCTCAGTCACTTCGTCACCAACGAAGCGCTCGACATCGCCGTGCTCGACGCGTTGCGTTCCGACGACCGCAGCGCGCTCGCGACGTTGCCGGCCGAACTGTTGAATTCGGGTTCCTCCGAGATCCGCAACTGGATCACGGTCGGCGGCGCACTCGGCGATCTGCACAATGACTTCACCGAATATTATCCCGTGTACCGCACGCCGGCGGGAACGGGCTGCGGTATGGCCTTCGCTTCATGGTCGTAGGGCCGGCGGCGCTCGAACGCGTCGTGTGTGCCGGCAATGCGGCGCTCGACCGCACGTTTGCGCTCACCGGGCCGGTGCGTTTGGCCACGTCGAACCCGGCCGAATTACGCGCCGGCTTCGGCGGCGTCGCACGCAACGTCGCTGAGAACCTCGCGCGGCTCGGCGTTGCAGTGACGCTCGCCACGCAAGTGGGTGATGATGCCGGCGGCCGCGCGCTGCGCGACGACTGTGCCGCGCACGGCATCGACGTGCGCCACGTGCTGCTCTCGTCCGTGCATCCGACCTCCGAGTACGCGGCGATCATCGATCCGCAGAGCGAGCTCGTGATCGGTGCCTCCGCAACCGCGGCGATCGACGCGCTGACCGTTGCGATGCTCGCTGCCGCGTTCGGCGAGGATGCGGCCTGGACGTTTGCCGATTGCAATCTTCCGGCGCCGGTGCTGGCCGCAGTGATCGAGCGTTCGCGAGGCGGCAACCGCGCTCTCGCCATCGATGCCGTTTCGATCGCCAAGGCCGCGCGTTTACCGCACGATTTGCACGGCATCGGGCTCTTGTTCGTAAACGAAGATGAAGCGCGCGCGTTGCTGGGCGGCGCTGCCGGCGCTTCGGCCGGCGACGTCGCGAACGGGCTGCGCGAACGCGGCGCCGCGGCCGTCGTGCTCACCCGCGGCGCAGGGGACGTACTGGTCGCAGCCGCCGGCGGTATCGCAGAAATTCCCGTCCCGCGCGCCACGCCGGTTGACGTTACCGGCGCCGGCGATGCGCTTATTGCGGGCACGCTCTTCGGTCTCTTGAACGGCGAACCGCTCGCCGAGGCGGTAGGTACCGGCACGCTGGTTGCGCTGCTGACGATCCAATCGCCGGCGACGGTATCGAGGGCGCTCGACGTCGCCGCCGTCAACGCGCTGCGCGCGCGTTTCGCGGTGCGCGCCTAATGCAAGAACTCGCCGGTCTTTTGGAGGTCGCTCCGCGCGTCGCGGCGGCGCTCGCACGCGGCGGCGCCGTCGTGGCGCTTGAAACCACGATCGTCACGCACGGCATGCCGTATCCGCAAAACGTCGAGACCGCGCTCGAGGTCGAGGCGCTCGTACGCGCAGGCGGCGCGGAACCCGCAACGATTGCCATCGTCGATGGGCGCATCCGCGTCGGCCTCGAACCCGATGCGATCCGGGCGCTCGCCGGCATGCACGGCGTGCGCAAAGTGAGCCGAGCCGATCTGCCGTTTACCATTGCCAGCGGCGCACCCGGCGCAACGACGGTGGCCGCAACGATGATTTGCGCGGAGCTCGCGGGCATCGGCGTGTTCGCAACCGGCGGCATCGGCGGCGTCCATCGCGGCGCCGAGACGACGCTGGACATCTCTGCCGACCTCGATGAACTCGGACGCACGCCCGTCGCCGTCGTGTGCGCCGGCGCGAAAGCGCTGCTCGATTTGCCGAAGACGCTCGAGGTACTCGAGACGCGCGGCGTGCCGGTGATCTGCTATCGCAGCGACGTGTTCCCCGCATTCTGGAGCCGGCTGAGCGGACTGCGCGCGCCGATCCGGCTCGATTCTGCGGTCGAGATCGCGGGCGCCATTCGCACGCAGCGTGTTCTGGGCTACTCGAGCGGAACGCTGATCGCAAATCCGGTCGATGCGGCCGACGAAATTCCGGCCGACGTTATCGGCGCGCACATCGAAACGGCCGTTGCCGATGCGGTGGCTGCGCATATTTCCGGCAAAGAGGTGACGCCGTTTCTGCTCGACCGGCTGCTCGCGCTCACCGGCGGTGCCAGCCTAACCACGAACATCGCGCTGATCAGGAGTAATGCACGCTTGGCGGCGACGATTGCCGTCGAGCTGGCAGCGTCGCACTGAGTACGAGCGCGGGCACGAGCAGCAGCGCGCCGAGCAGCACGACGTTCGCGATTCCGCTGGTGACGATCACGACACCGCCGAGGGCCGAGCCGCCNNTCCACGTTGACCGACGGCGAATAGGCCCACGATGCAATCGCCCACAGTATGAAGAGCGCAGCGGTGACGGGCAATGGACCCGGCAAAAACCGCAACGCCACGAAGAGCACGATGTTCGCCGTCACACACGCAACGATGGTCTTTTTTGCACCCCAGCGATCGAACGCAAGTCCGCCCACGATGTTCCCGACGATGCCGAACGCGCCGAGCAAGAACAGCAGGAACGCGCTCGCACCGACGCCGTATCCGCCGGTCTCGCTGATATACGGCCGCAGATAGGTAAACACGGCGTACTGGGCAGCCAGGATCAAAAACGAAATCGTCAGCAGCCGGATCACGGCCGGCGTCAAACCGCTGCGTGCAAACGTCCACGCCGGCGTCGCCGCGGCGGGCTGCGCGATCCGCAGACGCCCGCCTAGCAGCGCCGCCAGGACACATGCGAAGGCGATCCCCGCGAAGACCCAGCGCCAGCCGAAATGGTCCGCGATGAGCGCGCCGAGCGGGACGCCGACCGTCATCGCCACGCTAAACCCGGCAAACACGATACCTTGCGCGCGTCCGCGCCGTTCGAGCGGCACCACGTCGTCGATCAGGCTCAGGGCCAGTGGGCTGACGAGCGCCGAACCCGCGGCTGCAAGAAGCCGTGAACCGAGCAAGATGAGGTAATTCGGCGCCGCCGCTGCGATGACGTTCGCCAGCGCGACCGCGGCGAGCCCGATCAGGAGGCCGCGTTTGCGCCGGGCTCCGCCGAAGATCGCGGCGAGCGGCGGCGTCAGGACGGCGAAGACCAGCGCGTAGAAACCAATCAATTGCCCGGCCACGGGAATCGTCACCCGCAGATCGCCCGCCAACGGCGGCAGGATACCCGCGACGGCCAGCTCGCCGAGTCCGACCGCAAACGTTGCTGCGGTAAGCGCGATTACCGGGCCCGGCCTTAGCATCACTTTAAGATAGCACGCGGGAGGCATCGGCCTCTTACGACGAAAGCGGGACTCCCAATGGACGCGCCTGACAATCACTCCGCGTGGTCTGCGCTCGAAGCGCACTACGCCACGGTCCGCGACACGCATTTGCGCGAGCTCTTCGCCAAGGATGCGGAGCGCGGCGAACGCCTCAACGCCGAAGGGGCGGGCGTGTTCCTCGATTATTCGAAGAACCGCGTCACCGGCGAAACGATCAAGCTGCTGTTGAACTTGGCGGAAGCATCGAACCTGCGCGGTCGCATCGAGGCGATGTTCACCGGCGAAAAGATCAACGTCTCGGAGAATCGCGCGGTACTGCACGTCGCGCTGCGCGCGCCCGCCGATGCATCGATCCTCGTCGACGGAAAGAACGTCGTGCCGGAAGTGCACGCGACGCTCGACAAGATGACCGCCTTCGGGGACCGCGTCCGCAGCGGTGAGTGGAAGGGACATACCGGCAAGCGCATTCGCAACGTGGTCAACGTCGGCATCGGCGGATCGGATCTCGGTCCGGTGATGGCGTACGAAGCGTTGCGCTCGTACAGCCGGCGCGACATGACGTTCCGGTTCGTCTCGAACATCGACGGAACGGACTTTGCGGAAGCGGTGATCGACCTCGACGCGGCTGAAACGCTGTTCGTCATTTCATCGAAAACGTTTACCACGCTCGAAACCATGACGAACGCGCACACCGCACGCGCGTGGCTGCTCGGGAAGCTGAAAAGCGATGAGACTGCGGTGGCGAAGCACTTCGTCGCCGTTTCGACCAACGCGGCGGAAGTCTCGAAGTTCGGCATCGATACCGCCAATATGTTCGGCTTCTGGGATTGGGTCGGCGGCCGCTACTCGATGGATTCGGCGATCGGTCTCTCGACGATGCTCGCGATCGGGCCGGTACACTTCACGCAGATGCTGCTCGGCTTCCACGAGATGGACGATCACTTCCGCACGACGCCGTTTGCCGACAATTTGCCGGTGCTGATGGGGCTGATCTCGCTCTGGTATAACGATTTCTTCGGGGCGCAAACGGTCGCCGTGCTGCCCTACGAACAATACCTCAAGCGCTTTCCGGCGTACCTCCAGCAGCTGACGATGGAGAGCAACGGCAAGCACGTGCAGTTGAACGGCAAGGCCGTCGAGCACGAGACGGGCCAGATCTACTGGGGTGAGCCCGGCACGAACGGCCAGCATTCGTTCTATCAGCTGATCCATCAAGGGACGCGGCTGATTCCGTGCGACTTCATCGCGTTCATCAAAACGCGAAACCCGCTCGGAGCGCATCACGACATCCTCATCGCCAACGTGTTCGCGCAAGGCGAAGCGCTGGCGTTCGGCAAGACGCCCGACCAAGTAAAAGCCGAAGGCACGCCCGACTGGCTCGTGCCGCACCGCGTATTTGAAGGCAATCGGCCGTCGAACACCTTGCTGGTCGACGAACTCACGCCGGCGGCACTCGGTAAACTCGTGGCGCTCTACGAACACAGCGTGTTCGTGCAAGGCGTGATCTGGAACATCGACTCGTTCGATCAGTGGGGCGTCGAACTCGGCAAAGTGCTCGCTGTGAACATCATCCCCGAACTCGACGCAACGCAGGGCGAGATGGGCGCGCCGCTCGCGCACGACAGCTCCACCAACGCTCTTATTCGCCGCTACCGCACGCAAAAGGAGAACTAATGCAACTCGGGATGATCGGCCTCGGCCGCATGGGCGCCAACATGGTGCGGCGCTTGATGCGCGGCGGACACACCTGCGTCGTGTACGATCGTAGCGCGGATGCCGTTTCGGGCCTCGGCAAGGAAGGCGCGACTGGTGCGACCGCGCTCCAAGACTTCGTGAGCAAGCTCGATAAGCCGCGGTCGATTTGGCTGATGGTGCCGGCGGGCGTGACCGATGCGAGCATCAACGAACTCATCCCCCTGCTGGATAAGGGCGATTGCATCATTGACGGCGGCAACTCGTATTACATCGACGACATCCGCCACGCCAAGGAATTGGCCGCGAAGGGCATCGACTACGTCGACGTGGGAACGTCGGGCGGCGTATGGGGACTCGAGCGCGGGTATTGCATGATGATCGGCGGACCCGACGCGACGGTGAAACGGCTCGATCCAATCTTCAATACGCTAGCACCGGGAATGGGCGACGTTGCGCGAACGCCCGGACGGCCCGAAAATAAAGGCACTGCCGAACGCGGTTATCTGCATTGCGGGCCGAGCGGCGCCGGACACTTCGTCAAAATGGTGCACAACGNNATCGAGTACGGCATGATGGCCGCCTACGCGGAAGGCCTCGGCGTGCTGAAGGCGGCGAATATCGGGAAGAAGACGGGCGCGGAACACGACGCGGAAACGACGCCGTTGCGCGACCCCGAACACTATCAGTACGACCTCGACCTCGGCGAGATCACTGAAGTCTGGCGCCGCGGCAGCGTCGTCGCATCGTGGCTGCTCGATCTCACGGCCCAGGCCTTCGTCACCGATGAGAACCTCTCGAAGTTCGCCGGTCGCGTTTCCGATTCGGGCGAGGGCCGCTGGACGGTCAAGGCCGCGATCGATGAAGCGGTGCCTGCGCCGGTGCTCACTGCATCGCTCTACGCGCGCTTCAGTTCGCGCGGCGAAGCCGATTTCCAAAACAAAGTCCTCTCCGCGATGCGTTTCGGCTTCGGCGGCCACTTGGAGACGCCGAAGACGTAATGCATCCGCGTCGACTCATCGCGACGCTCGCCGCGGCGCTGCTGCTGGCGGGTCTGTCGCCCCGCGCCATTGCGGCCGGCGATCCCTACGAAATTTACGCCGTGCTGCCGACCACCGGTAACGCTGCATTCCTCGGCAACCAAGAGGCCGAAGCGCTGCGCGTCTTTGAGGATGACATCAACCGGGCCGGTGGCATCAAAGGCCGTCCGCTGCACGTCATTGTTAGCGACGATCAAACGAATCCGCAGATCGCCGTGCAATTGATGAGCCAAGCGCTTCAGAAACACCCGGCAATCGTCCTCGACGGCGGACCGGCGGTGACGTGCCGCGCGACCGGCGCGCTTGTCGGGAACGCCGCGTTGAATTACTGTCTGACGCCCTCGATCCACCCGGTGCCCGGCAGCTATCAGTTCTCCGCCCTCTACTCATCCGACGCAATTCTCGCCGTATCGCTGCGCTATCTGCGGGCGCGCGGACTAAAGAAGATCGCCGTGATCAACGGCACCGACGCATCCGGCCAAGATGCCGACCAGATTTTGCAGACGTTGATCAAGCTTCCCGAATTTCAAAATGCCGGGATGTCGTTCGTTGCCTACGAACACTACGGCCTTACCGACATTAGCGTTGACGCCCAGCTCTCGCGCATCAAAGCCGCAGACGCCCAAGCTTTCATCGCCTTCACGACAGGCAGCGCCATCGCGACCGTGCTGCGCGGCATGCAGAACGTCGGGTTGGACATCCCGCTGGTCACGTCGCCGGGCAATATGTCGTACACGCAGATGGAATCGTACAAGGCGTACATGCCGAAAGAGCTGCTCTTTGCGGGCTCGCCCGCGCTCGTGCCGCAGCAGCTTACCGATCCCGGAGTGCGCGCTGCCGTCACACGCTTCACGGCAGCGTTCAAAGCTGCGGGCGGAGGGCGGCCCGATTTGCTGGCGGCAGTTGCCTGGGATCCGATCGGCCTGCTCGCCGAGGTTCTCGAGAAACGCGGTCTCGCCGCAACGCCGGAGCAACTGCGTGCCGATGTTGCCGGCACGAAAGATTGGGCCGGGGCGCTCGGGCGTTACAACTTCATCGCAACGCCTCAGCGCGGCGTCTCGGAAAACTGGGTGATCATGGAACGCTGGGATCCGGACAAAGATGCTTGGTTCGCGATCAGCAAGCCCGGCGGCACGATCGGGAAATAGCCCCGGCCAGGAAACCTATTGCCCGCAACGTAACGCTCCGGCGAAATACATTGCCGCGATGAGGTGGACTACAGTGAAGCGTTTCCGGATGATCCTGATGAGTCTCGCGCTGTTGATCGGCGCGGCGCCTGCGCTCGCGCAAACGCGCGACAAGATCACTGTGGCGTTCCCGCCGGTAGATCCGACCGCTGAAGTGCTCTACGCCTACGATTTGGGCTTGTTCGACAAGGCCGGTATCGACGTGACCCTGACGCCGCTCGGTAACGGCGGCGCCATCACGGCCGGCGTCGCGTCCGGCTCGATCGATATCGGCGTCGGCAACGTGATCACGATCGAAAGCGCGCACAAGAAGGGCGTACCGCTCACGGTCATCGCCCCGGGCGCGTACAACCTCAACAGCGCGCCGTCCAACGTGCTGATCGTGGCGAAGAACTCGCCGCTGCGCACGGCCAAAGATCTCAATGGCAAGGTCGTGGCGACAAATCCGCTGCGCGGCATCGGCGAAGTTCTCACCGACGCGTGGGTCGATAAAAACGGCGGCGATTCATCGACCATCAAGTACATCGAGGTGCCCTTCGCGGAAGCGGCCGGCGTCGTGGAGCAAGGCCGCGCCGACGCGACGCTCAGCGTTGAGCCCTTCATCACTCAATCGAAGAACGACACGCGTTTCTTTTCCAACATCATGGATGCCCTGGGCGATGGATATTTGATCACCGCCTACTTTACATCGAGTTCGTGGGCCCAGGCCCATCCCGCGCTGGTCGCCCGCTTCGCGGCTGCCATTCGCGAAGCCGGCGCCTGGGCGAATGCGAACCCGGCGAAGTCGGCGGAGATCCTGGCCAAATACGGCAAGCTCGATCCGGCGATGGTGAAGCAAACGGTGCGGGCGCGCTATGCGACGACACTGAATGCGGGCCAGTTCCAACCGACCATCGACGCATCGGCCCACTACAAGATCTTCGACGGTTCGTTCCCGGCGCAAGAACTGATCTTCACGCCCAAGTAGACGACGGCGGGGCGCTACTTCGCGTCCCGCATCGCGTCTTCGAACTCGTCCTTGTCGCGCGGGTTGGCGGCATCGAAGGCTTTTTTGAGATGGGCAATCGACTGGTCGATGTAGATCTGCGTCGTCGAGATATTGGCGTGGCCGAGTAAGCGCTGGAGCGACGACACGTCGCCCCCGCCTTCGATGAAGTGGGTGGCGAACGAGTGGCGCATGGCGTGCGTCGTCGCACGATCGATCCCGCTTTGCGCGGCATAATCTTTGACGATCTTCCACACCTGGCGCAGGCAGAGCCGGGCGTTGCGATTGCTCAGGAAGAAGGCCCGGTCGTTCGACGCCGGGCGCACGTGGAGGTACGACTGCATCGCCATCACGGAGGCTTCGGTTAGCGGCACCATGCGGCGCTTGTTGCCTTTACCGGTCACCATCGCGACGCGTTGCCCGAAGTCCACGTCGTCGAGGTTGAGGTCGGCGAGCTCGGCGCGCCGGATGCCGCTGCCGTACAGCAATTCCAGAATCGCGCGGTCGCGCGTTGCGAGCGCCGTGCCGCGCGGCCGCTCGACGCGGGTCTTGATGATCGTAGCGACTTCGGGCATCCGGAGCACTTTGGGTTTGCGCTGCTCGGCTTTGGGCAGTTCCACGTCGAGCGCCGGCTGATCGGTGCGCATGCCTTCGCGCCGCAGAAAGGTATAGAACGTGCGCAAGGTACTCAGATTGCGGCGAACGGCCACGACCTTGTAGCGGCGCTCCATCATCAGGAACAGCACGTACTTGCGAATATCGCTGGCGCTCGCGTCACGCAGCTTCGGGTAGAGCCGCGCGGCCGGCGTGACTTCGGCCGCCACGCGGGCCTTCGTATCGCCGGCGAGATAGCGGCCGAAGTGCTCGAGGTCGCGGGCGTAGGCTTCCATCGTCCGGGCGGAGCGGTTCTTGCGCAATAAATCCGCGACGAAGTCCGCGATGAGCGGATCGTCCGGCAAGAAGAAGCGTTCCCCGGACGTTTGACGTCCCGCGGTGCTCATTAGCCCCGATTATACACGATTTAGTGATATTATGCGCCGCTCGAGGGCGCTTAGGCTATTTTCCCGGGGGCGTCCAGAGCAGCTCGGCGGCGGTAACCGGGCGCGGGAAGCTGCCGTATTTCGCAGCGTTGTCGATGACCGGCTGAAGAAGGGCCGGATCGAGCACCGTTCCGTAGGTGGCGCGTTGCATGCGGGCAACGATCTCGGGCGACACTTTCGTGTATTTGAGCAGAATCGCGGCCGACTCTTTGTGATGCGTGTTCGCCCACTCGGCGGTCTGCTTCATGACGGCAGCATACTTCGCCGCGATGTCCGGATGTGCGGCGAGCCACGCGTCGCTTGCGAACCAGCCTGTGGCGAGGAACCGCTTCGCCACGAAGTCATCGATCGTCGCAATCGAGGCCACGTCATCGCCGGCCGCCGCAATGAACGGCTCGATCAAGATACCGGCATCGATGCGGTGTTCTTTGAGTGCGGGCAGCATCTCGGGCTCTGAGAGTTCGATGAATTTCATGGCGCTCGGATTGCCGCCGCTCGCTTCGACCCATTGCTTCGTTGCGTAGTACGTGAGGTCGGCGAGACCGGTCACCGCAACGACCTTCCCGGCGAGATCGGCGCCGGTGTGAATCGCCGCGCCCTTGAGGCCGACGAGCCGCGCGGTCGGCGCGGTCGAGAGATACAGGCCGGCCGGCGCGAAAAACTTCACCGTGATGCCGCGCGAACGCGCGGCGACCGCCGAGCCGACAACGGAATTTCCGATGTCCGCTGCGCCCGATGAAACCGCTGCAATGATGGGCGGGCTGCCGGGGAACGGCGCAAACGTCACGTCGAGTCCGGCCGCTTTGAAATAGCCCAGGTCTTGCGCGTAGTATGCTTGCGCTGCCGACTCGGAGGGAATAAGGGCGACAGTGATCTTTACGGGATCGGCCGCAACGCCCGGTGCGGCAAACAATCCCATGATTACCATTGCCGCGAGCAGGCGAAACGCAACGAACTTCATGCCACGCTTGTTGGCAACTCCGGCAACGGGTTCCCGGTGCATTTGCAGAAGGTTGTCCGGATGGAATCTGATGTCCCAACGCCCGATGGCTTCGCGTCACTGGGCCTCGACGAGCGCCTGATCGCCGCGCTTACCTCACTCGGCTACGAAGAACCGACGGCGATTCAGCGTGAAGCGATCCCGCCGCTGCTCGAAGGTCGCGACGTGTTGGGCCAGGCTGCGACCGGTACCGGTAAGACGGCCGCCTTTGCGCTGCCGCTGCTTCACCGGCTCGGCGAACCGGCCGACGGCGACCGCGCCGTCCGCGGCTTGATCCTCGTTCCCACGCGCGAACTCGCGATGCAGGTTGCCGAAGCGGTGCATAAATACGCCCGTGGTTCGAGCGTCCGCGTCGTGCCGATCTATGGCGGACAATCGATCGTCCAGCA